>WFXC01000003.1 GCA_015490805.1 Candidatus Kapaibacterium sp.
GGAAGTGAGGATAGGGTTATATGATGCGATGGGGATGAAGGTGAGGGATATCGTGAAGGGGTATAGGAAGGCGGGGTTATATCAGGTTGCGGTACGGGCAACGGAGATCAGCAGCGGGGTGTATTATGTGCGGATGAGCAGTGGTCGGTTTGCCAAAACACTCAAAGTGAATGTGGTGAAGTAGCTGCTGGCTTGAAGTAGGGGATCGTAGAGCAATAGAAGACTGACAGAGACGATGCGGGAGCAATCGGTTCTCGGTGTTGTTAAGTATCGTCAGCTTATATGCGCATACTTTGGAGAATAATGATAAGCCGTTTGTCCGCAGCTTCTGGGCAACGTGGCGCAAGCTGTGCCTTTGGTAGAACGGGGGCGGTGAAAGGATCTTTGGTGGGGTAGGTGTGAAGAACGGGTGTTAAAATTATTGCAATTTCCATTGATGCTGTGCACAACGGGGTTGTTTTCTTGCAAAAAGTGGGGGATGGGGGACAAGGGGAGAGTTGTTGTGTCTAAGGAAAGCGCACTAAGGTAGCAGTAATGGGGACAGAGGCGTGTTGTGGCCGGACGACAGCAAGGTATATACCGACTGGCAGGGTAAGGGGTGTTCTGTAAGTGGTGGCTGGGGCAATGGGCGGTGAACGAAAAAGACGAGTGCCGTTTACTGTGTAAAGCTCGATTCTGACAAATTGTCCCGTCACATTGAAATACTGAAGATGCTGGTTTGCGATTGTCACGGTAGCGCGCACTGGAGGAACGAGCGGAAGCGCGGTGAGGGGGGCACAAAGAGAATCATACAGTTGAGCAATGGCTGCGTGAACAGCGGGATCGGTAAAGTAAGCAGAATCGTATTTCCATAAGAGCAGCCCATCGCACAGCGAATCGCTTAAGAGTTGCACTGCCACTGCTAAAAGAGAGTCAGCCGGGAAAGCTGACCGGTCATACCAACCTGATAAGACGTTGATGCTATACAGAAGTCGCAGTCCGGATCGCTGTGCTGCCTGATGCTGGTTAGCAATAAAGGAAGCAACCGTGCCCTGCCGAATCGAGTATTGCGGCTTGGCGTAATCTAAAAATGCGAATTGCCCCTGTTGCGCTAACCATTGCGCCGGTGCTCCAACCCCGGTGGGTATGGTGGGGAAAAGCTTTTTGCTGTAGGCTGCTGCGGAATCAATAAGAGCGGCAGAGATCGTTCGTCCGCCCCAATTGCCGGGATCCTGAGGTTCGTCAAAAAGCAAATGGCAGAGAATGAGCGAATCATAGGGGGCGAAGTGGAAGCCTTTGAATGCATCCAGGCGCGCTTTGAATCGGGTGAGATCAAAATGACCGCTGGAATCCTGAACCATACGGCGTGATTTGAGAAATGAGAGACAGAGTTTGTAACCGTTTTGCGCGGCTGCTTCCAGGAGAGTACGCAGGTGCGCAGTGTCAGATGCGACGGTGAAGGCAAAGTTGAATAGGGGATGAGGCTGGGTAATAGGAGCGTGGAATGGCCCAACCAAGATGCATTGGGTTGATTGTGCAGAAAGGGAAAGAGAGCTGAGTGCCATAAGGGTAATGAACAGGGGTAGCGCTGAACGGTCCATTGGAAACTCCGTTTTCTTAGATGTATAAGAACTCTCCGACTCTTTTGAGCAACGCAAAGTTTAATGCAGGGTAGCGTGCAGCAAAGGATTCGGAAAGTAAAGGGTAAGAATGGAAAATCTTTTCGTCCTGCAAACAGCAGAGAGAAAGCAATGATCATTCAGCAAAAGGATAAGCAATGATCATCGCCTTTTACAAACCGTACGGGGTGTTATCCCAATTTACACCGGAGCCAGGCACGGAGTGGCGAGTGCTCAAAGAGTTTAATTTTCCCCCGGATGTTTATCCTATAGGGCGGTTGGATGTGACCAGTGAAGGATTATTGATTCTGACCGATGAGAAGCCGATTGTCCGACGGCTTCTGGATCCTGCGTTTGCCCATCCCCGAACCTATTGGGTGCAGGTGGAAGGGATACCGTCGGAACAGGCGATTCAGCAGTTGCGACAGGGTGTTGTTATCCGGGGATATCGAACCAGACCTGCGCGAGTTCGACGGTTGTCGGAGCCGTTAGACCTACCGCCCCGGAATCCGCCGATCCGATTTCGGAAGAACGTGCCAACCACGTGGCTGGAGGTGACGCTGTTTGAAGGTAAAAACCGGCAGGTGCGTCGGATGACGGCTGCGGTGGGGCATCCAACGCTGCGATTGCTCCGGGTTGGCATTGGAAAGCTCCATCTTTTTACCATTCTGCGGGAAGGGGAGTGGAAAGTTTTGAATCACAAAGAGCGGCGGCTGTTGCTATACCGTGCCGGAAGGAACAAATAGAATTTGCCTGAACAATTTGCATTGAGAGGAAACGCTGCTTTCGGTGAGCAGTCTTTCAGTGTGCATAGCCGTTGTCTGCGATGATTGGAATGAAACATAGGCTTTGCTTTATTCGTCACCTTCCTGTGGGAATGTTAACTGGAGGCAGGGGATCGTCTGGACATAGTGCTACACGCATGCGCAGGTGCTTGCAACGGAAGTTTCACAGCAAAGGAGTGGAAGGATGAAGCTCAAAACCTTGGCTGCTTCAACGGGGATTGGACTGGCTGCTTTGCTCATAGTTTTGCTTGTGGTAACACAAATGAACTCTAAGGCATTGTTATCCTCTGTAGTCGGTTCTTCCGTTGAGATTGGCGCGAAGCAACCGCCGGTTTCGAAAGAACTCCGCCGGAAGGCAGCAGAAATGAACGCCCTGTTTCGGGCGGTGGGGCAAAAAATTATGCCTACGGTAGTAAACATTCAGGTCATTGAGCGCAAGAAGGTGACAAAACGCTCCCCTTTTGACTTCTTTCAGTTTCCGGATGAGGATTTCAAAAGATTCTTCGAATTTGAAATTCCTGGTACACCACAACCGCTTCGCGGTCAGGGATCGGGAGTGATTATTACGGAAGACGGGTACATCCTGACGAATCGCCACGTGGTACACAATGCGGCGAAGATTCAGGTGACCTTGCACGACCAGCGAACCTTTGAAGCGGAAATCATTGGAGAAGATCGGTTTACCGATCTGGCGGTGATCAAGATCAAAGCGTCGGGTTTAACGCCCGCGTATTTTGGAAATAGCGACAGCGTGGAAGTTGGAGAGTGGGTTCTGGCAGTTGGTAATCCATTGGGCTTAACCTCTACCCTGACAGCGGGTATTGTTTCTGCACTGACTCGCCAGATTGGGGTGTTCCGAGATACCAGTGGGATGGCTGTTGAGAACTTTATCCAAACAGATGCAGCAATCAATCCCGGCAATAGCGGTGGTGGCCTGTTCAATTTGAAGGGGGAATTGATCGGGATCAATACAGCGATTGCAACCAATACTGGTTTTTATCAGGGCTATGGCTTTGCTATCCCGTCCAATTTAGCGAAAGCCGTTGCAGCGGATCTGATTGAAGATGGCAAGATAGATCGAGGATTTATTGGCGTTAGGATTTCACCGGTTGATCAGGCGATGGCAAAAGCAGTTGGACTGGATAAAGTTCAGGGGGTTATCATTCAGTCTGTCACGCCTAATTCGGCAGCCGAGGAAGTTGGGTTGCAGGAAGGAGATATCATCCTGGAAGTTGATGGGAAGCCGGTGTACAAGCCGAACGAAGTGCAGTCCATCGTCTTTCAGCATCGAGCTGGTGATAAGGTGAAACTGAAAATTTATCGACACGGCAAGGTATTCGAGAAAACCGTTGTCCTTCGGCCACTGGAAGGACAGGAAGAGGCAATGCGAGAAGGATATGCGGCAGGTAAAGAAGAGGAAGTTGAGGAAGGAAAAACAGAAATTTCCAGTCTGGGAATTACGGTCGAGCCTTTGAACAAGGAACAACGGAAGCGATTGAAGCTAAAATCCGGCGTGATTGTCGTCGATGTTGATCCTTACGGTCCCGCAGGACTATCCCGGAAGTTAGACGTTGGTGATGTGATCATCTCAGCAAATGGGAAACCTGTACGCTCAGCGAAGGATCTGAAGGAAGTTCTGGAGCGTACCAACAAGGATGTTGTCCTGCTGCGGGTCTATGGTCGCGGCGTGAAGCGATTTGTTGCTGTGCCAGTGGAGCCGGAAAAAGAATAACCGATGAAGCTTCGACTCGTATCGTGTGGGGTAGCCTATGTGGCTGCCTTTCTTTGTTTAAATGTTCCTACAGTATTGTCTCAGTCTTTTCCTATCCAGCAGGATCTGGAATGGAGTGCCCAAGCTGCCGGGCGTGTGGTGCAGTGGCGGTCCGATGCAGAACAGTGGGCTGCTGTCGCGCTGCTGGGTGCTGCTGTGATTGGGTACGGATGGGATTCGGCTGCTGTTGCGGCAGTCCAGCGATGGCAATCGCCCGCAGCCGATAGGGTGTTTGGGATTGCCAAAATTTTTGGCGAAGGCGTATATTGGGCGCTGGGCAGTGTGCTGCTGTATGGGATTGGTGGATTGACGGAGCAATCAGCCATCCGTGAGATTGGACGAGAAGCGTTCGTAGCGCTTCTGCTTACAGGGGCAGTTACAACGGTCGGAAAGATGGTATTGGGACGAGCGCGTCCCTATACGGGGGAAGGACCAGAGCAGTTTCGCTGGTTTGAGACTGAAAATGCCTATTTGTCGATGCCTTCGGGACATACCTCCACCGCTTTTGCACTGGCAGGTTATGCAGCTCGGAAAATTAACCAGTGGTGGAGCTATGCGCTCTTTCTACCGGTAGCAGCGCTGACCGGTTTGTCCAGAATGTACCATAATCAGCACTGGCTCTCTGATGTGTTCGCTGGTGCGGCAATTGGAACGTGGATTGGGTTTTCCGTTGCTGCCAGCAGCGACTCTCCCAAATCGGATCAGTTGACCACTCTGTCGCTGGTTGCAGGAGTGCCGCTCCGGGTTGGGGTGCAGCTCCACATTCCATAAGGAAAGAGTAACGGCAATGCGGCGAGGAATGAGGCGCTTTGTGAACTGTTTCCGTTGCAGCCGGTACTGTTGATTGTGTCGCTCATCTTGCCGCTCATCTCCGGACGGCGTTGTATCTTTGCGATTCTTTTTTCCGATCACAAATTGGAGGAGATGTCGATGACAGAGCAACAACTGGCGTGGCTGCGGAAGTTTGTCGAAATGCCCGGACCGTCGGGATATGAAGAATCGGTGCAGAAACAATGGATTGAATCCCTTCCACAGGAAGCGCTGACGATCTCACAGGATGTGCACGGCAATGTGGCAGCCCGGTATCGGGGAACAGATTCTCGATTTACAGTGCTGCTGGGAGGACATGCGGACGAAATTGCACTGGTTGTTCACTATATCAGCGATGACGGGATGCTGTATTGCAAGAGCATCGGCGGTGTGGATCCAGCCGTATTGCCAGCACAGCCGGTGCGAATTCTGACAGCAAATGGCGTTGTGCACGGAGTTATTGGCGCACCAGCGGTCCATCTGCTGTCGGAGGAAGAACGGGGAAAGGCGCGCAAGCTGCACGAGCTATGGATTGACATTGGGGCGACGGATAAGGCGATGGCTGAGCAATTGGTGCAGCCCGGCGATCCGGTGATCGTCGGCGGTGATTTTCTCCCGTTGGCAGGCAACCGGGCAGCCGCTCGGTGTTTTGACAATCGCGTGGGGATTTTTATCGTGAGTCAAATCCTGAACCAACTGGTTGAGCAGCAAATTTCCCTTCCCTTCGATGTGGTCGGATTATCCACGGTGCAGGAAGAGACCAGTATGACGGGGATTAAAACAGCAGGCTTTGCACTGAATCCGGATGTGGGGATTATCTACGATGTAATGGTTGCCACCGATTTCCCCGGCGTGGATCAGAAAAAATTCGGCGTGATTAAAGTTGGTGCTGGTGTCGGCATTGCACGGGGCGTTCGAACCGATCGCCGCCTGGCGGATTTGTTGATCCAGTTGGCGAAAGAAGCAGGAATTCCCTATCAGGTGGAAATCGAACGCGGCTGGTCGTCCACCGATGCAGATCCGCTGACGGATACCCGCGGTGGGGTTGCGACGACGATTTTGTCAGTCGCGACTCGCTATTTGCATACCAGTTGGGAAGTACTGGATCTGCAGGATGTGGAAGCGACGATTCAGTTAACGCTCGTGTTGTTGCAATCGCCCCAATTTGTGGAGTATCTTCACCAGATTGGACAGCAGCGCCATGCTCAGGATACAAATTCAGCGACTTGATCCCGACATTCCTTTGCCGTCCTATGCAACCGCGGGATCAGCCGGGATGGACCTGTATGCGGCGGTTTCAACGCCGCTGACAATCCATCCGGGCGATATTGTGCTGGTGCCCACCGGTATTGCTATTGCGCTCCCGGACGGCTATGAAGCGCAGGTTCGCTCCCGCAGTGGTCTTGCACTGCGGTACGGCATATTTGCGCTCAATGCACCCGGTACGATCGATAGTGACTATCGAGGTGAGATCAAAGTGATTTTAGCGCATATCGGCAAGGATATTTTTGTTGTTGAGCGAGGAGCGCGCATTGCGCAATTGGTGATTGCGCGGTATGAGAAAGTTCACTGGGAAGAAGTTGTGCAACTTCCTCCCACATCCCGTGGGGAAGGCGGTTTTGGAAGTACGGGGGTGTGAGGGGGCTTACCCCAATAGGGAATAGTCGCACGGTGTTATTGAAATGAAGACCTCCGGTTGATGAAGCGAATGAGTACACTCAAAAGTCGCCTTTCCGCGACGTATGCCTGAGCAAAAGGAACGTGTCTACAGCATTCCCAATTCCAGCTTACCAACTTCCGAGATGCGATCTTTGCTCCACGGCGGATCAAAGACAACCTCTACGGTTACATCGTTGACTTCCGGAATGCTACGGACGTGGCGTTCCACATCTGCTGGCAGGATCTCGGCTGCCGGGCACGCTGGCGCTGTCAGCGTCATCTTGATGGCAACATTGTTTGCGTCGTCGATGTGGATTTCGTAAATCAGCCCCAGCTCGTAAATATCGATGGGGATTTCCGGATCATAGCAATTTTTCAGTGCCTGGATGATCTTGGTGATCAGCTCCTCTGAGCCACCGGTGATGACAATTTTCTCGCGCTGCTCATCCTGCACCGGCTGGTAGGCTGAGGGGTCTTTGAGAAAAGTGAAACCGGTGGCATCTGGACGCTCAACGTAGTCGACAGTTACTCCGTGAAGCTGGGGGAGAACAGCGGGATCGATAAAGAACCGAAACTCTTCCACTTCAAAAATGCGGTCTGAGGCAGAAGCGTGGACATCAAAAGCGATCGTAAATTGCGGACGCGCCATAAAACGACGGCGAACGCCAATGCGGACGCCATATTCTTCCGGAATTTCGTGTTCCTGCCGAATCTTGCGTAATGCTGCAATCGCTCGATCGGTGATTTTCCAGTAAAGCTGTTTAGGTTCATCGATCCATATTGTTCGCGCTGCATCTGCCGGTGTCTGTAACTCTGCCATCCTCTTCTGTTGCTTGTTGAACAACAAACACAAGACGGGAAGCAGTTTGTCTTTATTTCTTAGCAGAACCGAAGTTTTTCGTAAATTTGCACTTTTGTGATCTTGAAACAAACAGGATGAATGGATGACTCAGGGAGATGCCCAACGAGAGGCGCGGAAGAAGGAGTTGCGGGCTTTTTTGCTGTTCTGGTTCGTCGGTGTTCTGATAATGTTTGGCATTGTCTTTCTGGCGCTCTATGCGGAGCCATTCCTGAACTGGGTCTTTGGCAAACCGGAGCGCAAAGCGAGCGCAAAACCGCAGCGGGTTATTGACACCATCCCTAAGGAAATACCCACGCCACCGCCGGACGAACGCCTTCGGGTGCGGAAGGGAATGCGACTGTGGCTGCGAGCGGATGCCATCGAGCGGCCAGATAGCAGCAAACTACCGTATTGGGCAGATGGTAGCGGAATGAAGCACCACGCTATCCAGCCAATGGTACCTGCTCAGCCGATGCTGATTAAAAAAGGCATTGGGGAACAACCAGCCGTCTTTTTCGATGGAAACAACGACTATATGCACGCAGGAGATGTTGGTCCGCCGGATCGCTTTATTCCTGCTACGGTGTTTATTGTGTGGGCAAAGCCGGATTCAGGACGGGATTTCTGGCAGCGAATTTTCTCAACCGGTAGTCGGGGAATTGATTATCAGAACAGTGGGGCAAATTACGTACCCAATGTGGTCGTTCAGCACGGGCGAGCACCGGCGCCGCCGCATATTACGGTGATGCGTTACACGGCGCCGCGTGATTTCTCCAATTTTCACATCGGACGGATCAATGTTCCCGGCATTCAGCAGTTCTATCGCGGCTTCATAGCGGAGATGATCGTTTATGGTCGAGTTCTGTCGCAGCAGGAAATACAGCAGGTGGTTCGCTATCTCCAGCAGAAATACGGAATTCCACCGGAACGAACGCAGGTGCCATAAAAAGGGAAGAAAGGGCGATGAAAATATCAGTGGGATTTGTTGAGGGAATGCACTTTGTTGGCAAAACGCCGGATGGACTGGAGGTGCATTTCGATGCTGTTGCGCAGCACGGTGGACAGGGCAGGGGAACACCACCAATGGTCGTGTTGCTGGAATCGATCGCTGCGTGTACGGCGATGGATGTCATCAGCATTTTGCGCAAAAAACGGAAAACGGTGGTCGATTTAAAAGTGCACGCAACAGCGAAACGGGCGGAGCAGCATCCGCGAGTGTTTGAAACAGTGCATTTGACGTACGAACTGTGGAGTCCGGATGCTGAGATGAAAGATCTAAACCGCTCGATCGAACTGTCGCAGGACAAATACTGCGGCGCTTCAGCAATTGTGAAGCGCAGCGGCGCGCAACTGACGTGGGAGGCGGTACTCCACCGCACCGGGAGTTAATCAAGGGAGCGCAGCCAGTCTAACATTTCCTGCAGGAGTGATCGGATCTGCTGGAGATCTGCCCGGCTGATAGGCGGAGTATCGGAGGAGTATGTATCCACGGTGAACGCTCCCGTTTCAGGATCGAATTTCTTGAGCCGCTCTTTGGCGCCTTCGATCGTATACCGTTCTGTTCGGAGAAGGTGCTGGATTGCCCGCAAAATGGCGATGTCTTTATCCGTGTAAATTCGGTTGCCAGCACGATTTTTCTTGGGACGTAATTGCGGAAATTCCGTTTCCCAGTATCGCAGCACGTAGGGCTCTTCGCCCAGGAGTTTACTCACTTCCGTGATCGAGTAGTACAGCTTCTTAATCCCTGGTCCCTTCGCCATCCTTCTGCTTTCCCCTTTGTTGCGCGCAGCGTCAAAAATATGAAATTTCATTCAAACAGTAGGGCAATCTCTTCGATAGCAGATGAAGGTGCCGTGGTGGAAAGCTCAGGATCTCTGGCAGAGAACACATTGGCAGGAGCATCACTGCTATCGGGAACAGGAGTTTCCCGGTGTAGCTACCGAAGCCGCCGGGATCACCCATTTGCATCGGCAGGAGTAAGGAGGACGCATACGTTGTCCCTGCGGAACTATGCAGTTACCGATGCAATATGGAATGGTAGGGGTAGACTGGTGTTTCTGCCCTATGCCTGCGTCGCCGATCATCACCAGTAGGGGCAGACCGATATGTCAGCCCTACACCCGATGCAGACCGCCTCTGTCCCGGAACCATCGGCTTTCGCCGGCAACGACCGGGAGCGCCGACTTTCGTCGGCAAAGAAAATAGTAGGATAACCCTCCGACTTGTCTTACCAATGGAATTACCCGCTGAAGCGTGTGCTGCCAGTAAGTGAGGACGCTAACACGGGGAGCGCCGACTGGGAGCGCCGACTTTCGTCGGCAAAGAAAGTACACCCTAAAGGGTGCGTTCCCGGTGAATGCCCGCTGAAGCATACCCTCCCAGATCCTCTTCGACGGTCTTGCCTGTGTCCGGAATTTTTTGTATATTTGCCTCACACTGTTAGTTCGTTTCACAACTTCAGGAATGGCAAAATGACAAAAGCGAAAACATTTTCTACAAATCGTGTGTGTGTGTGTGTGTGTGTGTACTTCTGTTTCTGATGACCCTTCCAGCACTTGCCCAGGGCTTGCACGTCTTTGAACGCACCATCGGTATTTCCAACGCTGTGACCCGAACCTTTGATCTGGAAAAACCCGCAGTGGTCAGAGAAGCAATCGTGGGCGTCAATTACAAAGTGTATGGAGGATGGAATGAAATCGGGATCTGGGAAGTTGATTCGACCTCTCCTGATCCGTTGCAGGAATATGTCCACTTTCGGGACACGGTGCTGTGGACGGAAGGTCGGGGAGTGATCCGCAGCGTGGATCGTCAGGGGTATTTGATCGTTGGCGTCGGTGTGGCAAGTCCCACTGATACATTGCTGTTTGGCGCACGGGCGGATACCACCAACTGGCAATCTGGCGGGACCATTCTCTGGGCGCAGCATTTGCATTTGATGGACACGGTGGGGGGACTGTATGAAGTTTCCGTACCGACGGAGGTGGTGTTGTTTGATTCGGTGCAGGGATTGTACCTGATCTGTGGGTA
>WFXC01000004.1 GCA_015490805.1 Candidatus Kapaibacterium sp.
CGATTCTCGATCCGGATCGTCTGCGCAAAGTCGTAGAGATTTTCGCTGTTACACCGCTGCTCCCCTGCTGCCACCTGCCGGGCATCCCAGTCGCCCACCACAATGTGCGGCTGTACGCCCTGCCCCTCCAGAGCAACCTGCCAGCGGGCACACGCTGCTACGATCTGAACCGTATCCCGCTCCCAATCCGTTTCATCCATTCGCTCCCGCTTCGGCTCATATTCGATCACCACCTGGAGGGTATCACCCGATGCAAGCAAAGCTGGCAATGGTGGTGTTACTGCAACGATCCGGTATGCTGCTGCCCACTGCAACCACACCGTATCGATCACCACCACAGAATCCGATTGGTTCACCACCCGAAGTACCTGCTGCTGCTTTGTCCCCACCCGCACCGAGCCAAACTGAAAGAGCGTGTCACTGAGTGCCACCTCCGGTGCATCGTACACCACACTATCCAGCCGCACATTGCCCCGCCAGTCCACCACCCCATAGACCGCTTTGCCATCACGCGAGGGATCGATCACTTCCAGTCGAAAGCGGATCTGTCGCCAGTACCCCTCGCCGCGGTTTTCCAGCACCGGTGGCGAGATCATTCGGAGGCGGTAGTTATAGGACCGATCGCTGAGCAGTTCCACGCGACTGATGCCGGTATCTTCGTATGGAAGATCGAGGGAGTCATCACGGGCGGTCACGGTAGCGATGCCGCAGCTATCCTGCCGCTCCAGCCGTGGTGCTTCCGTGTCCAGCTTCCCCAATCGGTTCCACGCTGCTAAGGTGTAGCCATAGCTAAAAACGTCGTAGCCCAATCCATATACCATAACAGCCATCGGAACAGGCGTTACGATTTCGTACATTCCTCCAGCAACATTCCGCCATTTAGCTATCCACATCCCTTCCTCCTCCGGCACCTGCTCCAACAACATTTGCGGCTGCTGATACCACAACGGTTCTCTGTTAACCCTTACCTCTTTGAGCTGTTCAGCTCGCTCCGCCCGAATCAATAAATGGGCATAACGCTCGAAAGCCGCATTCTCACTCTGATACATCACATGATAACACCCATACTGCTCTTCTGGCACTGCCCACGTAAAAATCACGCTCCCATCCAATACTCCTCCTCCATAGCGAACCACCAACACCGGTTTGTCCGCTTCCCAGACCGAATATCCTTCGATCCGATCTTCCATCGTTGGACTACTCGCATACTCCAGAAAATCCCCTGCCCGCCGGAGTAACCCCGACCACTGCCCTCTTAGCTCTCCAGTGTTCTCATCATACCACCGAACGCTAAACACCGTGTTTGGCTGAGACGCTACTACCCGAAAATTATCCCCCCGAAAAACACCGTGAACGTTTTGCCGTTGCTCACACACTGCCCGCGCTATGACTTTGCGACTCCACGTCCCCACTGGGGGCACCATCTCTGCCGCTGCGTTTCCTGGGGCATCATCGTAGAGATACGGTGCATGCATATTCGTGTGATACGATATCACCCCTACCGGCTTCGAAGCTATAATTTCAGTTCCACTGAAATCCAGTACAGCATCATCATAATCCCTTCCAGATCCCAATGACACGAAATGCAAAGCTTCTCCTTGGTGCAAAGTGACCGTATACCCTTTTCCCCAGTCCCGATTCAGATCTACTTCTTCCACCTGTCCCTGAAACTTGATCAATCCCCGACCTCGCCCCCGAAGGCGGATCTGCACAGTCGTTCCATTTTCCTTCGATACCACCACAAAGCCATTGATGTTCGGCGAGCTATCACTGGGGCCATAGCGCTCAAAAGTGTCATAATGCCCAACATAGACATAATGAGTCCCCCAGCTTTCAGATGGATACACCACATACCATTGCGGAATAAAATTCGCCCCTATGGTGTAACTGGACACCACCACGGCAATAGGCTTATCGGCAACTATTCGATAAGCTTCTGGTATCGGTACTCCTAACTCTTCGACTCTCAATCTTAAGGTTATCAAATCTTCGGCATCACTGAGAATCCTTAGCTCTCCTGGCTGCAGGATAATATCTGGCATTCTCCAGTCCAGCCCCGGCACAGTGACTCTTACCTTTGCCCCGTATGGAGCCATAAGGTACAAAGTAGTAGCATAATCATGCGGCTGATTAATCGCTTCGGGAGGCACCCCCGGAATCCAGAACTCTTTGCCAAGATATGTATTGCCAACAGGCGGACATTGCCCTAATCCTATAGATCCCCCCACGAACAACCACAGCCAAAACCACATCCTTTGGAGCCTCTGCATTGCTCCCTCACCCGTACACTACGGCAATACGGCGTCACATCTTCGTATCTCGTCCAACCGCCGCTGTACCATCCGCGACTTTGTGTATACTTCACGGTACTGGGCTTGCTCCAGTTGCACTTGTTCTGCAACCATATCGGCTGGTCGCAGTGGAACCCCATCATATAACTCTCTACAATCGCTCCTTACTTCCCCTCGAGGATGACTCAATCGACCATCTACACCCCATAACACTGCACCTTGTTCCCACCATCCAAGCACATACAACACGCTATCTTGCTGTCCCTTTTCAATGTGCCGTAAATGCTTCGTTTCTCCATTATCCTCATACACGATTCCCGGCGGCACCACCCCGACCACCATCTGAGTCTTGTCTATCTCTGCAGGTTCATATCGTCCCCGCTCATAGCCCCAATAATCCCGATATCCCCATCCAACAACGCCAAGCTCTCGATATAATGTGTCAGCTATGATCCAATACTCTATATCCTCGTACCGATCCTTTTCAATGACCTGACTCCCTGCATAGCGTCCATCATCCTGAAACCAAACCTTTCCATTGATCAACTGTCCGATCTCCCCTATGTAAATCTGCGGATATATCCCAAACCCTATCCCTGTTACCTGCAGAGTTCCCCATCCAACAGCCAGTACCCACGCTTTCCCAGTTGTTGGCTCTTCCGCTATCCGGACCTTGCGAAATTCCGTACACTGATACTTCGGCTCCACGTATGCTATATTCCCTATCGGCACACCATTGATCCCATCTACCACCAATAACCATCCTTGCTGCCGTTCATTGACACAACCTGCTGGCGGTGGCGGTGTATAAAAATCTGTTATACGACTCCCGACCAGAACCACCACGCCACTACTGAGTTTTTCCATATCCCAACACCACAACGGAGACACATCGTGATCTGCTGTTGCCACGTCCCGGTACAACTGTATCCATCGTATTTGCCCCTGCTCATCAATTTGTAACAAAAAAACATCCTGCTGCTCTCCCATCCGTGCATAGCCACATACCAAGTATATCGAATCCCGGTACTCCAAAATCTTTGTTGGCACAACTACTGAATAACTCCTCCCCTGGCTGTCCTGAATGTCTATAATCTGCCGCCACCGATGCACCCCCGCTGTGTCAATGTTAATCAGCGAAAGCAAGGTATCCATCCCCCCAGACTTATACTCGATCATCGCAATGATGTACCCATCGCGCGCCCCATTGCGAACTACACTTCTTCCTTCGATGTTCCGACGATAGGCACTCTCCAAACGTACAAAATCGACATATCCTCCTACAGGATCAACTTCTCCCACATACACCTGAGAAAGACGCTGCTTTGGAAAGAGATTCAACCCAACGATTGCATCTTTGAGGACTGCTGGCGTTCGCAGGTCAAAGTCACGAACCACACCCCCAATCTGAGGAGGAAGCTCAAATTTTAATCGCCACACATCCAGTTGGGCTGACAGCGGGAGGGTCATCAGAAACAGGAGGGCGGTTACACACACACACACACACGATTTGCAGAAAATGTTTTCGCTTTTGTCATTTTGTCATTCCTGAAGTTGTGAAACGGACTCACACTGTGAGGCAAATATACAAAAAATCCCGAACACAAGCAAGACCGTCGAAGAGGGTCCGGGAGGGTATGCTTCAGCGGGCATTTACTGGAAGCGCATCCTTTAGGGTGCCTGGGAGCGCACGCTCTTAGGCGTGCAACGATGCCGACTGAAGTCGGCGCTCCCAGTTCACCGGGAGGGTATGCTTCAGCAGGCAAATTCCCTTCCCCGAACCCTCTCCCGGAGGGAGAGGGAATCCTGACCCCTGTAGGGGCGACCCACTGGGTCGCCCATCGGGCGAAGCATTGCTTCACCCCTACCCGTTCCTTGAGGTGTACCCTATAGCGGGCATCCTTTGCCGACGAAAGTCAGCGCTCCAAAAGAGAGGCGCACGCTTTAAGATGCACATACTGGGAGCGCACGCTTCAGCGTGCATTTACCGGGAACGCACCCCTTTAGGGTGCACTTTCTTTGCCGACTAAAGGCGGCGCTCTCAGTCATTGCCGATGAGCACTGGCATTTTCCGATGTTGAGCAAGCTCAGCCTCTGTTCCACCACCTATATTTCACCCAGGGCGTGAAATTACCTGCGTTTTATTACCGTGGAATGGCAGGAATAATAAAAAAGGCAGCCCGAAGGCTGCCTTTGTGTTTGCTGCCGAATATCAGGACAGGTTATTTGTCATCATCGACAATGGTGTAATCGGCTTCTTCGACTCCTCCTTCACCACCACCTTTGCCGGTGTCGGTTGTTGTTGCACCTCCTTCTGCCTGCGTCGTTGTAGCTTTCCCTGCCTCGGCTTGCTCATAGAGGTACTTCGACGCCTTGTTCCAGGCTTCGTTCAATTGCGAGATCGCCTGCTCGATCTTCTGAATGTCGTCCTCTTTCATCACGCTCTTGAGATGCTCTGCAGCATTTTCGACTGCTGCCTTGAGCTCCGGCGTGAGCTTTTCCTGCACTTCCCGAAGTTCCTTTTCGGTTGTGTAGAGCAGTGTATCCGCCTGATTCCGGAGTTCCACCAGACGTTTGCGCCGACGGTCCTCTTCGGCGTGCTCCTGTGCTTCGCGCTTCATTCGCTCGATTTCTTCTTCACTCAGCGTCGTTGCACCCGTGATCCGCACTGTTTGTTCTTTCCCGGTCGCTTTATCTTTTGCCGTTACCGTCAGAATGCCATTGGCGTCGATGTCGAAGGTTACCTCAATCTGTGGCACACCTCGCGGTGCAGGTGGAATTCCATCCAGATGGAATCGACCCAGAGATCGGTTATCCGCTGCCAGAGGACGCTCTCCCTGCAGCACGTGGACTTCCACCGACGTCTGGTTATCCGTCGCCGTTGTGAAGATCTCAGTCTTCTTGGTCGGAATGGTCGTCCCCGCTGGAATCATCGGCGTCATTACGCCACCCATTGTTTCGATACCAAGGGTAATTGGCACAACATCCAGCAGGAGAATATCCTTCACCTCGCCTGCCAGCACTGCCCCTTGAATGGCGGCGCCAATAGCAACCACTTCATCCGGATTGACCGTCTTTGCTGGATCTTTGCCGAAGAATTCTTTCACCAATTGCTGGATCCGCGGTATCCGGGTGGATCCACCCACCAGAATTACCTCATCAATATCGCGCGGTGTTAACTTCGCCATTTCCAGCGCTTTTTCACACGGACCCAAGGTCTTGCGGAAAAGATCCTCACATAACTGTTCGAACTTGGCACGGGTGATTTTCATCACTAGGTGCAAAGGACCCTGCTGGGTTGCTGTAATGAATGGCAAATTGACTTCGGTCTCCAGCTTCTGCGACAGCTCGATTTTCGCCTTCTCTGCCGCTTCCCGCAACCGTTGCAACGCCATTGGATCCTGACGGAGATCGACGCCGTGCTCCTTCTGGAACTCATCGGCAATGTAGTCGATCAACCGTTGATCAAAGTTATCACCGCCCAGATGGGTGTCGCCGTGTGTTGCCTTGACTTCCACAACTCCTTCGCCAATTTCCAGAATGGAAATGTCGAATGTTCCACCACCGAGGTCATAGACTGCTACTGTAAGCGTTTTTCCTTCTTTATCCAATCCGTATGCCAGAGCAGCGGCGGTCGGCTCATTGATAATCCGCTGCACTTTGAGTCCAGCAATTTCTCCTGCCGCCTTGGTCGCCTGCCGTTGCGCATCGTGGAAGTAGGCAGGAACGGTAATCACGGCATCTTCTATTTTTTGCCCCAGGTAATCTTCGGCTGCACTCTTCAGCTTCTGCAATACCTTTGCAGAAATTTCTTCCGGGGCGTAGAGCTTACCTTCAATTTCAACCCGCACCGATGCCCCATTGTTGTATGGCACCACCTTGTACGGCACCATTTTCGCTTCTTCTTCTACCTCATCCCATCGGCGACCAATGAAGCGCTTAACGGAATACACCGTATTCTTGGGATTGGTGATTGCCTGACGCTTTGCTGCTTCGCCCACTAACCACTCACCATTTTTCGTGAGCGCTACGACCGATGGTGTCAGGCGTGATCCCTCCTGGTTTGGGATCACCACGGGCGATCCTCCTTCCATTACGGCTACAACCGAATTGGTTGTTCCCAGATCTATCCCGATAATCTTCTTTCCTCTCGTTTCTGCCATTGCCTTTCTCCTTTCTTTGTTCCACTTCACTTACTTTGATAAATGTACAGCAAGGGAATCCCCTTTTGAATGGGAACTCCCTTGCTGCAAAAAGTTTGTTGGAAAGAATCAATTACTTGATTTCTACTTTGACTTCGTTCGGCTTCTCGACTTCGGCTTTTGGCAGTGTCAGCCGAAGCACGCCATTTTCAAACTTCCCGGAAATCTCATCAGCCTTCACGTTTTCCGGTAACACGAAGGATCGGGTAAAGCTACCGAACACCCGCTCTACCCGGATGTAGTTTTCACCTTCTTCTTTGTGCTCCCGCTTCTTTTCACCGCGAATGGTCAGCACACCATCTTCGTTGATGGTTACCTCAATGTCCTCTTTGCTCATTCCTGGCAACTCCGCGGTGATGTAGATGTTTTTCTCGTCTTCGGAAATATCAACCCGCGGTGTAAAAGTCTGCGTCGTCGCCAGTGGAGCAAAGAAGGACTCTTCAAACGTGCGGAACAGATCATTGATCCGCCGGGTCATCGCTTCCAGCTCCCGGAAGGGTTCATACTTGACTAAGGTCATCGCTCTGTCTCCTTTTTTGTTCAACTTCCTTTATTGAATTTCCACTTTGATTGCTTTGGGTTCTTCTTTCTTCACCTTTGGTAGGGTGATAGTCAATACCCCATCTTTGAGTTCCGCTGCAATGCCCGAAGCATCAACCGGTTCGGGAAAAGCGAAACTCCGCTGAAAGTCTCCAAACTTTCGCTCTGCTCGCAGATATTGCCGCTCATCCTGCGGCACAGCTTTCTTGCCGCGAACGATCAAAACGCCATCTTCTCGCAAAGAGATTTCCAGATCTTCTTTCTTCACACCGGGAAGCTCCATTTCCAAATAGTAAGCATTTTCGTCTTCCCAGATGTTCGTTCGCGGCACGAAGCCTCCAATTTCTAAGGTAATGCCTTTCCCTGCTTCTTCAAAGAAATCCCCAACTCGCTCAATGAAGCGTTCCAGTTCACGGATCGGTTCAAATCGCACAACTGCCATCATTCTTCCTTCCTTTTGGTTTGTCACACTTGTTCATTGCGCTTCTCTATTTGGAAACTCCGTGCCAATTCCTGAGTACGTGACAAAATGTACTCATTGCTGCCCTATTGGCACCTTCCTTTGCCGGCAGTGACTGATGGAGCGTGACAGCGTGACGCTCACTGTTTCCTTCTGCTCCACCACCATACGGACCCAACGTGCTCCCGACAGGCAAAGGTGTAGATTTATCTGTGTACCGGTTGTGATCCTCTATCCTCAGAACACAATCTCCTTCCGGTAAGCGTCTTTGGTAAGCGTCTTTGGAAGATTAGGTGCAACAATCAGGCATTATCGATGGAAGCAACCGAGACGAAACAGTCTCTATCCATAGAAAAAATCATCCTGCCCGTCACTGGAATGTCGTGCGCCGGCTGTGCTGTCAGCATTGAATCGATGTTGAAAGTGCAAAAAGGGGTTTTTGCAGTCCGGGTCAACCTGAGTGACAACACGGTGCTGATTGAATATGATCCTGCTCAGATCACGCTTCCAGAGCTCCGGGACGTTGTTCGCAGCATCGGCTATGATCTGGTTCTTCCCGACGAGCAGGCGCAACTGGAAGCAATCAAATCCTTCCGCAAAAAAGAGCTACGTACAAAGCTGCTGGTTGGCATCGGGTGCAGCGTGCCCTTAGTGATTCTCTCAATGTTCATCCCCCCATTTCCTGCTTCGCCCTGGATCCAGCTTTTTCTTGCCATTCCTGTGGTATTCTACACCGGACAGGAGTTTTTCCGCAATAGCTGGAAACAGTTGCGGCACAAAACCGCCAATATGGATGTATTAGTCGCTCTGGGCACAGGGAGTGCTTTTTTGCTGAGCCTTGCGGTGACACTCTTCCCTTCTTTTTTCGCTCAACTGGGCACCGGTGTTCACGTGTACTATGAAGCAGCAGCAGTGGTGATTACCCTAGTCCTTCTGGGGCGGTACCTGGAAGAAAACGCAAAGGAACGTACAACGGATGCTATTCGCCGGCTCATAGAACTCCAGCCGCAATTTGCCTTGGTTGAACGCGACGGTCAGTGGATTACGGTGCCCCTGCAGGCAGTGCATCCGGGTGACAGAGTTTTAGTGCGTCAGGGAGAAAAGATTCCGGTTGACGGCGCTGTACTCGAAGGACAGGCAGCCGTAGATGAAAGTATGCTTACCGGTGAACCGCTCCCGGTGAACAAAGCGCCCGGCGATCCTGTGTTCAGTGGAACCATTGTACAGGATGGCACTTTGATCATCCGTGCTGAGCAAGTCGGGGAAAGAACGTTGCTGTCTCAGATCATCCACTTTGTTAAACAGGCACAGGCACAGAAGCCGCCGATCCAACGTCTGGTCGACCGCATTGCGGCTGTCTTCGTCCCGGTCGTCGTCGGCATTGCTTTGCTGACTTTCATTATCTGGCTCATCTGGGGACCATCCCCCTCGTGGCTGTTTGCCTTTACGGCTGCGGTCTCTGTGCTTGTTATTGCCTGTCCGTGTGCCTTAGGACTGGCAACACCCACAGCGCTGACTGTTGGCATTGGTAAAGCAGCCGAATACGGCATTTTGATCAAAAACATCGAGGCAATTGAGCACATTCGGACGATCGATACCATCGTTTTTGACAAAACCGGCACGATCACGCAGGGTGATCCTCAGGTTGTCGATATACTATGGCTGATCGATGATCCAGCCCAGCAGCAGTTGCTGATTCAGCAAATCATTGCAGCGGAACAGCGCTCCACCCATCCGCTGGCACAGGCAATTTTGCACTTCTTCCAGCCCACCCATTCTCCTGATGGCATTGCACCAGCCCAACTGGAAACGATCGCTGGCAAAGGACTTCGCGCCACCTTTGGCAACACCATTATGCTGCTGGGCAATGAACAGCTCTTACGCGACGCTGGCGTTACGCTGCCATCCAAAGTGCGTCAGTTCGTTGACTCCCATCGCCAGCAAGCACACACCCTGGTTTTCGTTGTTGCCGATACAGTAATCCAGTGTGTCCTCGCTATTGCCGATCCTCCAAAACCCGAAGCAGCAGCGGTGGTACAATTTCTCCGATCCCGCGGCTATCAGGTCATTCTGCTTACTGGCGATCATCAAACAGCGGCGGAAGCGCTGGCTCGCCATATCGGTTTCGATCAGGTCATCGCTGAAGTCTCTCCTTTAGACAAAGGAACGGTCATCGCCCGATTGGAAGCTGAAGGGAAACGCACGTTGATGGTTGGCGATGGCATTAACGACGCACCAGCTTTAACGAAAGCAACGATCGGCGCAGCGATGGGCACCGGTACTGACGTCGCTATCGACGCAGCGGATATTGTCATCATCCGCGGCAATCTGGAAGCGCTGCCGCATTTTCTGGCAATTGCCGAACGCACCGCTCGAACGATCAAAGAAAATCTGTTCTGGGCATTTGCCTACAACGTACTGGCAATTCCCATTGCCGCTGGAGCATTGTATCCGTTCACAGGATGGCTGCTGAATCCAATGATCGCTGGTGCTGCAATGGCGCTGAGCTCGGTGTCTGTCGTGACGAACAGCCTGCGGCTCCGACGCTTCACTCCCCCAACTGTGCTAAAACCTCATCAGGAGAGCGTGGCGGCACCACCAGCACCTGCTCCTCGCGATCCACAACCACTGCACCAGTAGGCATCCGCTTATTCTTGCGCACATACTTTCGCAGGGTGCAGATCACTGGCACAAGGGATGCCTGCCGCTCTGCGGAATAATAGGCAGCTAAGGATGCCACGGCTTCCAGCACGTCTGGCGATGGCGGCTTTGCCGGACGGAATACGACGTGTGCCCCCGTGACATTTCGTGCGTGGAACCACCAATCATTCGGCTTTGCCCATTGCACCGTTACGTAGTCATTGCTTCTGGCGTCTTTGCCAATAGCCACAATGCCCCAGTCGCCAAGCTGCAAGCGGCGAAACGGCTGCGTCGATGCCGATGCATCCTTCGTTGACGCAAGAAAAGCTCGCCACTGCGGGTACGTTTTCACAAACTGCCGGAGCTCTTTCTCACTGCTTAGTTGCTGTACCTGCTCCCATTGCTGCCGGAGCTGTGCTAATTCCTGTTGTGTCCGCTGCTGCTTTGCTGTCAGCAATGCCACTTTTTCCCGCAGCGCTTTCTGTTTGCCATAGTATCGCTGCGCATTTTCCAGCAGGGATCTGGAAGGCTCCAGCGGGATGCACCACGTCTTTCCCTCCCAGTCGCGAAGCTGGATCTCGCGCAGTCCCTTCCGATGGAGTGCTGGCTGTGTCAAAAGGAGATCGCCAAATCGCTGATACTGCTCCATCCGTTCGTGCAGTGCTTCAATGGAAAGGTTGTGCAGCGTCTGTTCCGCCTTCCGAATTCGCTGCTGCAACTGCCGTGCTACGACCTGTCG
The DNA here is from genome assembly GCA_015490805.1 of Candidatus Kapaibacterium sp. Taxonomy (GTDB): domain Bacteria; phylum Bacteroidota; class Ignavibacteria; order Kapaibacteriales; family WFXC01; genus WFXC01. The sequence continues at coordinate 10,873 of WFXC01000004.1, forward strand.
GAACTGCCGCAGCATTTCCCATTCTTCCGCCATCCGCTTCCACCGCCGAATGCCTCCGGTGATACTCTCCACTTTCTCCAGCAGCTCCACTGGCTGCTGTAATGGCACCAGTGAAAGCAGGGGCAATGGCGCCTCTGATCGGTAGAGATAAACGGTTTCCGAAGTCTGACACGCTTGCACCAATGCAATTGCTGCCTGCTCAATCTGCTGACGCTGCGATGCAGAAAGCTGCTGCAACGGCGTCGCAGGATCAATACCTACTCGCCACAACACTTCCCGTGCATACAGATTTCCAAGACGCCACTGCGCACGTGCGACTGCCCGGAGTACAGGAATTTCTCCAGCAAACGCCTCCAATGGCTGTGGTTGCCATTCCGAATCCAGTGCCTTGCTGGCTTCTGCAAGCCGATCCTGCTTCAAAGCGGCAACAATGTTACCAGCTTCCTGCCAAATTACCACATTATTGCGCCGTCCGCCGACAAAGATCATCAGCAATGATGTCCCATCATCCAGATGGAACTGCACGATTCGAGAATCGCGATACAGGTCGATGTCTACAATGCGCTTTCCCTGCACGAAGGAGCGAAACAATGAAACCCGCTGTCGCGGTTTCTGCCAGGACAAAGGCAGGAGAAAACAGGCACTCAATCGTGGATGAATGCTACAGACCAGCCCTCGTTCTTTTCTTCCCTGCCGCAGCCACACAACACACTCTTCTTTGCGAAAGGTAAACACTTCCTCGATTTCCGCCCCACGGTATGGCTGCAAAGCAGCAACAAGGCGTTTCAATGTAAAATAGTGGGTCGGCATTTGATGGTCTGTCCCGGATCAATTTTTAATCTCGCCGGAATGAACGCATTGGAGGCAAAGAAAATTTCCCGGCGGACAACTTTCTGACAAAGCAGTTTCTCACCTGCTGCTATTCCCCTCTGCCGGCATCCGCTTCCACAAGTCGCTTTCAATTCTTGATTTTCCTCCGGGTGATCCAGCTCTCTGCTCCGCAACTACCCTTTTTCTATCGCACCGCTCTCCAGAATATGCAGCAAAGCAATGGGGACACGAAGCACCAAACACCCTGCAAATCATTTCCCGTGCGTCCAGCCTTTTACTCCCTTCAGAACTTTGCTCTCGACGGTCGCGCACTGATTGCAGCAAGCGCTTCGTTATTCTTCCTGTGCTGCCAGTTGTTGATGGAGTTCGCGCAGATCTTTCAACAATCGCTCTGCAATATCCAGGATATTGGTGCCGGGGGGGAAAATTTCTTTGACCCCTGCCTGGTAGAGTGCCTCGTAGTCCTTTGGCGGAATGACACCACCGACCACCACGAGAATATCATCCACGCCCTGACGACGCAACTCTTCGATCAGCAGTGGTACCAGGGTTTTATGAGCGCCTGCTAAGGTTGAAACACCAATAATGTGCACATCATTTTCGATCGCCTGCTTTGCTACCTCCTCTGGCGTCTGGAACAGCGGACCAATATCCACATCAAATCCCAGATCTGCCAGGGCAGAAGCAATGACCTTTGCCCCCCGGTCGTGCCCATCCTGTCCCAATTTTGCAACCAGGATCCGGGGACGTCGACCAAACTCCTGTTGGAATGCTTCTACCTGCTCCAGAATCTGCTGGAATCGCTCATCGTTCTGGTACTCGGAACGATAAACTCCCAGAACGGTATGGGGTGGCGCTTCGTATCGACCAAAAACTTTTTCCATCGCTGCTGTGATTTCACCTACCGTTGCTCGAAGACGAGCTGCAGGAATTGCCACCTCCAGCAGATTCCCGCCCTCAGCGGCAACCTTTGTAATTGCCTCCAGCGCCTGTTGCACTGCTTCATTGTCGCGTTCCGCCTTAATTTTCTCCAATCGGGCAATTTGCCGCTGCCGAACTGCCGTATTGTCAATTTCCAGCACCTCAACGTCCGGCTCATCCTCCGGCTGGTACTTGTTCACTCCCACGATGACTTCTTTCCCCTGTTCAATCCGGGCTTGCCGACGCGCCGCTGCTTCTTCGATCATCCGCTGAGGAATACCGGACAGGATCGCTTTTGTCATCCCACCCATCTCTTCTACTTCCTGAATGATCTGCTTTGCCGCCTGCATCAACTCGTGCGTAAGCGATTCCACAAAATACGATCCGCCCAGTGGATCGACCGTTCGGGTCACCTGGGATTCTTCAGCAATGATCAGTTGCGTGTTCCGCGCAATTCGAGCAGAAAATTCCGTCGGCAATGCCAGTGCTTCATCGAACGAATTGGTATGCAACGACTGCGTCCCACCCAGCACTGCTGCCAGTGCTTCTAAGGTGGTGCGGATGATGTTGTTGTATGGATCCTGTGCCGTCAAACTCCACCCGGACGTCTGACAATGCGTGCGAAGCCGCAAAGAATGGGGATTTTGCGGATGAAACTGCTGCATCAACTCCGCCCACAATGTTCGCGCTGCCCGCAACTTGGCAATTTCCATAAAGAAGTTCATTCCAATGGCGAAGAAAAAGGACAATCGGGGTGCAAACTGGTCAATATCCAGCCCACGACGCAGGGCATACCGAACGTATTCCAGCCCATCAGCTAAGGTAAATGCCAGCTCCTGGACAGCCGTTGCCCCTGCTTCGTGAATGTGATAACCGCTGATGCTAATCGGATTAAAGCGCGGAATGTGCCGACTGCAATATTCAATGATGTCAGCCACTATGCGCATCGACGGTTCCGGAGGAAAAATGTAGGTGTTCCGAACCAGAAATTCCTTGAGAATATCATTCTGGATCGTTCCACTCAATTGCTGCTGCGTTATGCCCTGCTCTTCAGCCGCTACGATGAACATTGCCATAATGGGAATTACGGCACCATTCATCGTCATCGAAACAGAAATTTTGTCCAGGGGGATGCCATCGAACAAAATTTTCATATCCTCCACCGTATCGATGGCAACCCCAGCTTTGCCAACATCTCCAACGACTCTGGGATGATCCGAATCATAACCCCGATGGGTTGGAAGATCAAATGCCACTGACAACCCTTTTTGCCCTGCAGCTAACGCCTTCCGATAAAAAGCGTTCGTTTCCTCTGCGGTTGAAAATCCTGCGTACTGGCGAATTGTCCACGGACGGTTCGTGTACATCGTGGCATACGGTCCCCGCGTGTACGGGGGCAAGCCGGGATAGGTTTCCCGGTACCCGATTGCTGCTAAATCTGCCGCTGTGTACAACGGCTGGATCTCAATCCCTTCCGGCGATCGCCATACCAGACTTTCCGGCTCTTTGCCTTTTAACTCCTTCCTGGCAACTGCTCGCCACTCTTCGTACCGCATTGCGTCCACACCTTTTACGTCTGGAACAAAACGTCTTTGTGACGACGAACGATCTTTCTCATTCGTTCGCACCGGGGTACTCGGTAGCTTCAGAGCTTTTGGTATCTTTGCAAAAACAATGGCGGGAGAAAATGATGAAACACGTGCTGATCACAGGGGCGAACGGCGAAATTGGTCACGGTCTCATTCAGCAGCTTGCCCAGCAGGCAGACGTTGCAATTTATGCACTGGACTTACATCCTTTAGATCCAGCGCTTCAACAACACTGTGCGCTGGTTCAGCAAGGGGATATTACCGATCCCCGAAGCCTCGCTGCTTTTCAGGATGTATCGATCGACCAGATCTTTCATCTCGCTGCAATCTTATCAACCAGCGCAGAGAAACAGCCTGAAACAGCGCATCGTGTCAACATCGAAGGAATGCTCAACATCCTGACATTTGCCCAGCGCAATGGTCAGCAGTTTAACCACAGGGTCACGGTTCTTTTCCCCAGTTCCATTGCGGTTTACGGCATTCCCTCTCTGGCTCAAAAACACTCAGCAGGACCCGTCACCGAAGATCAGTGGGTCACTCCCATCACAATGTATGGTGCAAACAAAGTGTACAGTGAACTGTTGGGCAGATACTACAGCGACTTCTACCGATTGCTGGATCCACACACCACGCGCTATGTCGATTTCCGCTCTGTCCGTTTTCCCGGAATCATCTCAGCATTTACGCTACCAACAGGTGGCACCAGTGACTATGCGCCGGAAATGCTGCATGCTGCCGCTCAGGGAAAACCCTACGCCTGCTTTGTCCGCGAAGATACCATCATCCCCTTTATGGTAATGCCAGACGCGGTCAATGCCCTGCTCTGGCTGGCGCAGGCTCCCGGTGAGCAGTTAACACGGAGGGTTTACAATGTCCAGAGTTTCAGCTTAACCGCTCAGGAATTTGCCGATAAAGTGCGCCAATTTTTCCCCAATTTCCAGATCACATTCGATCCGGACCCGCAGCGCCAGCGCATTGTAGACAGTTGGCCCGCTGCCGTGGATGATTCCGCTGCCCGCCGCGACTGGAACTGGCATCCCCACTACGACGTAGAACGTGCATTTACGGAATATCTGATTCCCAACATTCGTCGACGATATGCAACAGAGACCGTAGCATCAGAGCAATGATTGAACAAACAACCACAGAGGACTTCCTGGAATGGAACGAAAAACCGGATTGGGTCGAATCCCATCGATGGTGCTGGTTCTATGGAGCTTCCTTTTCGTGCTCCTCAACCTGCACTGCCAGAACCACTCTTTGCCACAGTCATCAGGATCATCAATGGAACACGCAACGGATAGCACCCGACCGCGCTACACCAATGCGCTGATCCACGAAAAATCTCCCTATCTGCTCCAGCACGCGCATAACCCGGTGAACTGGTATCCGTGGGGACAGGAAGCGCTCGAGAAAGCGAAAAAGGAAGATAAACCCATTTTCCTCAGCATCGGCTATGCTACGTGCCACTGGTGCCACGTGATGGAAAAAGAATCCTTCGAAGATGAGGAAGTGGCTACGCTGCTGAACGCTTACTTCGTTGCGATCAAAGTCGACCGGGAAGAACGCCCCGACATCGACGCTGTGTATATGGAAGTCTGCCAGGCAGTCACAGGCTCCGGTGGTTGGCCCCTATCGGTTTTTCTCACACCCGATCTCAAACCATTTTTTGTCGGCACGTATTTCCCAAAAGAATCCCGCTACGGTCGACCGGGGTTTGTAGACATCCTGCGGCAAATCGCCTATCTCTGGGAAACTGACCGCAAAAAACTGCTGGAATCAGCACAAAAGATTGTCGATGCACTTGCAACCCGTCCCAACCTGACGGTTAACCTTTCGCCAACGATTATCGATTCTGCGATCGCGCTCTACAAACAGCGGTTTGATCCAGCGTATGGTGGCTTCGGAACGGCGCCGAAATTCCCTTCGCCCCATAACCTGCTCTTTCTGCTCCAGCAATTTGTCAAAACTCAGGATTCAACATTGCTCCACATTGTCACCACCACCCTTCGGCACATGCGCTACGGCGGCATTTACGATCACCTGGGTTTTGGCTTCCATCGCTACAGCACGGATCAACAATGGCTGGTGCCTCACTTTGAAAAGATGCTCTACGATCAGGCAATGCTGCTGCTTGCCTATACCCGCGCAGCGCAACTGACCGAAGAACCGCTGTTCCGCCAAACAGCGACTGAAATTGCAACGTACGTTCTGCGAGATATGACCCATCCGGAGGGGGGCTTTTTTTCTGCAGAGGACGCCGATAGCGAAGGAGAAGAAGGAAAATTCTATGTGTGGACATATGAAGAACTGAAGCAAGTACTGTCACCGGAGGAATTCCGCCTTCTCGAAACCGTTTTTGAAATTCAACCGGACGGAAACTTCCGGGAAGAAGCTTCGGGACGCCCAACGGGTAAAAACATTCTACACCGAACCCAAAGCGATGCAGAAGCGGCGCAGCAATTGGGGCTGGACATCGATCAGTTTCGCCATTCCTTCGAGAAAGTTCGCCAGAAATTATTTGCCATCCGGGAGAAACGGGTCCACCCACTCAAAGATGACAAAATCTTAACGGACTGGAACGGACTGATGATCGCAGCCTTCGCCGTTGCTGCCCAGGCTTTTGGTGATGCACACTATCGGCAGGCAGCAGAACGTGCGTGGCAATTTATCCACACGCACCTTGTCGACGATCAGGGGCACTTGTTCCATCGATGGCGGGACAATGATCGCTCTGTTCCTGCACTGCTGGATGACTATGTGTTTTTAGCCTATGGCGGATGGGAGCTATACCGGGCAACGCTCAACCCGCAGTACTTAGAACGCTCCATAGCGCTGTTGCGAACAGCTATCGATCAATTCTGGGACAGTACTGCTGGCGGATTTTTCCAGACCTCAGCAGCGCACCAACAGCCATTGTTCCGTCATAAAGATGCCTACGATGGCGCCTATCCCTCCGGCAATGGTATTGCCGCTACGCTGCTGGCATATATCGGACACCTGACCAGCGATACCGTCTTCCTCAACGATGCTGAACGTACCATTGCGGCTTTTGGCAAGTATCTCCAGCGTTATCCCATTGGTTTTGCCCAATCCCTGATTGCGTTCGATTTTCTCCAATCGCCCAAGCGGGAAATCATCATCGCGGATACAGCCCCGGCTGAGCACAATGCAATGCTGCACTTTGTGCAACGACAGTTTCTCCCTTACACCGTTTTTGCATACAATGACGGATCTGAGGTCATTCAGAAACTGATTCCCTACATCCAATCCCAGACCCCCGTTGATCAGCGCAGCACTGCATACATCTGCCGAAACTATGCGTGTTTAGCTCCGATCACAGATTACGCCGAATTTCAGAAGCAGTTCGAACAACGTCCATAGAACGATGCTAAATGCTGTACTCAGCAAACTGTTGCCCCTCATTCCCCGACCCATCGTCTGGCGCGTTGCCCAGCAGTACATTGCCGGCGAAACACTGGACGATGCGCTGCGGGTCATCCGACACCTGAATGCTCACAACATCAAGGCGACAGTGGACGTACTGGGTGAATTCGTGCATTCGCGGCAGCAGGCAACCGCTGCCCGCGATATGTATCTGACGGTACTGGATGCTCTCGAAGCTCAGCAGCTCAAATCGGGCATTTCGGTGAAGTTAACCTCCCTGGGTATGGACATTGACGAGGACTTTTGCTACGACAATCTCAAAGCAGTAGTAGCCAAAGCCCGGCAGCGCCACCGATTTGTCCGCATCGATATGGAAAATTCTCCATACACAACGCGTACCCTCCAGATGTACAAGCGCCTGCGCGCCGAGGGGTACGACAATGTTGGCGTGGTCATTCAGGCTTACCTGAAGCGGAGTCCGCAAGACATCGAAGACTTAGCCCAATATAAAGCTTCGGTCCGGCTGTGCAAGGGCATTTACAACGAGCCACCAGAAATTGCCTATCAGGACCGGGAAGCAATCCGAGCTCAATTCAAAAAACTGCTGCTGATGTTGTTCGACTACCAGATGTTTGCTGCCATCGCTACGCACGACGAACAACTTATTCGCTTTGCCATTGCGGAAATTCACAAGCGACAACTCACTTTTCGATCATACGAATTTCAAATGCTGCTGGGCGTCCGTGAGCGACGCCGCAATCAACTGGTGCGACAAGGATATCCCCTGCGGGTCTACGTCCCGTTTGGCAAAGACTGGTATGGATACTCCATTCGTCGGCTTAAGGAAAATCCGTATATGCTCTGGAGCATTATCAAAAACACGATCCGATCGCCGCAGCAACTGTTGAGGGCACAAAGCGACCAAGGATAATGCAACTTCAGCAGCTACGGAGTGAACCTATTCACAAAGTCAATGTTCTGCGATGGTGTGGTTCCAGACGCTCATAACAGTCCGTGCGCCACGGCGCGGCTTTCATTTGATCACAGATACGATCGTTCAGCATCTGGAGTCAGACCTTCGCCGCATCGACATCGGAATGCTCCATCTGTTCATCCAGCACACCAGTGCCAGCTTAACGATCAATGAGAATGCCGATCCGACCGTCCGGCAGGACTTTGAACGCTTCTTCTCGCATCTGGTCCCGGAAAATCTTCCGCTGTACACCCACACCTTAGAGGGTCCGGACGATATGCCGGCACATCTAAAGGCATCGCTGCTTGGCAACTCTCTTCTTATTCCGATTACAGGTGGCACGTTGAATCTGGGAACGTGGCAGGGCATCTACCTCTGTGAACACCGGAACCATCCTCCGCAGCGACGCATCGTCGCAACTGGGTGGGGAACAAACGCTTCGCAAAGCGCTGATATGTAGTGCGTTTATCGAGTTTTTCCTTCTTCGTTTCCTCTCTCTTGCATTTTTCCCGATTTCAGCATATCAGGCTCTATCCATTCCATCGCTTTTTCGAGATTTGTCCTTTTTATACACTTGCCTTCCTCCATAAAGTTTGACCGCTGCCACATTCCAGCGCTGCATTTTGGAGTAATTTGCGTATATTTGAATTCTACATGGTTACCGAAACAAAAGGGGAACAAAGCGATGAAGACATTGCGATCGCAGTTAACGATCATTTTCTTAGCCGTTTTCCTCCCACTGTTAACCATTGTCATTGTCATCAGCTACCTCAACGCCAAGTCCACTATACACGACACGTTAATCCACACCTTAACCCTAACCGCTGAAGAGGAAATGAAAACCCTCAACGCTCATTATCATTTCATCAACCGCAATGCAGAGGCTTTAGCTGCATTTCCTCCTCTGGCCCATTACCTCCAACTGGTCGCCGAAGGTAAGGGGGAAACACCCGAAGCCCAGAGAGCCTTGCAATTAGCGGAAGCCCTCCTTTTGAGCTATCAGGAGCAACACTGGGGAATTTATCACCATATCTCGGTTGCTAATTCCCAAGGGACCATCATCATAGGCGTTCCCCATAACGGAAAGCCTTCTCCTCACGTTGGACATTCCATTGCCAATCTTCCTCAATTCAACGAGGCTCTGTCTCGTCCAGTCTTAACACCATTTTTCGGCTGGACCGAAGGCGACCATTTCCACCAGTTGTACCTTTATCCGATCAAAGACTCAGCAGGGCAATCCATTGGAATGTTGACATTCGAAATCGAAATCGGTTATCTCAATCACCTCATTAGCGGCACCCAATCTGATAAAAACTCCAGCACCGTTCAAAGTTATCTTCTCACGGAAGACGGCACAGTCATTGTCCGGAACAAGACAGACTCAACAGTGAGTCACGTACCGATCCAGCAAGTACTCCAGGCAGGGACATACATTACACAATTCACGAACCCTGAAGGAGAAGAAATCATCGGTGTCTACCTTCACAACACTGAGCATTTTCCCATCATTATCGCTGTTGAAGTTCCCGCTGCAACGTTTTTTGCGCCCATCCAGCAAACGCTTCGCTGGAACATTTTACTGCTGATCATCAGCGCAATCATTGTTGGTCTGGTTGGCTGGATCGTAGCACGCCGATTCTCTGTCCCCATCCAGAATTTGGCTCAGGCAGCAATGCGATTGGCAAAGAAAGATTACGGCGTGGAGTTAGAGCAGCGAAGCTCCTTAGAGGAAATTCAACAATTGCAACAAGCGTTCTCGGATATGATCAAGCATCTGCGGGAAGCAGAGGAGCGAGCGCGGCAACTGCGGGAGCAAAGCATCGTGACTTTGGTTCGAGCAATGGAGGAGTTTTCCAATGGCAACTTAGATATCCAGCTTCCGGAACACGCCGAAGATCCGGAAATGGAACGCCTCTACCAATCGCTGAATCAAATGATTGCACAATTCCGTCGACTGTTGACAGCAGTATACCAGCAAGTTATGCATTTATACAAAGTCTCCGGTGAGTTTCAAAGCGTGTTTGAATCCATTCGCCAATTTGCGGAGCAGCAATCGATGGACGCTACCGATGTTGCCGCCGCTGCCGAGGAAATTACCCGCACCATTGCTTCCAATGCTCAAAACGCTGAAGAAGCTTCAAAGCTCTCCCAGCACAATGGGGAAATTGCGAAGGAAGGCGAGCAAGTAGTAAAGGAAATGGTCGAGCGGATGCAGGAAGTGGTGGGCTTCATCCAGAGCATTGCGAAAAAAGTTGAGCAACTGGGCAATTCTGTCTCTCAGATCAGCGCTATTACCTCGCTGATCAATGAAATTGCCGAACAAACGAACCTGCTTGCCCTGAACGCTGCTATCGAAGCAGCGCGTGCCGGCGAAGCGGGTCGAGGTTTTGCAGTGGTCGCAGACGAAGTCCGAAAATTAGCAGAACGCACGACTGAATCAACGCAGCAGATTGCGGAAATGGTCAATACGATCCAGAAAGAAACGCAAAGCACCGTGCAGCTCATTCACGAAGGGACACAGCAAGTCAACACTGTGCTGGAATCCGCAGCCAATGCGAAAGATGCGCTGCGATCCACGCTCGAAAGTGCCCAGCGCGTCGTGGATATGATCGCCCTCATCACCAATGCTCTGAAAGAAGAGCTGAGCGCCAGCGAGCAAATTGCTGCGAATATGGACAATGTGAAGGAAGTCGCTATCCACGTGCGAAAATCGGTAGAGGAATTGGAACAAACAACCGATGACTTAGTCCAATCCGCTCGACAGTTAGAACAACTCCTGCAGCAGTTCCATATGCAGCAGCCGGCAGCGTTGCAGATGCCACCGCCGCAATTGCCAGACGGGCAACCTTCGTAGTCAACATTAGTACATAAGCCACGGGTGGGGAACTGCCTCACTGCGTGATGGGCTCTGTCTACGGCATTTTTGTTCCTCAAGCTGCTTGCTCAGCAAACACAAATGAGCTTATCACACAATCTCCCAGGGTCAACTTGTCGTGCTTTCAGAACTCCTTTCCGCAACTCTCCTGTTGACACGCTGTTCTTACAGACTATTCGTCTTTATTTTTTCGTGTGCAACAATTGCAAAGGAACACTACAATGCGACCGCTTGTCACCGTATCCGTAATAACCTTCCTGTTGCTTGCAACAATCAGCTTCGCTCAAGAAGATGTGCTTCGCCCTCACCGAACAACGCCTCTGCCTTCCGGTCCTTCGGTAATGCTGGGAATTGAAGCGGGAATGAATTTTTCCTTCTTCTCCCAGAATCTCCAGTGGTTTTATGATCTTACCGACTGGCCCCAGAACGATCCTCGCCTGAATGCAACTGAATCGGCAACGGGCATTACACCGTTTTTCTCCCTCCTGTTCGATATTGGATTCAGCCGATCCTTCGGGTTGCAATTCAAAGCGGGTTATGACATCAAAAATGTTTCGAACACGGAAACGGGCCCAATTCCCTGCACCTTATTCGACGAGTACGGGAATCCTATTGGAGATACAACAGCGACCGTACAATCATCGGCAAAATCCTCCCTTTCGTACCTGCATCTGACTCCAATGGTGCGCTTTAATCCTGTTCCTGACTTCAGCATTGCGCTTGGTCCAACCGTCCACATCCCGGTAGGCTCTCCAACCTTTGAGCGAACCGATACCATTGTTTCCAACGAAGGCTGTCTCTTTGGTGATCCAGTGACAGGAACGCGGAAAATTACCTTTCAATCTGAATTAGACACCCTGGTAATTTCTCCACGCTTGGGAATCGAACTGAATCTGGGCTATCGCATTGCCATTGCTCCGCAGCTCTGGCTTGTACCATCACTGCAATTTCAATTTTTCTTGAGCAATGTAACCAAAGAAGAGCGCGATCAGGTCATCACTGACGTCTACGGTAACACGCTCTTAGTTTCCGAAACAGACTACCGCAATAAACTGCACAGTCTCCGATTTGCACTACAGTTGCTTTTCGGTCTCTAAACCTGAGTTTTGAAACAGAAAATGGCACAACAAAAGGAGCATAAAAATGAAAGCTGTACAGCTACTTCTAATTCCGCTATTGGTCTTACTGCTAGGTCTTGCTCAAACTAGCAGAGCACAGCGGTTGCAAGCACACCCGAAGGTTAAGATTTCGCCATTGACGATTAATTCCGAAGCGGACGACTTCGCTCCTTGTTTTCTCCCGGTTACGAATACTCTCTTTTTTACTTCCGAACGCGATGCCGGCTGGTATTCTGGTCAGCAGATTTACGCATCCGAAAGCTGGAGCGCCCCAGAACGAGTCGCCGGTGAAGTCAACAACGCAACCCACAGCGGTGCGGCAACACTCACATTCGATGGACAATGGATGATCTTTGCTGCGTTCGAGCATTCGGCTGGCTCGCGTGGACGAACCGACCTCTACAGTGCTCGAAACCACGGTGGACGGTGGGAAGAGGTGCACAATCTTGGACCGGCGATCAACTCCCCGGCGTGGGATTCGCAGCCGTGGCTTTCACCAGATGGGCAATGGCTGTTCTTCGTCAGTGACCGTCCCGGTGGCTATGGCGGCACAGACATCTACGTTGCCCGCCGCAATGTCGATGGCTCCTGGGGCATTGCTCAAAACGCCGGACCCCAGATCAATTCAGCAGCCGATGAAATGAGCCCTTCTTTAGCTCCCGATGGGAAAACCTTCTACTTTGCCAGCAATCGCCCTGGCGGCGCTGGCGGCTTTGACATTTACACCGCCACCTTCAGCAATGGGAAATTTCAGGATGTACGACGAGTAACAGCTGGGATCAACTCGCCAGCGGACGAACTTTTCTTTGTCGCTCTTCCTAACTCAAATACCGCTTATTTTGCCAGCAATCGCCCCGGCGGTATGGGTGGCTATGATCTGTATTCTGCCATTCCCAACCCTGTCCCGCCGGCGCCAGTGCGGATTGTGCGCGGTATTGTCCGGGATAAAAAAAGCAAGCAACCACTGGGAGCAAAAATAATCATTACGGACCTCAAGACCGGGCGAAAATTGAGCGAGTTTGCCAGCGATCCTGTGACGGGGATGTACTACGTCATCCTTCCCGCTGGACGCGACTATGCGATCACAGCAGAGCATCCCGGATACCTGTTTTTCAGCGAGCGGTTTACGGTGCCCAAAGGGGCGGAAGGCAAAGAAGTGCGATACGATATCGAACTTTCGCCGCTGCAGGGAGGCTTTACCCGACTGCTGATCTTCTTTGACTTCGATAAAGCGGAACTCAAACCTGAATCGCGAGCAGAACTCCAGCGAGTCGTTGCATTCCTCAAAGCCCACCCACAGATTCGTATCCGCATCGAAGGACACACCGACGATGTTGGAGACGAGCAGTACAACCTCGAGCTCTCGAAACGACGTGCTGAAGCCGTTCGCCGCTACCTGATCGACCACGGCATTGATCCTTCGCGCATCGAAGCAGTAGGCTATGGAGAAACCCGTCCGTTAGTTCCGAACACTTCGGAAGCGGCACGAGCGAAAAACCGGCGCGTGGAGATGCATATTATTCCGTAGCCTGTTCATCTTTTCGGAGAGACGCTGCTGAATCATCCGCAACGCGGCGTGGGCGCAGGATAAGCTCGCGCTGAAGCTCCTTCGCTACAAAGGTGCGGGGGAAGATTGCCCGTGCTTCTTTTAGAAGGGTACGCAATCGCTTATACCGGGCACTGATGTGAATCAGAAACAACTTGTCGACTCCTGCTGCCTTTGCAACGCCAGCAGCTTCTGCTGCGGTAGAATGAAAATACTCCGCTGCCTTCTGCTGATGTTCATTAGCAAAGGTTGCTTCGTGGAGCAGTACCGTCGCATTCATCGCCAGTTGAACAGCATTATCGCACGGTCGGGTATCTCCACAATAAACAAAAACTCGAGGCGGCTTCGGTGGATGGCTAATGTCTTCCAGAGTGATCTGCCGTCCCTGGTATTCAATGCTGCCGCGCCGCTTGATCTCTCCGATAATTTTGCCCTCTGTAATGCCCAATGCCCTGACTTTCCGCATATCCACATTTCGGCGCGGCTTTTCTTCCCACCGGTATCCAAAGCACGGGACTCGATGTTCTAAGGGGAGCGCTGTGATCTGGTAATGCTCTGTCTCATCGACCATTCCCTGAAAGTCCGGTGGTAATTCTACGATTGTTAAGGGATAGCGCAACCGTACATCCATAATATCCAGAGAGACGTGCAACCATTCAGCTAATCCCTTTGGACCGTACACTTTCAGTTCCTTACTTCGTCGCTCTGTGGAATACGTTGGCAACAACCCGGCTAAACCCAGAACGTGATCAACGTGCAGGTGGGTAATAAAAATTTTCTGGATGGCACCCCGCGAGATTTTTGCTCGCATCAACTGTAACTGCGTTCCTTCGGCACAATCGAACAGCAAAACTTCGCCGCCAAACGGGGCCAATAGTGCAGTAGCAGAAGGATGCCGCGTAAGCAATGGCACGCCTCCTGCTTTATTGCCCAGAACACAAAATTGCAACATCACGATGATAGCAGATGTTCAACAATCCGCTGGTAAACCCGATGCCCCCATAGCGCAAACTGCTCGAAGTACCCGGTATACCACTGACAGAGATGGATCCCCCTTTGTAGAGACTCTGTCACATCTTCAGCATCCAGTATGCCACCGGTGCGAATCACCACAAATTCGTGCGCTGGCGGGTGCTCCCGCAGATATTCGACCGCTGCAAGACACCGCAGCAAAGACTCCTCTTTCAGCGGGCGACCACTTACTCCACCACCGAAGTTCTGCACAAAAAAATCATAATACCGCTGCTCACGCAGATGGATACGTTCCCGATGAAGCGAGTAATTGGTCGACGTATTGCCAAAGTTTACCCCATCAAATCCCAGATCGCAGAGCTTTGCTACAATATCCGCTACCATTGACAGCGGCACGTCATTGGAAAACTTGACAACCACAGGAACAAATCGTTTCCGTTTCCGCAGAAATTTCTCCCGGACAATTTCCAGCCGCTTCCAGACCAGATCCCAGGCTTCCCGATCCGCTTGCGTATTTGGACAGCTTTCGTTGATCTCCACAAAATCGATCCCGATGTTCTTAAAGAGAAACAACCCATCAACGAGGGCATCAGCAGCCTCATCAAACGCCAGCTCATCGGGTGGGGCAATGCTGATACCGCGAGGACATCCGGGCTGCGATAGAAACTGTTGCAATTGCCGAACAACATACTGATAGCCGGAATTGGGTAATCCGAGCCAATTCGACGCAGCCTGCGAACGTGGATAGCTCAGAAAAGGCTGTACAACTCGCCCTTTGCGATTTCCCCGGCGGGGATAGAGCGTCACCGTTCCCGCCAGAAATGCACCCGCTCCCTGCCGATAGGCAACAGGATAGCCGCGTCCGGCTTTGAACATTCCCGCCGCATTAAAAATGGGTGTCTGAAAGCGGAGTCCCCAATATTCCACTCCTGCTGCTGGCGGAGGAACGTATTGTTCTGGCTGCGCATTTGCCAGGCGTTCCAGAAACCAGCGCCGTGTCTGTGAGTAGAACCACACGGCAAGTGCTGGTGGGATCGTTGATACTACCAGCCGCCGCACCCAGCGATCCAGTCGTGCAAGCAGAGGAAGCATTTACAGAATCCTTGCTCCCAGGCACGATGCCACGGCTCCAACCGCAAATTCTGCACTCTGATTATGCACGTCCAGGATAGGATTGACCTCCACCACTTCCAGCGAATGGACTTTGCGCGTTTCTGCCAGCCGTTCCATCAGAAAGTGCGCTTCCCGATAACTCAACCCTCCCGGTACTGGCGTTCCTACTCCCGGAGCAACCGAGGGATCGACGCTATCCAGATCAAAGCTGATGTGCAGGAAATCCACCCGGTTGATAAGGTAGTCAATAGCATCCGTTGCGACTTTGAAAATGCCATCGCGATCAATTTCGTACATCGTGTAGGTACGGATTCGCAGCGTACGAATCAGTTCCTTTTCACCGGCATCAATGGAGCGAATGCCAACCAGCACTACGTTTGCAGGATCGACTTTCGGGGAAAAGTCCAGCAACTGCGTCAATTGCGCTGCCCCATATCCCAGGGAAACTGCCAGCGGCATCCCGTGAATATTACCCGAAGGGGTTGTTTCCGGTGTATTCATATCCGGATGCGCATCGATCCAGATAACGCCGAAGGTTTTTTGATGCTCCTGACAGTATCGGGCAATGCCAGCAATAGAGCCAATACTCATCGAATGATCGCCACCCAGCACCAGCGGCATTTTGCCGCTTTCCAACACGGTATGGACGCGATAAGCCAGCTCTTCTGTTGCCCGCGCAATTTCCGGCAAATACCGGGCGCGAGGATCTTCAATAGCCTGCACTTCCGCTACCTGAATTGGCAAATCTCCCCAATCCTGCACCTCATACCCTAAGGCTTCCAGCCGTTCTTGAAGACCAGCGATCCGCATTGCCGACGGTCCCATATCCACTCCTCGGCGTCCAGCACCCAAATCCATCGGGAATCCCAGCACGACAATGTTCATCGATGCATTACCGTTGTTCGTCCGATTGCTGTAGCAAGCTCAATAAGCGACTCAGGGTAGAACGCAATTCCTTGCGGGATACAATCATATCCACAAATCCGTGTTTCAGCAGAGATTCTGCTCGCTGGAATCCTGGTGGCAACTTTCGACGAATGGTTTGTTCAATGACCCGGGGACCGGCAAACCCAATCAGAGCACCGGGTTCCGCGATGATAACATCACCCAACATTCCATAGGAAGCAGTAACTCCTCCGGTGGTTGGGTGCGTCAGAACCGTGATATATGGAATTCGATGTTCTGCTAATTCTGTCAACTTCGCTGCCGTTTTTGCCATCTGCATCAGCGAAAGTGCACTTTCCTGCATTCGAGCACCGCCGGAGGCGCACACAACGATGTAGGGCACATTGCGACGAAGGGCTTCATCAGCAGCTCGAATAAACTTCTCCCCCACCACCGAACCCATACTGCCCCCAATGAAGCGGAAATTCATCAATCCTGCAACCACCGTTTGCCCTTCAATCTGCCCAACACCGGTCATTAATGCTTCGGAGTGTCCAATCTCCCGATAGGCTTTGGTTAAACGATCGGTATATCGCTTGGTATCCACAAATTTCAGTGGATCTACGGAGCGAATATTCGTATTGGTTTCCTGGAACGTTCCCTCATCGAAGAGGATTTTCACAAATTCCTGCGGACCAATGCGAAAATGCGCGCCACACTTGGGACACGTATACTGATGCTCCTCCAGTTGCCGCTTATAGATAATTTCGCCGCACGCTTCGCACTTCGTCCACAGCCCCTCTGGCATTTCCCGCTTTGCAGCACCCTCCTCCGAGCGCCTGCCTCGAAGAAACCACATTCCAGCCGCCTTCCTATTCACACACAATGTCAACGTGAAAACGCAAAGATACAAAGAACCTTGTACAGAAATGGCACGAGAAAAGCCGGGGATTTTCATCAGATCAGCACCGCGAATACCGCTTTCGGCTGATCAGGTGTTCTGCATTGCCTTTTCACGAAATGCTGCTGCCGCCTTGCGATCACCCTGTGCTTCGGCAACTTCTGCTAACCAGTGCCACGCTCGCTGATTCTGCGGATGCAATTGCACACTGAGAGACAACAATTGTCGTGCTTCATCGGGACTTCCCAATTGAAAAAGTGCCGTGGCTGTATCCACCAACAGCGTGTCCAATCCGTAGCCCAACACTGAGCGAAACTTCCACACTTTCCAGTTATCCATCAATCGCTGCAATCGCTCCAAAGCCTCCTCCCACTGTTGCTGATGCAACGCCCGTACAGCCCGGATGTATTCTGCATCTGGATGGTCTGGCGTTATATCCCTCACCTTTGCCAAAAACTCTTCGCACAACTGCTCCTCACCTTCCTGCAATGACAGCCACGCCAGTCGAAGCAGCACCAGTTCTGCATACCGCACCGGTAATCCCCGCATTGTCAGCGCTGCTTCATACAATTGAATTGCGTCATCAATAGCACCCTGTTCCAATGCTTCTTCCGCCATTCCAACGGCAATCACTGCATCTTCCCGGCTGCGCAGATATCGGCCGGCAATTCGGTGCAGATCAGTTCCAACCAATGCATCAATACGGGTCAACAGCTTCAACGTCGCTCGCTGCCACGTCCAGAACTGCCGCGCTCGCTGTGCTCCCATTACTCCCCGTAAAAATGCTTCGTGCGGTCGATCATAGAGCGTGTGCAAAATCTTCACCAGTGCTTCCTGATCCGGTTCCAGCACCCACGCAGTGCCGGTCAGCGGATGCCCATCGATGTGATCCCCAATTTCGCGGCGAACTGCGGGAATCCTCCATCCAACGTGTTCATCTACAAAATCGTCCGTTGCTCCCCCTTCCGTAACGACGACCGCCAGTCCGCACGCCATTGCTTCAAGGGTCGGCAACGAAAAGCCTTCGCCCCGATAGGGCATCACCAATGCCGTACAGGCGCGATACAACTGCGCCATCTCTTCCGGTGACAATGTCTGGTCAATGTAAAGCACTTCCGGCGCATTGGGCGTTTGCTGAAACTGCTGGATCAATTGCTGCGCTGTCTGCCCTCGATAGAAGGAATCACCTCCCATATCCTTGATCACCAGCACCACATCATCTGAAGCGGTAAAGGCTTTCGCATACGCAGCCAACAACACATCGATGCCTTTGCGGAAAATCGTTCCTCCAACATACAGCAACCGCAACCGCTTCTGCGTCGGCAATGGATATGCATCCCCATACGGTGTGAACAATTGCGGATCGATCCCGTTGGGAATGACCTGTACCTGATCAAATGGCAATCCCGACCGTACCATCGCCTCGCGGGCAAAGGTAGATGGCGTCCAGATCTCGTTTGCCTGCGCAAAAATCTCTACGAAATCCCTGCGAAGATGGGAAAATTCCCACGGCTGCATAATCACCCATTTGCCAATCGGTGGTGCTTCTGCTTTGGGGGGCCACTGATGTCGCACCCAGACCGTTGGAACATCTTTCAACCGCTCCCAATCCACCGCTTTATTCCGCACATCGCATCGCGCCAATTGCTCCAACTCCGGATCTCCTTCAGGTGCAAATTGATCCTGCTCGTACGGCACGATCGTCAACTCCACGCCGGGCACTTTGAGCAGATTCAAACAGTGCTGCCGGTTGATGAGTGCTAAGGAATGGGTAACAAATTGCGATCCTTCCCAGATTACGTGGAGCGCTGGCAGACCCTCTTTCCCTTCCAGTGTCGGATCTGCCTGCTTTTCTCGTCCCTCCATCTCGTTCCCTGCGGTTGCCGTGCGAGTAGAGGCACGACTGGAAATTCCCTCATCGACACCTTCCGCTTCTGGCTGCTGTTCGCTGCTTTCTTCTTTCTGAGAATGAGCAGCATCAACCGGCTGCGGCACAACTTCCAGCGTAATGCGTCCGTCCGGGGCTTTCTGCCACTGAACAATGGTATAACCACTCTCTGCTACTGCTTTGCGCAGCGCTGCTTCCGCTGATTCCAGATCCTCCGCGGATGAAGGCTGCTCCAGCACTGGCTGCTGCTCCGGGTGAGCACTGACAACATCGACTCCATTCCACCACCGGGCATACGGTGGGAGTACTCCCTCTGGATCTTCCAACTCAAGGCAATGAGCAGGTTTCTGCAAGAACAAATGTTCGGCAATCACCCGCTCTGGATCCTGCCCGGCAGTCAGGCGAACCCGCTTCCCCGGCAATGGTGGCAACGGCTGCACTTCATCGTGCACCATCTGCACAAAAGCCTTTGCGACCGTTTCAGGCGGTAACTGCACCATACACTCATTGCCACATTGTCGCTGCCAGTAGCATTCCAGACAGTCGAGCGACTCGTTGCGCACAAAAGCAAAGCCTGCATCCGGATTACCACTCAGCCACGGATTGGTTAGTCCACATATCAATAGCGTGGGTTTTTTCCACAAATTATGCCCCACGTGGAAGAAAGCGCTGTCGATGGTCAAAAAGTGGGTACAGAACCGGCTCAGCGCCATCTGCTGCCGCAGCGAAAAACCAGCAGCGGCAGCATCCAGAATCCACGGCAACGCTTCGGACGACGACAACGGCGCCGTACCGAAATACAAAAATCGTGCTTCTGGAAACTGTTGATGCAACTGCTCCAGTACCTCCATCCCGTAGGGATAATTTCGCTTGTTGGGAACATTTTCTTTGTCGGAAATCAGATGAACACCCACCAGCATTGCAGGCTTTTGTCCCCACGCATCCATAATCTGTTGCGCCGCCCACGCTTCTTCTTCCATCGTCACCGTATACACAATCGCCTCGTATCGGAATGGAATTCCCGCTAGATTACCAAAAATATCCCGATAGCCAATGCCATTGTAATACTCCGGCAAACGGGCAATGATGTTCGTATAGTCAATCACCTCATCGGCAACCACTTCCAGCGACACTGCATCCGGACTTTCAATATCCACAACCGCCACAACATCCGGATTGTGCAGAAAAATATCGCGGGTTCGCTCTTTACCAGCAACAAAAATCTGCAAATGCGGATACTGCTGTTTCAGCGTGCGCACAACGCTGGTAATCGTTAATGTATCACCGAATGCATCGGTCGATTTGACCAGCACCGTCTTCGCTGCTGCATAATTCCGTTTCCAGAACCGCTGATTGAAACTGGTGATTAGCGGCGATTCCATTTTGCGGTGCGCCGTCTGTGCTGACCGAGTTTCCGCTGGCGTCTGTTTCGGCACCAACTGATTGCCCCGGATTTCAAAGCCATCTTCTGCAAAGAACTGCTTCATATCCCGCCGTACCTCATCTCCCCATTTTTCAAAAAATCGTTCTCGATTGCGCTGCTCCTGTGGTGAAGCATCTGCGAAGCTGGCAGTTCCCTGCTGTTCCCGCAACTTTTTGGTTACCGACTCATAATGATACAGTACCGCTTTGGGTTGATAGACCACCTGATACCCCTGTTGCTGCACTTTCATACAGAGATCAGCATCCTCCCAGCCGAAGACATACCCTTCGTCGAACCCGCCAACCTGCTGAAACAGGTCGCGCCGAATCGCCAGACAGGCGCCGGTGACAAACTGCACGATCCGCCGACGATTCACAAAAGGCGCATCGGGATCTGCCAGCAGGTAAGCGTGGAACGGCTCTTCGGGACGTCCCGGCCGCGCGCCGAACACCATCCCTGCGTGCTGAATGCGACCATTCCCATAGAGCAGCTTCGCGCCCACAATGCCTACTTCTGGATGATTTCGGAATTCTTCGAGGATCGCCTCCAGCCAGCCATCCAGCGGTTTTGTATCATTGTTCAGAAACACCAGCACTTCTCCCTTCGCCACCGATGCTCCCTGATTATTCGCGCGGGCAAAACTTTCGTTCCGTTCATTGCGAATCAACACGATACGACCAGCCGCCGCCTCTTTCTGCAGGTATTCGGCCGTTTCCTGATCGGAAGCATTATCCACGACAATCACTTCATACGCAACATTTCCCACCGTTTCGGGAATCGCTTCCAGACACTGCCGGGTGTAGGACAGGTTGTTGTGGACGGGAATGATAATGGAAACGGTCGGCTGCATATCTGCTGGAGACTGTTGTTGTCCTATTGCTCGATACCGTTCTGGAAGGACGGTGTCAATCCATTCGCAGATCGCCAAACTTTTTTCTTCCGCCGTTCGAACTTCCAAATGGTACTGTTCCCGAATTTGTGCCGCCGCTTTGCGATACCGCTCCTGCTCTTGAGGATTCTGGATCAGTTGCTGGATTTGCCCCTGAAGCTCTTCTGATGACAGCGGCAACCGAATACATCCCCGTCGATAAAGCGGATTGCTGTCAATAATTTTGTCAAGATGGAACTTGTGCTCCAACAACCCTCGTTGCGGAAACAGAATTCCAGGAGTATCTACTACGAATGCTTCCCAGAGCACTGAGCCCAGATGCGGCGTCACCAAGACATCTGCGGCTGCAATAATGTGATCCAACTGATCGGTAAACACTTTGAGTCCCTGAAGTCCTACCTTCGCAGCCGTTTTGAGGAAAAACTGTGTTACTCGCTGTACAGTTGGTGTTTGCGTCAAGACAGGATGAAGTTTCACGATAAACTGGGGAGCAGGTTGCAATTTCTGTTGAAGTTCTGCGAACGTCTGCAAAATTTGCTGATATATTGCAATTTCTGCGAGCTTTCCTTGCACAATCGAGAATGGCAGATCAACTTCCACCCACGAACCTGCCAACGCAATCACGGGACGATTCGGATCCAAGCCCAGTAACGTCCGTGCTTGTTCAGTGTGCAATTGCACTGGTGATGAAACATCATTCGGCGTTCCCAAACTCAGAAATTCAATGGGTTCTTTCGGGCCCGACCGAAGATAATGAGCCTGCAAAATCTCTACTTCCAGAGCATTGTCGAAATTCACGAAATCAGAAAGAAAGCGAAAAGGAAGATGGGCTCCCTCGCGTAGCGCTGAGGGTCCCGGCATAATAGCACCAAAACCGTGCTCAACATTTAGCGTAGGAATACCCATTTGCTTCGCCACAATCGCTAAGGTTCGCTTAACCGTCCCAGAGTCTGAGGCCAACAACACTAAATCAATCGGTTGCCGCTCTACTATCTGCCGAAAGATCGCTTCAATCTGCAAAGTCATTCGTGCGTGTACCTGAGCAAAATGCCGAAAACGCTCCGGTAACGAAACCGAAGGCTTTTTCAATACCTGTCCAAGGTGATAAGCAGTAAATTCCACGCATTCCTGGGTCAATCGCTCAATGTCCTCTGGAGCAATTGCAGGAATGCCCACAATATCCTCGGCAAATTCCACCAACAACTGTTGCTCCGTAAATACTTTCTCATTGCGAAAGGTAATGATGCGAAAGTGTTCGGATAATATTCGAGCAAAAATTTTGTTGCGGTCTACAAATAATCCTGAAACAAAAATGGTTTTCATACCGCTTCATCCTGACGTTGTTGATGAAATTCCTCCAGAAGGAACTCGCTGTATTTGAACAAGTAGTCAATGTACGTGTACCGACACAACTGCGGGAACTCAATTCCCTGAATAGCATCCCGGTTGATGTCCGTATAGAGTTGCAACACCACTTGATCCAAACGTTCAATTTCCTCCAACGCTTCCTGATCGTAGGGAACAATGGACTGTTGAATCAACTCCGAATCAAACTGCTGTCGTGCAAAACACACAGGACAGTAGTGTTCAGAGTACACCATCCAGGTTCGGTTCAGCACAAAGGAATACGAGGCGTGACAAGCAGGACATTCCAGGGTAAAATCGTACAGTCCTCCCCACTCTGCAAGTGCCTCGAAGCCTTGTACGGTGACAGGATATAGAGGATCTACCCGTTGATTCCGATAGTGCCGTACCCATTCTGCTGTAGAAGCAATGCGTTCAATGTCAATTGCTGGATTCCCATCGGTAAGATACAACCGAATGAGGCTTTCAGGCTCAAAATATTCGAGCACATCCACCTCCTGAGATTGAACCAACTGATAAAACTGCTCAGCTTCCTTCGGCTGGTCATTGAGCAACAACACCTTGGCTGCTTCTGCAAGTACTCTTGGATGATTTCCTAAATGTTTTGTCAGTTGCTGCACAAGCTGCCATGCCTCCGTGAGCTTCCGCTGCTTTCGCAAGGCAACAAGGGTCGATATCGAGACGGTTTCCATTGGAAATTCTCTACTTTTGTGCTTTCCCCTATTATCGATCAATTCCGCAGAAACTTGTTCCTGGTGCCCTCGGTTTATGGCGAAATTGCTCCGCTTTCCAGCGTGCGCGAACGGGAAATAGCTGCAAGTTGGTAGCAGCCTCTTTTCAAAGATCACCCTGGCCGGGTCGGAGAATGAGCATTTCCGGGTGGGAATCAGCCGGCAACTGAAGCAGGGCAACAACTGCGCTGGCAACCGATTCCGGCGACATCATCTGCGCCTGATAGCGCTCCAGCACCTCCGGCGACCAGATATCGGTCGCTGTTGCCCCCGGCAATACATTGATCACCCGAATGCCTTCGGAGCGGACTTCCGCACGTAATGCATCGGCAAACATTTGCAATCCCGCCTTCGTGGCACCATACACGGTGGCGTGGCGGAAAGGAGTGACAGCAGCAACGGACAGAATGTTTACGATTGTTCCCTGCTTGCGTTCCAGCATCGAGGGCAGCACCGCCGCGGTGCAATACATTGCCCCCAGCAAATTTACCGCTACCATCGCCTGTACCGCTTCCAGCGGCAGCTCCGTAAACGGCTGGAAATTGCCAATGCCCGCATTATTCACCAATCCTGTTGGCTGCCATCCCGCTGTCTCCATTTGTCGATACGCCCGCTCCACCTGCTGCGGATCGCTCACATCACACGGCACTGCCATCGCCGCCGCTCCCAGCGCATCGGCAAGATGCTCTAATGTTTCAGCAGAACGGGCGGAGAGTACGACCCGCGCTCCACACCGAACCAGTTCCTCTGCAATCGCTTTCCCAATACCTCTGGAAGCGCCCGTGACCCAGAACGCTTCTCCTGCAAGATCCATCATCATTGCTCATTTTCTCTCTTGCACATCCAGCTCAAATGTCTCCGTTCCACGATCGTCCCTTGCGGTCGCAAATTGTATGACAGCAACAATCATTGAACGATGCTGATCACCCAGGAATTAGCAGACCTGACCCC
This sequence comes from Candidatus Kapaibacterium sp., assembly GCA_015490805.1. Classification (GTDB taxonomy): domain Bacteria; phylum Bacteroidota; class Ignavibacteria; order Kapaibacteriales; family WFXC01; genus WFXC01. Next base: position 35,231 of record WFXC01000004.1, read on the forward strand.
GCACTTCCTCCATCTCCACCGACGATTCACTCCTTCCGGCTCAAAACTGGCATTTGCTCGCTCACTGATGACATTTTTGCAGCAGTACCAGATAGACTTTGCCCTTTTCGGTTCCTATGCAACAGAAACCGCTATTCGGGATCGGAGTTCTGTCGACCTGTTGATTGCTGCCTCTGACACTCCAACAACTGACCATTTCCTCACAACCCTCACCCGGTTTGCGAATCAATCCTCTTTCCCTGTCCAGTGGGAGCAAACACACAACCGGATCACCATCACTGGTGGACCGGCTGCGGAGCAACATCTGCACTGCTATCTTGTCCCCGGCTTTAATACGGCTGTAACGCTACCGCTTCCAGACGGGCACACCGTCACTGGTTCCCCCTTCGCCCTGACGCAGCAGATTCAGGACCATCCCTTTCCCCACAGCCAAACCATTCTCCATCTGTTCAAACTCTGGCGACACCTCAAAAACATCCCCCTTCCTTCGGTCTATATGGACGCTCTGGGACTTGCAGCAATGGAATCTCTCCCACCCGATCTCCCGCTGCCAGCGGCGATGCAGCAGGTCCTCCGATTCTGCATCGAGCACAATCTCCAGCCAATCTCCCTGCCATCGCTCACCGCCGATCCTCTCACCCCCGCACTTCCGGAATTCGCGCAGCAAACAGCCCGCAGGAAACTTCGCACCCTCGCCCGCCGCCTCGACCTGATCGACGAAGCAACGCAGAACGAGGATTTCGACCGCACATTCCAGTTATGGAATCTCATCTTCACCGGCACCCTGAGCCGGTAGAGAGACCCTTTAGCTATATTTTGAATCTCCGCTTAAAACCTCCCGTAAATGGGGACGTACCAACTCTAAAAACCCAACCATTTCTTCTCGTGAAACATTCTTCAACATATCTCGTGTCGCATCGCTCCGCTGCAGAAATTCCAAAATGTGGAAATACGCCTCACCCACCTGTATCCGCAACTGCTTTTCGCACCGATCTTTCTCTTTTTGCAGCGTCGGGTAATCTTTTGGAATTTCCTTCCCTTCATTGAAAAGGCGATAATACCCTGCTACTTTCTCTCTGAGCCGCTTAAAGTGCTCTTCGCGTTTCTCCAGCCATCTCAATATAGATTCTGCCCCATCTTTGGGTAGAGAATCTAAGGGTACTTGCCACATTTCGAACTGAGCCACTCTCTGAACAATCTGATCTGCCTTTTCTTTTGAAATTGCTGCTGCGTTTAATCGATACTTCTGCCATACACGCTCCACTTCGCAAGCCCATTCATAATCAACTTTTTCCCGCTTTGCCCATTCTCGAAGAAGCTTTCCTACTGATGCAAACTCATGATTGAACCTTGCCTCCAATTCGCGCAGATTCTGTTTTATTTGGCTATACGGTAATTCTTCTACCCCTGCTATCCTTACTCCAAAAAAGCGAGCATACCAGCCCAACCGACTTTTAAGTGACTCAAACTCCTGTTGCTTTTCCTCCAACCATTCCACTACTCCCCTACCCTTTCTCTCTGGTGGATCACCTAAAGGCACTCTTCTTTTTTCCAACCACTTCACCAACTCGACAATTTTTTTGGCTTCTTCCTTAGAGATTGCGCCTGTCACTAATTGATATTGCCGCCATATACGCTCCACTTCGCTTGCAAATGAAAAATCGACGTCTTCCTGTCCCATCCATTCGCGTAGCATTTTTCCCACCGTTGGGAATTTCTGATCAAACTCCCTTTCAAGTTTCTGCAACTCCTGTTCCGCTTCTTTGTACGTTAGCTCTCCTGAGAGTTCAGGTCTCTCAAGCACCTCCAGATATTGCTGAATTTTTCGCAACATCGCTTTTTTCTTCGCTTGCAATTCTCGATGCAGCTTTTCCAGCAACTCCTTAATCTCTTCAACTGCATTTTCTTTACTCCGAACTCCCTCTGGAAATTTTTGCTGAAATCGATTCACCACTTCCTCTTGCGCTTCTTCTGCCTCCAGTTCTCCTAATAATTCTGTAGCTTTCTTCAGCACATCGATAGATTCTACAGTCGCAACCACCTGGACACCAAACCACTGGTTAATCGTTTGAAGACATTCTGCGGCCTCTACGATCCGCTGCTGATTTCCAACGTTCCACTCTTTGAGCAAGTGCTCCACCTGATCGGATGACAATCCCTCTATCGCTGGAACCACTTCCTCTCTAATCCGCTTCATCTGCTGATAAACGGACGCTGCCGATCCCTGCTTGAACGTTTTTTTCAATACCAATGTATTGAGAGCTGGCCAATGCTCGGTCGACTGGTGAATGTTCTCTGCTGTTTTAAGAATCTGGTCTATATTCTGAAGATCGGCGCCTTGCTCAAACTCACGATTCAGAAACGCTATAAACGACTCTCCCAATCCTAAGTGCTCCCTTCGCTGTCGGAACTCTTCATACTTGGGGTTATCAATAGCTCGACGCAACCGATCTTTGTAGCGCTGCAAATCACCATACGTCAGCACTTGATCAAACTTCGGAAGCGACATATCCGCTCCCCGCTGCAACTCTTCCTGCAATTGCTCGTGCAGCGCCTCCAGCTCTTGTGCTCGCTGTTCCAGTGCTTCAAGCAACGACATAGTAGTGTCCACCATCCCCTTTCTCTGCTTCTGGTAGCGTCCAGCGTCTCCTTTCTCCACTTCTGTTGGACTTTCTGTCAATAATCCATTCTCTCGAAGCAAGGATTCAATTCTTTCTCCCTGTTGCACGATTTGCGACACTGCCTCACCAAGCTCTTGCAACTCTTCAGCTACTTGCCGCAGCCACGATTCCAGATCATCCGCAGAGATAATACCTTCCTCGTTGTCACTTCCAATTCTGGATTCTATTGCCAGCAGGGTTTGAAGTTCTTCCCCCCAATTTCTGTGCTCTTCCAGTAACTCCTTCAGCAATGGATTTGTGCGAAACTGCGTTTCAATTTCCTGCTCTTGCTGTTGTAACTGTCCAAACCAGGTGTCAAATCTGGCAAGCCGCTGTTGTAAATCTTCCACTTCCCCAGCAAACTTCTCTGCAAATCCACTTGCTCCAAGCAAAAGCACCATCAAGTGGCGTAACGCCGCTTCTTCAAACTCTATCTCCGACAACTGCTGCATCCATGGCATCCATTTCTGTACAGTATCAGCGCCCGTTGTATCGTGGGAAAGCAAAGGCACAAAGCCTGCTATTGGCACTCCCAGTTGATCCGCAAGGTGCTGCCGATGCTGTTGCAATTTTTGCATTCCTTCGTAAATGGACTGAAAGCGCTGGCGAAGCTCCTCAAACCGCTGACGTTTCTGGGTAAAGCTCTGACGTTCCAGTCGCCAGACAGCTTCCAGCAATCGACGGTAATTCTCGGACGGTGCTAAGCGGTAAAAATCTTCCAACTCCACAAACCGAGCCAATTGGCGAAGTGCTGCATACTCAGAATCGGCAAAAAATTCAGCAATTTCTCGCAGATACTGCTTTCTGGAAATTCCTCCTGATAATGGACTTTTGCGTGGCGACGGTAGTTGCTGAATTAACGTCGCCAGTCCAGATCGCTCTTGAAGTATTTCTCTTAAAGTTTCCTCACTTTGGATATTGCGAACAATAGTGCTCAGCTTCAGCAATTGCTGTTCATCGCGGGAAGAGAGCCTTCCTTTCTCACTGAGCAATCCTAAAAGGAGAATGGTCACAGCAATTTCTGCATCTTTAAGATACCCATCACCCCAAACCCTCTGTATCCCTTCAGGTTCCTTCTTCCCGGCAATAAAGGATGTTGGTTGAAGTGTCCGATCAATATCTGCAAGAACTTCTTCAATAGCGGATCCATACAGCTCAAACTTTCGTCGCGCATAGTAATCCTCTGATGCTTGAAACCGATTTTTTAGATCCGCCCACCGCACGGGAACTTCTTTGTGCAGCTCCCACACACTGAGCAAAAAACTTTCCAGCAGACCCTCCACTGGCTGAATCTCAAGCCGTCCATCATCTTTCAGCCAATCCAGCAATGGAGAACGGTTACTATCATCTTCCCATCGTTGATACTCCGCTTTCGGCAACAGCAGGATCATCTTCTTTCCATCCGGCAACGTAGCATCCAAAAACCAGGATTCGGTACTGTACTGGGCCATATCCTGATAGCGGACAAAGAACAGAAAATCTGTTCCACCGATCTTTCCGGCTATCAAAGGGCTCCCCGGCTTGCCATCTGCTTCCCATTGCTCTAACACCTGTCTCGGCACAGTAAACAGCACGGGGTTTGCTATAGGGAACGGAAATATTTGTCCCACCTGCCCGATTTCAATCGGTAGCTTTTTGGATAAATCACCCTCAAGAATTCCGCTTTTGCCGTCTAATTTTTTAGCAACTCGACTTTCGTTTTGTTTATCGATTGCCTCTGCTAATAGGGGGATCTGGTCGAAATGGTCACGAATAGCTGGATCTTCATTGGCTTCAAAGATCATCAGGTCCATCGCCAATTTGAAGAAATCCTTCAGTTCCGAGTCAGGAATGTAGGCAATCTGTTCCTCATCTGAAATCAGCAGTGCCAGCTTTCGAAGATAGTATGCGAATGCCGTTGCAATCTGCTTTTCTTGAATGTCAAACAATAGTTGCAAAGGCTGAATAAGCTCGGCTTCTTGCAGTTCTTCGACGCGAATTTCTATCCCCCATAGCTGTCTCTCAACATTTTGCGGTCGAAGATCTACAACAATGGGTCGATGTTCTCCTTTCACCCTTTTCAGTGCTACTGCGGGAACTTTATCAGCCGCTTTTCCGATGGGATCCAGATTTTGAAGAATCCGCTCCAACTCATACGGAGAGCGCAGCTCCTGATCCGTTACTTTCCGCAAGGTTTCAACGTTTTTAATGATGTTCCTCGGCACTCCCCGGGATAACCACCAGGCGGCATTCGCTTTGCCCGCAGGCAGTCCATAATGGTCCCGAATGTACAATGGATCAACCGTGGGAATCAGAAAAATGCCCAATCGCTGGCGATCGGCGGTCCCCAGATCGTGAACACCCGCAGGGGTCAATGCTACAACTTTCAGATACTTTGAATCCTGCAACCATCCCCGCAACGGATCAGCCCCAACATGCTCGACCAACTTCTGGTATACATCTTCCAACTCATCCACAAGCAGCACTAACCGGTCTGGATCCATCGTAGCATTCTCATAGAACTGTTGCATATCGGTTAAAACATCCTGCGAAAATCCCTTCCAGAGCTCCACCTCTTCCCATCGCCTGTCCGCAATCGCCTCTACAGCGCGCTGTACCTTTGCATCAACCCACTCCTTTAGATCTGCGTAATTCATCGGCACCTTCTCTGCCGATGCGTCATCAGCTAAAAACAGCTTCGCCGCCATACCCAGTACCGGAAACAGCCCCATTTCTTTTGCCCGGCGAAAAAGGAAAAATAACAACGCGCTTTTGCCCTGCCCGTAAACCCCCTTGATCAGGTAAGCGTGGCGTTCCAGTCCCCCATCGCGATACTGTTGCAGAATCTGCTCGGACTCCTCTTTCAACTCTGCATGCTTGGAGGACAAAACGTGCCACTCGCTACTTAGACGTGCTGTAAGAGCTTCCATCGCTGTCGTTCGACTTTAATTGAACTTACCAGTCACTACTTTTGAGCAATTTTACGACTTGCCCTTGCCATAGCACATTCAGCAAACTCTTTTGAGAAGGTTCTCAAAATCCGTAGCGAGAATAAATTTTCTTTGAGAATCCACCGGGAGCACAATAGATTCGCATTCCTTGCCGAATTGGAAACCCGCTCCCCATCTGTGGAACTTTTCGTACTTTTGTAGTTTCGTGTTTTGAGTACAACAAAGCTCTGGAGATGGATGAGCATCTTAGTCAATGCGGGTACGCGGGTGCTGGTGCAGGGGATTACCGGGAAGGAAGGGACATTTCACTCTGCCCAGATGCTGGAGTATGGCACCAACATTGTCGCCGGAGTTACGCCGGGCAAGGGGGGCACCGAATATCAGGGGGATGAGGCGAATCCATTTCCGAAATCAGTGCCAATTTTCAATACGGTTCAAGAAGCAGTCGATGCTACCCATCCGGACGCTTCCATCATTTTCGTTCCCCCTGCTTTTGCCGCTGATGCTTTGCACGAAGCAATTGAAGCGGAAATTCCCCTGATCATCTGCATCACCGAAGGCATCCCCGTCCGGGATATGACGAAAGTCTACGACGCTTTGAAGCATTCCAGATCGCGGCTTATCGGTCCCAACTGCCCGGGAGTGATCACACCGGGTGAAACGAAATTAGGTATTATGCCAGGCTTCATCCACCAGCCCGGTCCTGTTGGTGTCGTCTCCCGCAGCGGAACGCTGACTTACGAAGCAGTGTTCCAGCTAAGTTCGATGGGTATCGGACAATCCACGTGCGTCGGCATCGGCGGCGACCCAATTGTCGGCTCGCAGTTTGTGGACATCATCAAATTGTTCAACAAAGATCCCCAGACAGAGGTCATTTTGATGATCGGTGAAATTGGCGGCACTGCTGAAGAAGAAGCGGCTGCCTACATTAAGCGGTATGTGAAAAAGCCGGTCGTAGGGTTCATCGCCGGTCGCACTGCACCGCCGGGGCGGCGGATGGGACACGCAGGCGCCATCATCGCTGGCGGCGAAGGGACCGCTGAATCCAAAATTGCCGCAATGGAAGCCGCCGGCATTACCGTTGTTCCCTCACCTGCTGAAATTGGCGAAACGGTCAAAGCAGTGCTGGATCAACAGAAAACATCAGCGAAGAAATCGGCAAAATCGAAAAAGAAATCGGCAAAAACCAGTAGCAAAAGGAAGTAGGACAACACAGAGCAAAGTGACGATGCAACGAACCCTTGCTATTATCAAACCCGATGCTCTCAAGAAGGGATATGCAGGCAAAATTATCGATCACATTTTGAATGCAGGTTTTACGATCAAGGCTCTCAAATTGACGCGCATTTCTCCAGCGCAGGCTGGCGCATTCTACGCAGTCCACCGGGGACGTCCTTTCTATGATGACCTGGTCCAGTTTATGAGCAGTGGACCCATTATACCGATGGTGCTGGAAAAAGAAAATGCGGTTGCGGACTTCCGCTCCCTGATCGGGGCAACTGATCCGGCAGAAGCGGCGGAAGGAACGATTCGGAAACTGTACGGCACGGACAAAGGACAGAATGCGGTGCACGGATCGGATTCCCCGGAGAACGCGGAAATCGAAATTCATTTCTTCTTCAGCGAAGCGGAAATTCTTCAAAACAGTGAGGCATAGGATACAACCATCGGTGACAACAACCGCCATCGGGCGCAGCTAAATCAGCAGGATTCCATCCTGCCGCCGTTTCAGTGCGTTTTTAGCACGCAGGTGTGGCGGAATCCCTACTGGGAGTATCGATTCGACTACTATCGCCTGCCTTCCGGTGCCCTCCGGCAATACCACTATGTTCGGACGCCGGGGTCAGTGATGATCATTCCCCTGCTGGATCCTGAAACGTTTCTGATGGTTCGGCAATATCGGTACCTGCATCGGCAATTTAGTATTGAATTCCCCGGCGGCGGACGCCCCGAACATTTATCCTCTGCGGAAGCTGCTGCTCTGGAATTGCGCGGCGAAACTGGATATACCGCTCACACGCTCGAACTTCTGGGAAGCTTCAACCCGTGCAATGGAGTCATCGAAGAACTTTGCTCTGTTTTTGTTGCCAGAGAGTTACAGCCAGACGATTCTATCCAGCCAGATGATACGGAAACCTTTGAAGTGCTCACAGTAAGGCTGAACCAATTTCGTCATTTGGTTGCAACGGGCGAGATCTGGGACGGGATGACATTAGCAGCATATACACTCTGGACGGTAACGAATCAAACCAGGCAACAGTAACGAGCAAAGGTGAAAATGAGACGCTCCATCGCATTGATCATCGTGGGACTCTACAGTTTGCTGTATCTGCTGCCCTCTGCGATGGCACAGGGACAACAAACGCCACGACCACCAGCAGCCAAAGGTGAACGCAGCGAGCAGTTACTGCGACTTCGGGCTCGATTCCCCATAAACGTCCGGAAACACTACAAATTCACACACACCACGACTGTGAACCGGATTTATAACGACAGTTCCACAGTAGAGTTCAAAACCAAAACGGAATTTTTCTTCAGCCTGCGCGCCATTGAAGACCGTGGCGATGGATTTGTCACAGTTGCCATCAATATCGACTCACTGCGCTACACATACCACGATCCGGAAATTGCTATCCAGTACAACTCGGAAGTTGACTTCCCTCCACCCATTAGCGATTGGCAATTTCTGTGGACAACGATCCCTTATGGACGGGAATGGTTCTTCACCTACTCCCCCTACAATGACATTGGTCTGATCGAGTCTCCGTCTCGCGAACTGCTTTACCAGCAGATTTTTGATTCAACCTCCACCCTGGACACGGTCAAAAAATTTCTCTGGACCTCCGCTATTTGCGACGAACGTCTGCTGTTCCTCACCGACATTACTCGCCAGATTCTGCCGCACAATCCCCTGGTTGCGTGGAATGCCGAATGGTTCCGTCCCGTGCTGTTTGAAGCTGACAAAATTTTCTTCAAGAGCCCGGCTGCTATCCAGGTCACACGATCGGACACAACTGGCGAATACTGGGTCACCGCAACTGCCGACTCCTTAGCACCCCGCTTTAGCGTTGTGCTCACCCCTGGCTACGAAGATGTGTTTACGGCAATTCAGAAAGTGTCCGGCTATCAAACCCATTCGGTGTACATTAACCAGTATGGCACGATTCGACGGGCATTGGGTGAACTGAAAGCACGGGTTCGGCTTCGCACTCCGCGTGGCAAAACCTTTACACACGTTATTCATTCAACGTATCAATTGCAACTACAAGGACAGTTCAAATGGTAGCATTTCGTTTGGGTATTCTCTGGTCTTTTCTCCTGCTCCTGGCGTGTTCCTCGAATACTCCATCGCAGGAGCGCCACTCTCCGATGACAACGCAAACCGCCCAGGAAGACACCATCACCACTCAGGATATCAGCTCCGTTTCCGCTGATACAACTGCGACGGCTGGCTGGCAACTCGGTTATCAACTGGATACCACTGTTCACCAATCCTACCGAATTGCAACCAGAAGCGAACTAAAATCCGGAGGCAACCACATCAATGAATACAAAACAATGTTTTTTACCCTTCGGGGACTTCCGCCTGACGATACCCTCTGGCGCTTACAGGTTGTTCTGGACTCCTTCCACGTCAAAGTTCAGATCCAGCCGGCAGACTCAACCCTGCCACCTCAGCTCATTGATTTCCGTTCCTCTGAGCCACAGGCAGCACCACCTTCGCCAAAAGCTCAGGCTTTTTTCACCGCGCTCCACCTTCCCGTCACGATCGCTGTGACTCCCCGTGGGCAGATTGTGGACATCCAGAACATCCGTCCGATTATCGATTCCCTGCTTCAGTTGCAGCAATCCCAATTTGATGCTCTGCTGCAATCAGGGCAGGCAAATGCTGCGCAGATAGACTCGATGAAATCATTCCTTCGACGGGAATTGACCCAGCAAATTAGCTCTGAGGTGTATATCCTGCTGCTGCAAAACCTGTTTACCTATTACCCGGATCGGCAATTTTCAGCGAAACAATGGCAACGGACGTATACCACGGTACTGTTTGATCCCGTTACTGCTAAAAATACGGCGACGTTTCAAATTGCTTCAGTCGATACAGCGGCGCACGTAGCACGAATAAAAATGGCGGCACGGGCAGTTGTATCACCGCTGGAAGTCAAAGACTCCACCGGAACTATTCGCATCGATCCCAATTATCGATATGAAGGGAGTGGATCAGCGGTGGTCGATCTCCAGACGGGTTTGCCCAGGCACAAATCCTATGATATGGACATTATGCTTCCCATTACGATTACTGCTCAGGATTCTTCGCAAAAAATCCTTCAGTCTTATACAGTAGCGGTACAGGTATCGGCTTTGAAGTAATGCTCGATGGTCGGAGCAACATACTGCGTTTTCTGCATCCGTTCACGGATCTTCCCCTGTTTATCACGGCACTGGGAGGTATCGTGATCTTCGCATCCTTCGACCATTTTGCTCTCAAGCTCATCGGCATTTGTGTCACAATCCTGAGCGTTATTGCTCTGTTCCTTCTCATCGCCCAGCGCATTAAAGATGACGTGCCACTGCAGAGCGAGACTCTGACTGGTGGTGTGAATGATATCCCGGTCAAGGTCACCACCACTGCTGACGGCGTTACTCGATTCACGTTTGATACTGATCCGGGCAATACGCTGGAAACAGATACCGACACTCCTCCCATCGCCAGTGCTGATGAACCATCTGATCAATCCACCCCATCGTTGTCCCGCTCAGTCGACCCTGAACGCCAGGTCCCCGACGAAAACGACATAGCTTTTGAGGATGGAGATGAGGGATTCCGGATCGTTGGCACCATTCCGTCATCAGCTTCTGGCACTTCTTCTGTGCCCTCTGCTGCTTCACCAGAGCCGCAAACAGCAACGGCAATGGACGAATCCGAACCTGCCGTCGCGCCAGCACCGCCAGAAAACTCTGTCGGCCACATTCGCCAGCCCGTGGACATCAGACTTGAGGACATTCTTCCCAACTTCGATGACATCCACGCAGAACCGCGTAAAGAGTTCACCCTGCTCCTGAAGCAAATTCTAAAAGCCATCCACAACCTCATCGATGCCCGTATGGTCTTTTACTGCTGGGTCAGCGATGAGCGGCAACAACTTCGTATTGAAGCCTTTCACAGTGAAACGACTCTTCCTATCCGCGAGGGAAAAATTCCGATTGGGAATGACCTGCTTTCTCAAATTATTCAGGATGGCAAACCCCAAATCATTACGGACATCAACGAAAGTGTGGAAGCAGACCTTATCTCTTACTATACCACTCCCACCGGCACACGATCGCTGATCGCATTTCCCATCGAGTACCGTCGTTCCCTGATCGGACTTTTGGTTGCTGACTCAACTAAGCAAAAGGCATTCGATGTGCATACTGTGCAACTCCTGACGCAATTTGCCTGCCTGATTACCACCCTGGTACACGGGTACATTTCCAAATACGACTACTACCAAGCTGCCCAATTTCTGTTGCATTTCCAGAGTTTCATCACACAGGAACCGGAGCTTCCAGATCCTGCCGCCATTACACAAACCTTAGAAATGCTCCGCAACACCACTCATCCCTATCTCCAGTACGGCATTGCAACCTGGACTGCCCAGGGATGGTCACCCATTCCCTCCGCTACAACACTGAGTCTGGATCAACTGGAACATCTGCTTGAATCTGTCGATCCGCTTTTCTCGCTTGAAACCCCAGCACCGCCACCATTTGTGCTGTCTGAATCGAGCGACGGTGAGGAATCGTGGCACTTTATCGCTGGTCTCTTCTTCCCCGGTTCCGATCACCAATACCACCTGTTATTGCTTGCTTCCGAGGTTCCGCTGGTGCAACAAGAACAAAACTTTCTCCAGTTGTTCCTTCATAGCTTCTGGCATCGGGTTCGCGGTGCGGTGATACCCGCTTCTCTGCCGCCAATGATCCCCGATACGGCTGCTGACCGGTTATGGGCGGAACCGATGTTCCGAAAATTGCTCCAGCAAGAGCTGCTCCGAACAAAAACGTTGAAGCATCGCTCCTCCTTAGTTTTATTGCGCATCGACCACTGGGACACGCTTCGACAACGCCTGGGGTCTTCTGCCGTCCTGCAAATCTTAGAAACCGTTTTCCAGATCGTTCTCCATCACGTTCCCCCTTATGCCCCAATGGGATGGCTGCCGCAGGCAACCATTGCGATCTTTTTACCCCAGATGCCGGCAGGCAAAGCACGTTCCTTAGCAGAATTGATTCGCGAACAAATTGCAAAAACTCCATTGCAGTATCACAATACCCAGTTCACCGTAACCGTTAGTGCAGGGATCATTGAAACCCGGTCGCACCGCTCTGTTGACACTGTACTCAACAAAGCAAATGCTATCTTAGAACGTGCGGCGCAAAAATCAAACACGGTCAAAATTTATGCCTGAAACACAAAACGCACTGGGCTATCTTAAACACAGCATTATTCAGCTTCTGGAAAATGCCGCTCCTCAAACGCTGCGACTTCAGGAAATTGCCACGCTCTTAGGCATCGTGCCGGATACCGATGCCTTTACGGCGCTCCAGCAGGCATTGCGGGAATTGGTTGATGAAGGGATCGTGCGCAAATCTCGCCGACGGCGGTATTACCTCTCTGACGATGCGATTCGGGTGCTGGAAGGAACGCTCTATGTTTTCGCCTTCGACGGCGTTGTTCGAACCGATCACCCAGAATTTGAAAACATCTTTGTCGAACGTCACCTGATGAATACAGCCCTGCACGGAGACCGGGTCAAAGTACGCGTTACAACCATTACGCCAGACCAGAAAATCTATGGAGAAATTCTTCGCGTGCTGCACCGAGCACAAACCCGGTTCGTGTGCACTATTGAAAAGCAAGACCAATTCTACTTTGCTATTCCGGACGATGAGCATATTCACGTTGATTTTCTCATTCATCGCTCCCACTTAAACGGTGCACGTCCGCGCGATAAGGTTCTCATCGAACTGCTCCGATGGGACGATCCTTATAAAAACCCCACTGCTCGCGTGATCGAAGTTCTGGGACGGGCTGGAAAATCCACCGTTGAATTTGACAGCATCGTTCGGGAATTCAATCTCCCACCAGCTTTTCCCCCAGAAGTGTTGAAAGAAGCCGAGCGGCTTGCTCGTGAACCCACAGCAGCGGACATTGCTCATCGCCGGGACTTTCGAGCCATTCCCACGATTACCATTGATCCTACGGACGCCAAAGATTATGACGACGCTCTCTCGCTGGAACGACTGCCGAATGGCAATTACCGCCTGGGCGTGCACATTGCAGACGTCAGCCATTATGTTCCGGAAGGATCTGCTATTGATCGGGAAGCCTTTGCACGTGGAACCAGCGTTTACTTAGTCGACCGGGTTATTCCAATGCTCCCCGAAGTGTTGTCAACCAATATTTGTTCGCTGGTTCCTCACAAAGACCGCCTGACGTATTCGGTGCTGATGGAAATTTCGCCGCGGGGATCGGTCAAAAGTTATGAAATCGTGGAATCGGTGATCAACAGCGATGAGCGTTTCACCTATGAAGAAGTTCAGGAAATTATCGACGGCGACCGCAGCCATCCACTCAGCGATATGATTCTCCAGCTCCATCGCATTGCCCAGCAACAGCGGAAGCGGCGGTATCAAAAAGGAGGTATCGATTTTGACAATCCCGAGCTCCGCTTCGTACTGGACGATCAGTTGCAGCCGGTCGATGTTCAGTTGAAACGCCGCACCGATGCCACTTCCTTAGTGGAAGAATGTATGCTACTGGCAAACCGTACTGTTGCCGAACACATCCGCAAACTTTCGCCTCGCAGAGGGAAACGCATCCAGTTGTTGCCATTCCTCTATCGAATTCACGATGAACCGGACCCGGAAAAACTCAAAACGGCGCTGGAGCTGATCCGATCTTTCGGCATCAAAACACCGACGGGCTCGCTGAGTTCTCGTGAGATCAATCAGTTGCTACTGGAAATCGACCATTTGCCTGAAAAATTTGTCATTCACCAACTGCTGCTGCGGGCGATGTCCAAAGCCGTGTACTCGGAATACAACATCGGACACTATGGGCTGGGATTCAGTGACTACACGCACTTTACTTCTCCCATTCGCCGGTACCCCGATCTGGTGGTGCATCGACTGTTGAAACGATATGCCAGAGAGATACCGCCACCTTCGGAATGGAAGCAACTGGAAGAACAATTAGGCGCTATTGCAGATCACTGTTCCGCGCAGGAACGTCTGGCAATGGAAGCGGAGCGGGCATCCATCAAGCTGGCGCAGACAATGCTGGCACAGAAATTCATCGGCGAAAGCTTCAACGCAACAGTGACCGGGCTGCTTCGCTTCGGCGCTTTCGTAATGGTCGACCGCTACTACTTCGAAGGTTTGCTGCGGATCGGAGAATTCTTCGATGATTTCTACCTGTTCAATGAACGCCTCCAGTCTTTCATCGGACAACGAACAGGCAAGCGGATTCACATTGGAAGCCGGTTGCACGTGCAATTAGTGAAGGTGAATCTGGAACGCCGGGAACTGGACTTTACCTACTTAGGCGACGCACTGGACGGTGACACCGTGGGGTCTCCCTACGCCCCTTCCGCTGCTAAAGCGTTGCTGCAGGAAGCAAAGCAAAAAGGAAAGCGAAAACGGCGGAGTGGAAAGCGGAAGAAGAAAAAGGTATCGTGAATTCATTCCCCGGCACTGTACTGAGTCTCGGCTTACAGCTTTGATGATACCAACATCAATTCCTTCCGATGACGATGCTCCGCCTACGAGGAATACCGATATTTTGCGGTTGGTGGCAACGGCGTAACTAGACGATAATCGCCAAATCCCGTATAGTCAACAAACTCAAAAACCCGGTTACCGGGATAGTACCACCGTTCAATGTAAAGTCCAGTTTGCGGATCGACCAATTGTCGCCGACTTTCAGGCGGACCATAAATGATGTACACCTTGCCACGATCAGTCAGCCAGCCGGGACGATAGGTACTGAACAACCGATTGGCTTCCTGCACCCGCCGGTAGTATTCTTCAAAAGCCTCATTACGCCTGGTTCCCGGTGTTGGATCTAATTTCTTCCAGAACGCTAAGAACCGTCGGCGGCGTTCCTTCGGCGTTTTTCCTGCCAGAATAAATGCTATTTCCTCCGCCGTTGCCACATAGCGCATTTGTCGAATAGCAGTCTCCAGTTCTTCATCGCTGATGTACGAATAATGAAGAATATTGGCTCGAATCACAAAAGGACGCATCGAAACGCCCAGAATATCCTCTTTCTGAACCCTTCCACTCACCGGCTTGTGCAGAGTGACCGACAAGCGATAGGTCCCACTCCGCAACCCTTCTGGTAGCACAAGTCGCCGAATAATAGGCACGACCGTATCCTTCAAGGGCAGAGGTTCCGATGGGAACGTCGCAACAACTTCCTTGTGTGCGTTGAGCACCTCGATAAAATATGCAGCATCATACGGCGGCGATTGTGCATAGGCTTCGACATAAATAAAAAGATCCTCTGGAAGCAAGGAAGTAATATCGGAGGAAAGATGGGGAGTAATGAAGAACTCCGAATCCCGTCGCTCGACATCGGAAAGGAACAAAATACTGCTTAAGCTAAACGGGAAACGGTGATAGTCTGTCACGGTGAACTCCTGCTGCCAGTGCCACGTTTCCTTGGCTTTGGCATCAAAAATCTGTACCCGACACTGATACTTCCCTGGTGGAAGGAAAGTTACAACCTGTACGGAATCAAAGTCGCCCCGCACACCACTGGCAATTTCTTCATCAGCCGTCGATATTTGCCCAAAGACCGTCGTATCACGGATCTTCTTCTCGCCCTGCCAGAAACTTATTTCCAGCTCATAGCGTGCTACAAACGTGCCCTCGGTCCGCACAAAGAGCAGCGAAGCGTACGGCAGCATTACATAGACATCCACACGTTCCTGCTGTGCAGCGGGTCCCCGGAAGCTGGCAACATCGACAAAAAACTGCTTTTTATCCTGTTCCTGTGCCAGTGTCGCTGCTACCGAGAGCAGCAGGCACATCCACCAGGCGAGCAAAAAGGTCGTATTCCGCCGCATCTTCGATTTCTCCATAAACAAACTGTCCAGGGTGTAGTTTACAATCCGACCGGATATACACTACCTGATCCACTTCGGGTGAATCTCCTTCAGTTCGCCCCACATACTCACCAGCGATTTCTTCATCCACAAGGATCTTCACAGTGCTGCCTATAAGTTGCTGATTCTTCCGCAGCGCAATAGCCCGCTGGATCTCCACCAGCTGCTGGGCACGCCGCTCTTTCTCTTCCTGCGGAATCGGATCTCCTAACACAGCCGCCGCCGTTTCTTCCTCCGATGAGTACGGGAACACCCCGACCCGATCGAATTCCATTGCCGCCACAAAATCGCACAACTCCTGAAAATCCTCTTCCCGTTCGTTCGGGTATCCCACCAGAAAGGTTGTGCGGAGTGTAATATCAGGAATTGTAGCGCGAATGGTTTCCAGCAACTGCACGGTTCGCCGCTTCGTAATTCCCCGCCGCATTGATTTCAAGACCCGATCTGAAATATGCTGCAACGGCATATCCAGATATTTGCAAATATTGTCCCGTTCCGCCATCACCTCCAGCACTTCGACCGGGAAGTGCGCAGGATAGGCATAATGGAGTCGCAGCCATTCAACCCCCGGAATGTCGCTGAGTCGCCGCAGCAGCGATGCCAGCATCCGTTGTCCGTACAGATCCTTGCCATAGTAGGTTGTATCCTGCGCAATCAGGATGATTTCTTTAACACCCTGCCGCACCAGATGCTGCACTTCCTGCTCAATCTCCTCCATTGGGCGACTGCGGTGCCGTCCTCGAATCAAGGGAATAGCACAAAAGGAGCACGGATGATCGCAGCCTTCCGAAATCTTCACATACGCATAATGTCCCGGTGTCAACAGCGCCCGTTCCCCAACCAGCGTATAGCGATAGTCCGGCGAAATCTCCTGCAAAATTGCCTCGTACGCTTCGGTACCAACAAAGCGATCCACTTCTGGAATCTCCTGCGCTAAGGTGTGACCGTAACGTTGCGATAAACAGCCAGCGACGATAATTTTTTGCACCTTACCCGCTTTCTTTAGTTCCACCGCCTCCAGAATCGCATCCACATTCTCTTCCTTTGCCCGATCGATAAAGCCGCAGGTATTCAGAATCAGAATATCAGCATCTTCCACATCTTCCGACACGGCAACGCCATAGTGGAGCAACTGCCGATAGAGCACTTCAGAATCCACGACATTCTTGCTACATCCGAACGTAAGCAAAGCAACTCTGGGTGCCGTTCCGGATTGCCGTCCTCGTACGTTCATCACCCTACCGTTTCTGTACAACCTTCTTTCGACGGCTGATATTCAGGATTGTTTCAGCTCCAGTGTTGCGACTATACGGGCGATCGCAGGACCACTAAGAAGCAACAGCAGGGAAACTTGAAACTCCCAGCATTGCAACTACACCGGCGATCGCAGTTCCAGCAGGGTTATTTCTGGTGGTACGCCCGTGCGCAGTGGAAAGAACGTTGTGCCCAATCCAGCGTTGACGTAAAGCATTTGTCCTCCCGAATCTGCATATAACCCCTGCACATATCGAAATACCAGGTGCGCAGGATTGAGCGTCACCACGCCCAGTGGAAGCGCCAATTGTCCTCCGTGGGTATGGCCAGCAAGCATCAGTGCAATCGGTGCTTTTCCACGTACCGCTTTATCCCAGTACGATGGCGTATGTGCCAGCAAAAGAGCAAAGGTGTTTTCTGGCACTTCTTTCATTGCTTTTGGGAGATCTCCAAAGTACTGTCCTGTTCCGGTGTTGTCAGTTCCAACGATGGCAAGGCGCTCTCCGGATCGTTCCAGCACATCCGCTTCGTTCACCAGCAAGTGGACGCCGGCTGCCCGGATGATCTCCTTGAGTCGCTGATGATCCTCACTGCTCATATAGTGATCGTGATTGCCCAGACACCCGTAGATTCCAAGAGGAACCCGAAGCTGACGGAATAGCGGGAGCAGCGGTTCCAGTTCCTGAGGATCAAAATTCACCCAATCGCCTGTAACAACCACCAGATCTGGTTGCAGCGTGGCAATACGCTCAAAAACTGGCTGGAAAAAATCGAGCGGATCAGGGAAAGAGCCGACGTGCAAATCGGAAATCTGAACAATCCGCAGAGGAGCGAAAGCCGCTGGTAGATCTGCAAAATGGAGCACGCGGCGTTGCACCTGCACATTGTACGTCGTCCGGGCTGCTCCAACGGCTGCAACGATGTAGGGATAGCCAGCAGCAATTGCCAGCGTTCCCTGCAGCACCGATCGCCGCTGTGCAGAGAATGATGATGCCGAAGGCTTCCACCACCGCTGCACGACGGAAACCAGCCACCATCCCAGGGCAACTGGCAACTTCGGCAAATACCAGAAAGCAAGCAACAAGGTAACGCCAAACATTACCGGCGAACTGGAGGACACCCATCGCCGAATGATTAAAGCAGCGAGAAACAGGACGGGCATTCCATAAATGCACCAGCGAAAAAGCCGCCCTATCCACGAATGCTGGAACTGCTGGAAACGTTCACACAACTGTCGGTACAGAAACCGATCCAGAAGCACCAGCACTCCTATCACCACAAGCACAAACACAACAAACAGAATGCGCACCATTGATTGCTCCAACGCGTTCTCCTCCTGGTCCCCTGTAAAAGGAAAGGAAACGAACAACCTTTGCTTTCCCTGTATCTGACGGAGTATGAGTGCCTCCTTATCTCATCAACCCCAGAATCAGTTGCGCTTTCTGTGCCCTGCGCAAGCGCCCTATACACCAGCACTGAAGCACAGGATGGCGCTATGCGATGCCGTACGCATCGACATCGATCGTATGGCGCACGGCGGGAGTTCCGTATTTCTGATGGTACTGATGGAGCGCCGTGCTGAGAATATGCTGGAGCTGCGTACCGGTAGGATCAACGTCTTTAAAATTTTTGATGGCGAGGAATCGCCGGTAGTAGCCGCGCAGCCGGGCAATAGGTGGGACCGCTGGTCCCAGCACTTCCAGTGCTCGATGTTTCCGTGGTAATAACAGTGCCATTCGATGCGCCGCCTGATGCACTTTTTCCTCATCCTTCCCGCTGAATTCAATCAGCACAAAGCGTGTAAAGGGAGGGTAATGCGCTTCCCGGCGCAATTGGAGTTCATCATTGTAAAACAACTCATAACTCTGTGCCTGCACAGCCCGGATCACCGGATGATGGGGATGCATTGTCTGAATCACAACTTCACCCGGTGCATCACCTGCCCGCCCCGCTCTTCCCGCTACCTGCATCAGCAACTGGAACGTACGCTCAGCAGCACGGAAATCGGGAAGATAGAGCTGGACATCGGCATTGATCACACCGACCAGCGTGACGTGCGGAAAATCCAGCCCCTTTGCAATCATTTGCGTCCCCACCAGAATGTCCACTTCGCGCCGGGCAAACGCCTGGAGTACCTGCTGCAACTTCGTCCGGGTTGCCACTGCGTCCAGATCGACCCGCTGGATGTTTGCCTGCCTTCCGTATTGCTGCAGCAACTGTCCCAGTTCTTCCTCCACTCGCTGTGTGCCCCTGCCGACCAGCCGCATTTCCGCCCCACATTTCGGACACTGCCACTCCACGGGCTGCGTATAACCACAGTAGTGACACCGCATCTGCTGACGGAACTTGTGATACGTGAGCGCCACGGTACAGTGAGGACATTGAGGAATGTACCCGCATTCCGGACACTCCAGCCACGAGGCAAATCCGCGGCGATTCTGGAGCAGAATCACACCCTGCCGCTGCTCTATGCGTTCCAGAATTTTTTCCAGCAAAACGGTCGAAAAGGAGCCCAGCACTTTTTTCATCCTCCACGCCTGCCGCATATCCACCACAGCGATCGATGGCAATTGCGCCTGCTCCACTCGCTGGCGAATTTCCAGCAAATGGTACTTCCCCGTCTGAGCGTTGTACATACTCTCCAGCGACGGCGTAGCAGATCCCAGTACTACCACCGCTTTTTCCAGACTTCCCCGCACCACCGCGCAATCCCGGGCGTGGTATCGTGGTGACGGCGCTACCTGCTTGTACGACGGGTCGTGCTCTTCATCGACGATAATGATGCCCAGGTCTGGCAACGGCAGGAAAATGGCAGACCTGGTACCGACCACAACTTTTGCCTCTCCTCGCCGCACGACCTGCCACACATCATAACGCTCTCCCGCCGACATCCGACTATGGAACACTGCTACAGTTTCCGGGAAGGCACGACGGAAACGCTCAACCAATTGCGGTGTGAGTGAAATCTCCGGCACTAAACACAGAGCCGTCCTGCCCCGATCCAGTGCTGTTCGAATGGCGTGAAAATACACCAGCGTTTTGCCACTCCCCGTCACTCCATATAGCAAAAAAGTTTTAAATTCCTCCCGTTGCAGTGCTTCACAAATGCGCTCCTTCGCGTGCTCCTGTTCCACGGTCAGCGGCAACTGTGCTTCATCTTTTGGCGCTAACTCCGGCGCTGTCGGCTGATCAGTTGTTCGAAGTATTTCCGCTTCGTACTCCACGACATACCCTTTGTCTTCTAAGGCTTTGATCGCTGCATAGGAACCGCCCACTTCCCGGATCAAATCTCCAATAAACACCGGTTCATCAGGCTGGTGAAGTTGCTTGAGATAAAGCGCGCTGAGCAAGAGCGCCTGTTTCGGCGCTTTCCGCTCGACTTCTTCCAGCACTCTGCGAAATTGATCCGGATCTTCCAGCAAACCGGGAGCTAAGCTCACCGCTTTCTGACGCTTCGGCTGTGCCTGCGACTGCAATTGCTGCTCTCGACGAATCCAGCCCATTTCCTCCAGCACTTCCAGTACCGTATGGAGTCCTCCTTTTCCAACAGTGCGTTCGAGAAATCGAACGGACACTCCCTGTGGATGGCGAAGCAGTGCCTCCAGTACGGCTGCCCGCCGCGGCGCCCGCTTCCGCAACTGCTGAAGTTCTTCCTCAGCGATCGGGCGTGTCAGAGTCACCCGCAACACGGTTTCCGGCGTCATTCCCTGCGGCAATGCTGCCTTTAATACTTCGCCCCACGAGGCAAAGTAATAGTCCGCCATCCAGCGGGTAAACCGGAGAAGCGAGGGTGAAAAGATCGGTGCCTCATCCAGCACTTCCAGCACAGGCTTGATCACTGCCGCTTCAACCGCAGGCTGTTGCACGATTTCCACAATGACTCCTGTCAATTGACGCTTTCCAAAGGGCACCAACACCCGACGTCCTACAAGCGGTGACTCTTCCGCCGGCTGTTCCTCCAATCGATACGTAAACAATCGCGGTGCTGGAATAGGCAGTGCCACATTTACGTACATCAAGCTGACGGCTTTTCCTTCAACAAACCCTGCTGCTTAGCGTCAGTAACGTTTTCAAAATAAAATTCGTCTCCAGAGCAATGGACATCCAGATACGCACCGCTGTTCCTTTCTCACCAACGCTACTGCCACCAGATGAAGATTTTGCTCTTGCCGCCGCTGCTGCTGCCCTGTATTACCGGGGAACAACGCAACTATCGCCCGTACCGCAAACACCTGTTTTCCATCGGCTCATTACAATCTTTGCGCAATGTGGCGTAGACATTGACCTGAGATCCGATCATCTGCGGATTACCAGCAGCGGTCGTCCACGCTTCGCGCCACAACCGCTCCGGATTGATGGTGGTGACCATTCGCTGTTACTCCGCATCCTGCTGGGCATTTTCGCATCGCATCCGTTTCCCGTTCGAATTGAAGCCAGCGGCACTGCTCGCCGACGTTCGCTGCACCTTTTGATCTCCGCTTTGCAGCAAATGGGCGTCAGCATCACTGCCAATCGATACTTCGCTCCGCCACTAACAATTTACGCTCCTGACACCTTAGCTCCGATCGAACTCCGGCATCCATTGCCAACCTTTCGCCACCGCTTTCCAGCAGCGTTAGCGGCTCTTTGCGCCTCAGATCGCTCGCGCATCACTGAGCCACAATGGCGACAGTTGTGGGATGTGCTGCTCCTGCCCGGCGTCACCGTCCAGCAGGAAGCAAAGAACGCTGTTGTTTTTACCATCGATCCGTCAGTCGATGCATCAGCATCCTCCTTGCAACTACCAGCCGATCTGCGATTGTCAAACTTTGCTCTCACGCTCGGATTGCTCCGCCGCCACCAGTTTTCCCTGCCCCGCCAACTCTGCTGCACGGCTTCGGATTCACTGCTGGAATTTCTCTGCACCACCGAGCAGCTTCAAATGGACTGTCCACACTGCGATCCAACAACTCTCCAGATGCCCGCATCACCCATTTACCAGGTGACTATCAACCCGGCACAGCTTCATCTCCATCCACAGGAAACACCGCCATCGCCGTACTTTCATCGTTATACCCTTCCCTTTTTCGCTATCCTCTGTGCATTCTTTCGCCATCCCTTTCACCTGCGAAATGCCGTCGACCTTCGACAAATGCAGAGTGACTGGATTGCTGCGATCGTCAATGGACTGGCAGGCTTTGGTGCTGACATCGAAGAAGAAGCGGATGGATTTATCCTCCGTCCGTCCAATCTACACGGCGGTGCTGTCGATTGCTCTGGTGATGAGACAATTGCGCTGGCGTTTTTCTCACTCGCAATGGCAATCGGCGATAATTCGTGGCTGTACAACGTTCCGGATACTGCCCGTATCCGCTGGATTCTAAAACATTTGCCAGATGTACAGAGCACGAGTCCCGATGTTCCTTCGTCTCCAGCCGTCCACGTGTTTGACTAAACAGGGTGCTCAAAATGGCACACTTTCTGTTGCTGCTGAGCGCAACCTTCATCCTTGCTTCCTGCTCTGCCCAAAATCACGCCGATCGATCTGCGCACGCCAGCTTTGTAGATTCGGGAACCAATACGGACCACGGCATAGCTGCTGCACTCCCGGCTCAAATCACTGCTTCTCGGGAAACGGCAATTACCCAGGCAGTCCAGCGATGCCAGGCTGCCATCGTTGGCGTCAATGTCCTGGCAGTTCGATCGGTTATCCGTTCCCTGGTTCCCCGTGAATTTCAAGACCTTTTTCCCGCTCCCTGGTTCGGCTTTCGTGACTGGATGGAGGTTGAGTCGGTCGGGTCCGGATTCCTCATCTCTGAAGATGGCTACATTCTCACCAATGCGCACGTGGTGGAAAATGCTACGAAAGTCGTGATTACGATGACTGACGGAACAAAGCACCAGGCAGAGATCGTTGGTGTGGATCCGGTAACGGATATCGCCGTCTTGAAAATCGATGGGGAAGATCTGCCATATCTGGAATTTGGTGACAGTCAAGACCTCCTTACCGGTGAATGGGTCATTGCTTTTGGCAACCCCTTTGGCTTGTTCGCTTACAACGCAAAGCCAACGGTAACCGTTGGAGTCATCAGCAATCAGCATCTCAATTTCATCATCGATGGCAAAGTGTACCGGGATATGATCCAGACAGATGCGGCAATTAGTTCCGGGAACTCTGGTGGGCCACTTACCAACGCTCTGGGCGAGGTCATTGGAATGAATACGTTTATCTATTCAACGGCGCAGCGAGGTGGTGAAGCAGGCAGTATTGGGATCGGCTTTGCAATCCCGGCACACCGTCTGCAGCGTATCACCGAGCTTCTTATCGCGCAGCAAAAAATCCCTCGCCCGGATCCCCGACGCTTTGGGCTCCAGTTGCGGAATCTGACAACCCGCCTTAAACGGCAACTGGATCTTCCGGAAGAGATTCAGGGCGTATTGATCACCGGCATCCGCCGCGGCTCCTTAGCAGATCGAGCAGGTCTGGACGCTGGCGACCTTATCCTCCAAATCGATGGCGAGCCAACGTGGCAAACAACGGACGTCTACGTTCACCTGCTGGATGCAATCTCTGGCGACGTCCTGCGATTAACGATTCTGCGCGACGGCAAGCGCATTGAGCAGACAATGGAAATTCCATAGGCACCGCCTTCCAGCTTCGGAAACTCTTTGCTACGATTTGGAAAGGAAGGCGCTCACTGCCAGAGAAAAGGAAAAACACCCTTGCTTCCTTACTGCTTCCAACAGTAGAAAGTGCCAACCACCAAACTGCTCCAATAGCAAAAAAGCGCTCCCGCCCAGGGAGCGCCTTTTTTCGTTGACCACAAAAGAAATCAGGCTGTGCTCTGCTTAACTGGCTGCACTTTCCTGCGCATCCACTTGAGCGGTACGTCGAGCCGAAGGTCGGCGCAGATCGAATCGATCCAGTTCCATCACCTTTGTCCACGCCTTGACAAAATCCTTTACAAACTTCTCCTGCGCATCGCTCGCGGCATACACTTCCGCAACCGCTCGCAGCTCAGAATGATGTCCAAAGATCAAGTCCACTCGCGTTGCTGTCCACTTGTGCTCGCCGGTTCGCATATCAATGCCTTTGAACAGCTCCCCATCATCCCCAGCCGGTTCCCACTGCGTATTGAGATCCAGAAGGTTCACGAAGAAATCGTTCGTGAGCTGTCCCGGTCGGTCCGTCAATACCCCATACGATGAACCATCATAATTGGCGCCCAGCGCTCGCATTCCGCCAATCAGCACTGTCATTTCCGGAACGGTCAGGGTCAACTGCTGCGCTTTGTCCACTAACAACTCCTCGGACGGAACCTGACACCGGGCATTTTTATAGTTGCGGAAGCCGTCGGCAATGGGTTCCAGTACTTTAAAGGACTCGACATCCGTTTGTTCTAAGGTTGCATCATTGCGTCCCGGCGTAAAAGGCACCGTAATCTCATATCCTGCATCCTTCGCTGCTTTTTCAATCGCAGCTACGCCACCCAGCACAATCAGATCTGCCAAGGATACTTTCTTGTTCCCCGTCTGCGATTGATTGAACTCCTGCTGAATCTCCTCTAATTTCGCCAGCACTTTCTTCAACCGCGGCGGATTATTCACTTCCCAGTTGATTTGCGGCTCAAAGCGAATTCGCGCTCCATTGGCGCCACCCCGTTTATCCGAATTCCGATATGTTGACGCTGCCGCCCACGCGGTTGTAACCAGCTCTGAAATGGTCAGACCAGAACTCAGAATTTTCTCTTTCAAATGTGCAATATCTGCTTCGTCGATCAATTCGTAATCCACCGGGGGAATCGGATCCTGCCAGATCAGATCTTCCTCCGGCACTTCTGGACCCAGATATCGACTTTTCGGTCCCATATCCCGGTGCGTCAATTTGAACCACGCACGGGCAAAGGCATCGGCAAATTCATCCGGATTGTTCAAAAACCGCTCTGCGATCGGACGATAGATCGGGTCCATCTTGAGCGCAAGATCGGTCGTAAGCATAATCGGCGGACGCTTCTTCGATGGATCGTATGCATCCGGCACCATATCTTCGGGATCCGGATTCACTGCTTCCCACTGCCAGGCACCAGCCGGACTTTTCACCAGTGTCCAGTCATACTTGAAAAGCAACCGCAAAAAGCTATTATCCCACTGCGTTGGATTGGGTGTCCAGGCTCCTTCCAGTCCACTGGTAATCGTATCCGGTCCTTTGCCCGTCCCGTACTGATTCTTCCATCCCAGTCCCTGCTGCTCAATCGGTGCTGCCTCCGGCTCTGGTCCCAGATTCGAGACCGGCGCCGCCCCGTGACACTTCCCAAAAGTATGTCCTCCAGCAATCAGTGCAACGGTTTCCTCATCATTCATTCCCATCCGGGTAAAGGACTGCCGAATAAATTTTGCTGCTTCCAGCGCGTTGGGAATGCCTCCAGGTCCTTCAGGATTGACATAAATCAATCCCATATGATCGGCTGCCAGTGGATACTCCAGCTCACCATCCGCAGCGTGCCGCTCATCTGCCAGCCACTCAGACTCCGGTCCCCAGTACGTATCTTTCTCTGGCTCCCAGATGTCCTCCCGTCCGCCGCCGAATCCGAACGTCTTGAATCCCATCGACTCCAGCGCGCAATTGCCAGCTAAAATGATCAGATCTGCCCACGAAATTTTGCGCCCATATTTCTGCTTCACTGGCCACAGCAGTCGGATTGCTTTGTCCAGATTGACATTGTCGGGCCAACTGTTGATCGGTGCAAATCGAATATTCCCCGTCGATGCGCCGCCACGTCCATCGTGAATCCGATACGTTCCAGCGCTGTGCCACGCCATCCGGATAAACAAAGGACCATAGTGCCCGTAATCGGCGGGCCACCATTCCTGCGGCGTCGTCATCACTTTCTTGATGTCTTCCTTCACCGCCTCCAGATCCAGACTTTCAAACGCTTCCGCATAGTTGAAGTCTTCACCCAGCGGATTCGACTCTGCCGAATGCTGCCGCAAAATATCCAGATTTAGCCGGTTGGGCCACCACTGCTGCACTGGATCAGCCGTGCTGGTCGCCTGCGGTACGTGCCCCCGATGAAATGGGCATCCATTGCTGCTGAAGGTTGCCATACTTCACCCCTTTTTTATTCAACTTATTTGAACAAAGTCCAAAGAAGCTAAGAGAACGTTTCCTCTACGACAATATTGCAGTTGTTCCAGAATATTTGAAATGTACACCGAGAGGTGCTGCCCTGCCGTGCACCAGAACTTCGGGTTTTCTTGTTCTTACGTGGAAAAGGGCTTTTTCAGCAAGAGTACTGATCCGTAGGACCTTTAAAAGATCAAGAAGCGGTAGTGCCTGGCTCTTCCTCCGGGAGCATACGTTTGTGAATGGTCCGCTTGCTGAAACGCCGGTAACCGTATTCAACAGCCAATGCTCCGGCGAATGTCACAATACTGGCATAAAAAGCGCTGCGTTGCATCGCCCACTGGTATTGCAGCAGTGTCACAAGCACAGCGACCAGCACCCCTAAGTGGAGAAGCAACAACACACTACTTCCGCCATATTGCTTCCGGAGCTTCCAGTGGGAGAAAATCACGAAAAAATAAATCACTGTGAACACAATGCTGGTGAGGGAAGCAACGCCGCCCAGATCAAACAAGAGGGCGAAGAACAAGCTGAGCGCAGCCGTCAGGTAGAGTCCTTCCGGCGACTGAAACCAGACTTTCCGCTCAAAGACCGCTGGCAGTTCACCTTTCTTTGCCAGGGAATATGCAACATTGGCTCCACCGTACAGCGTAGCGTTCAGAGAAGAAGCAATGGAAATCAATGCTCCCAGACTCAACAGCACAAAGCCCCAATCTCCCAGGAATGGTTTCGCCGCTACTGCCAGCGCATTCTCCTTCGCCTTCAAAATCGCATCCATCGGCAAATTCCCCAGCGCAACCATAGCGACCGACACGTAAATCGCAATGACAATCGCAATACTCAGATAAATCGCCAGTGGCACATTGCGATGGGGGTTCTCAATGTTTTCGGACGCATTGGTCACCAGCCCAAAGCCCATATAGGAGAGGAAGAAAATGACCGATGCTCGCAGCAAGCCTGTTAAGGACGTCGGATCGGTGGCTGGTTTCAGCCATTGCCACTTTATGGTCAAAAAGCCACCCAGGATAAAAAGCAGCAACACAGACAATTTGATCATCACCAGCGTAAATTCTGCCCTGCCGACCGCTTTACTCCCAAAGAAATTCAACGCTGTAAACAGTAAAACAATGCCGACCATCACTATTCCAGTGGCAAGCGGTGTCTGTTCTACCTGGATCAACGGGAGGAGATATCCGGCAAAACCTCTGGCAAACAGGGAGATAGAGATCACGTAGGTCAGCCACATCAGGATGCTCAGTGCCCCGGTCAGCACATTATCACCAATGCCCCGGAGGATAAAAGCGATAGGACCGGCATTGGAAACAATTTTTCGTCCCAGGGTCGCATAAGAGTAGGCAACCATCAATGCATACACGCCGGACAGCGCTAAAGCCTCAGGCAAATTTGTTCCTGCTAACTGCACACCCAGACCGAAAATGGAGAAAATGCTGGCACCAATCATTGTGCCAACTGCCATCGAAATGGCTTCAGCCAGCGATAATTTTCCCTTTCGTCTCATCGCCTTCGCTTCGCATAGCATTCACAAGCAGCAATGGACGAAACAATCTCACCTCCCGGTATGCGCATTCCGGCATAGATCCTCCAGTACCGGGTAAAGCATTCGAGGATCTTACTCGAACCAAAGCACCGTCATCAATGCTATATGCTGCAAGGTGCAGCACATCCTCAGATTTTACAGGGCTGACAGTATGAGTAGCACAACAGAAATGCCGAAACCACTCAGTAAAAGCAGAACCTTTGCTCACTGCTCTACGCTCAATCCATCTCGGGGAGCGTTTCACCGGGAGCGTAGACCACCTGTGCAATTGAATTTCTGACCGGCTGCAAACTTCGCAGATATCGATACAGCGCTTTCAGATCCCGCTCCTTCATCTGCGCAAACGCACCCCACGGCATTGGTGATCCTGCGTGCACTCTGCCACTCCGGAAGCGTGCGATAAACTGTGCTTCGCTCCAGTGAGCCATCACGCCCGTTTCGGAATCCGGGGTCAAATTGGGAGAGACAAACACATATCCCTGCGACAATTCATCCGGTCCAAAGCGCATTCCACCGGCAAAGAGAGGTCCGATAAATTCCCCCGTCTGCAAATCCCGATTGGTATGGCATCCCACACAATTCGCCACACTATGGGCAAGATAACGTCCATATTCAACACTGGAATCCGGCAACACCGATTGCGGTGGCGGCTGTTGCGGACCCTGCGGTTTCATCACCCCAAAAGCCAGGAGAATTCGCCCAAGCACCGAGTACTCGTTGGGCTCCACCCGATGGCGCACTGGCGGCTGAGACCGGAGGAAGGAAATAATAGCGACCAGATCTTCCCGGCTCATTTCCTGAAAAGGCATAAACGGCATCAGACAACGCCCATCGTGTCCAACGGAAAAGCGGAGCGCCCGCGCAATTTCTGCATCGCTTATTTTGCCAATGCCCGTCTCAGGGTCTGGGGTCAAATTCGGTGCGCGAAAGACTCCCAGCGGGATCGCAATTTCGATTCCCCCACTGAGCGGAATCTCTGCTCCAGCTTCGACAGCGGCTATGTCTTCCATTGGGACATGGCAGCTTGCGCAGTGAGCAGGTCCGAATGCCAGATACTTTCCTCTGGCAATCACCGCAGAATCGTTGCTGGTTCGAATGTCCGGCAAAGGAGCGGAATGCTCGCGATCCCACGATAAAGCGACAAAGAGCACACCAGCGACTACAACACCGACTATGAAAGTGCCGCTCAATAGAAACACTTTCTTCATCCTGCTTTCTCTTTCGTGCTGTTTTACAAACAAAATCTCCGCAATCAAATTGCGGCGCAATTGTCTATCCGACTCTCTATCAGGAGAAGCGATGCTAAGCTCCTCATAGAAAGCGTGCGACCGTATTCTGAACTCTTCGCATCTTCAAGCAAACAGGGAATGCAGGGTCAATTCACTTTTTGCAGCGCCTCCAGCACGAGCTGCCCACACTGCGCAGGTTGGTCCAACCACGGCAAATGTCCCGCATCCTCAACAATTTTCACGGTTGCATTCGCCATCCCTGCCGCCAGATTGCGTGTGTTCTCGATGGTATCCCACCGATCATTATCACCAACAATAAAAGTCACCGGCTGGGATAACCGCTGGAGAAAGCGATGGATCAGATATCGCTTTTGAAATCCGTTCAGCCCCACGCAATGCTCCAGCAGTGAGAGAAAAGATTCCCAGGAACCCGGAATTGTTTGTGCATTCCAGGTATTTTCCCAGTAAATCTCTGGCAATCGAGCAATGTCCACCACCAGCAATTTCTGATAAAAGTCCTTTGTCCCCTTGATCCCACTTTTCCGAATGAAATACAGCAGCACCCGATTCATCCCCCTGAGTGCCAGCAAGCGGGGCAGAAAAGGAATTGTCCGTGTTCCCCCCGCTGGATGTCCAATCAACACAAGCTGATGGACCCGGTGCGGATAAGCAGCGGCGAAACTGACGGCAAACAATCCCCCCATCGAATTGGCAACCATAGCAATGGTCTCGATCCCAAAACTATCCAGAAAGTCACGAACAAACGTTGCAGCGTGCTCAAAGAGGTTGACCTGGGAATGCTGATAATCAAAAAAATCTGTCAAACCACAGCCGGGTCGATTGACCAGCAGCAGGCGATAGCGATCGGCTAAATACGGGGCAAGGCTGTACCAGTCAGCAGCATTTCCTCCGCCCCCGTGCAAAAGCAAAAGTGGTATTCCACGCCCGGTCTCATAATAGTGTACCTGCCTGACCGGAGCTTCGAGAATCTGAAAGTGTGTTTCAACGGTTAGCCCAACGCTCCGGAACAACTGTCGACTCGTATCCAGATATGCATCCATCCCCGCTCCGATTGACTGTCACAAGGACTCAAAATATGTGGAGTTTGGGTCGGAGACTGAAAGGAAGGCACACCAAACGGCACATATTTTTTATGCGGAGCGATTGAAACGTTCCAATATTGTAGAGCTTGAGGTCGTAAAAGAGCTACCTCCAGCACGTGCTTGTCTTTCTGTCAATGTGAGAGAGAGTCTTATTCGGAATGAAAAATAGCGCCGCCGGCAGCAGCGGCAAAGAGCAAGAGCACCGCACAACCCAAAAGCACAGCAGCAAGGAGCCACTGCTCTTTCCTGTCCATTTTCCGATGCCGCGCAACGATCCATAAAATTGCAGCCGCATAGGCAATCACTGCCCAGTATGCCAGGGTCTCGTGATACGCCACCTGCTCACTTTTGAGGGGATACAGCTTTTCCACGTCTGCCTGCGCAAGCTCCCCGGTGATCACTGCTCCCATAGCAGCAAGCATTCCAGCAATTGCCATACTCCAGAACACCCAGCGAATTCCCTGATGCTGTCGTAAGCACAGCCCCAGCCACACGAGAGGAAGAATCGACAGGAAGGCAACGGCATAGTGGACGATAAACGGATGAACTGTCATTGCCTCACCTCAAAATACTGCCGATATTGCCGGTACCACTGCTCCAGTCGTTGCTGCTCCGCTTCCAGCTCCTCCCGGCTCTTTTCCAGAACGATCCCCCATTGATCATCAGCGACTCCATCGGCTGCTCGCTCCGGGAAAAGGAGTCGGGCAACAAAACGGTCTTGTTGGGGTTTCCACTGCGACACCAAGACCAGATACACCAGAAGCTGCAGATAGTATCGCCGAAAATAATCGCGCATCTGTTCCACCGTGTGAACACCAACAGTTTTCCAATCCCAGACTTCAAAATCTCCCTGAGCATTCTGCACGACGCAATCGATACGCCCAAACAAAAAGTCCTGGTGGTATGGCACCCAGAGCGTTTTTTCCATTTCTGCTTCCAGCAATTGATCCCCGTATTGCTGAATCAACGGCGTTGCCATTACCCGATGGACCATCTGAAAAACATCTTCCAGCACATCTTCGGGAATGAACCGGGCAATTCGTTGTGCACCATACTGAAGAATTGTTCGCAGCATATCCGAATCAATGGAGGATTGGAGATACCATCGGGAAAGATGCTCCATCGCGTAGTGAAAGATTTCCCCGCGTGCGGATCCATATTCCTGATCCCTTTCATCCTCTGGCTGCGGGAAAATACCAGGCAATCCACCACCATCTTCGACGGGCAATCCCAGCAAATACTGCTGTTCAAAAAGCTCCGGTTCTTCAGCAAGATAGGTCAGTTGCGAAGCCGTGACGAACATTCCCGAAATGCGGGCGGAAGGTTGAACCAGGATGATTGGTGGCACTGTTGCTTGCCTTTCTTCCTCCTGCCGAACTGAGGGAAGCTCGGCTATCCGGGTTCGGATCGCCACCGGCACGGTGAATTGTTTGGCGGTAATCGTTCCATCTGCTTCCAGTTTTTCAATAACGCTTTCCCATAACTGTTCCTGATCGCTCAGCAGGGTTTCCGGCTCCAGCTCCAATCCTTCCAGCACCAACTCCAGCATTCCCTGTGGCTTCCGAATGGTGCCAGTGCGTGTCCGACGCAGCGTGCTGCTTAGAACCAGGTGATCCTGAGCGCGGGTTAGTGCAACGTACAACAGGCGTTTTGCTTCTGCCCGTTCCTTTGCCTCCTGCTCCATCTGTGCCAGCACCAGCGAGGGTGGGGTCTCCGGCTGTTCCGCTGCGAGCGCGCCTGCGGGTCGCAGCGCTCCGCCAAAATCCGGGTGTGGAACGAACAGACTGCGATTGTTCTGCTGTGTTGCAGCATTTAAGTTGTAAAGCACCACCATTGGAAATTCCTGCCCCTTGGCTGCGTGGATTGTCATAATTTGCACCGCATCCTTCCCTGCCAGCTGCTCCGCTTCTCCCTCGTGCTCTTCAAACCGCGCCCGCTCCAGCAATTCCTGGGCAAAATCATAGAGATTTACCAGTCCCCGCTGCTCGTATTCTCGTGCAAAGGCGATCAACTTCTCCACATTCGCCACCATCTGTTCCCGGCGCAAATCTGCTGCTATCTTGCCGCGCCAGTCCGTACGCTCTATGATCATCCGGATTAAAACGGGAATGCCGGTTCGGGGTGCAATTGTCAACAAATCCTGCAACTGCTGATAGATTGCACCAATTGTCGCCGATTGTGGCTCCCGCCGCACGGCATTGCCCATCTTCTCCCATAAACTCTCTCCATCCATCGCTGCGATGGCTGCCAGTACAGCATCATCAACACCAAAAAACGGCGCGCGCAGGATTGATGCCAGCGCAATATCATCGTGAGGATTGTGTAAAAACAGCAAAAAGGAACGAATGTCCTGAATTTCCGGCTGCTGGTAAAATCCAGTGCCGGCATAAATCACAAAGGGAACGTGGTATCGGCGCAGGGCACCTGCCAGCGTTTCCATCCCTGAGCGGCTCCGCATCAGGATAGCAATATCTGCATACCGCAAAGGGCGACGCTGCTCTTCAACGCCAAATCCCTGAAATTCCCCACAGCTCAGGGGCTGCGCTCCCTCTACGGCATTCCGGACAAAAGCGGCAACCAGTTCAGCTTCCGATACTTCTTCCTCCATCGATTCCGTATGATCCTCCCGGTTGGTCTCTTCCCGCACAGCGGCCAAAAAAGTAATGCTACCGTGCTCCAGAGGCGATCGGGCAACAATCAACGGCGTATACGGAACATCGTACTCGGACAGTTGTTGCTCCATCAAAGGGGCGCAAACCAGATTTACAAATGCCGCCAAGCGGGGGAGCATCCGAAACGATGCCTGCAATTGCACCTGTCCCCACCACTCCGAGGGCCGGAGCACAGGGACACGGTCATCCCCAACCTGAACGGCTGCAGGAGGTGCTGCTCCCCACCGTTGCTGGTTCCACCGCTCGATCTCCCGCTGTGCCTTCAGAAAAACTCGAACATCCGAACCGCGAAACCCATAAATACTCTGCTTGGGATCGCCAACGACAAAAAGATTGGCTCCCTTTTTCGGATCTTCCAGAATTGTTAGCTTGCGGATCAAAGCATACTGTACTGGATTCGTATCCTGAAATTCATCGACCATCAAGTATCGAATCTGCTGGCGAAGTTCCTGCACAGCCTGCGGATGCCGATCCAGTACGTGCAACAATAACAACTGCAAATCATCAAAATCCAGCCATCCCTGCGACTTGCGCCGCTCTGTTGCTTCTCGAACAACCTCCTGTAAAAAGTGCATCAACTGCTGTAAGTCGGCGAAAAGCTCGCGATCGAGATCGGCGTACGCCAGGCTGGACCGGAGCTTTTCGACCCGATCGATAATCCACTTAGTCGCATTGATCAGCCGGCGGGCGGGGGGCTGCACAAAAATGTTCGATCGGAGATCGCCATTTTTACGAAACACCTTCTGGTGGTACTGCAACCAGTCGTACAGGAATGCTTCAACTTCTGCTATCGATCCCTGCCATACCCCATCCCCTTCCCATTGCTCAATCCACCCCTGCAAAGTGCTGATCCTGTCCACGCCTTTTTCCGCTGGTTCGGTGGATTGAAAGATTTTTGCCATCACCCGATGGTATTCCCGGAACAGCCGCTTCACCTGGCACTGCAGGGCTTTATCCCGCTCTTCTATCAATTCCTCTACCGACTGCTGGAAGACCGCATACCATTCTTCGAATTGCTCACTGCTGGCAATCAGGGATTGCAACAAACGCTCGGTTTCAGCCCGGCGATACCGGAGGAAAAGAGACCATAGCAGCGAGTGAAAAGGAGATGTGGGATCCCGGAGCACTTCTTCCACCTTTTGATCCAGCACGTCATTGCGAAGCTGGCGTGATTCGTACTCGCTCAATTCCCGAAATGTCGGCGGCACACCCGCCTCTACAGCGTAATCCCGGAGCAATTGCGCTGCAAAGCTATGAATCGTGGAAATTCGAGCGCCGCTCAGTCGCTCCCGCAGCATTTTCAACTGCCGCCACTCTGCCTTATAAGCAGGATCCGCCAGCAAATGCTCTAACCGGCGAGCAATCCGTGTGAACATCTCCGCTGCGGCTGCCCGCGTAAAGGTGATCGCCACCACAGATCGGATTGCCTCTGCCCCATACCGCATCAGCAGCGCAAAGTATCGTTCAACCAGAACCCGGGTTTTCCCCGAACCGGCATTCGCAATTACAGCCAGCGGGCGATCCAGCAGCAGTGCCAGTTTTTGCTCACGCGTCAATTGCATCGTCGGCACTCCAGCCAGCTATGGATTTCGGGAAAAATTCGCAATACGCAAAATGATCAAATCCTGGATATTGCGTGCCACCATCGCTGGAAATGGGGCATTGTTCACCACGACAACAAACACAAAGGGCTCTCGATCTCGAGAAAAACAATATCCAGCAATACCAGAAACACCGGTGAGCGTCCCGGTTTTAGCAAAGACCGAGCGAGCAGTTTCAATTTCCCCCAGCCGAAACTGCAAAGTGCCCGGTTCTCCGGGACGGGCTAAGGAACGGAGAAAGACATCTCGATATCGGCGATGGTAAACAAATGTCAGCAACTGAGCAATATGCGTTGGACTTAACAAATTCAATCGAGACAATCCAGATCCATCCGCAATGCGCAGGGATTCGACATCGATATGGGCAAATCGGACAAATCCCAGCAGCGCATCAATCCCTGCCGTCCGACTTCCTTCACCCCGAAAAATTTTTCCCAAGGTTTTGAGCAGCATTTCTGCCCCCAGATTATAGCTGTAGCGATTGATTCCAGCGATAATGTCCGCCAGCGGTGGTGAGAACCACTCCACCAGGGTTTCGACAGAGCGGTTTCGCCCGCCGCCAGCATCGACAGCACGCCGAATACTGCCTCGAACCCGAATTCCCTGACGCTGCAAAGCCTGTTGCAAGCAAAAAGCAGCAAAGAGAGCAGGATCATCAACCGGAATGGAAAGCACCAGCGAGTCCCGAACTTTGCGCAACCGAAATGTCCCCTGGAGCGTATAGTCCGCAGCACAGGGATCTCGCATGCACCGAACATCAGTCGTTCCGCTATCAATGAGCGTAATCTGTGGCTGCACATTGACAAACGGATAATCCGGATCTTTCCGAAGGAGGATCGCCGGAGCTGCGGTATCCGTCACCGTCAGCACCACGTGAATACAATTGTCGTCAACAGCAAGCGCTGATACTGGAGCGGCATAGGCATATCCGATGTCATCGATGTCCCAGCCGGGCGCCCAGAATTCTCGATCAAAATACGAATCGTCGGCAACGATATCCCCTTCCACCACACGGATCCCTCGCTGCTTCAACCGTGCCGCCAGCAGAGCAAGCAGGGAATCAGCACGAATGTGGAAGATTGGAGAAATGGCTGGATTGCCATTGCTCCACAGAATCAAATTCCCCCGCAAAATCGAATCCTCGACCACAAAGCCATCCGTCAGCAAAACCGTACGAAAGCGGTAGTCTGCACCTAAAAAATCCAGCGCTGCTGCTGTGGTAAACAACTTCAGCAAAGAAGCGGGGACAAAAAGTTTATGCGGATTTTTCTCAATAACAATTTCCCCTGTTTGCAGCGATTGCACTACAACGCCCACAAAGGCAGGCTGCAACTCGGTGCTCTCCAGAAGACGCTCCAGATCTGCTTGCAAACGACACACTGCCGGGGATGGCATTTCGACAACGCCCGGCACTGGCTGTGCAAGCAGGAAGGAAACACACCAGAACCACCACCCTACAGCACCTTTCCAGCTCATTGCTGCTGCTGTCGATTATGCAAAAACTCCCGTGCACGCTCCACTGCTGACTCTGGCGCCAGCGAGGCAATGCGGTGCAACAACGCCGCACACTGGTCGACTGATACGCCAACATTCAACGCTCCCCGAAGATGCGCATACTGCTGCGGCGCCCAATCGAGCACGGTTAAAATGGCAACAGCCACCAGTTCCCTCTCTGGTATAGACAATCCCGGACGTGACAACACCTTTCCATATCCCTCAACGATCATCCATTCGTCCAACTGCGGCGATAACTGCTGCATTCGCTGCCGCATTTTGGCATACACAGAAGTATAAATCTGGCGGCACAACTGTTCTCCCCGATGCACAAAGGTGGCCACATCGTAGGGTTCCGTCCACGGGACAAAGGATAGCTGCTTTTCCACCAGCTTCTGATGCAAACGCTCCATCGCTGCAATCGCTGCGGGAAAACCAGCAAACAGATATAACTCCAGAAAAGCCTCATAGAAAGCAGCAGCCGTTTCATAACTCAAATAATCATCGAACAACTGGAGCAAATCTGCCCACCGGCGACGTGCAGCGAAAGCAGCAGCAATGGCTGGCTCCAGCCTCGGTTCCGCTGTCCCCGCTTTTTTCTCCAGTGTTACTTTTGCTGTGCCTTCTTCACGTACTGCTGAAAGGTAGATTTCTGCTGCGCCCCTATAAGCTTCGCAACAATGGTTCCATCCGGCGCAATAATAAAGGTGGTAGGCACAACACCAACGCCCCCGTAAGCAGTGCTAATCTGTCCAAGTATGTTTCCATCCTCAGTTGTCACATTGACATAGGGCAATTTCGCCCGCGCAACAAAATTCTGCAACTTTTGCATCTTTTGGCGGCCACGCTCAAAAGCCACACCGACAACGAAGACTTCCGACTGCATTTCCCGCGCTAATTCCGCAATATCCGGCAATTCCCGACGGCACGGCGGGCACCACGTCCCCCAGAAATTCAGTAACACTACCTTTCCCTCTTTGAGCACGTCCGATAACCATCGCTGCTTCCCGTTTTCCCGCCACGCAAAATCCGAGAACTTCCGAGGGTTTTTCGACTTCT
This sequence comes from Candidatus Kapaibacterium sp., assembly GCA_015490805.1. Lineage (GTDB taxonomy): Bacteria > Bacteroidota > Ignavibacteria > Kapaibacteriales > WFXC01 > WFXC01. The sequence continues at coordinate 72,042 of WFXC01000004.1, forward strand.
TCACCGCCACCAACTCATAGACAGCAACTTTACTATCCTTTTTAGATTCCGCTTTCTGTGCCAGCAGTAACCCAAGGGCACTGATAATCACAGCCACAATCAGCACGAATCGAAATTTGGACATCATCGTACAACTCCTTTTTGTTACTTTGCCACCAAATGAATCATTGTTGCTTTATCCAGAGCTCCAATCATTGCATACAGCATCGGTCCATCTTGCCAGACCAGCAAATGTTTTCCATCTTGAAAGCTTTCTACATACCGCTTCCCCTGATTGAGGACATAACGCATAGGACGATCCAGATACACATATCCTTCAGTAGCCATTTCGGCTGGGAACTGGGAAACCAGCACCTTAGTACCAACTGCTTGGTACACCCAACACAAAAAAATACGATCCATCAATTCAACCTTTTTGACCCCAATCAAAGTTGCCCGTAATGGCGGTGCTATCTGGGGAAAGTTTTTGTGCTGGCGTTCCAACCATCGAAATACTTCCTCCGGATGCGCCGCTGCAATATCCATTTTCACTGTGCCACTTAATAGCGCCTCCAGTCCACTGACCAGATGTTCCCGAACCACCACGCTACTTTCTGGATGAAAGAGATCTGCATTTCCTGACACTTTCCACACTCCAATGTACCATAAGCCAACCCCTACCAATACAGTGACAACCGCAATGTGATATCGTTTCAGGAGCTGCAGCAAGCGCCGCACAAGTGCCAACCGCACTCTGTGAGCTACTACCATTGCGGTTGGCAACGGTGCTGTTTTCCGATATGCTGCAAACCGCTGTCGGTACTCTTGCAAACATTGGTGTACAAAAAACTCTTGGCGAAGCTGCTGCCGCAACCGAGGGTCATCACGAACCAATTCTGCTATCAATTGCTTGTCTTCATCGCCTAGTGCTTCCCCATCAACGTATGCGGCTAACAACGCCTCGATGCGTTCTGGCTCTTTCATTGTTTACAGAAGTTGTATCACTTTATCATCTCCACCTTTCGTTTTTCAACTCTCATGTTTCTGCTCACCGCATAACTTTTGTAATGCTTTGACATCTTTTACAACAAGCCCTCGACGACGCACTTCGACTACACCATCCCGTTGCCATTGGCTGAGAATCGTACTAAGCGTCTGTCGCGATACTCCACATAATGTCGCTAAATCCTTCTGGGCTAAAAACGGGGCAATTTCATACGGTGGTCCTGCTGCATTCCGCTGCTGGTAGTCTGGTAGTTGCTCCAGCAATCGTAGCAGCAACGAAGCAATACGCTGCGGAGCATCTTTAAAAAGCAAATCTGAAATGCATTGCTGATACCGTTGCAATCGCCCCCCCAGCCACTTTGTGACTTCAAACATTACCTTCGGATGCTCGTGCAGGAAATTCAAGAAATCTCGGAACGGGAAAATACATACAAGGGAGTCACTCAACGCCTGAGCAGACTCCCGATGATAATGCTGACTATCGACTAAGCTAAGCTCACCAAAGAGCATCCCCGGCTCAATGATTCCCAAAACAATCTCTTTACCATCTGGCAGACAACGTGAAACTTTAATCCTTCCTTTTTTCAGCAAATACACGTGCAAAGCTGGCTCATTCTCAAAGAAAATTTGCTCTCCCTGTCGGTACACTGCTATCTTTGATAAGCTGTCCAACTGTCGCAATTCTTCCTTGGACAGCTTATGGAATGGAGTACTTTCTTCCAAAAACCAGACTTTAATACTTTCCATCAAACTCAAATCTCAGTTCTCTGCGTCCGCACTATCGGCTTCCGTTTCCAGAGAATGGGGATTCGACGCTTCACCATACGATTCCGCTCCTGGTTCTTGCGATTTTTCTGAAAGCTGTTGCACGCGAAACACCAGATGCTTTTTACTCGAATCATATTCCGCTACAACCGTTGCCCCTTCTGGTATCGCATTAAGCAGCAACTCTTCAGCCAGCGGATCTTCCACATATCGCTGGATCGCTCGCTTCAATGGTCGGGCACCGTACTGCTCATCATATCCCTGTTCAACCAGAAAGTCCTTCGCGCTTTTGGCGAGCTTTAATGTAACATTCATACCACGTAACCGCTCTTGAAGGTAACGCACCTGGATATCGATGATCTTGTAAATGTCTTCTTTCTCCAGATGCCGGAAGTAGATAATGTCATCCACCCGGTTCAAAAATTCCGGATTAAAGAAACGTCGAAGCGCCTCCTGAATCGCGCTTTTCATATGTTCAAAGCGCCCTTTGGCTTCATCCGCCATAAATCCAATCTTCCCGCCGGGCTTAATATCCTTCGTTCCGGCGTTCGATGTCATAATGATGATGGTGTTACGGAAATCCACTCGCCGCCCTAAGCCATCGGTAAGGATACCATCATCGAAAACCTGGAGGAGAACATTGAACACTTCTGGATGCGCCTTTTCGATTTCGTCAAACAGGATGATGCTGTACGGTTTGCGGCGAACTTTTTCCGTCAACTGCCCTCCTTCCTCATATCCCACATATCCCGGTGGCGCACCGATCAGCCGGGATACGGAGAACTTTTCCATATACTCGCTCATATCAATGCGGATGAGCGCATCTTCGGAGTGGAACATATATCGTGCTAACGCCTTTGCCAGCTCTGTTTTCCCCACGCCCGTTGGACCCAAGAAGAGAAAGACACCAATTGGACGTTTGGGATCTTTCAAACCAGCACGAGAGCGCCGAATTGCCTTGGCAAGCTTCTCAATAGCTTCATCCTGCCCCACAACCTCCTTCTTCAATTCTTCTGCCATCTTCAACAATCGTTCACCTTCACTCTGCGCCACTTTCTGCACTGGAATGCCCGTCATCAACGCGACGACCTCAGCCACATCCTCTTCAGTAACCTCAAAGACCATATCCTTCACTTCCTCTTCCCAGCGCTCTTTTGCTTCTTCCAGTTCAGCCTGCAACCGTTTTTCTAAATCACGCAGGCGTGCCGCTTCTTCAAAGTTTTGCGCTTTGACCACCTGATTTTTCTGTTCCCGCACCATCTCGATCTGTTCTTCCAGATCAGTGATTTCTTTGGGCACAACAATGTTCGCTAAATGAACCCGCGAGCCAGTTTCATCCATCACATCGATGGCTTTATCTGGCAAAAACCGATCGGTAATATACCGCTCTGCCAGGGTCACGCACGAGCGAATGGCTTCGTCGGTATACCGCACGTGGTGATGTTCTTCGTAGCGATCCTTAATCTGCATCAAAATCTCAATGGTTTCCTCTGCCGTTGGGGGATCAATCATAATTTTCTGAAACCGCCGATCCAATGCCCCATCTTTCTCAATGTACTGGCGATACTCATCCAGTGTTGTTGCCCCAATGCACTGCAATTCGCCTCGCGCCAATGCCGGTTTGAAAATATTGGAAGCATCCAACGAGCCAGAAGCACCGCCAGCACCAACAATCGTGTGCAGCTCATCAATAAACAGAATTACGTCATCTGCTTTTTCTAACTCATTCAGAATTGCCTTCATCCGCTCTTCAAACTGCCCCCGGTATTTCGTACCAGCAACCAAAGCTGCTAAGTCCAGCGCAACAATCCGTTTATCAAAGAGTACGCGTGGAACTTTGCGCTCGACAATCCGCATTGCTAAGCCCTCAGCAATAGCCGTCTTTCCAACGCCCGGCTCTCCAATGAGCACGGGATTGTTCTTTTTGCGGCGAGAGAGTACCTGCGTCACCCGCTCAATTTCCTTATCGCGTCCAATAACCGGATCCAATTTCCCTTCCATTGCCAGCTTCGTCAGATCGCGGCTAAAGCTATCCAAAACCGGGGTCTTCACGCGCTCCCGACTTGTTCGGCGATGCTGTGTTCGCCGTTGCGTCCGCCCCGTTCCCGAAGAAGGCTTGCCACTCAAAATGTTATCCAATTCGTTGCGCACTGCATCATAGGTTACAGAAAACTGTGCTAAAATCTGTGCCGCGATATTTTCATCATCTCGCAACAGAGACAGCAGTAAATGTTCTGTCCCAATCACATCTGCTTTGTAGAGCTTTGCTTCCAGATAGGTCAGCTTCAATACCTTTTCCGCCTGTTTGGTCAGCGGGATATTGCCGATAGTCATCGTCCCACCCGCTGGGCGAACGGTGTCTTCAATCGCTTTCTTGAGCTTAAACAAATCCACTCCCAGGTTCCGCAGAATCCGAACGGCTAATCCTTCGCCTTCGCGAATAATGCCCAGAAGAAAATGCTCCGTGCCAATATAATCGTGCCCCAAACGAACCGCCTCCTCACGACTCAACCGAATCACTTCCTGCACTCTGTTGGAAAAATTCCCTTCCATTGATGAACCTCGATTTTACTGTGATACTGCCTCTGCCAACCAATTGTACTTTTGTTGACGACCCATTATCAGGAAAATTTCGGCTATCTGGATTCGTCCACCTGCCTACTTTCCCTTTGTTTCTACACCTAAATAACAGTTAGCAGAGTCAGAAAGTTCCATAAATAGGGGACCAACAATGTTTGATGCACAAAAGCAAAAATTACAGCAACTGGAAGAGCAACTGCACAAACTATGGAGGTATCTTTGACATTCCGGGAAAAACAAAGGAACTTAAACAATTAGAGCAAGCATCCCAGGCACCGGATTTATGGGATACACCGGAAAAAGCGCAGAAAATGATGCAGCGCATAGCAGCGCTGCGAGAATGGTTAGCAGAATTCCAGCAAGCAAAACAGAAAGTTGAAGACACCCGTGCTCTGATCGAATTAGCAGAAGAAGCTGGTGAAGAAAGCTATGAGACAGAGCTCAACGAAGAGCTTCGTCACTTAGCCACTTTGCTGGAGAACCTGGAACTCCGCAACGTTCTTACCGATCCCGACGATGAGCGCAACGCGATTTTAACCATCAATGCTGGTGCTGGCGGCACTGAAGCGCAGGATTGGGCAGAAATGCTCCTGCGGATGTATCTCCGATGGGCAGAACGGCACGGTTTCAAAGTAGAACTGCTGGATCGCCAGCCCGGCGAGGTTGCAGGTATTAAGTCTGCAACGGTGCTCATTGCTGGTCCCTATGCTTACGGCTTGCTCAAAGCGGAAAACGGAGTCCATCGATTGGTGCGTATTTCTCCCTTCGACTCCAACGCACGACGCCACACTTCCTTTGCTTCCGTGTTCGTCTATCCTGAAGCACCTGAAGATGTCGACATTGAAATCCATCCCGAAGACATTGAAATCGAAACCTTCCGTGCTGGTGGCAAAGGGGGACAGCACGTCAACAAAGTTGAAACCGCCGTGCGCATCCGCCATCTTCCCACCGGCATCGTCGTCACCTGTCAGGATGAACGCTCTCAGTATCAGAACCGGGAGCGAGCGATGAAAATGCTTCGGGCACGGCTCTATCAGAAAAAGCGGGAAGAGGAGCTGGCAAAGAAACAGGAACTGGAAAAGTCAAAGAAGAAAATCGAATGGGGAAGCCAGATCCGATCCTACGTTTTTCATCCTTACACGATGGTCAATGACCACCGAACAGGGGTGAAGCGAAGCGATGCAGAGAATGTAATGGATGGGGATCTGGACGAATTCATTCGGGCTTATCTCCTCCACGAAGCATCGCAAAAGGAACAGAGCACAGCGTAATCCTCGTTTTTGATGCTGGGAAAACCGGTGGCTGTGGATTGTCAGATTACGCTCTACCGCTATCAGCTTCCATTGATAGGGCAAGTGCATTCCGTTAAAGAGGGGCTGTTTTTTATCCTTGAAACTGAACAGCAGTACAGTTACGGTGAGTACGCTCCCCATCCTGCAACTTTCCAGCTCCCCTTAGCAACGATCGAACGGGCTCTGGTGCAACTGTGCGACGCTGGAACCATCACCGTATCCAAACTTTCGCTCCCCCTCCAATGGGGTTTTGTAATGGCACTGTCGTGGCTCTTTCCGGAGATAGGAGGATGGAACTTTCCCAACCGCTTACCGATCAGGGTGCCGCTTAACGGGCTGATCACAGACCTTCACACTGCCCTTCAGCCGTCAACCTCCTTCCTGTCTTACAGCACTGTCAAGTTGAAAATTGGCAGATTGCCCGTTGATGAGGAAATTGTATTGATCCAGCAATTTCACCAGCAGTATCCTGACGTCCAGCTCCGGCTGGATGCCAATCAACGACTGTCTTTCGATCAAGCTAAACAGCTACTGACCGCACTCCGCGACCTTCCCATTGAGTACGTCGAAGATCCAACCGCAGACAGCAAAGAATATCCAGCGTTATTCCATCAAACCGGAATCCCCATTGCACTGGATGAGGCGCTCACTTCTTCGTGGCTGAAAACACACTCTGCATCACCTCTCGATTGGTTAGCAGCGCTGGTCGTCAAACCCCCGCGATACGGAGATCTCTCAATAATTCGCCATCTTGTCGCCACTGCCCACCAGCACCATATCCCTCTGGTGCTGAGCGCCGCTTACGAAAGCACACTGACTCTACACTGGCTTGCGCTTGTTCACGCCTCGCTGAATCCCACACCGGTGCCAGCAGGCTTAGACACCTTCCGCATTTTCGCCAAACACTTAAGCCCGTGGGAAGTACGGAACGGAACCATCGTTCTGCGCTCTTATCGACCGGAACTCTCTACACTTGCCTGGGACCGGTCCCGCCTTCTTGGTCGCTGGCACGTGCAGCTTTACTGGGACGCCCAGATACACCGATAAAGATCGGCAGTGGTGATCATCCGGGGATGCCAGGGAATAATGCGAACTGTACACCCCTGTATTCCACTGTAGCGACACTGATACTGTCCCCGAAACAGATAAATGGTAGAATCCGCTTTATCTTCAACCTTGAGCAGCGACGCTTCTCCTGCCACGATCGCACCGTGTTTATCCACCTTGCCACAGTACGCCTCCACCCGAACATCATCCGGTGACAGAGCCCCCAGATCTACGTAAGCGCTGACGGTAATTTCCTGTCCAACCCGGATGGTATCCGACGCATCGATAACAACATTCAAAATTCGCACTTCGTTCCAGTGCGCCATAACCCGACGTTTCCATTCAACGTATGCCCTTGCCTGTTCTGCATTATTCCCTGAGCGTACCTTATACTCCCGGTATGCTGGCAGATATTTCCGCTGTAAATACTGATGGAGCATCTGAGTGGAAGAATACGGCGCTGCTAAGGTGTAGATAGCCACTTTCATTCGTTCCACCCACCCTTCAGGATAGCGGCTCAGTCCTCGATCATAAAACATCGGGATCACCTCCTGCTCCAGCAAATCAAATAACGCTTCACCCTCGGCGAAATCCTGCTCCTCAATTGATGCAAATTCCTGGCGCTGTCCGATAGCAAATCCATTTTCCCCATTATACGCTTCATCCCACCAGCCATCCAGCGTACTGACGTGGATGGCACCGTTCAGCACCGCTTTCATCCCACTGGTCCCACTGGCTTCCAGGGGACGACGCGGTGTATTGAGCCAGACATCGCATCCTTTGACCAGAAGCCGTGCAATTTCGATGTCGTAATTTTCCAGAAAAACAACATACCGCTCCAATCCGTACTGCTTGACTTTTTGAATAATTTCCCGGATCATCTCCTTGGCAGGAACATCGTGGGGATGGGCTTTACCAGCAAGCAGGATCTGTACCGGGCGTTCCGGATTGGTCAGTAACTTTTTCAACCGTTCCATATCCTGAAACAACAATGTTGGTCGTTTGTAAGTTGCAAAGCGGCGGGCAAATCCGATGGTGAGCACATCCGGGTGCAAATACGCCGCAATCTGATTCAATTGCTCCGTCGGCACAGATCGTCGCTCCAGCATTTGCCGCAGCTTCCGTCGGGCAAACAGAATCAGTCGCTCCCGCCGCCGTTCGTGCACCCGCCACAGCTCTTCCGAAGGGATTAAAAAAACATTCTGCCACGATTCCTGCTCCCACGGTTCTTCCCGCCAGCGGGGAGTCAGGTAACGATCAAACAGCGACGCCATCTCGCGCGAGACCCAGCTCAAGGTATGCACGCCATTGCGCACATAATCAATAGGCACCTCATCCAGCGGGAAATCCTTCCACAGATGGTGCCACATCTTGCGGGCAATCTCGCTGTGTAGCCGACTTACCCCATTTTTCCAGCCAGCCATTTTCAGAGCTAAGACGGTCATACAGAAATCTTCCGAAGGATCCTGCTCTTCCTCGCGTCCCAGCGCCAGAAAATGCTTTTGATCTAACCCCAGCTCTTGATAATACGCTGCAAAGTATTTATCCACCAGTTCCGGACTGAACCGGTCGTGCCCCGCGGGGACCGGAGTATGCGTCGTAAAAACCGTATTGGAACGGCAGAGTTCCATTGCAACCTCGAAAGAGCAGTGAAACTGCTGCTGCAAAGTCCGGGTATGCTCCAGTGCTGCAAACGCAGCGTGCCCTTCGTTTAAATGCAAAACGGTCGGCTGTAAACCCAGCGCCCGCAACGCCCGATATCCTCCGATCCCCAGCATAATCTCCTGCTGGATCCGGGTTTCGATGTTCCCTCCGTACAACTGGTCGGTAATATCGCGATATTCCGGAATTGTGTTTTCCGGCAAATTGGTGCTGAGCAAATACAACTTTACGCGTCCCACAGCAACCTCCCAGATCTCGGCATACACGGTTGCTTCAGGATAGGCAACCTGAATCTTCACCGGCTGACCATCGGACCCACGCACCTGGCGAAGGGGCATCACGGAAAAGTCGTTATCGTAATACTCTTCATTCTGCCAGCCGTTCGGCGCCAGTACTTGATTAAAATATCCCTGCTGATACAGCAGCCCAACGCCGACCAGAGGAATACCCAGATCGCTGGCGGTTTTCAAATGATCTGCTGCCAGTACGCCCAAGCCCCCCGAATAGTTGGGAAAACTTTCGTGTATGCCATATTCGGCGCAGAAATAAGCAATCAGCAAATCCTTCGGATATCCCTGGCGGTCATACCAGGTTTCCCGCTCCATATACTGCCGGAATTTGCTGTGCACATACTGGACATAGTTCACAAAATCCATCCGCTTTGCCAACTCTTCCCACCGCTCCTGCGGCACACGATACAAAAGCAGTACGGGATTATGGTGTACTTCGTCCCAGAGCTGCTTATCAATCTGCGAGAACAACTCGCGTCCATCTGCATCCCAGCTCCACCAGTAATTGTAGGCTAATTCCTCCAGTGGTTTCAAAGGCTCCGGAAGAACTGGTGTTACCGTAAAAACCCGTACGGGGATCATCACCATTCCCTTCCACCAGGTTGCACAAAAGAATCCGCAAATATAGAACACCGGCTGGAAATAACGCGTTTTTCGTTACACCGGAACACTACCGGAGCAGAATCTATGGAGCAATGGAGGGAACAACAGTGTTGTTCTCTGTTGCGGCACACGCTTTCCTTGCATACGACAGCAAAGAATACCAAAGAGACTTCGCAGCATACAGAGACAGCAAAAGATAGCAATCGGATCACAACTGTTACTTCCAGCAAACGCTCTGCACCAATGCTGCCGAGCTGTTTTCTACTCTCCGCTTTTCTGCCAGATCCATCGTGAACAATCAGAGAGGGAAAGGACGTGGCATATATCCTACTCTGTGCTTTTCCGCCAGATCAACTGGACGGTTGCTCCCAATCCTTGATGTCCCGGACCTTCATCTAATCGTCGAACTGGTGTTGCCAGATGCAGAATACCAGATTGCGGAAAATGGTACTGCAACTCAGATGCAGTGACCATCAGTTCGGGTGTTGGCGGACCGCCACTGGTAAATCCCCGTGTTCGCTGTTCTGGTCGGAACCACTCGGCAATAACATAACCACCGGGCACCAGGATACGCTGGACAAGCGCAAAGAGTTTCGGCCGATCCGACGGTGGCAGATGCAGAAACGTCATCACAACCGCATCCCACTGACGGTCTGGCTGCCAGTTCAACACATCTGCGCAAATTGTTTCCACCGATACTCCCCGTTGCTCCGCTAATTTCTGTACTTTTTGCAGCCCCTGTTTTGAATAATCAACCGCTGTAACCGTCAACCCCTGCTCTGCTAAAAACACCGCATTGCGCCCCTCCCCGGCGCCCAGTTCTACAACCGTCGTACATCCTTCCAGATAGGGAAGACTTTGTGCTACAAAGTCATTGGGCCTGGTACCATACCAGAATTCCGGTGCTGCAAATCGTTCGTCCCACCGCTCAGGATTCATCAGCAGCGGAGGAAGGCTGTGAAACTTCCTGTTGTGTTTCTTCCGACTGCTCAGCACCATGCGGCTGTTTAATCGGTAACTCAAAAGCAAAGGTCGATCCAACACCCAGTTTGCTTTTGACCCATACCCGCCCTTTGTGTGCCTCGACTATTCGTTTGACAATCCACAGTCCCAATCCGGTGCTAACCTCACCACCCGTTGGCTGCGCACTGAGTCGAACACCTCGCTGAAAAGCTTTTTTCAAATCCTCCTCCGTCAACCCCACCCCTTCGTCCTGTACCTCTACAACTACCCGATCATCTTTCACATACGCCCGGACCCGCACTGTTGTATCCTGCGGTGAATACTTGATCGCATTGTTAATCAGGTTATCCAGCACCTCCTCGATCTTGGGAATATCCATTTCCACCTCTGGAAGATCTTCGGGTAATTCCAGTAGCACCGTGATTTTCTTCTCCTTCGCTGCTACTCCATTGCGTCGAGCAACTGTTCGAATTACTTCCGCAATCTGGTAGGGCGTAATGTTGAGCTCTAAGCTCGATGCCTCCAGTGCCAGCACTCGCGAAACCTCTTGCGCAATTTGGAAGAGGCGGGTAGAAGTTGCAATAATGTCCTCCATAATCTCCTGCTGCTCCTGCGCTGTCAGGTCATAAGAACGAAGCAGTTCGACCAACCCTTTAATCAACGCCGCCGGGTTTTTGATGTCGTGTACCAGCATTGCCAGTAATTCTTCTTTCTCCTTCTGAAGTTCCTCCAGTCGCCGGGCATGTTCTAAAACTTTCTCTTTCTGCTGCTCCAGCTCTTTGTTTACACTTTCCAATTCCTGGGTCCGCTTCTGCAACGCATCAATTTGCTGCTGCAAATACTCCAACTGCGCCTTAAGCGCCGCATTTTCCTTGAGAAGTTTCTCCAGATCGTGCTTCAGATGTTCCACCATACTTCTATTCCTTTGTTGCTGCAATTGTCGGGCTTTGAGAAGACGCTGACGATTCCGCTTCTGAGTGCGGGCAAACTGGACGCCAGCAATGGCTAAGAGCAAAACGCCAATTCCTACAACTACTGGAATCCACAACGATGCTGAGGTTCTGCTTTGTACTGCTTCTTCCGCTCTATGAGCATTGCGCTCCGGTTTGCGAGTTTCCCTGGGTAACGACAAAAGCGTCCCCTCCACCATTGCCAGTGCACTATCAACCCGAAAACGAACCACCGCTGGCGTTGCTTCCCATTGCTCAATCGGTGAAAATGCCTGGACAATAAACGTGTACTCGCCGTCAGGCAAATTGGTATAGATTCGTGCGGTAGAGCGGTAAGCATCAACCCGTTCAGCACCATCAGAAGCTCGGAGGATCCCTCGAAAGAGCAACGGATCACGACTGGTATCACCAATAACCTCGCACCCATAGTGAAAAGCGATGGAATCATTTGGTGCGATCAACAGGTTATCCCATGTGTCCGGCGGCACTTCTCGACCATTGATTTTGATCGCCGTAATACGCGTAATACGTAGCACACTATCTGCCGATGGAGCCCCCTGCCCATACAGTGGCGCTATGCACAGAAGCAGCGCCAGCCACCACCATCGGCGCAGTGCCTGCCTACGTCCGAAGTCGCGGATCAGTCGCATCTCGCAAAGCATCTCCGATTAAATTGTACGCTGCAACGGTAATAAAAATCATCAAACCGGGAAAGACGGCAAGCCACCAGGCAGAAATATTCACTCGCGAACGCGACAGCAACGAGCCCCACGTCACTACCGTCGGTGGCACACCAAATCCCAGGAAACTCAAAGCAGACTCAATCAGCACTGCACTGGCAATTCCGAAAGCAGCCGTTACCAGAACCGGTGCCAGCGCATTGGGCAGAACGTGTCGAAAAATGATGCGTGCTGGTGAATAGCCCAATGCTGTGGCTGCGGTCACAAAATCCAGATTCCGTACCCTCAACACTTCGCCACGGGTAAAGCGGGCAATACTGGTCCACCCCGTCAAGCCAATCAACGCCATCACCAGCCACAAACTCCCTTCCTGTACCATTGCCACAACGGTGATGATTAAAAAGAAGGTCGGCAACGTCATAAACAACTCGATCAATCGAGAGATGACAATATCCACCCATCCACCATAAAAGCCCGCTAATGCTCCCAGTAGAATTCCTATCGCCAGGGCAATACCCATTGCAACAAAGCCAATGGAAAGAGCATAGCGCGATCCGTGGATCAACCCTGCCAGTACGTCGCGACCGATGTCATCAGTACCCAGCCAGTGTTTCGACGACGGTGCCCGATCCTTGAGACTAAACAGTGTTTTGTCCGGCGTATTTGGATGGTAGGGAACGGGTGGAAAAATGCTCCAATCATACGGTAACTCTTTCCAATTTGCCAGCACAAAATCTTTTTCCCATCGTGCCAGTCCTAAATCTACCAGATACTCCTTCAGGATCGGGAAGATAATCGTCCCTTTGTACGACGCTACGATCGGCTTATCATTTGCCAAAAAATCAGCAAAAATGGCGACCAGCCCCAGCGCAACCACGATATACACGGAGCCTACAGCAAACACATTCTTTTTAAATTGTCGAACTACGTATTGCCAGTAATTTTCTGCTGATTCCGTTTGCTGCTGCTGTACCCTCATCACCGTTACGCTGTTTTCTTCCCAAAAGCAATTCGAGGATCAACGATGGAATACAGAATATCGGCAACCAGAATACCAAACAACGTCAGGAAAGCGGAAATGGTAAACACCGCCATAATCACTGGATAGTCGCGCGCAACCAGTGCTCGAAAGGATAACTCTCCCATTCCGGGAATGCTAAAGATGGTTTCGATAATCACGCTGCCGCCGACCAGCATCGGGAAAACACCTGCCAGCAGTGTAATGATCGGGATCAGCGAATTCCGCAGCGCGTGTTTGTAAATGACGGTTCGACTATCCAGTCCCTTTGCATAGGCAGTGCGGATATAGTCCTGCCGAATTGTTTCCAGCATTGCACTCCGCATCTGTCGGGAAATAAAGGCAAAGCTGCCGTATGTATAGACCAGCATTGGCAGTGTCAGATGCCAGGCATAATCCAGAATTTTCCGCAGCAGGGGCCACTGCTCGCTAAAATTGATAGAGCGCAACCCACCGGTCGGAAAAATCGCCAGAAATTCTGGATTGCACAAAAACGTGATCGCCATTGTCCCAACCCAGAAGGTTGGGAGCGAATACAGCGCAAAGAGGACAAAGGTCGAAACTCGATCCCAGAGCGTATTCGGATGCGTCGCCGAATAAATGCCCAGAGGAATAGCGATCAGGTAGGCAATGATGACAGACAGCACATTCATACTCAGCGTTACCGGCACCCGCTCTAAGATTTTATCCACAACCGGTCGGTTATCCTGAAAAGACTTACCAAATTGCAGGGACGCTAAATCCTGGAGCCACAGCCAGTACTGCTTCCACAGTGGTTCATCCAGATGCCACTGTTTGCGGATCATCTCAATCATCTTCTCATTAAGCTCTCGGCTTCCCGCCAGGCTTCCTTCTGCCCCAATGCCAACTTTCAGTTGAGCAGGATCCCCCGGCGCCATTCGGCTAATGGCAAACGTCAAAATGGTAATCAAAAAGAGCGTTAACACAAACAATGCTATCCGCTTCACAAGGTATTGTACCATCACCTCTCGTGCGCCGTTACTGCCACTTCGTTCTAAAACGCATCTGGTAAGTGCCGAAGCTGCACCTGCCCCTTGTGTATGTCAATGCTAATCACATCGAACCGACACGGAGCGTCCTCAATGCCGTATTCTGTCAAAAACGCAACTGCTAATTTACGCAATTGGGTTTGTTTAGCCAACGTTACCGCTTCCTCCGGAAGACCAAACCGATGGCTGCGACGCGTTTTTACTTCTACGAAAACCAAGGTGTCGCCATCTCTGGCAACAATATCAATCTCGCCAGATCGCCCATAGCGATAATTTCGCTCGATGATTTCATACCCCTGCTCCTGCAAATACCGGGCAGCATACTGCTCTCCCCACACGCCAACCTGCTGCTTTCGATGCCATCGCCTGCTTGCCGGATCTCCCTGCTGCATCTTCGCTCTTCTGCCACCCCTTTATTCCTGCCCATTGAGTACAGCAGCAAATGGATGCTGCGGCGCCCTTTGCACCGTTATTTCGCTTTCTGATATCGCAGTAACTGAATATTCACCTGCGTCTCGTTATACACCGTCGATGCCATTTGCATCTGTCCTTCCACACTGATGTCCATATCTACCGTGCTGCTTCCCTGCACGCGCTCCACAACCGCTTCCGGCAATCGTACTGTGTATGTTTGCTCCGCTGATACCGTCCCTTCCATATGCATCTGCATTCCGTGCTGATTTTGATCCCCTTTGATCGTTAACTCTTCCGCCTTAAACTGAATGAGCACTTCATCGGCTGTCTTTTTCAGCACTTTCCACGTCACCATTCCTGACACTGAATCCGCATTCATACGGAAAAATCCTTTCCCGGCTTTGTGGGTCACTTCGCCTTTTGCCAGGAGATCCACTGGAAACGGGGGAAAGATTTGCTGTCCTAGCAAAGAGCCGGTCCGCAACATTTGCGCTAACATTGGATTTTGCCCTGCTCCCTGGACCGTATCAACTAATTGTACATCGCCTGGTGTAACGGAATACTGCGCCGTGATGGTTGCATTGGTGCTGGACGGCATCATTGCACTCATTTCCTCTGGCAGTTTGAAGTGAGCGTAACGAACCATAATTCGCAGGCTATCAGGACGATAGTGCTCCACCACCGCGATAGTAACCTGATACTCGATCGGCATATCCATTGTTTGCTGTCCCATTGCACCTTCCATTTCCATATTCATATCCAGCTTCACCTGATATACCAGCGTGTCCCCTTTTGATAACTTCGGGAATAACGGCGAAGTATCCAGCGGAGGTCCTGCGAAGCTGGAAAAACTGGAACAACAGACAAAAGCCAGAATTAACACAAACCACTGCTTCACCTGCATAGCACTTCCTTTCAATTGTTCAAAATGTGTTTATGGGTTAGAACAGCCCGGTTATATTGCCCTGATCATCGATAGTAATGCGTTCAGCCGCCGGCGTTCTTGGCAATCCCGGCATTCGCAGAATGTCACCGGTCAGCGGCACTAAAAATCCAGCGCCAGCAGAAATCACAATATCGCGCACTGTCACCAGAAAGTCCTTGGGACGTCCAAGTAACTTAGGATTATCCGACAACGACTGTTGCGTTTTCGCAATACACACTGGCAATTTATCATAGCCAAGTGCATAAATCCTGCGCAGCGCCCGCTTCGCTTCTGGACGATAGTCTACAGCAGCGGCACCATACATCTCCCGTGCCACCGTCAAAATTTTCTCTTCAACTGGTTGATCCAGCGAGTACAGCGGGCGATATTCCGGCGTGACAGCATCGACGATTTCCACCACACGGGCGGCCAGGTCAGTCCCCCCTTTGCCACCCTGTGCCCAGAAATCCACCACAAACGCTTCGCACTGCTGATCAGCACAAATCTGCTTCACTGCTTCCAGCTCCTCAGGTGAATCCGTCGTAAATCGATTGATGGCAACGATCGGCGTAACTCCAAACTTCCGGATATTTTCAATGTGTTTTTCCAGATTTTCCCGCCCTGCAAACACAGCCTCAACGTTGGGTTTCTGCACATCTGCCAGCTTTACTCCTCCGTGCATTTTCAGTGCTCGAACCGTTGCAACCAATACCACAACCGAAGGAACGAAGCCTCCGACACGACAGACAATATCGAAAAATTTTTCCGCTCCCAGGTCAAAACCAAACCCCGCTTCCGTTACAACGTAGTCTGCTAACTGTAATGCCAGTTTCGTTGCGACGATACTGTTTGTTCCCTGCGCGATATTGGCAAAAGGACCGCCGTGGATAAATGCCGGTGTATGTTCAATGGTCTGTACCAGATTGGGCAGGAAAGCATCTTTGAGCAGTGCAGTCATAGCGCCAGCGACGTTAAGATCCCGGGCTAACACCGGCTCACCATCGTAGGTAAAACCAACCAGAATTTTCTCGATCCGCTCCCGCAACTCCGTGTACGACAACGACAGACACAGAATCGCCATAATTTCAGAGGCAGCCGTAATATCATAGCCGCTTTCTCGCGTCGGTCCGTTTTTCTTTCCACCCAATCCTGTTACAATGTGACGGAGTGCACGATCATTCAAATCGACCACCCGTCGCCACATAATTTCCATCGGCGAGAGTCGCAGCGAATTGTCAAAATGCAAATGATTATCAATAGCTGCTGCCAGCAGATTGTGTGCAGCGGTAATGGCGTGAAAATCTCCAGTGAAATGCAGGTTGATGTCTTCCATTGGTAAGACCTGCGCATATCCACCGCCTGTTGCGCCCCCTTTGCGCCCCATCACAGGACCCAGCGAAGGTTCACGCAACGTCACAACCGCCTTTTTCCCGATAAAATTGAGCGCCTGTGAAAGTCCAATACTCACCGTGGTTTTCCCTTCCCCTGCTGGGGTTGGCGTCATCGCACTGACCAGAATCAACTTCCCACGCTGATGATTCTGCGCCAGCAGCCGATTAACAACCTCAATCGTGACCTTCGCTTTGTACGGACCGTACAACAGCAAATCATCCTTGCGCAAACCAATTGCCGCTGCTACTTCTTCGATAGGCTGCAATGTCACACTTCGAGCAATTTCAATGTCCGTCATCTTTCACCCCACCATTTATTTCGCAGATTCCACCTGAACGGTTCCCAACCACGGCAGCCATTTCGCTTTCTCCTGTTGATACCACTGGCAAAACTGCTGGATACCAGTATCAAAATCCGTCGTTGGACGATATCCCAACTGCTGCTGCGCTTTGGAAATATCCGCATAAGTCTGATATACATCGCCGGGCTGAAAAGGCTGCCACTCAACCTTTGCTGACTTTCCCAGATGCTTTTCAATGGTGCGCACCACCTCCAGCAAAGAAATGGTCTGTGACTCCCCCAGATTAAAAATCTCATAGCCATCCAGATGTTCCATTGCTAACAGAATGCCCATAACAACATCATCCACGTAAGTGTAATCCCGACGGCTGGATCCATCCCCATAGAGGGTTACCGGCATTCCCAGGTCAATCAACCGCGTGAATTTGTGAATTGCCATCTCAGGTCGCTGCCGTGGTCCGTAGACCGTAAAAAAGCGAAGACAACTCACCGAAAAGTCGTACAGATGATGATATGTGTAACAGAGCAATTCCCCGGCTTTCTTGGTCGCTGCATACGGTGAAACTGGATGATCCACAGGATCAGTTTCTCGAAATGGAACGGTGTTCCGATTCCCATATACCGAGGAAGAAGAGGCGAAAACCAGATAGGGAACATTCTGCTGCCGCATCACTTCTAACAATCGGAGCGTTCCGATCACGTTCACCTGATAATACGCTTCCGGCTGGCGCAGCGACGGACGAACCCCTGCTTTTGCCGCTAAATGCACAACAATCTGCGGCTTTGCAGACAAAAAAACCTTTTCCAGAAATTCCTGATCACGAAGATCTCCCTCAAAAAACAAAAAACGCTCTGATTCCCGCAAGGCAGCAATGTTTGCTTCCTTGATCGGGCGGGGATAGAAGGGATCAAAATTGTCAATACCAATCACCGTACATCCAGCGCGCAGCAGTTGTTCACTTAAATGCGATCCCAGAAACCCGGCAGCACCGGTTACCAGCACACGTTCCCACCGACTTCCTGCCATCAATTATCCTTCCGCCTGCTGCGCTTCACGCCAGAACTGATGGAGCAACTGTTGAAAGCGCTGGAACAACTGTGCTTCCAACTGACCATTCGAGGCAAAATAATGAAATGTGGACGTGACGTGCTGCTCGTATCCGCTCATCCGCCCACGCAACCGCGCTGCAACCCGTCCATCAGGTAACTCTGTGAGGTAAAACACATACTGGATCCGTGCAGATGTCCACACACCGCCACGGATATACGGTACTCGCTTGGCATATTGATCAAACACCGCATCGGTAGAGTCCGGATTGGTAGCTAAAACGCAGAAAGAAGAAGCAATTTTTGCTTTCCAGAGCGCTTCTTCCGTCTCCACCGGACGTTTTTGCTCAATTTCACACCCGGTCTCTTCAATCGCCGTAACTGCTGCTTTCCACACCAGATCAAAAGGAGCATCTACAGTATCCTGAAAAACTTTTTGTGAAAATCCCCACAACGGCATTCCAATCCAGAGAATCCAGAAAAGCACCGATCGCATTTTTTCAACTCCCATTTACCACGTCATCAGTGTGCACAATATTCACTCCTGCCTGTTGCATCATCCCCAGCGCTTTTTGTCCATCTTCCGGATGAACGTTGACAGCCCGCACCGCCTCTACCACCACAAAGGTTTCAAAGCCACGGCGAACTGCATCTAAGGCTGTCTGCTTAACACAATAATCCGTTGCAAGCCCTACAACGTACAACTGCGTAATTCCTTTTTGTCGCAGAAATGTTTCCAGATCCTGATTGGTAGCTTCAAAGGCGGAATATCCATCATCTTCTGTCGATGTCCCCTTGAGGAACACCTGCTGGATGGCTCCTCGATTCAATTGCGGATGAAATCGTGCACCCCGCGTTCCCTGAATGCAATGGGGGGGCCACTTCTCAAAGTGTTTGGTGTGCTCCGGATGCCAGTCTTTTGAAGCAAAGACAAAGGCAAAGTGCGGTATCAACGTATTGATGACCGGAACTACTGCATCACCATCTGGAACGGGTAATGCACCTCCGGGGCAGAAATCATTCTGGACATCCACGATAAACAAGGCTTTGCTCATCCCTCCCCCTCCATTGTTCCACTTCCCATTTGCAAAGTGTAGAGACGAAAAGCGCGTTCTTTTCTTCAGCCCGTATCAAGCAGCCGCTGGCACTACACAACAGCAATGGCTGCATTACTCCTCTACTGCGATCTGCAAACGCAGGGGTACAGCGCATGCCAATCAATGACCGTTCCGCAACGGCTGTTTCCACCGCCAGCAGATTGTCATCTGCCCCCATTTCGGTTATCCCGGATTTTCGCTGTCTGCCCAGCGCGCTCCGTACCACCAGCAGACCGGGTAAAGTGGAACTCGAAGGCACAATGATCCGCTCCTTGCGCTATGGTCTGGGGACGTTTGAAAACAACTCCTCGATCAACCCGATTGATTTCATCTGCCCAGAGGTAATCCCACTCGCAGAGAATCCGGGTGAGCCGAGGCTCTTGGTGTCGATGGAAAAAGTCATAAAACCCGCATCGCTGCACCAGCACTCGAAACTGTGTATCCGTTTCCTCTTCGACAATTCGGAACCACTTTCCATAGGCCCGCTGCGTCCGATCGCCCGAAAAGAACCGGACAAAGCGCCGGGCGTCTCGTTGAAACCATAGCATCAGGCGACTTCCCCATTGGACATATTTCCCACCAGCAGCCTTACAAAACATTTTTGCTAAAAATTCCAGAAGTTCTGGCTCCGATCGGGTAAGCTGCAGCTCCCGATACGCTGCTAACACCAGCGCACACATCAGAGCGTGTCCCTGACTTTGTTGATCGACTATTCGTGGAATTTCTCCCTGAACAATGGCGGTTGCCTGCTCTCTAATACGCTGAGCCAAGGATTTGTCCGAACCTGCAACCATTCGAGGAAATTTCCGGAGGAAGTAGCGATCCTCCCATCGCAGCTTGAACGGTAAAGACAAACGGTGCATCGTTGATCATTAAGTTCGTTCAACTTGCCAGCGTTCTCGAAACAACGGAGACCTGTTCTAACGACTGGCTGACTGAAAAGTTTCCTGCAAGGTCTGTTTTTGATTGTCTAACTCACCCCTACCACGTATCCCTGAAGTTTCCCTTCTCAGAACTCGGTGTACTAAACCCTTGCCATTGCTCGTTTATAGTGCCGCAAAATCCATTTTCTGGAGGGTTCGCCTAACTGGTATGGCAGCGGTCTTGAAAACCGCCGGGCTTCGGCCTATGGGGGTTCGAGTCCCCCACCCTCCGCTTGATACCGATGAAAGCCAGTGCATACCAAGCATACCAATGTAAACATCTCGCGTTCCCGTATTGAGCATTGTTACTGTCGTATGCCTTTGTGGAATACAGTAAACAGCAGCGTATTACTCACTGAATTCACTGGTTCCTCCGTGAATCACCGGCAGTTGCTTGGATACACCACCTTGCAGCGGATATTGACAGCCATTGCAGCTTTCTTAGTGGGAACAATCTTGCCGCAACAAAAATGAATGCTATAGTTGGAAATGGTATTGGTCTACTCAAAGCGAATCTCTGGTCTCTGCTCTAACATTCCAGACATCCACTGGGTACTCTTCCTCCCGGTACAATTCAAGGCAGTCGCTCTACGTTATTGCGGTATGCAATTATGCAGCAATGAACGATCAACAACGCTGGTCAGATAACAAGGCAGAGGAGTTCAACATTCAGCAGGCAGTTGCACACGGTACCGATGGTAGCACCACGACGCAACGGTGTGCTTACAGGGAGTGTCCTGGTTTTGAATCAGAGCTATGAACCGCTGACCATTTGCAGCGTTAAAAAGGCAATTATTTTGGTTCTTCTCCGCAAGGCGGAAGTTGTCGAGGTTCTTCAAGGACGGAAAATTCGCTCCATTCGCCAGGAATATCCCTTTCCCAGCGTTATCCGGCTGAACCGATATGTACGCGTTCCTTTCCGCAAGGTCGAGTTATCCCGACGCAACATCTTTCGCCGCGATCGATTCCAGTGTCAGTACTGCGGTCGCCGCTCGACAGCATTAACCATCGACCACGTGATCCCAAAATCCCGCGGTGGTGAAGATACGTGGGAAAATCTGGTCACAGCCTGCATTCCTTGTAATGCGAAGAAGGGAAATCGAACACCCGAAGAGGCACATATGAAATTACTGCGTCAGCCACGCCGCCCCAATTTTGTACTGTTTATGCGGCTTTCGGAACATACCATTCAGGAAGAGTGGAAGCAGTACCTGTTTATGACCTGATGATCGGCAATGCCCCGGTAGCTGATTACAGCTCAATATGAAAAGTGGTCCCTTTGCCAACACCGGTTTCTTTGATCCAGATTTTGCCCTGATGGTATTCCTCAATAATTCGCTTACAAAGCGGCAATCCTAAGCCCCACCCCCGCTTTTTGGTCGTAAAACCCGGACGGAAAGCCGATCGCCGCACTGCCGGGGACATTCCTTTCCCATTGTCGCGGATCTGGATCACCGCTTTGCCGTTTTTTTGCTCCAGGCTGAGCTCAATCCGCCCACTGACCTGATCAATCGCCTCCACTGCATTTTTGAGCAGATTTTCGATCACCCACTGAAACAACTCAGGATTCACCGGGCGAACGATCGGTTCATACTGTTCCACAATTTCAATTTGCTTGCCCAGGTGAGGGATCCGATAGCGGTAATACTCTACAACATCGTGCATAAGCGTTGCCAGGTTTTCCGCTTTTCGCTCCGGGATCGAACCAATTTTGGAAAACCGTTCCACTATTTTCTGCATTCGTTGCAAATCCTTTTCCATCTCGGTAATGATTTGCCGCAACTGCTCCGGATTCTGGATATTCATCTTTGCCAGCTCCGCCCACGCCAGCAAACTGGACAGAGGAGTGCCCAGTTGATGGGCAGCTTCTTTTGCCAGTCCAACCCACACCCGGTTCTGTTCATTCCGCCGAACGTAGCTAAAGCCCCAATAGCCAATCAGGATGAACAACGTCACAGCAACAAGCGCAACCAGCGGCAGCACCTGAAGCTGACGCAGCAGTTGGGAATCGGCGTAGTAGATTTTCATCAACACCCCATGTCCCGGATAGCGAAACACGATGGGCGGATGATCCTGCTCCATTTCTTTGAGCAGCTCTTTCAAATACCGATACTGCTCTTCCTCGGTTTTGTAAGGGGAAAGATCGATGTTAAGAGTGAATTCGGTGTAGGGTTTATACGGCTCTCCCTCTGCATCGGTGATAATCACGGGGAAATCAACGGCAGGCACAATCTTCTCCAGAAAAAACCGAATATCTTCTCCCGGCTGCGTTGATGGCATTGTATAATGCTTGAAAGCACTGGCATAAAGATCGATCATCATCTGTTCCCGCCGACGGAGCTCTCGAATCAGCACCTGCATATAAAGGAGCATAAAGACCGTTAGAACCAGTCCCAGAGCTGCCAGTGCTAACTTGATATTACGGGCTGTCAGGTAATGGGGCAATCGCTTGAAAAGTTGAATAACCGCCTTTTTCCACATAAGCACGTTGCTTACGATTCATTTGTTTCCTGGCGCAGACGACGAATGACCTCCTGAACCAGCGTAGCTTCAGCAACCAGTTCCTGTTCGCCCGACGCCATATCTTTTACGACAACCATTCCCTGCTGCCACTCTTGCTCACCCACGATAACAACTAATTGAACCCCATAACGGTTGGCTTCCCGTAATTGCCCTTTGACCGACCGGCGAAGCAGATCAACCGTCGTCGGAATATGCTCAGCTCGCAATCGATTGGCAAGCATTAGTGCCACTTCTCGCATCGGGGCTTCTCCGACCGCAGCAATGTAAACCTGTGCGACCGGCGGTTTTGCAGGAAATCTGTCCTCGGCTTCCAAAACCAACAATAACCGTTCCACCCCCAGTGCAAAACCAACAGCGGGAAATGGCTTACCGCCCAACAAAGCTGCCAATCCATCATATCGTCCGCCACCGCACAAAGCATTCTGTGCCCCCAGCGCCGTTGAAACAATTTCAAAAGCCGTATGGCGGTAGTAATCCAGCCCGCGCACCAGGTATGGATCAACAACGTACGGAATGGAAAGTCGATCCAGCAGTGAAAGGACTGTGTCAAAGAAAGCTCGACTTTCCTCATCTAAGAAATCCACAATTTTCGGTGCTTGCTCTACAATTGCCCGATCCTGCTCACTTTTGGAATCCAGGATCCGCAGCGGATTGGTAACCAATCGTGCTTGACTTTCCGGACTCAGTTGGTCTTTGTGGGGCTCTAAATACGAAACCAGAGCAGAGCGATACCGTTGCTGCGTTTCTGCGTTGCCCAGCGTATTAATGCGCAGCTCCAGTTGCGACAATCCGAAGTGTTGCAGCAATTGCCACGCCATACTGATAATTTCCACGTCGCTTTCCGGATGAGGTGATCCGACCACTTCTGCTCCATACTGATGAAACTGACGATACCGCCCTTTTTGTGGGCGTTCCCGACGAAACATTGGTCCATAGTACCACAACCGGGCAATCGGCTGCTGCTGCAAGAGATGATTCTCGATGACAGCTCGTACAATACTGGCAGTCATCTCCGGGCGCAAGCTCAAAATATCCCCGCCCCGATCTTCAAAAACGTACATTTCTTTGCCAACAATATCGGTCGTTTCGCCAACACTCCGGATAAACAGCTCAGCGGGTTCCAGTACTGGCGTCCGAATTTCCTGATAGCCAAAGGCAGTAGCAATGTGCATCAATCCCTGCTCTACATACCGCCACTTCCACACCTCTCCCGGCAATACATCCTGCATTCCCCGGACTCGCTGAATACGCTGGCTCATTCGTTCTTCGACGCCTCCTTTTGTTGCGTCTCAATCCGCCGTTCTTCTTCCTGTCGCAAAATTGCCAGCACTTCCTCCGGCGTCTGGCTCTGAAGAATGCGGTCTCGCACTTCCTGTGCTACCATCAATCGTGAAATACGGCTGAGCAACCGTAGATGTTCCCCAACCGCGGAAGTTGGTCCTACCAGCATCAACACAATATTCACCGGTTGCTGATCCAGAGAATCAAACTCAATGGGTTCCTCCAGCGTAATGAGCGCTGCCTGATTAGCAGGAAGCGCATCAAATTTTGCGTGCGGACAGGCAAAGCCTTTGCCAATGCCGGTGGACATCAGCTTTTCCCGTTCCACAATTTTTTCCAGTACCTCCTCCGCCGCGACGTTATTATCCTGCGCAATCAGTTCTGCTAAAATACGCAACGCTTCCTCTTTCGATGTGGCTCGAACATGCGTCCGAATGCGATTCGGCGATAACACCTGCGTTAATCGAACATCCTGTTTCATTCTGCCTCCCTCCATTGTTTAAGCAACTCTGCGTACTGTTGAAGATACTGCCGAGCTTCCTGCTCTGTGTCCGCCTCAGCAAACACGTAGAATACGGGTCGTTCCCGATCGGGGATGATCAACACCGCAACACCATTTTCGTAAATCTTCACGCCATCTACCAGAATCCGTCGCTTCCCCTCACTCATCTCCATTGCATACCGCATCACCGTTCCCCGCTTTTCCCACGGGCAATCAATCGCTTCTACCAATTGCACCCGCCGCGGCAGTGATGCGTCCAATTGAGCAATGCTGGTATGGGTAAGCGCCAGCATTTCCAGGACTTTGCCAATGGTGAACATTGCATCCGACGCGATAAAAAATTCTGGGAAAATAAATCCACCTCGTGTCCCTCCGACAAATTTGACATCGGGATCGCGCGTCGCTTCAATCATTGCAGAATGAGAATTTTGAATTCGAACGACAGCGACATCGTAATCGCCCGCTATCATCTCCACTTCCTCAGTGGCTGAAATCGGCACTGCAATTTTGTACGGTTCCCATTCTCGATGAGTTTCCAGAAACAGTTTGGCTACAATCGTCAGCAATCGACCCTGTGGACACACATTTCCCTGCTCATCCACGAGAAAAATCTTTTCAGCACCTGGATCGATGACGAAACCCGCATCAGCCCGCAGGGAGGTTACCAGATGGCTCAATTGCTGGAGCGCTTCCTGAAGTCGCTGCTCATCCCGGGTGGAGCGGATCGGATCAACGTACGCATTGAGCGCTACCGCCTGCACTTGCAGCTCGCCCAGAATCTTCGGAAACATTGTCGCCGTAATACCGTACGAATAGTCGATGACAACCGTGAATCGTCGCTGCTGGAGTGCTTCCAGTTGCAGTGCCTGGGTATACCGCGAGATGTATCCCTCCATTGTCCGTTCCGGATACGTGATGCTGCCGACTTCTTCCGGAGCAACTCGCCGAATGTTCTCGCCGATAAACAACCGCTCCACTTTCTTGGTTGTTCCGCTGGAAAGATCGCGTCCATCTTTATCCAGCACAATGATATCAGTCTGCCCGGGATCCACCGGCGAACGCCGAACGTGGATACCAGCCAGTTGATTTCCAGCAGCCAGGAATTGTCGAGTCAACGGCAACGGCGTCACCTGCAAATCCACGACACTGATGCCGGCCGACATCAGACCGGCAGTAATAGAGCGTTTAATCATCCGGGAGGCTAACGCTGGATCTCGACTGGCAACGATACTGACCCCTTTCCCTAAGGCATTACCGAAAGCAGCGCCGAACCGCGCTCCAAAATCTGGATTAATCTCAACATTCGTTGTCCCCGTGATCCGGGGTCCCGTGAATAATTCCCGCAGCCACTTTTCTTCCTGAACCAGGCTCCGGGAGAGCACCGCCCGGGCTTCTACCTGCTTATTGGGCCACAGTTTGATGTTCGGCAGCAATTGTGCGTAATCTCCAATGCGGCAATGATGTGCAATAAAAACATTTTCGGCAATCGTGGCAAAAGCCCCTATGTCAACGTCGTGCGCAACAACATCCTCGCTCAACTCTGCCCCCTTTCCCACTCTCACATTATTCCACAGCACCGATCCCACAACCTGTGCTCCTTCGCCTATCTCCGTCCCATCACCCACAACGGAATGACGTACCACCGCGTAAGCTCCAATGCGGGCATTGCGTCCGATAATTGATCCCTCCACCTGCGCTGTGGGATGAATCTCAGCCAATGGATCGATGTGATTTCCATTGCTCTCTTCGCCGGGAATATCAATCCGAACCTTTCGCTGTAAAACATCCCGATGTGCCTGTTGATATTGA
Source organism: Candidatus Kapaibacterium sp. (assembly GCA_015490805.1). Classification (GTDB taxonomy): domain Bacteria; phylum Bacteroidota; class Ignavibacteria; order Kapaibacteriales; family WFXC01; genus WFXC01. The sequence continues at coordinate 98,099 of WFXC01000004.1, forward strand.
CTCAAATTGCCAATGTCCTGCCAATATCCATCAGCAATGTACCCATACAATCGCATTCCCTTGCGGAGCATCAACGGATACAAATCTTTGCTGAAATCAAACTCTCGCTGATATGGGATCAACTCCAGCACGTGCGGTTCCAGGATATAAATGCCCGTGTTAATCGTATCGGAAAAAACCTCCCCCCACGACGGTTTTTCCAAAAACCGGACAATGCGTCCATCCTCATCGAGCATTACGATGCCAAAAGGCAACGGATTATCCACCCGCGTCAATACAATGGTAGCATCTGCCTGTTTCTGCTGATGATACTGCCACGCTTTTTCCAGATCGAAATCGCAGAGCACATCGCCACTAATCACCAGGAATCGCTGATCCAGAAACTGGTAGGCATTTCGAACACTCCCTGCCGTGCCATAATCTGCCTCTGCCATCATATAATCCATCGAAACACCAAAGCGAGTGCCATTGCCAAAGTAGGCAGTAATCTTCTCCGGAAAAAAGTAGAGCAGCGACATCAACTGCGTAAAATCGTAGCGTCGCAGTAAGTACACAATGTGCTCCATCATCGGTACATTGGCAACAGGAACCATTGGTTTCGGGAGATCTACGGTCAGTGGGCGAAGACGTGTTCCAAAGCCCCCGGCCATAATCACCGCTTTCCGCCCTGCTTCTGCCATCAGCTCCTCCGCATTGCTGTAACAAACTTTGCAATTTATCAAATTTCCTCGAAAAAGCGGTCAGGATTTCATCAGCTTCAGGTATTGCAAAACCCTTGCACCACACTGGGGTCCTCTACGCAGGGAATGGTTTATCAAAGCAGGGCGGGAAAGAACACAAGGAATTGGCAGGCTTCAGGAGGCGATAAAATATCGCCGGAACTTTCCACCAGCAAAACTGGAGACTCAGGGCACAAAGAGCGCGTGGCGAATCCCTACCCGCAGGTTAAGCCCGTGCCACTTCCACTCTACATCGGTCGCCACTGAGGTCAGCGCATAATTCAAAAAGACTTCGCCAAACACATTCCATCCCCGCCACACATTTGCCCGCGCCCCTATTCCAGCAATGCCCCCAAAAGAGGTACGCTGAAACGCTTCGAGCGATCCCTCAAAAACAGTGAGCCGGTTGGTACCATTGTCATAAACATATCCGGAGGGCTTTAGAATGCGGCGTTCCACAATTACGGACTGATCCAGTACTACATCCATTTGTGCTCCTGCCAGGGCGTAAAGAAATGCAGTCCAGTACCATTCAACCTTTGCAGTCCAGCTCAAAATCCAGCCCTGAAAAGTCAACGCTGTCGCCTCCTGAAGCCGAACAAAGCGTCCATCTGGCAGCCGCACCCGACTTTGAAAGGTATCCGGTGCTACCAGCAGATGCTGCGGACGTGCCAGTCGAACCGAAACACCAACGCCAATGCGGTAATTCCAGCGATACACAATCCCTGCTCCGGCGCTCCAATCTGAAATGGCTCGCCCCGTAAAGTATCCCTTTGTCGTTACATCGCCAATCTGTGGAAAATTTCCCTGTGCCAGTCCCTGCTGATAGTGGACAAAAGCTTCTGCTTCCCACTGTGACGGGGACGGGCACTGCTGATGCGTTCCGGATAGCACAAAGAAAACGAAGCGATTTTGCAGTAAATCGCGAGTATAACAGACCGTAAAGACTGTTTTGTTGCCTGCCCGATCTTCCGCTTCAAACTGACCAAATCCGTAGCTTCCCACGACCTCGGGGCGAACTTCAAAGGTAGCTTGCGGCACTCCCTCCACAATGCGAGGCAATGTAAACCGCAGTCCCTGGAACAGCAAGGTGCGAACGGATTTTAATCCCCAATCATTATTCCGGTCGTCTCGCAAAACAATCAATGCTGATCCATTCCCTTCGATCTCCTCCGCAATGGGAGCTAAGGTGTCAGGCACTTCCCGCACTTCCTCGAAAGATTGCCCGGCAACATTTCCGTAAGCATCGTAATCATCCACTCCATAACCCAGACCATAGGAGTACATCCCGAATGGCTCATCCGCCTGGATAATATGCGTTCCGTACGGCACCTGGAGTTGCGCAAAGTAGTAACGACTGACCCCGATTCGCTGGAAAATGGTGGTGTCTACCGGTTTGCCATCCAGCCGCAACGATCCCAGAGCACTGCGCGGCACAATCAGATTGATATAGTGGCGCCAGGTTCCTCGAACGGGGGTAGCAAACTGGTAGTAGGGCAGAAACTGCTGTGTCGGCGTGATGAGAATCATCATTGGATCGCCGATCCGATCCCGCAAATCATCCGACCCGTGAGCATATTGTGCTACCAGTACCGGGCGATCGGAAGCAATCAAAATGTTATCACGCACGTTGGAGTTTTCATAGAACTCGCCAGCATTCAGCGTTGCTACCAGCCGGTTGTTCTCAAACACTTTTGTATTCGGATAGGCAGCCACCACTCGTACCGTATACCGCTTTCGTTTCGCCAATTTGCCAACGTAAAAGTGCTTTCCCCACTTGGACATCGGTGGGATCTGTTCCACCAGATGATTACACGCCTGCACCAGCGGCGGCACATACGCACAGGAATGTCCGCTAAACACAGCAACCGGTTTGCTTGCCCGGATATAGGAACCGGTAAGATCACTGGGAGATCGAATGTCATAGGCGGCAATAACCTGGTACACTTCGCCGCGATCCAGTTCAATGGTAAACGGAACCCCTGGTGGACGCCGTTTTCGGGTTTCAGCCGTTGGAACAATCGTCACTTTGGTGTCATCTTCAGTCGCAATAATGGCAAACTGCGACAGGTAATCCCGCGACAGCTTCGTATAAGCCACAACTCGATACTCTGTACCCAATGCTGATACTGGCAACCCCAGGTACGTATCAGTCGACTGAGGACGCCGGTTCAATCCGTACACAGAAATGGGTTGATCAGCGACAATATGAATGGCTTTGCGGTTTTTGACCTCCGAACTCACTATTTGTGCCCCCGGCGGGATCGAAACATTCACAACACTTCGCGCCGGCACCTGCACCTCCCGGTAGAACCGCAACTCTTCGATCTCAATACGCACGCGAGCTTCACGCACTGCGGTGATAAAAAGCTCTAATCGAAGATTGGGCCGACCACCCTGCTGACGGTAGTTCTTCTGGAAACAGAGCCAGAACTCTTTGCCGTAGGAATCTATTCGGGCAAAAGCAACGGCGCTGCTGAAAAAAAGGAAAATGACAATCTTAGCGGACCAGCGTAAACGGCAGCACATAAGCACCTCTCTCTGTCTCCATTACCAAAAAGTACAGCCCATTTGCATAAACTTCCGGAAACTCAAATTTCTGCTTTAGGTAGACTTCAGCTTCCTGCCGCGGCAGTTGTCGCTCCACAATTTTCGTACCGTCAGTAGCAAACACTCGAAAGGTCACCGGTGAGGGCGCAACTAAACGATAGCGAACAGTGAGCCGATAGCGCAACGGATTCTCACTGAGAATTTCCAGCACATCCCCTTCAACAGACCGTACGGGTGGCGACGTGATCCGGATGATTCCTTTCGCCTTTGCGATTGGCAGCGGCTGCCCATCAACCTCGATGCTCTGCAACTCGACAACGACAACGGAATCACTGCCCGCCAGCACTTCCCAGCGGAGCAGCGCAATGCCCTGATCAGCAGGCAATGTCACAGAATCACACACAACCGCAATCTCAGCAATCCCGGCATCCCAATCCACCGTCTCAGATACCACTTTCGGCTGGCTACACTGCGCAGCATACCCCTCTGCCGGCTGCATTCCCTGCCAGACCAACAGCCGATAGGCATAGCGCAACCGAATTTTTATTTTCTGCGTTCCCGCAGGCACTTCTCCCACGATCGGCTGAAGCAGAATGCTGCCTCGCTCACCACTGGTATCCTGTAATGCCACCTCTTGCGCCACTACGCCAGTACTGAGTACAATGCTGAACAAAAGAATCCATCGCCACTGCATAAGCACCGTCCTTTTTAATTCACTCCATAGAACATTGCTGTATTTCGCTGTGGATAGCTCAACAAAACGTGGTAATCCGGCAACCGTTCCATAGAAAAAACAATCGGATAGGTTGTAGACCGGGTAGCCGCTGGCTGATCAACATCTCGCACTGCCAGCATCAATGCTAACAGCACCGTTAAGCCCCACTCAATCAGTTGATCCACTATCGGTCGTATCATCGTGCTGTCCCTGACGAAAAATTGCCCTTATTGGTTCCAGATGTCGAATAAAAATCTGCAAACACACCAAAGTTGTTATCAGAACAAGCAGTGACGAAGTAACGCAATCGGTAGTCCGCAGAAGATCGACATAAAATGGTGGCGCTGACCACAGCAGTATCGGCGTACCCAGAGCGCCGGCAACATTGCCAACGTGCACATTGCGACGGATAACGAAATATCCCGTCAGCCACATCAAGAGAAAGAACACGATGGGCAGCGGATGGAAAACCAGAAATCCTCCCGCAGCAGTCGCCAGTCCCCGTCCGCCGTGGAAGTGGAGCCAGACGGGATAGTTATGCCCGGTCACAGCAAAAAACAGTGCACCAGCCGCCAAATGGCATTGATCAGGGAACAACACCAAACTGCCGGCTACTGCTATTGCTCCTTTAGCAGCATCCAGGATTCCCACAACGATTGCTAAATCCAGCCGCCGGGTTACATCAAAGACATTGCGAGCACCAACATTTCGACTTCCCACCCGGCGCACATCGATCCCATAACGCTTTGCCAGCAAGTATGCAAAAGGGATCGATCCAACAAAGTATGCCCCAACGCTGACAACCAGCCATTGCAGGATCACCATTGTCTCCACCCTTTTTTCAACTGGTTCTCACCACAAAGGGCTGATAACCAGCAGCAACAGCGTAGCCTCAACGCTATCGTCACCCAACATCTCAATCATCCCGACGCCCGGTGTACACGCTGCAACACATTACCTATGCCCTGCCATTGCCCTGCCATCCTTTTGACCTGTACTGCTTATTCACCGGAAGCAGCGACTGGCTGCTGAAGCACAGTATCAAGCCCTTTTTGAAAAATCCTCACTGCCCGATCAATTTCGTCAGGCGTGTTATAGAAATGTGGCGAAAACCGAATCTTGCCACTGCGATAAGCAATGTGCACACCGTGCTTCATACAAAATTTGGCAACTGCTTTTGCCTGTTCCTCGTTCTCCCCAACTTGGACGGTCAGAATTCCCGCTCGCAGCTCTGGATCTTCGGGTGTGTACAATCTTACCGATTCGATTTCCTGCAACTGCTCCTGTAAATATTGCACCAGATGAGCAATTCGCTGTTCGATCGCTGCTGGCGAAACTTTCAAGAGGAGATCAAGGGCTGCTTCCATCCCATAAAAGCCGGGATAATTCAATGTTGCTGCCTCAAACTGCCGTGCCTGCGGCACAGGTTGCTGATCGTATCGGAAAAAATCCCACGGATCCGGTACAGATAGCCAGCTAAAAGGTGTTCGGCGAAGTTGTGCCTGCAACGCCTCGGAAATGTACAGAAATCCTGTCCCGTGCGGCGACATCATCCATTTCTGTCCTCCAGCCACCAGCGCATCCACCGGCGTTTGCTGCACATCGATCTGTATACTCCCAACAGCCTGAATAGCATCTACCAGAAGCCAGCATCCATATTGGTCGCAAAGCTGTCGCAGGTCTGTCAACGGCGTACGATAGCCGCTCAAAAACTGCACGGCACTGACAACAATTGCCCGGGTGCGTTCACTGACGTACTGCGAAAAGAGTTCAGGAGTCGACCGACCATCGGGTGCTGGCAATAATCGTACCTTTACTCCCATTGCCTCCAAAGTGCGGTACGGGTATACATTGGCAGGGAATTCCTGATCAATCATTAAAATCTCATCGCCAGGCTGCCACGGCAATCCCTGTGCAAGGATCTGAATGCCAGCAGAAGTATTGTGCATTAATGCAATTCGGTCAGAAGTTGTGTTGATTAAAGCAGCGATTTTTTCCCGACACTGCCTCACAACCTCCCAGTCTTCCTGCCAGAAATTGATCTTGCCTGCGGAACGCTCGTGCAAATAATGCGAGACCGCTTTCACCACCGGCGTTGGCAACGGGCTGGTTGCTGCGTGATTCAAATAAATGGTTGGAGTTTCTCGCAAATACGGGAACAATTCTCGGTAGCCCATCATACTGTCTCATTGCATTGAACATCTTATAAATTTGCAAAGTTATGCATTTACTTCCGGTTGGCAGCTACATCCCGCGTGATGATGTCTGGCACTCAGAATAGAACACCCGGTAGAAATGATCCCCTGAGTGAGAGCAGCTCACAAACTTCACCGAATGCCAATAAAAAACCCTCCTCAAAGCTCCTTGACCGGAGCCGGGGAGGGTTTCGATCAAGTCTCAATGACTCCCGTTCTCTACCGCACCACGTGCACCGGCTGCACTAAGGTCTCCCGATTCTCCAGCGTCATCTTGCAGAAATACAATCCGCTGGCTACCAACTGCCCCTGCTCATCCCGTCCATCCCAGATCACCATCTGCTCACTCCCCGCTTCCCGTACCTCATCTACCAACCGCTTCACTACCTTCCCATAACTATCCA
>WFXC01000005.1 GCA_015490805.1 Candidatus Kapaibacterium sp.
AGATAGCACTGGAAGATGCAATTCGTGCATCCTTGCTACTTCTCGCCGCAAAGAATCAAATACCGATGAGGCACACTGATAACTGGTAGCACATCCCCGGAACTGTTCTGCAATCTTTTCCAGAGGACGAACCCGCTTCAGGTGTTCCAGCAATACCGATTGGCGATCTGCACCGACGGATACGATCTCCGAACTCTGCAAAAGTGTGGTAATTGCCCGGTCCGCTGCTCGCATTGCTTCGGTACATTCACCAAACACCCTGGAAAAAATTTCCAGCAACCGATACTGCATCCGCAGCCTTGCTTCCACGGAATAACCAGCGACGTGAGGCGTTGGGAACCACACCGCCTGTACCAGATCGATATTCGGTAACGGTTCCCCTTCCCACACATCCACAGCTGTAACCAGCGGTGCTTCCGCCTGGAGATGGAGCAACAGCGCAATTTCATCGACAACGCCACCTCTGCTGGTATTGATCAGCAGCGAATGCGGCTTAAGTCTTGTCAATTCGTCCACCCCAATCAATCCCAGCGTTGGATACCGTCCCTCGCGCGTCAGGGGAACGTGAAGCGTCACAACATCGGACCGGGACAGCAGCTCTTGCAAAGGAACGACTTCATACGCTGCCGGGAATGGAAAATGTTCCTCCTCCAGCGGTGGATCATTGATCAGCACCGGCATTCCCAATTGTTGCCCCAACCACGCTACAATCCGACCAACAGCACCATATCCAACAACTCCCAAAACAGCATTGGACAATGGAACTTCATACTGCTGTGCCCATCGAAGAAGCACGTACAGAACATACTGCGCCACTGTCGGCGCATTCATCCCGTGAGCAGTCGCAACCACAATGTTATTTCTCTTCAGAAATGCTTCATCCACGTGGTCTCGCCCCGAAGATGCTGAGCCAACGAACCGGACATTGGTCAATCCCAGCAAACTTTCGTTGACCCGCGTGACACTTCGGACAAACACAGCATCACAATCAACGATATCTGATCGGGTGACAATGCGGCCTTCAAATGTTCGGATTTGCACATCGGGACATTGCCGGAGCCATTCTATAAGGTGTTGCAACTGTTCATCAACACCCACCACTATGGATCGTCGCTGGATCAATGCACCCATTCAGCCCCTTCAACCGTCATAAGCCCTTTCTTCAAGAACTAATTTACAAAAATTTCTGGAGAAAAACAACTGATGAGCAATGTGCGGACGCTACACAATGTTTGCCTCCCAACAGGACATTGAAGATCGCTTCAATGTAACGGTTCCGGCACTTCCTCCTAAACGGTACAACATCGCTCCAACAGACGAAGCGCTGGTGATTACCTGGAACTCTGATACAGATGCTGTCGAAGTCCAACTTTTTCGCTGGGGGCTGATCCCCCACTGGGCAAAGGATCCTGCAATTGGCAACCGATTGATCAATGCACGTGCTGAAACATTAGCGAACAAACCTGCTTTCCGCTCCGCCTTTTTCCATCGCCGGTGTCTGGTTGTTTCTACCGGTTTTTACGAGTGGCGTCAGGAAGGTACCCGAAAAGTTCCATACCTCATCCATTTACCCGATTACCAGTTATTCGCCTTTGCAGGGCTCTGGGAATCCTGGCAGCCACCGGACGCACCAGAACCTTTGCACACCTTTACTCTGATCACCGTACCGCCAAACGAATTTGTACGCCAGTACCACGACCGTATGCCCGCACTGCTGCTGCCCGAACACGAACAGCAATGGACCCATCCGCACACACCGCCGGAAATGTTGCATAAAATCCTGGCAACCCCCTATCCTGCGGAATGGCTCACTGCCCATCGCGTCTCGCTGCGCGTAAACAATCCAGCAAACGATGATCCTTCTCTGATCGAGCCAGTCGATAATAGCCCGTAGCGATCACCAGGGTACACACTGACAGATGGACAAAATCCGTACAACCAGCTTACAATGATCTGTCAAAACAACCAAGAAGTGGAATGCAATTTCGACTGACAATACGGCTTTTCAAACGACGGTTTGCAACCTTTCTGCTGATGAGCCTGATTTTTGCAATCGGGATGCTGGGCATAGCACTGTTTGTGCTCGGTGTTTCCCTGGCCTTTCAGGACTACACACAGTTAACGCAACGTTTCGTGGTAAATGTCTTTCTTCCCTCTCAAAGTGACTCGGCAACCGTTCTGGTCGTTAAAAATGCGCTTCACCAACTTCCTGCTGTCGATTCCATCGAATACATCTCACCACAAGAAGCCCTTCAATTTTTTACTTCCCGCTACGGCGAGCTTTCCGAGTCGCTGCTCCCAGCCAATCCCCTGCCGCCGACCTTTTTACTCTACCTCCGCCCCGGTTTTCATACCCCTGATTCGGTTGCCCATCTCAGTCGGATGCTCCAGCGTCGTTTCCCCTTTCTGGACATTTCCTACCGTGCAGACTATCTGGCTGCGCTGGATCAGAAATACTGGCGTACACTGATTGCTGCCATTGCCGTTGGATTGCTCCTCTTTTTTGTTTTCACCCTCCTGCTGCTGAACGCCCTGCGCCGACTGGTCCACGCTCCTCCTGCTGCCCTTACCGCACTGGAATACCACGGAACACCCCGAAGAGTGATCATTGCTCCCTACCGATGGATAACAGCAATTGCTGTTGCGACCGGCGGCGGGCTGGCAACGGCTGCTCTGGCTGGCGCTTTTTCTTTCCTCCCCTCCGTCACGTCATTGTGGGCTGCCATTACCCCCTATCAATTGTGGCAGTCGATTGCTATTGCGTGGCTTGTGCTTTTGATCGTTACCGTTACCGGCTGGATCCGGTTCCGCTCAAAGTTGTTCGAACAGTCCTGAGACATCAATGAAAATTCTGGATCGGCTGATCCTGAAAGAGTTTCTCAGTGCAGTACTGTTTGCTCTTCTGACCTTTTCTCTGCTTTTCATCGTTGTCAACGCAATGGAGAATCTGGACGATTTCCTGGACCATCATACCCCCGCTGGCGCGATCTTTCATTACTACGTCGTCTTTCTACCGGACATCCTGCGCCTGCTGACACCCGTTGCTTTCCTGTTAGCCAGCCTGTTTGCAACGGGTCGGATGGCAGCGCGCAACGAGATCACCGCGATGAAAAGTGCCGGGCTCAGCCTGTGGCGCTTTCTCCTCCCCCTCCTGAGCATCAGCCTGGTCTTCAGCTTCGCCCATTTATACTTCAGTGGATGGATTGTCCCGGAAGCAAACCAGAAAAAAGCGGAGCTCGCCTATCAGTATATGAAAAAGGGAAAACGTCGCGAAAATCTACAAAACGTTTTCTTTCGCGACACTGCGACCACCAACGTGCATTTTCAATACTATCACAATGGCAGCAATGCCGGATCGGAAATAACAATTGAAATCTTCGATTCGCCCTTACATCCCCGTTTACGCCAGCGTATTGCAGCCCGCAATTTTTACTGGGATACGCTACAGCACCGATGGATACTGCTTCGAGGCAGGATTTTCCAGTACAATCCTGCCGGATGGGATCTTCAGATCCAACCGTTTGATACGCTTCAGGCGCCACTTCACATCACCCCTGAGGAATTGCAATTGCTTCAGGCTTCGGAAAATGAGCTTACCCTGCCAGAGCTTCGCCGGTATATCGAAACGCTACGGAAGGGCGGTAAAAATGTACGGCGCCAGCTTATCGCATACCACGCCCGGATCGCTTTCTCTTTCGCTAATGTTGTTGTTGTATTGTTCGGCGTTCCTTTTGCCTTTCTGCCTGTTCGTCGCAAAGGAATAGCCGTCGAAATTGCCATTGCTATGTTCGCCGCTTTTTTCTACCTGGCATTTACTAAAATCAGCCAATCAATCGTCGCTGCTACTACGCTGCCCCCGGTCATCGGGGGATGGCTCACAAATGGAATATTTGCGATAGCAGGGATCGTCAACATCATCCGGGTACGCTCCTGAAGATGGAAAAAATTCGCTCCATAGCTTCGATCGAGGGACGCCAGTTGCTCAGAACTGCCTATGAGTATCTTCGGCTCAAAGCCGGACGTAATTCCTTCGCAGTTTTATGGACGACGTGGAAACTGGCAACGACGGAAAAGGAATTTGTCAATCACATCCCGAATGCAGAGTTCACCATTGAGCAACCGCTGGGCATCTTGCGAGGCACCGGCGTCTGGCTGCAAGAAATTGTCAATCGCTACTATTACCCCCAGGTGAACGCGCTGGTGTATTTTGGCGCCGCCCTGCTGCTGGTCCTCATCGGACTGAATCGATTTGTTAATCTCTCCAAATCCTTCGTCATTGCCGGCATCGTTCTGGAAGCATCCCTCCTCCTTCTTCTGTTCGTCGTCCTGCTCTTCACTCCCGTACAGATCGATCAGGAAACTGCCCCATCCTCTCGCAGTTCGGATTCAGCGCTCCAGACAGAGACTATTCAATTGCTGCTCAAAGACCTGGTCAATGACATTGGCGATATTGCCAAGGATTATCTCCAGGCAACGGCTACCCTCGAAAAAATGACCGAAGCACTGAGCGAAGCTGTAGAGCATCAACGCGAGGTGCTTCCCCAACTCCAGACCATTGTCCACAGCATTCAACAGTTCTTTCCACCGCCGCCGGATCTCACCGCTGCTATTCGCCAGACGGCTGAAGCGCTCGCCAGCCTCCGCCAGGAACTGGTCACACTTCAGGAATCGGTAGCGAAACTGCGGGAGGAAAATATCCGGGAAGCTGTCCGAAAAGAGCTGGAAAAAATTGTCAGCAATCGGTTACACTAAGCGATGCGGTGGGAGCAACGTCGGCGCTATAGCATCGAATTGTACTTTATCCTCTACCTGACTGCCCTGCTTTTGCTTCTGCCCGAAGTTCGGCATACGGATTCGGAATATCTGGAGCCGCTTTTCTATGCACTGGTCCACAGCAGTTTTGATCTGGTACCGGATAAAAATCCGCTGGTACTCCGACTGCGCCGCAACGGCAATAGCTGGGTGATTAGCGGGGGAGATTCTGTCAATCGAATCGGCATCCTGGGGAATGTCAACATCCTGGACATCAACTGTGTGCCGTATCAGGTCAGAACAGAACAGTCAACGGTCCGCTACACTCGATCCGCTCATAATCTGGCTTTCTCTCTGGTTCCCGACACCCTGATGCGACAGATTCGATTTGTTCTCCACCCCTCGCAACAATCCCGTATCACTCCCGGCTCATTCCGGGTACTGATCTCCGTGGCTGCCAAACCGCGGCTTTCCCTGCCGCCGCTGCCCGATGACCCGTTAGTTCAGCAATTTTACCAGTGGTTGCATCGCAATACCATCATCCTCCGGGATTCCGTAAGTTTCTCGCTCCAGTTTGTCTCCGAGCGATCCGGTGCACCACCATCTCCTCCACCACTTTCCTTTGCTGCCGCCGAAACACAACAGATTGATACGGCAGTCAGCACCGAGCCGCAGCCGATGCCGCCCATCGTGATTGCGCCGACTCCCGCACCACCACCCTTCACCGCCCGGGCAAAAGCCGCCGTACTTCACATGCTTCAAGGCGAAACGTGGAGCAATCCCATTTACCTCACCGGTGTGGAAGATGCCCGTTCTCTGCCCAGTGTTGCTATTGACTGTAAGCCAGCCGCCTACCGGGATAAAGTTCAGCATCGATTCCTGGACCCCTCGACCCTGCTGATTTCTGGACCAACACCAGCAAGCGATACCCTGCTCATTACCCTTTTGCTTACTTCTGCCGAACGCAATCACTCAGTGCGTCTCCATTTCAAAGTCATCCCTCACAAACTCCCACCACCCAGAGTACCACAGGTAATGTATCCCGAAATAGCCTACCAATTTGCTCCCAACTTTCCTCCGCTGGTAGCACGCAATGTACGTGCGGTCTTGCGAGATGCCACGGGTATCCGATACACCAGCCTTGGCGGAGCACCGTTTACCTTCATCCCGCAGCAAAGTGACACCAACCAGATTTTCACATTCGAGCGCTATGTTGAAAACCGCCGGGTTGGAGAAACGATAAAAATTCCGGTCAAACCCTATCCTCCTCCGGAAATTCTGGAAATTGTCCCAACAGGTTCAGCTTTCATTATCCGGGTACGCACTTTTGGCAGTATCAAAGGCATTGCCAATCGCGCCCGTCTGCTGACCGTTTCGGGTGAGGCGCAAATTCAGGAACGCTATGGCGATTACATTTCGATCAAAGAGACTCAGGAACATATCCAGACCTTTGAGGTCACTCCCCGCTCGGACCTGCAATCTCTAACCCTGCAGGCAATCGACCAGCGTGGCAAACGATCAGCAGTCTTTTCTCTCACCACCCGTTAGCCTGATGGTCGCTCGAATGCTACCATACCTTGGCGTTCAGTGTTCCACAGCCGGTGGGCTCTGGAAAGCCTTCATCGAAGCGCAACAGTTGGGGATCGATACGTTTCAGGTGGCAACCCGTAACCTGCGGCAGTGGCAACTGCACACCTGTTCCGAAGAAGAAATCGCGGCTTTCCGTGCAGCACGTCGCCAGTATCCGGTACGCGCTATTGTCTCCCACGCCTGCTATCTGATCAATCTTACCTCTGATAACCCGGTGACACGTGAACGGTCCATCGCTGCGCTGCGGGCAGAACTGGAACGGTGCCATCAGCTCCGTATCGACTATGTGGTTTTCCACCCTGGCTCTTCAAAGCGTCCCTTCGAGCACACCGTTGACCTTTTTGCGGACGCCATTGCTCAAGTCTTTGCTGACCTGCCAGCGGAATCGCTGCATCCCAAACTGCTCATCGAAAATACTGCCGGGCAGGGCAATGCAATCGGCTGGTCCCTTGAACAGTTAGCAGCGCTTCTCGAAACCCTTCCTGCGCATCTGGGTGGTTTCTGCCTCGATACCTGCCACCTGTTCGCCGCTGGCTATGATCTGCGACGAAACTACCGCGAATTCTACCACCAACTGCACACCCTCCTGCCAGTTGACCGCCTGCTGGTATGGCACTTCAACGACTCACGCTATCCGTGTGGCTCGCGGCGCGACCGGCACGCCCACATCGGACAGGGATTCATTGGCATTACCCCCTTTCTCCGCATTCTGGAAGACTTCCCCACCATCCCAAAGATCTTAGAAACCCCGAAACGGCACAATATGGACCCTGTCAATCTGGAACGCCTGCGCTCTTACGCTGAATGGTTCACCACATAAAAGCACCTCAGCAAGTACCCAGCTCTCCCATCGCGTACACCCTTCTTACTTCACCACCCACACCGGTACCACCTGCTCATATCGACCGCTCCGTAAACGCACGAAATGTAATCCGCTGCTCAACCCCTCCACCCCAAGCCGCACTTCTCGCCACCCCGCTTCCTGCTGCCCTCTCGCTATCACCACCTCCTTCCGCCCATACCCGTCGTACAACACCACCTCCACCGCTCCACTGAGCCCAATCCCGTACCGCACTACCACCTCCTCCCCTTCCTGCTTCGCCTCCAATCCGTACTCCTTCCC
>WFXC01000006.1 GCA_015490805.1 Candidatus Kapaibacterium sp.
GCGGGTATCGGTTTTTGCCGGGCGGGGATTTTCTGAGCAATGATCGGCTGGTGGTGACGATGGTGCCGCCGAGAGATACGTTGCCGTTTGCGTATGGGTATCTGTACGAAGTGGATTTGCAGGGACAGATCATCCGGCAGTTGACAATGATCCCGTTGCCATTTAAGTAGCGTTTCACAAAGAGGAGTGAGGAGATGCATCGAAGGTGGATGGTGGTGATCGTGGCAGTTGGGATCATTGGTGGAGGGGTGATCGGGGGATGTGAGGATGTGACTGGACCGCGGAAGGCGCGGAGGGTGATGGCATTGGATTCGGGGAATTGGTGGGAATACGAATGGGTAGTGGGGAGCCTTGATACCCTGAAGTTTACAAAGTGGGTGCGGATCGAGGTAGTAGGAAGGCGGAGGGTTGATGGTCGAGCGGCGGCGATGGTGGTGTGGCGGTGGCAGTCGGAAGGTGGGGAGTTTCGGGATACGGTGTTCTGGGAGGAACGGAATGGGCAGTTATGGGAGAAGCGGAAGCGGTGGGGGCGAGTGTTTATGGGTGAAGGGCTGGGATGGGGAGCGAAGGTTCGGTGGCTGCCGCTGGCAGATTTTGGAAAGCCGGGATGGGAATACCGGGAGCAACTGAGGGATCTCGATACTGTGGAGATGGTCTTTGTCGATGGTCGGGGAGATACAACAGCGGTTGCGAAGATGGTACCGGAGGGTGCGGAGTACGGGGTGCGGTATGAAGGGAGGGAGGAGATAGGTTTTGCAGATACAACGGCGGTTGCCCTGCGGTATCGGTGTGGGATGCGGGTTAAGTATACGACGTACGGGTTAGGGAGCAGGGAGTATCGGGGGTGCGAGGGGCAGTGGTTGTGGATCTGGGTTGTTCGGGGGATCGGGATCGTGCAGATTCAGGTGGCAGATGACTGGTCGTGGGAGTTTATGACTGATTATGAGCCGTGCGAGCCGAGGGATCCGGTGATGTGGCGGTTGCGGCGGTATTCGATTCGGTAGTGGGAGGTATGCTGGCATCATCAGTGTTCTGATTTGTTCCGTTCGAGCATAGCGTTGCCCTTTTGGTATCGTGATGCAAACCTGCTGTGTCTGATACTGCCCTGCGGGGTTGCCAGGCTGAAATCTTCAGGTGCTGTGACGCAGTTCTGCTTTGTGGAGATTCCTTCCTTTACAGCGCAGCGGAATTTCCGTTTTTGCAGGGGCGCTGACTTTAGTCGGCAATTGCTGGGAGCGCCGGCTTCAGCCGGCAAAAATGCACACGGCAGCGTGTGCTTCCAGCGCAATATATAGGGGCACAGCACCGCTGCGCTCACGGGCAGCCCATTAGGTTGCCCCTACGAGATTTGGGAATTCGGGTAAGCACAGAGGATCGTCTCTCCAGGTATGACCTGAACGGTGCAGGGATAAATTGATATGTCTGCACACGGCAACGTTACGTACTTGTGCAAATCCTCTCCTATTTTGAGAACCTTCTCAAATTGTGCGAACAGCAACGACATAACGCGCAATCTCGTATCTTTGCGACCAGTAGCAACAGAATGGGAAGCTGGTAAATGGCATCCGAAATGCACGGTTTGATCACGCTGGAATTGGTAACACCTGCTTTCATCGGGGGTGCTGAACCGCGAGGAAAACCGGAATTCCGCATCCCTTCTTTACGCGGCGCCCTTCGCTACTGGTGGCGTGCGCTGTTCGGAGCAGGAGTAGAAGACTCGCGAGCGCTGCTCCAGAAAGAATCGAAACTTTTTGGGAGTACAGATAAAGTATCAGCGGTGCAGCTTCGGTTACACAAAGCAGCCACGCCCACACCGAAATCCTACAGTAAGCTCACCCAAGGGAAACCCGGCATCAGCTATTTATGGTTTGCGGCACGGAAAACCAAAAACGACCCTGAACGGCAAGCGTTACCCGATGGGTCACGGTATGTTATTGATGCTTCAATCCACCACCGATCCAGCCCACAGGAACTCTGGAAACAGTTCTACGCCGCTCTCTGGCTTCTTACCCGCCTTGGGGGCATTGGCACTCGCGCTCGCCGAGGAGCAGGCGGAATACAGGTAGCAGACATACAGTCCTCCACAGAACTCTCTAACCTTCCTCCGCTGCCAATTCGAGCAACGACAGTAGAACAATTCGGGGAAGAGCTTCAATCGGGAATCCAGCAACTTCGGCGGAACCTACCACCTGATGCATTGTCAACACAGCCCACATTTCACCTTTTGCATCCAGAATTTGCAGAGATTTGCCTGATAGATCGCTCTTTCTCATCGTGGCAAGAAGCGCTGAACTTTATTGGTTCCTCCCTGCAAAGCTTTCGCAAATCCAGGTTTCCGGAAGATGCTCGCATTGTTAGTGATCTCATTTTCCGCCACCATTACACTCCTAATCGTACAATCCGCCGAGCAGCTTTTGGACTGCCGCTGCCTTTCTTCTTCCGGAGAGAACGACGTGGTGCCACGGTTGATCCCCGACGCGGATCACCCCTGTTCATCCGTATTGTGAAACTGGCTGGGCAACAACGCTACGCAATCGTCCTGACATTTTTCAAAGCGCAATTTCTCGACAATGATCACCGCCCCAGTATTCGGGGTCAAAAGTTTCAAATTCCATCGTATGCTCCCATTGAGCAATGGCTGGATACGCTGAATCTCTTCCAGATCGAACTGAATCGGCATAACGAAGGATAAAACCAATGGCTGTTTCTCGCTGGGAACGAAAAATTGTTGCGCTCCTGCACGATCCTCCGGATAAGCCATTTGCGATTAGAAAACACGCGGACCGGGGCCGAGATCTCGTAGAAATTCTCTTGGGTACTGAGCCCAAAACCCAGTCAAACGTCAAAACAGCAGATCAACAAATGTCTGCTGCTGACCGTTTGGTCTTTCCCGATGGAGTGAGCCGGTTCTGGTCAACCCATCCCCCATTGCTGGTTCATCCTACCAGCGGGCGGCAGCATCGCCTCCCTGACACCATTATGGACTTTGATCCTGAGATCACGAAATCTGTCATAGCTCAATTCTCCAAAGGCTTTACACCAGAAGAACAGACACTGGAAAAACAGCAGCGGCTCTACCTCGCATTATGGCGTTGCCTGCCCGATGCGCTCAGCCAGGCGTTTGCCTCGACCCCAGGGAATCTTTTCGAGCTCCTACCCGCCGAAACCCGACAACCGGACCACCCACTACCGCTGCACGTTGCCCTGACAGCAGCAGCCGCTGATGCCCTGCAGGGAAAACCTGCGATCCCCGCACTCCTGCATTTTTCCTTTTCGCCAGTGCAAAGCTTTATCGCTGCTGCGCGCAAAACGCAGGACCTGTGGATGGGAAGCTGGCTCCTTTCATACCTGAGCTGGACTGCCATCCAAACAATTGCCGACGTGTACGGTCCCGACGTCATCCTGTACCCGTGGCTTTACAAACAGCCGCTCTGCGACGACTGGCTGCTTCGGGAAAAACAACTGGGAACGCTCCTGAACAACAATCTCTGTACCCTTGCACCTCCTCGGTTAGATCTTCGGTTAGATCTTCCCACCTTACCCAACAAATTCGTGGCGTTGCTTCCGTGGGGCGTTCAGAAAGGTCCCCCATATCAGCGCGTCCAGGAAGTTGCTGCCCGTGCAGAGCAGATGTTTTATCAACGATGGAAAGACATTGCTCAGGCGGTCAAAAATTTTCTGAAAAACGAAATTCCCCACCTGTGGGATCATTACACTGAACAAATCTGGGACGAACAAACGGGAATCGGGGCCCGTTCCTCCACCATTCCCTTCTCTGTCTTCTGGACAATCTTCCCTTGGGGCTTCGGCGATTCTGCTGACCCCAACAGTGTGCTACAACTGTACAGGAACCTTTGCAATCCCGGTGATGACTGGGAATTTCAAAAAGTCTATGACGTTCTCAAATCCAGAGGGAAATATAAGCCCAAACTTGGAACCGTCTACTCCGTGGTGTACGAACTTTCCGACCGATTCTTCCGCTCCCGCAAAACCACGCGCGTGTTTAGCCAGCGGGCAATACGCGGCAGCAAATGCACAATGTGCGGTGAGCGTGAAGCGCTGCACTCAGAGCCGGCAAGGGCGCGAGAATTCTGGACGCAGGTAGCCAGGCAGAACCAGCTTTCAACAAAGTTCAAACCTGAAGGGAAAGAACGACTGTGTGCCGTCTGCACAGTGAAGCGACTTTTACCGGAAATTCTGCGATCTGCTAAAGCAACGGAACTCGGACTTCCGCAATTCTCCCGCACCAGCTATCCTTCCACCAGTGACATTGCATCCCGGGAGGACTCGAACCCCCAACCCTCTGATCCGACCAGCTATCCTTCCACCAGTGACATTGCATCGGCAGCTTTCAAGCAGGATCTGCTCCACGCACTCAAAGAAACAGATGCCCAAAAAGCCCATCACAGAGCGGCATTGCAAAAAGCACTGGAAGCGCTTTTTAACGCTCTCGAAGCCCTGAAAGTCAGACCAACGAATGATCCTCACACCATCCCCCGATTGGGCAAGCTGGTCCAACACCTACCCAAAGATCTGCGACCACTCGGCGAACAAATTGTCCAGCTTGACGGAGAAATTTTCTACGAAGAGCGGTACACCGTCGAAAGTTTTCAAGAGTCAACGGGCGAGTCACCGTCGGAAGCACAACTGGAGGCAGCACGGCAGAAACTTCGCACCGTTCTCGCCATAGCGGATCGGTTAGGTATTCGAAAACCCGAAAAATACTATGCCATCGTGCTGATGGACGGCGATCAGATGGGGAAGTGGATCAGCGGTGCTCATGATGGACTCCCACGGTTTCGAGATATACTCTATCCGGGATTAGCCGAAGAGTTGCTCAGTAAAGATTCTTCGGACTCCCAGAACCAATGGACGGCATTGCTGGAACTCAAGCGGATTGTTACCCCCTCTTTTCACGCCCTTATCTCCTTCGCACTGAATAACTTTGCCCTCCGCTTAGTACCGAAAATCGTCGAGGAACTGTGTCCGGCACGACTGGTTTATGCCGGCGGCGATGACGTTCTGGCACTGGTGCCGCTGCGATATGCGCTGGAAATAGCGCGCTTGCTGCGCGCCGCTTTCTCAGGAGAAATTCGCTTCGATGGCGATAATGCCAGAGCGCTCTTTGGCTCACCGGAAGCAACCGGATACGTCGAACTCGACGGCGCTCTGCTGCTCACGATGGGTCCGCCAGCAACTGCTTCCGCTGGCATCGCCATCACCCACCATCTGGATCCCCTGGACATCGCGCTCCAGGCAGCACGATTGGCAGAAAGGACGGCAAAACACCAGTACGGAAGAAATGCCCTCAGCCTTTACCTGCTCAAACGCTCCGGCGAAGAACTGCGCGTAGGCAATGCCTGGTTCGTGTCCCTGAACGGCGCCACCGTGGACATTGTTCAGCAGTTGAACAAAATCGCAACCGCTTTACAAACGGCAAAACTCAGCCGCTCCTTCCCGAAATCCGTAGCAGCCGAAGCAGAAGATCTGGAACAGCTTCCTATCGAAGCACGCATCAGCCGCACGAGCTATCTACTTTCGCACACTGGGGAACGCCCCAGATCCTCCAGCGAAGAAGATCAGAACGGGTTATCAAAGAAAGAACTGGAAGCGTTACTCCAGCAACTGGTGAGGATTTTTGCATCGGACAATGCCGCCAGAACCGATACCGCAGATAAAACCAATGGATCTTCGTGGCAACGCTTCGGGATGCTGGCAGAATGGCTGAATGTCTTACGATTCCTGACAACGGAGGCGTAGCAATGAAGTGGCACTTATTGTTAGAACCCGTGGATGTCTGGCTCTTTCGCGATGGACGTCCTTTCGTTGCCGGTGAAGCCCACCGTGCACGAAGTATTTTTCCACCAACGCCCTACACGCTACAAGGCGCGATTCGTGCCAAAGTGCTGTTTGACGCAGGTGTTGACCTGATGGAATACGCTCACCAGAGCAGCGAAGCTGCTCGCGAGCTTGCCCGCCGCATTGGCGCTCCGGGGCGTGGATACGGGCAACTCCGCATCACCGGTCCCGTTTTAGCCCGATCAACCAACGGACAAATCACCCTGTACTACCCTGTTCCGGCGGATATGGTCAGAATCTCGGCGGAAAACGACGGAGAGACAACAGACACGGTCAAAATCACTGCAACAACGCTCCAGCCACTTGGAAAGGATTTTATGATGGAGGATTTTTCCGATATTCAAGTTCCCGCCCTTCAATTTCTCTGGGTACCCCGATCCCATATCGAATCCGTTGGGGGATGGCTCACTGCCTCGGACTTCGAGAAATACTTAGCCAACAGCGGGAAAGACTTTCAAGTCACGATCTACCGCAACAGCTTCTTTTTCCAGACTGAACGCCGGGTTGGGATTCAAATAAATCCTGAGCGGCTCACCACCGAAGAAGGACGGATCTACCACGCTGATTTCCTCCGCTTTACGCCCGGTACCAGCCTGGTTGCTCAAATCGCTGGAATCGAACCGTTTACCCCTCAAACTGGCTATTTACAACTGGGTGGAGAAGCTCGCGCTGCCTACTACACCGTTGAACAACAACCGCTGTCCGGATGGTTTCTTAACCAATCCGTACTGAACAATGCGACGTTTTCCGGCAGATTCAAGATGATCTTCCTGACCCCCGCCTACTTTCGTCACGGCTGGCATCCTGAGGATTGGTCGACCTTCTTCCCGAATGCCAGCGTTCGGTGTGTCGGCGCTGCTATTCCGGGAGCCCAGATGATCGGTGGGGCGGTTGTTGATGACCGTCGTCGATCGAGAAATTTTGAACGGACGGCGTACCGCTTTCTTCCTGCAGGATCGGTGCTGTTCTTTGAAACCGATCAGCCGATTTCGTATAATGGACAACCGGTAACCGAAACACCGGAAGACAGTGACGGGGATCTCCAGCATATTGGCTTTGGGAGCGTTGTAATTGCTCCTTACTGAAGAAAGACACAGTTGAACACTGATGCAAAGTGAGAGTTTTACAATAAACGGAGCAAAACGATGTATCAACAAGCAATGATCCTCAGCCTGTACGCCGAAACCCCTGTCCACGCAGGTACGGGGGCAACGCCGGGTATTGTTGATCTCCCGATTCAGCGAGAACGGCATACGCAGTACCCCATTATCCAGGGATCCGGCGTCAAAGGCGTGCTACGCGATCTGGCAGCGATGCGATCTCAGAACAACGCCGGGTTGATAGACAGCATTTTTGGACCCGATTCCCAGAGAGCTTCAGAGTACGCTGCTGCAATCTCCGTTTCTGACGCTCGCATTCTCTGCTTTCCAGTGCGATCGCTGCAAAATGTTTTCGTATGGGCAACTGCTCCTTTTGCTTTAGCCCGATTGCAGCGTGATGCAATCAATAGCGGAATTCCACTGCCCTGGACACCGCCTCAACTCGATAACAACACCGCTCTGGTGGCTTCCGATGCAGTGTTGATCAACAACACCTTGATCCTCGAAGAGTTCAGTTTCCAGGCACAATCCTCTCCCGCCGCTATGGAAATTGCCCGGTGGATTGCTGAGCACCTTTTTCCTGCTGACGATCATTACCAATTCTGGAAAGACGCCTTCACGAAACGCTTTGTCATTCTCCCCGAAGACGTTTTCCGTGATTTCGTCCAGCATTCAACTGAGATCGTCAGCCGCACCAAATTAGATGACAGCACAAAAACCGTTCAGCGGGGTGCTCTCTGGACAGAGGAATATCTCCCCAGCGATTCGTTGCTTTACAGTACGATCCTGGCGACTCAGACTCGCGCTCCCCGAAATGGTGACAATGCGCCGCCACAGTTAGATGCTCAACTGGTCATCAACCAGCTCAAACAATGGTTCAACAACCAGCGTATCCAGATCGGCGGCAATGCCACCATCGGGCGTGGAATAGTAGCGTTACGAACACTTACCGCTTCGTCCAACAACACAGGAGGAGCACAATGAGCAAGGGAGCAGCAGCGATGAACCGACGAACCTTAGAACAGCAGCGGGCATATGCTGCGTGGAAAGCAGTAGCGGAAGTCAAGCCAAAGGAAGCCAAGCAAAAAGACTTCCACGTAAAATATCGGAGCTTAGCCCGGAATCTTCCTTCAATGATTCTCAGCAACGGACTGGGCGCAACCTTAGCCTTTATCAAGTCCAAGGGCAGTGCAGAACATCAGACAATATACACCCATCTGGATCGCTGGCTGGCCCAATGGATCCGTTCCTGGTTGAACAGCACCGTTTCTCAAGGTATCCTTGAATGGATCGTTGCCGAGAGCACCAGTGAAACATACCGTATGGTCACTACCGAGGCACTGGCTTTCTCTCAATGGCTGAAACGCTTTGCGGAATCAGAAATCCCGGACGAACAATCGCCGGACGAACAATCGGAGGCATAAGCAGATGGCAAAAGGGAAAAAATACCGACCTCATCATTCCGGCAAAAAGAGAAACGACAAGCATAAACCCCAACCAGTGGTCTACCTGCCCAAAAGTGTTCGCGAGCAATTACCCAAAACACCCAGCGGCTCTGTTCGAGACCATTTAGGACTCTGGCTCTCAAAGTACATTAGCTGGGAACAGGATAAAGATGGGAAAGTGAAAGTCTCCCGGACTTTCCAGCGTCGACTTACCCACCACGGAATTCTTCACCTTGGCGGAAACGCTGCCAAAATAGCCGAAGCAGCATTACAGCGACAGCGTCGTCTGCTCCAGAAGCTTCAGCAGCAGGGTTATCACACCCACGCTTTTGAACTGGTGACAGCTTCCCGAATGGTTGTGGGATTGGGCATTGAAAGTGTGCTGGAAACCAATCTCCGGCTCCATCACACGTATGGCATTCCCATCATTCCTGGCTCTGCCCTCAAAGGACTTGCCCGATCCGCTGCGCTCCGATCCGTCGATACGTCCAATCCCATCTTCCAAACAGCCTTTGGGAAACAGCAACAGGTGGGATCGGTGATCTTTTTCGATGCTCTTCCCCTGCCTCAGGGAAACAATCACGACCGGTTGCTCAAGCTTCAACTCGATGTAATGAACGTCCACTTTCCAGATTACTACACCGGTAAAAATTTCCCGACCGAGTGGCAAAACCCAAACCCGATTTTCTTTCTTACCGTTGCTTCGGGCACTGCTTTCCTTTTCAGCCTTGCGGTACCACCGAACCGGGACCAGCAAACGCTCTCGCAGGTTGCGCAATGGCTCCAGCAAGGACTTACCACAATGGGAATTGGCGCCAAAACTTCTGCTGGTTATGGATTTTTCCGAACGCCTTCGTAGTCCTTGCCCCCTTTGCACTCCAATTCCGACTGACTCTTTTTCGCAAATATCACATCCTAACCTTCAAACCAAAAAGGGACGGCAACCACCGCCGTCCCTTTCGATCTCACCTTCGCGCAACTTCTCCTTACACAATCACTTCGCCACTTTCTTCGCCATCGGAAGAGACCGCAGCGAACTCTTCTTCCCGGGCAAAGATAGATTCTCCAGTTTCTTCCAGCACGATATCCTGATACTTGCGGACCCCTGTTCCAGCCGGAATAAGCTGTCCCAGAATGATGTTCTCTTTCAACCCGCGTAAGTGATCCACCTTTGCCGCCATTGCCGCTTCAGCAAGGACTTTCGTTGTCTCCTGGAAGGACGCAGCCGACAGGAAGCTCTCCGTTGTAAGTGCCGCCTGAGTAATACCCAGCAACACTGGCTCAGAAACCGCTGGCTCCGCTGGACGTGCCTCGATTGGTTTTTTCCCTTTGCTGATCAGATCCTGATTGATCTCTTCCAGCTTATCCTTCTTAATCAGCTCTCCAACCCGATACTTGGAATCGCCTTTGTCCTCAACAACGTACATATCGCGCAGTTTCTCGTTTTCTTCCAGAAATCGCTGTCGATCCACGAAATCCCCTTCCAGGAAAATCGAATCGCCAGGCGAAGTCACCCGGACTTTTTGCAGCATTTGCCGAACGATGATCTCAATGTGCTTGTCATTAATGTTCACACCCTGCATCCGGTAAACTTCTTGAATCTCGTTGAGCAGGTACTCCTGTGCCGCGACGATTCCTTTAATCCGCAAAATATCGTGAGGATTCAACGGACCTTCGGTCAGCGGATCTCCGGCACGGATCGTGTCACCATCCTGAACCAGCAGGTACTTGTTGACAGAAACGGAATACTCTTTGACTGTCAATCCATCAAAACTGGTAATAATCACCTTGCGTATCCCGCGACGTGGCGGCTCTACAGTGACCTTCCCATCAATTTCACTGACAATCGCCGCTTTCTGCGGAACCCGCGCTTCAAACAGCTCTGTAACCCGCGGCAAACCACCCGTAATGTCGTGGGTTTTCCCAATGTCCCGTGGCAGCTTTGCCAGCAAGGTTCCGGGACCAACGTATTCACCTTCGTCGACCGTCACCTGTGCGCCAGTGGGCAGAATGTAGGACTGTAATACCTTGCCCTTTTCATTCAAAATCTCAATCGTCGGCGACTTTGTCCGCTCCCGCGACTCGATCACCGTCTTGCTGATATGCCCGGTTTGTTCATCGATTTCTTCCCGATACGTGATGTTTTCGATGAAATCTTTGAATCGAACGTAACCAGCAACCTCGGTGAAAATGATGTTGTTATAAGGATCCCACTCGTAGAGAATCTGTCCTTTCTCGACTTTCTGACCATCCTCGACTCGCAGCCGTGCTCCATACATTGCATTGTACCGAACCAGCTCTCGATTATTTTCTGGCTCTACGATCCGGATCACTCCACCGCGATTTGCCACGATCTTGACTTCTTCCTCATCCTCGTGTGTTGTAATCGTACGCACGTGCTCGAACTGCACGATTCCTCCAAACTTCGCCGTGACCACAGACTGCGCTGCTACCAGAGAAGCCGTCCCTCCCGTGTGGAAGGTACGCAGCGTTAACTGCGTTCCCGGCTCTCCGATGGACTGCGAAGCAATCGTACCCACCGACTCTCCAACGCTGACCAGTTGTCCTGTCGCCAGATCTCGACCGTAGCACTTGGCACAGACGCCGTGTTTTGCCTCACAGGTCAGCACGGACCGAACCCAGACCGACTCAATCGAAGTCTCGGCAATTTTCTGGGCTTTTTCCTCATCAATCATCTCGCCAGCTTTTACCACAACCTCATCGGTCAGGGGATCCACTACATCGACCAGCGCAATCCGTCCCAGCACCCGTTCATACAATGGCTCCTTGATATCCTCTCCTTCCTTCAGTGCTCGCATTTCAATCCCCCGGATCGTCCCGCAGTCATACTCCCGAACCACCACATCCTGCGCAACATCGTGCAGCCGTCGGGTCAGGTATCCAGCATCTGCGGTCTTCAACGCGGTGTCAGCCAATCCCTTCCGTGCACCGTGTGTCGAGATAAAGTACTCCAGCACTGAGAGCCCTTCTTTAAAATTCGAAAGCACCGGATTCTCAATCAATTCACCCACGCCACCGCGAATTGTCTTACGCGGTTTTGCCATCAATCCACGCATTCCTGCTAACTGGCGAATTTGCTCTTTCGATCCCCGTGCCTGCGAATCCAGCATCATCCAGAAGGGATTGAAACCATCTTTGTCTTTGCGGAGCATCGTATACAGCCGCTCTGCAACGCGATTCGTCGCCGAAGACCAGACATCAATGATTTTGTTATACCGCTCACCAGCCGTAATGACTCCCATCCGATAGTGCTCTTCAATCCGCTCCACTTCTTCCTGCGCCTGCTGAATAATCTTATCTTTATCCTGCGGCACGACCAGATCCTCAACATTCACTGACAGTCCCGCCAGTGTCGAATACTTGAAGCCCAGATCTTTCAGGTCATCCAGAAAGTCCACGGTACGAGCCATCCCGCTTTCCTGGAAGCATTGCGCAATCAGTTGCCGCAAGCGTTTCTTTGTGAGCAACTCATTGACGAACCCTACCTCTTTGGGTACGATCTGGTTAAACAGTACCCGTCCCGGCGTTGTTTCAACCATTTCCCCATTGATGCGAACCTTAACCAACGCGTGAAGATCGACCTGCCGATGATCCAGTGCGATCAGCACTTCCTGTGGGGAACCGAAAACCTTTCCTTCGCCCCGCACACCGTGCCGTACTTTGGTCAGGTAATACAATCCAAGCACCATATCCTGCGACGGCACTGTAATAGGTGTCCCGTTTTGCGGATTGAGCACATTATGGGCACTCATCATCAACAGAATGGCTTCCAGTTGCGCCTCATTACTCAACGGCACGTGCACTGCCATCTGGTCGCCATCAAAGTCTGCGTTGAACGCTGTACATACCAGCGGGTGCAGCCGAATCGCTTTTCCTTCGATCAATCGTGGCTGGAACGCCTGAATACCCAGACGGTGCAACGTAGGTGCCCGGTTCAGCAGCACTGGATGGTTTTGTATCACTTTCTCCAGAATTTCCCACACGTATTCAGGCTTCTTGACTTCAACCAATCGCTTGGCAGTTTTAACGGTCTTCACATACCCTCGCTCGATCAGCTTCCGGATCACAAACGGTTTGTACAGCTCCAGTGCCATGTCTTTGGGTAAACCACACTCGTGAATTTTGAGGGTTGGTCCCACAACAATCACCGAACGACCGGAATAATCCACCCGTTTCCCCAGCAGATTTTGCCGGAACCGTCCCTGTTTGCCGCGAAGGATATCGGACAGCGACTTGTATTGCCGCTGGGGAGAACTTCGCGCCTTGATCTGCCGGCTATTGTCGAACAACGAATCAACTGCTTCCTGGAGCATCCGCTTTTCGTTACGCAGGATCACATCCGGCGCTTTAATGTCGATCAATCGCTTCAGCCGGTTATTCCGAATAATTACTCGACGGTACAGGTCGTTCAAATCGGAAGCAGCAAAGCGCCCTCCTTCCAGAGGAACCAGGGGACGAAGCTCCGGCGGGATAACAGGAATCGCATCCAGCACCATCCACTCCAGCTTGTTTGGACGTCGCTCTTCGGTGGGACGAAATGCTTCCAGCACCCGCAATCGTTTCAGCAGCGCTTCGCGCTTTTGCTGTGACGTTTCCTGCTTCAACTGTTCCCGGAGCCGGTGCGATTCTTCCACTGGATCAATCAACCGGAGCAATTCCCGAATTGCCAGTCCACCCATAGCAGCAAAGAACTTGCGTGGATCTCCATCCTCCAGCCGCTTCTCGGATGGCGGTAAATTGTCCAGAATCCGCAGATACTCATCTTCTGTCAACAGATCGCCCCGCTGCAACCCTGTCGAACCGGGATGGATCACCACGAAAGATTCGTAGTAAATGATGCGATCTACATCCTTGGTCTGCATTCCCAGAACGGTCGCGATTTTGCTGGGCTGGATTCGGTGATACCATACGTGAACTACCGGCACTGCCAGCATAATATGCCCGAACCGTTCCCGACGCACACTCTTACTGGTTACTTCAACGCCACACCGATCGCACACAATGCCTTTATATCGAATCCGCTTATACTTCCCACAGGCACACTCCCAATCGCGGACTGGACCGAAGATCTTTTCACAAAACAGTCCGTCTTTTTCAGGACGGAATGAGCGGTAGTTAATCGTTTCGGGCTTCACCACCTCACCGTGCGACCACTGAATGATCTCATCCGACGATACCAGCCGAATTGTTACTCGCCGGAACCCTTTCCGAGGAATTGTTCGAGACTGCAACATCTCTTTATCTCCGTTCTATGAAACTTTTTTTATTCTTCCAGATTCATTTCGATTGCTAATCCACGCAATTCGCGCATCAATACATTGAAAGCCTCCGGAACGTGCGGAAGCGGCATTGGCTCTGTCTTGACGATTGCTTCGTACGCCTTACTCCGCCCCTGAATATCATCCGACTTCACAGTGAGAATTTCCTGCAGCGTAAAGGCAGCGCCATACGCTTCCAGTGCCCACACTTCCATTTCTCCAAAGCGCTGACCACCAAATTGTGATTTTCCGCCCAGCGGCTGCTGCGTGATGAGGGCATAGGGACCGACAGCGCGAGCGTGGATTTTATCTTCCACCATATGGATGAGCTTCATCATATAGATGTAACCAACCGTTACCTTTTCCTCAAACGGTTCACCAGTTCGCCCATCGTACAACACGGTTCGCCCATCTTCCGGTAATCCCGCTTCTCGCAAATACTGTTGCACTTGTTCCCAGGTAGCGCCATCGAATACCGGTGTTGCGAAATATTTCCCCAGCTTGTGAGCAGCCCATCCTAAGGCTGTCTCGTACAACTGACCAATGTTCATCCGCGATGGCACTCCCAGCGGATTGAGAATGATGTCCACGGGTGTACCATCAGGCAGGAATGGCATATCCTCTACCGGCACAATCTTCGCCACCACTCCCTTATTCCCGTGGCGTCCTGCCATTTTATCGCCCACCTGGATCTTCCGCTTGGAGGCAACATATACTTTTGCCATTTCCACAATACCCGGCGGCAGTTCATCACCGGTGATAACCTTTTGCCGCTCCAAGCGAAACTCATCCTGAATTTCTCGCTCTTCCTGCTTGTATGCCTGGTACAAGCGCCGTACCAGCGCCATTGCGGCATCATCATCCAGGAATGACTTCTCCAGGTCGATCTGATCCAGACTTTCCACCTTGCGCTCTGCCAGCCGTTTCAGTACCTTTTCCTCTGTGAGCTTCGTCCCCGAGCTGAAGATCAAGGTTCCATCGACGGTTCGGATACCACCAACAACTTTATGTCCATCGGCTATTTTCGCAAAGCGCCGCAATGCTTCTTGCCGCAACTCTTTAAGCTGCTCACGCTCTGCCTTATCCAACAGCTCCTGTCGCCGCTTCTCCCGTCGCCGAACCTCTGCTTCGCGGCTTCGGAACTTCCGGCTAAACAGCTTCGTATTAATCACAACGCCCCGCAATCCCGGTGGGGCTTTTAAGGACGCATCCTTCACTTCGCCAGCTTTATCACCAAAAATCGCGCGGAGTAACTTCTCTTCCGGCGTCGGCTCCACTTCTCCTTTGGGCGTTACTTTTCCGATGAGAATGTCTCCTTCGCGCACCTTTGCACCAACCCGAATAATGCCCCGCTCATCCAGATCTTTGAGCGCCGCCTCGCTGAGATTGGGGATGTCTCGTGTGAACTCCTCTAATCCTCGCTTTGTATCCCGCACCTGAAGCGTAAACTCCTCGATGTGGATCGAGGTATACACATCTTCAGCAACCAGCCGTTCCGAAATCACAATTGCATCTTCAAAGTTATACCCTTCCCACGGCATAAATGCTACCAGCACATTCTGCCCCAGAGCTAATTCTCCCTGATCGGTAGAGCCAATATCAACCAACGGCTCTCCTTTCTTCACTCGCTGTCCTGGCTTTACAATAGGTCGCTGGTTAATACAGGTATTCTGATTGGTTCGGAAGAACTTTTTCAACCGGTATTCCTTAACCGGCTCATACCGGAACCGCAGCAATTTTTCCTCTTCGCTGAAATTATCATCATAGCGAATGCGGATCTTGTCAGCGCTCACGTATTCCACAACCCCATCTTCTTCCGCTACCATTAGCGATCGGGATTCTTTAGCAATTTTCCACTCCATTCCGGTTCCAACATATGGAGCAGAAGGACGCAGCAATGGCACTGCCTGCCGTTGCATATTTGATCCCATCAACGCACGGTTCGCATCATCGTGTTCCAGAAATGGAATGAGCGAAGCGGACATCCCCGTAATCTGATGCGTGGCAACATCCATCAACTCTACTTCTTCAGGATCCACGCTGACGAAATCTCCAGAGCGCCGCGCTCGAATCTTCTTTTGTCCCGGTGGCGGTTGAAGCCGCCCTTTCTTATCAATCGGCGTCGAAGCAGGAGCAATGATCCGATTCTCTTCACGGTCAGCCCGCAAATAAATAATTTCGTCGGTAACTTTCCCCTTCTTCACCACACGATATGGCGTTTCCAGAAAACCCAGCTCATCAACGCGAGCATACAGCGCCAATGAGTTAATCAATCCAATGTTTGGTCCTTCTGGTGTTTCAATGGGACACAACCGCCCATAGTGCGTGTAATGCACGTCCCGCACTTCAAATCCTGCCCGCTCCCGGCTTAACCCTCCGGGACCCAACGCCGAGATTCGCCGTTTATGAGTCGTTTCCGCCAGCGGATTGGTTTGATCCATAAACTGAGATAGCTGGTGAGTACCAAAGAATTGATTGAGCACACTGGTGATGGTCCGCGCCGTCACCAGGTTACTGGGCATCAATTCTTCTTGATCCTGAATGCTCAATCGTTCCCGGATAGTCCGCGCCATCCGCGCCAACGCAATGTGGAGCTGCTCAGTCAATTGTTCTCCAACGGTACGAATTCGCCGATTACCAAGGTGATCAACATCATCTACGCTGTGTTTCCCCTCTTTCAGATCCAGCAAATATCGGATGATCACGATGATATCTTCGGGCGTCAGCGTCCGCACATCATACGGCACATTCATCTTTAACTTTTCATTGATCCGGTAGCGTCCTACAAAGCCCAGATCATACCGTTTCGGATTAAAGAACAGGCGATCGATCAATGCTTCCGCCGTCTCCATATCCGGTGGCTCGCCTGAACGCAACTGTCGATAAATGATATCCAGAGCTTCCTCCCGCGACCGTGACGGATCCTTTACCAAAGTTCGCGCAATAATAGGTTCGTCGGGCGTATCCGCTTTGTAGGTAAACAACTTAATAGGCAAGGCTTGCTTTAGTGATCGGAGACGTTCCATCAAATCTTCCGTCAACACATCGTCTCGGCTGGCAATAATTTCCCCCGTTTCTAAATCGATAATGTCACCGGCAATTTTGCGCCCCAGATACTGATCGGGATTTTTCAGGATTTCTTCCAGTGTCACTTCTTCCATCAAGTCGAACAAGCGCAGAATATCTTCATCAGAGGAATACCCGATGACCCGCAGCAGCATTGTCACCGGAAACTTTTTCTTGCGGTCGATGTACACGTTCATCGTTTGCTGCACATTCGTGCTAAACTCCAACCACGATCCTTTCATTGGAATAACGCGTGCTGAATAGATTCGAGTTCCGTTGGGATGAACAGCATCCTGAAAAATAACGCCTGGCGACCGGTGAATTTGTGAGACAACGACACGCTCAGATCCGTTGATAATAAAGGTTCCTCGTTCCGTCATCTGCGGGATATGTCCCAAATACACCTCCTGTTCGATCGTTTCGATGTAGTCCTCAGATTTGGGATCAGCTTTGGAAGACAAACGCAGTACGGCTTTCAATGCCCGGCTATAGGTCAACTCCCGCTCCCGACACTCATCTTCTGTGTATTTCGGAGGATCCAACGTGTAAGAAACAAAATCCAGCTCATATAGTTCTCGGCTATCGGTGATAGGAAAATTTGCCTTGAACGCCGCCTGTAGTCCAACTTCTTGTCGCTTATCCGGCGGAACGTCTGCTTGCAAAAATTCTTCAAAGGACTGCAACTGAATCGCCAGCAAATCAGGCGGTTCCATTGCTGGCTCAAACCGACGGAACGAGATTCGCTCTCTCATTATCCCCTCCTCTATCCTTTAATTGTTCCACTTGTTTCCCTAACAAAAAACAAAAGAGGCTCCCTGCGTCCATCAAAATGGACGGAATGGGAACCTCAGAAAAAATTCCACTGTCTTGAGATTCATTCGGCTTTTGTTACCAAGCCTTGCTTGTTTGTGTTTCTTCAGGAGCTGCAAGCACCGGTTATTTCAAGGTCACCTTTGCGCCTGCTTCTTCCAACTTCTTCTTGATTTCTTCCGCTTCTTCCTTGCTGACAGCTTCCTTGATCACCACTGGCGCTTTTTCTACCGTATCTTTCGCATCCTTCAAGCCCAGGCCTAACAACTCTCGAAC
The DNA here is from genome assembly GCA_015490805.1 of Candidatus Kapaibacterium sp. Taxonomy (GTDB): domain Bacteria; phylum Bacteroidota; class Ignavibacteria; order Kapaibacteriales; family WFXC01; genus WFXC01. The sequence goes on from WFXC01000006.1 coordinate 17,836, forward strand.
TGCCTTAATAACGTTGATCTTTTGCGAACCAATTTCCGTCAACTCAACATCAAATTCTGTCTTTTCTTCTTCAGCAGCAGCAGCACCTGCTTCTGCGCCAGGCATAGCACCGGCCATCATCACAGGCGCAGCAGCAGTCACACCATATTTTTCTTCCATCGCATTCTTCAGTTCCACCAGTTGCGCGACGGTTAAATTGTCGATCTTCTCCAAAATTTCCTGCACAACATCACTCATTGTTCTTCCCTTTGCTTTGTTTGTTGAACTTTCACTATTCGTTGAATTTCACAGGTTCAATCTGGAAATCTCAGGCAGCTTCTGCCTTCTTTTTGGCGACCTCGTCAATGACACTGACCAGGTCTCGAACGAGGTTATGGAAAATACTGATAACGTTGGACAGAGGCGCTTGCAGGCTTCCCACAATACCTGCATAAATTTCCTCGCGGGTTGGAAAGCTTGCTAACTGCGCCAACTGCTCTTCGCCGAAGAATTCATCTTCAATGACCGCCGCCTTGAACCGAATTTTGTTATCGTCGACCAGTTTCTTAATAAATCGCACTGGCCGAATCGGATCTCCGTAAGCGAAGGTCACAGCCGTTGGACCGAAGAAGCGATCGTCGGGAACGTTGGTAAAACGCTCAGCTTCTCGCAGCGCGCGCTGAATCAAGGTGTTCTTCGCCACCTTCATCTCAGCTTCCAGCTTCTTAATCTCGCGCCGCGCTTCAATTGTGTCCTGTACAGACAATCCCGTAAAGTCCAGCAAATAAATGCCGTTACTTTTCTGAAGCTTCTCCACCAATTCCGCAACGATCTGCTGTTTCTGTTCTCGCGTAATCATTCCATTCCTCTTCCACTGTTTCAGCCAATCTTCCGCTAACTAAACCCCAGGATGTTGGCATTTATAGATCAAGAGTGCGTAACCACATTTCAGGCAAATTCTCGTTCATCGATCGGAATACCGACACCCATTGTCGGAGAAATATGGACACTTTGCAGATATTTTCCTTTAGCTGCTGCCGGCTTTGCCCGCAAAACACTTTGGACAAAGGTACGAATATTGTCTATCAGCTTCTCATCCTCAAAGGATTTCCGCCCAATCGAAGCATGAATATTGCCACCTTTATCAACCCGGAACTCGACTTTCCCTGCTTTGACTTCCCGCACTGCTTTTGCCACATCGGTTGTAACCGTCCCACTCTTTGGATTCGGCATCAAGCCACGCGGTCCCAGAATCCGTCCCAATCGTCCAACAACTGGCATTACATCCGGCGTCGCGATGGCAACATCAAACTCCAGCCATCCAGATTGAATTTTCTCCACATATTCCTCCAGACCCGCATAATCAGCCCCCGCTTCTAAGGCTTCTTTGTCGACCGGCGGCTTTGCAAAAACTAAAACTCGGACCTCTTTACCGGTTCCGTGAGGCAGCACCACCGATCCTCGAACCATTTGATCTGCCTTCCGGGGATCCACTCCCAGGTGCAAGGCAATGTCGATCGATTCATCGAATTTCGCCGTAGCTGTCTTCTTCGCCAATGCCACCGCTTCCTGCAACGAATATCGTTTCCCTTTCTCTACCAACTGTGCAATTTGTCGATATCGCTTCCCATGCTTCGGCATCAGTCTTTACTGCTTTCTTGGTTCCACTGACCCTATCCTTCTACCACCTGGATGCCCATACTCCGAGCGGTACCCAGAATCATCTGGACAGCACTTTCCAGACTATCGCAGTTCAGATCAGGCATCTTTGTTTTTGCGATTTCCTCCACTTGCTTCATCGTTACCTTGCCGACAATTTCCCGGCTCGGCATCTGCGCTCCTTTTTCAACGCCGGCTGCCTGCTTGAGCAAAAAGGAGGCTGGTGGTGTCTTGATCTGAAAAGTAAAGCTTTTATCCGTATAGAAGGTCACTACCACCGGAATCAATTGTCCTGCCAATTTCGAAGTGCGCGCATTAAATTGCTTCACAAACTCCATCCCATTTAACCCGCGCTGTCCAAACGCTGGACCGACCGGTGGCGCCATTGTTGCCTGTCCTGCGGGAATCAGCAACTTAAACGTTCCTGCAACTTCACGTGCCATTGCTTTCAGAATCTCTTATTTCTTCTACGGACGTTCGATCTCAATTTGCGTAAAATCCAACTCGACTGGTGTTTTCCGTCCTAAGATGCCGACTTCAACCTTTACCTTCTGCTTCTCGTTGTTTACTTCTTTCACGACCCCCGAAAATCCGGTAAAGGGTCCATCAATGATGCGAACCGGATCACCCACTTCAAAACTGGCTTCAATGGTTGCAATATCCCGCCGTTCTTCCATCCGTCCCAGAATGCGCTCCACTTCGTGGGGTTTCAGCGGAATCGGTTCGCTCTTGGTACCTACAAACTGCACCCCTGCCATATTGTTGATCAAATCCCGAACATAGTTATCCAGTTTGGCGTGTATCAGAATATATCCGGGTAGAAAATTTTTCACTTTCGTCCGCTTTTTCCCTCCACGCACCTCAAACACCGTTTCCTGCGGCACCAGCACCTCATCGACCCGATCTTCCAGCCCTAGGCGCCGAATTTCCGTTTCCAGCAAAAGCTTTACCTTTTCTTCCTGCCCTGTCAAAGTCCGAAGAGCATACCATTGTTTCTCGTTATTTGGGGTCTCCATAAACGTTTAGCCCTTGCTTAAGCGAACAATCCTGCCACCAATGTGGAGATGAGCCAATCTAGTAGCCCGATGAAGGCGGTAATGACCAAGCAACTCGCAATCACCACTTGCGTTGATTCCCATACTTCCTCTCGGGAGGGCCACGAAACCTTTCGCATTTCGCGAGAGACTTCGTTCAAAAACTGTCGCAATTTTTCAAACATTGCTACCCTGCTTTTCTCTACCTGCTGCACGAGCGGAGGGACTCGAACCCCCAACCTGCGGTTTTGGAGACCGCTGCTCTACCAATTGAGCTACGCTCGTACCTGGAGAGCTGATGGCCGGAGTCGAACCGGCGACCTCTTCCTTACCAAGGAAGCGCTCTAACCGCCTGAGCTACATCAGCTTTTGCAAGAGCGGGAGACGGGAATCGAACCCGCGACCCTCAGCTTGGAAGGCTGATGCTCTGCCAACTGAGCTACTCCCGCCTGCCATTGCTCATCGTTCAGTCAAAACATCTTCAAAGAGCATCTGTGGAGCGGGAGACGGGAATCGAACCCGCGACCCTCAGCTTGGGAAGCTGATGCTCTGCCAACTGAGCTACTCCCGCTTCACCATCGTGGGTGGGGGAGGATTCGAACCTCCGAAGGCATGTGCCAGCAGATTTACAGTCTGCCCCGTTTGACCGCTTCGGTACCCACCCAGAATTGTAAGATCACCACTTTCCCACTACTACCGAGCACCGTCTTCGGTAGTCAAACAGGAATTAACGAGTTTCTCAACACAATAGTGCAATACTATTCACTTTTTCCCATCACTATCCGTCGATGGGAATCTGCCCAACGAAGCAAGCGTAAAAACGAATAATGTCTTCTGCTATTCGATTTATTGCTCGACGCTATCTCCGCAGTCGCCATCAATTCCGATTTATTTCGCTGCTTACTCTTCTGGCTTTTACCGGTATCACCATTGGCGTTACGGCTTTGATTATTGTGCTCTCGATTTTCAACGGATTTCGGGAGTTGATCCAGCATCAACTGCTTCGTTTTGATCCGCATCTTGAGATAACCTTCCCCTCTTCTTTTCCACCGGATTCCCTGGATTTCTATCAGCAGCGTATTCAACACCTTCCCGGAATCCAATCTGTTGTTCCCGTTGTTTCTGGCAAAGCTCTCCTGCTTTCCGGTAAGCGCTTTCAAATGATCCGTCTCATTGGCATTGCGCCCGACTCCACTACTTTCAAGATCCTTGATTCCACCCTCGTGGCTGGCTCCGCCCATTTGCCGCCCTTTCCCCAAAACCGCCTGCTGATTGGCATCAGCTTAGCAAATGCGCTTTCTCTGCTACCGAAAGACTCAGCAACCATTCTCGCTGCTACCACTTTTGAAGAATTCCTGTTTACCTTTCCTGCTTACCAGCAGCTTGCTTTTCGCATTCAGGGAGTCTTCCGGGCACAGGACCAGCGATATGATGCTCTTGCTGCCTTTACACACTTCACCTCCGCGCTTCGCATCCTGCCCCCAGCCACACGCAGACTCCATCTGCGCATCCGGTGCACGCAGATGGAGGAACTCAAATCGGTCAAAGCCCAACTTCAGCCTTTGCTCCCCGCCGGGACGAAGCTCCGCGAATGGAAAGAACTCAACCGCAATTTGTACAACGTTATGCAACTGGAACGAACAGTGGCTTTTGGGGTTATTTCGCTAATTGTTTTCGTCGCCATCTTTAGCCTGACTGCTGTGCTCTTTATGTTGCTGTACGTCAAAAAACCAGAAATTGCCATCCTGAAAACGATCGGTGCCTCATCCAATCACATTCAGCAAATTTTTCTTCTAATCAGCCTCTTTCTGGGCGCTGGCACGACCCTGAGTGGGAGCCTTCTGGGCAGTGCTTTTGTTCTGAGTCAGCAAATCTGGGGATGGATCCCTCTGGATCCGCAGCGGTATATCGTATCCGCATTGCCAATGGCTTTGCATCTGCAAGATGTTGCACTGGTTGCGGGTGTTACTTTCATCCTGACCCTGATTGCTGGAAGTCTTCCCGCCCGGCGTGCTGCTGCCCTTCGATCCGTCTATGGACTTTTGTACGAAGAACGAATCTCATAAAACCTGCAGCATAGCGCGCGCCCGTGGTGTGTAAGGACTGGCTGGGAACTGCGTCACTAGTTGCTGATAAAATTTTTTCGCCTTTGGAATATCCTTCATCCGTAGCGCCGCTTCGGCACTGAGAAAGAGGGCATCATCCATCTTTGCAATAAGTCGAGCTTCCAACACCCTCTGAAATTCTTCGATTGCTTTCTGATACCGCTGTTGCGCAAATGCTATTTCCCCCAGCCAGTAGTGCACATACGCCCGAACTACGGGGTGAAGACGCGTCTGTTTAAGCAGTGCTGTAAATAATCGCTGCGCCTGAGCATACTCCTTACGAACCAGTGCTCGCAGTGCTTCGTGGTAACTCTCAGGAAACACAATACCCTGATGCTCAAAGTCTGCGCTGTCTCGATGCGTATCAACAATGTGCAAGACGGAATCCTCCGGTACTGCTGGCGCTCCCTCTGACACTGACGCAGGTTGCTCCCTGTCGTTATAGATCACTGTATCGGGAAGCAGGACGGTCGTTGCCGTATCGCGCTTTCGTGTAACGTCCCTTTCCTCCGGATGCGCCGGTGGCTGTTGTACACTGGTGTCAGCAGGAGCAGAGGAGGATGCTGTATCTGCCGTATACTTTGGCTGTGCCCTCAGCAGTGCTTTTAACGCGCTGATCTCAAGACGCAAAGCCTGTACCTGCTGCACCAGGCTATCCAGACGCGTTTCGATTCGCTCCTGAGATGCAACAATACGCTGCATTTGTTCCCGAAGGGTCGGAAGGCGTCGGGGAGTTGCCTGAGGTATTCCTGCCGTCACTTCCGTATCTGCTACCACTGGCGATGTCACCGCTCTGTCCCCCGCCCGACTCGTATCGGCCGGTGCCGCTTCAGTCCCCAACACGGCGTTCCACACACTGCATCCTGCAATACTCAGAGCTACAATGTTAAATGTAAATACCCGAATAATCCGCCTGCTGTACATCCACTTTATAACATCGCTTTTGAACCAAAAATTCGTATTTTCGAAATTACGAAGTTTAGAGGAACAAATCAGCAGCTCCTATGCACATTAAACATCTCTGGCTGTGGATTGGGAGCCTGGGGCTCACCATTGGCGTGCTTGCCAGTTGCGATAGTCAGTTACCACCGAACCAGTTCAGCCAGGCAGATGCAGAAGAAATTGCGATCCGAATTGTTCCTGGATCAACGCTCCTTCACGCGTACGACTCCAGTTATCGCCGCACGGATGCGTGGTATCTCGTTGTTTCTCCCCCCAACGGTAGCCAGGTTGTTGTCGTGCTGCAGAAAACAACCGGCGAATTGCTCCGTATCTTTGGCAACGTGCCACCTTTTGATTACGAGGTAGAACCGGGATTGCTCCTGCTGCCATATTCTATCACTCGTGACACGGCACTCCGTCTTCGTCCTGGCATCCTTCATCGGTGGGAGCTCCAACGACCCCCTCTCATTCCGCGCTGGGAATACGATTTCATCATTGATGTTCCAGACACCGTCCATCAAGACAGCCTGCGCCGCTGGCTGGTTGCCATCGATGCAGAAACGGGATTCCCTATCTCCCTGACGCAGCTTCCCTAAAACTACCGGCAGCAACCGGCACTTTCTGTTCCCTGCCGATCATTTGCGGAAAAACCTGTACATTTGTAGTTTGCTTTTGAAGCACTCAAGGAGTCTGCTTAAGAAATGAAGGGGTGAGCAAATGAATATCCTGATCTGTGTTTCCCGGGTGCCGGACACAGCAACAAAGGTTAAGGTTGCTGACGATGGCAAAAGCATTGCAACGCAAAATGTCAAATTCATTCTCAACCCTTACGACGAATTCGCAGTGGAAGAGGGTCTGCAACTCCGGGAGCAGCACGGCGGAAGCGTTACGGTGTTGACCGTGGGTGGACAAGAGTCAACCGACATTCTCCGAACGGCTTTAGCAATGGGGGCAGACAAAGCGGCACTGATTCAGCTTGCTAATCCTGATTCTTACCAGGTAGCGGTCAATATCGCTCAATATGCTCGCAATCATTCTTTTGATCTCATTTTATTCGGTCGTCAAAGCATCGACTTTGACTCTTTCCAGGTTCCCCCAATGGTTGCGCAACTGTTAGATCTTCCCTGCCTGACCATCGTTTCTCAATGGAGCATCACAAACGGAACGGTCAAAGCCGAACGGGATATCGAAGGAGGCAAAGAAGAATTTGAAACTACGCTGCCATTGGTAGCATCGGTACAAAAAGGCATCAACGAGCCCCGATATCCCAAGCTGCCCGACATCATCAAAGCCAAATCAAAACCCATCGAAACTATCGAGCCGGTAGCAGTGGAACCACAACTGGAAATTCTTTCGATGGAAATTCCGCAAACCGAGCGACGACACGTTATCTTAGGCGATTCCGACGAGGATCTGGAAAAACTCATCCAGTTGCTTCGGGAAGAAGCCAAGGTGATTTAAACAACGGTGAGTTCAACAGAGAAAGACGGAGTGTGCAGCAATGAAGATCGCAGCATTTTTACCAAAGCTGGGTGATAAATTACACAAAACCGCATACGAAGCGATTACAGCCGCCCATCAGGTGCAAGCGCTTGTTGGCGGCGATGTTGTTGGGTTTGCTATTGACGTCGATCAGCAACAATTAGAAACAACAGCTCGGTATGGACTCACTCGACTTATCGTCGCTGAGCACCCACTGTTAGCAAACACGTATTCTCCGTCCGCCTTTGCGAAGGTCTTGCATCAACTTGCCAGCTCTCAAGAAGTCGACATCCTCATTCTCCCCAACATTACCTATGGCAAGGAGCTGGGTCCTCGAGTAGCGGTCACCTTTGAAGCTGGTTACATCGCCGACGTCATTGGCATTGAAAATCAAGATGGGGAACTCATTTTCCGCAAGCCAGTCTATGCCGGAAAAGCCATTATTGCTGCTCGACTTAAAACAGCGAAAAAGATCTTTACCATCCGCCCCAATATCTTTACGGCAAAAGCAGCAGAGACGGCAGCTTCCCTCAACATCGAAACGTTCACGCCCGAACTTTCTGAAGCTGATTTCAGGGAAAAACGTCTGAGTATCACCCGCAGCACCGGAAAATTGGACGTTGCTGAAGCCGATATTGTGGTTTCAGGCGGAAGAGGGTTGAAAGCACCGGAAAACTTTAAGCTCATCGAGGAATTAGCGGAAGTTCTGGGTGCTGCCGTCGGGGCATCCCGCGCGGTGGTTGACGCTGGCTGGCGTCCTCACAGCGAACAGGTAGGGCAAACCGGGAAAACCATTTCGCCCAATCTTTATATTGCCGTCGGCATTTCCGGAGCCGTCCAGCATCTGGCTGGAATGTCTTCCTCGAAGGTCATTGTGGCAATCAATAAAGACAAAGATGCTCCCATTTTCCAGGTAGCGGATTACGGCATTGTAGGCGATGCTCTGGATGTCCTGCCGCGGCTGACAGCAAAGCTGAAAGAGGTTCTGCACAAATCATAGTGTCAGAACCCAGACAAAATGATCCCAGAAATAGAATCGTCTTAGAACGCCGAGGTGTCGCAAAAACAGCAAAAGGTTGAGAGCAGTGGATAAAGTTCAGGTTGAGATCTTAGGGTTGTCCACCAGTTCCTTCAGCAGCGGAGCTTATGCTTTGATTCTGCAGGAAATAAATCCACCCCAGCGGCGGCTGCCAATTATCATCGGAGCCTTCGAAGCGCAGGCGATCGCGATGGAATTAGAAAAAGTGAAACCGCCACGTCCTCAGACGCACGATCTTTTGAAGTCGCTCTTAGAAGCTTTTGATGTCAGCGTCCAGGAAGTGATTATCCACGACCTTCAGGATGGCACTTTTTATGCACACATTGTTCTGGACGATGGCACCGTTATTGACTCACGCCCCAGCGATGCTATCGCACTGGCTGTTCGCACGCAGTCTGCGATCTATGTGATGGATCACGTGCTGGAAGAAGCAGGCTTTCTCCCAGAAAGTGAAGAGGAGCTGGAAGAAGAAGAGGAAGAGGAGTTCTACTCGCTCCGCAGTGAAGCAGAAGCCATCTACGAAGAGGAAAAGGAACCAGAGTCGGAATTGGAACGGCTGCGACGGAAATTGCAAAAAGCCATCGAAGAAGAAAACTATGAGCTGGCTGCCCAACTGCGGGATCAGATTAAACGTTTAGAGGAGGACCAATCCTCGTCGGAACAAAGCAATTGAGCAGTAGCGCTATTCGTCAAAAAACAGTGATAAACAATGAAGTGCCGGGATAGCTCAGTTGGTAGAGCAGCGGAATCATAATCCGTTGGTCGGGGGTTCAAATCCCTCTCCCGGTACAAACAGTTTGGCTATTTGCAGAAAGATTCGTAATTTTGTAATTGAGTTGAGCGGCAGCTTCTCCCCTCGCTGTCGCGCCAGATGCTCATACCTGGTGACACCTCCTCACCGGGTATTTTTTTTATTGCTCATCTCATCTATACCACCATTCGCCGAAGTCTTGAATCCTTCGCTCTTTCGATGCTGTAGCCAAGGAGTGCTCACATCAATAACGTGAGTATTTCAATACCTGAGACTACATTACACTGTAACTTTCCACATCTGGATACTGCTAGTAATTGGCAAATTTTGTCTCTGAATTACTTTGTATCATCAATGGTGCTTTCCATATAATGCCTGCATGTGGTCCTTTTATCATCTCATCATCTCCAATAATCCAAGGTCTTGAACGAAAAAAGGGACGACAATCAATCTAACACGTCACAGCGGCAGCTATGAAGCTCACACGTGAACAACGTCGAGTTGTTGAAACCATCTCTGGTCCGCTACTCATCTTCGCTCCTGTGGGCACAGGGAAAACCTCTGTAATGGCTGTCCGAACTCAACGGGCATTAGAAGCAGGCATTGATCCAGACCGCATTTTGTGTGTTACTTTCACAAATCGTGCTGCTAACGAAATGCGGTTGCGGATGCAACAACGGAAGGTGCAGCACTTAGAAAGCTTAATGGTATCTACTATACACTCATTATGTGCCTTTATGCTCCGCTCGCACAGCAAGTCGATCGGAATTCCCAAAAACTTTCTCATTGCTGATGACCGCGATACTACAGACATTCTCCGCATAGCTGTCCAGCGAGTGAGACAACGTCTCAATGTCTCTGATAAATTTTTCGCAGTAGACCAATATGCATCAGAAATTCTCACGTACAAATCCAATGTTCATCTTGATGGCTTGGAGCTTACTCCCTTCCCACCTGTTCTCACTGTTCCTAATTACATGGGTCCGCCTGAAAACCTATTCCGCCGCATCGATGCAACGGATAAAAAAACAACTTACTTTCTCTCCCAAGTTCTTGACGAATACCATCGACTACTACGGCGATCTATGCTTTTGGACTTTGCTGACCTCATCTATTACACTCGAGCTTTGCTCCACCACGACTCTGATTTCCGAAGTTATTGGGAGCACCGCTTTGGATGGATCCAGGTAGATGAAGTTCAGGATATCACCCAAGCAGAATTCGAGATCCTGCTGGCCCTCTCTCGCCGTCACCAAAACATTGCGCTATTCGGCGATCCCGATCAAACGATCTACGAATGGCGAGGATCTATGCCATTCGACATCATTGAGCAATTTAAAGACGCTTTCCCCAATTACCGGCAGCTCCAACTTACGTGGAACTTCCGTTCGACTAAGCAACTCATCGTTGCAGCCGACAATGTAGCTCGGCACTTTCAACGACGCTATACACAGCTTCGGCCAGCTGAACATCTCCCGGAGGGAGAGTACCCATTTATCATTGACTTTGATACCGCAACTGAAGAAGCTCTCTGGATTGGGGCAATGATCAATGAGATTTTGGAGGAAGAACCCCAAGCATCAATTGCAGTGCTGACGCGCACCAATGCCTACGCCGATTCCATCGCTTCTGTCTTAGCAGCTCAAGGATTACAACCCGTTACAGCAACACGTCTTTCTGGATTTCGATCCCCCGTGACAAAATACGTTACGACCATACTCCGCCTTTTAATGAATCCCCACGACCAATTTGCTGCTCGAACTCTGGTCAATTTTTACCGATCTCCGGAAATCTCTGCAAAGGTCGAACCACTAACGGCGCCAGGGGTCCACACCGCAAGCTTCTTCTATGACCGCCTAATTCAGTCACCTTCTTTACTGCAACAATTTCTGAATGCGCTGGCTGAAGACCGTGTGTACATTATCGATATCGAAACAACCTCCGTGCATCCCCACACAGCAGAAATTGTGGAAATTGCAGTGGTACAGATCGATTCACAGCTACAGATTCGCAATTGGTTCCATCGATATATCTCGCCAGAACGGTTTCCCAGCAACCAGAAAGCAATTCATCGTCTCACTCCCGACTTCCTACAGCGATACGGAGACGACAAAGAACAGGTCCTTTTGGAACTGCTGCACTTTGTCGGTCTCCAACCCTTTTTTGTAGGATACAATGTAACTTTTGATCTTAATATTCTGCAAAAGGAACTGGAACAGCACCAACTGAGCTATATTAGTTTCTCCGCCCTGGATTTGCTGCCGATTGTTCAGCAAACAATGGAGTTGAAACAATTCTCTCTCTCAGCAGTTGCAAAACACTTGAAATTCCCTCCGTATCCCTCTCATATGGCAATGGCAGATGTCAAAACGACTATCCGCCTCCTACGATACCTTTTCCCTACCATCCAGCGCCTGTCCACCCAAAACCCTTTAGCACCTCTTCCCTCAGAAGTGCAGACCTTTTGCCGCGCAGCGGCTGAAAAATTGGGAGAATGGCGCGAAATTAGCGCAATCTATCCTCTTCAGAAACTGCTCCACCTGATTTTCTCAACGGATCGCTTTCCCGGTTTTGCCCCAATTGCCCGTCAGTATTCCGCCTTCCTCCCAGCGATTAAAACTTTATTGGACACTGCCTCTGAATGGGACCAGAAAATTCGTAATCCCTTTCTTCGCCTCCAAACCTTCCTCGGATTTTTGTCGCTTAGTCGCTCCATTGATGACGACCGATCGCGTGGTGATTGTCTCGTGACTACCGTCCATCAGAGCAAGGGAATGGAATTCGATGTCGTCTTCCTTGCTGGGGTAAGTTTTGTGGACTTTCCTCACATTCAAGCTGTAGTCCAAAAAAACAAAACACAAGCGATCGAAGAAGAAAAGCACCTTTTCTATGTTGCCATTACTCGAGCGAAACGTTTTCTTTTTCTTACTTGGGCACGAACAGATTTTTGGCGTAATAAGGATTTAGAAGGAAGTCCCTTTTTGGATTTCCTTGCTCACAATTGAGCTTTTCTTTCTAAAGATGCTCTCCATCTCCAACTGTCCACCCTCGAACATTGTTCAAGGGGATCTAGCAACGTAATTTCCCAGGGTGCGAACAAATCAAAGCCTTAGATAGGCTGCTTACACAATCACAGCCGCACGCGGCGAATGCCCCGATCGGGAATTGTAAAGAGTGTGGTATCGTACTCGCCGCCACACTGTAACTGCTGGATGGCAATGTCTGCCTGAATGGAGTGTTCTGGCAAGTACAGCCGCAGTTTCTGGGGATACAACAGCGTATCCGCTACCCGAAATGCGTGATACCGAACACCAAAGGTTTGCCGGCTCTGGTGATCTCGCCATTGATACTCGCGTGGTAACCCCGTTGTATCCATAATCAAGCGTTCCACAACCGAGGCATGCAATCGGTAAAGGGTATCGACGGAACCACGATAAGAACGCCACTGTTGAAGATCAAAGCATCCAATCAAAATGCGAATATAGGTAGCCGCATTTTGTGGCGCTGCAGCGAAAGCAGTTGCAATTTTCCGTAGTGAATCGGTCTCGTACAGCGTTTGTGCCAGGACGTCATAATACTGAAATCGGTTCGAATCTCCTGCAACAATAGCAAGCGGAATACCCAGCGGACCCCGCAGGAGCAGTTGAAAAGCCGATGGTTTTTGAATGGCACAGACAAAGCTCCCCTGCAGCGTCTGATGAGCAGAAGACACTACCAGCGAACCTGACAGTAGAGGGGCGTTGTTAATCCAGGCACACGGAGGAAGCAGTTTTGAGGGTCGTATTTCCCGAAACTTCTTTTCTATCTGTTCCGGCGACTGACACTGCCACACACTTACTCCCAATAGCATACCGACCAGTACCGCAGCAATCCGCAAAACCATCACCTATCTTCCAGCTTCTTGCAGAAGTCGATCAACGTTTTCCAGTCGCTCTTTGATCGAGACTTTTTCCGGGTCCAACTGCAATGCCTGTTCCCACATCTGGCGTGCAAGGCGATATCGCCCCAATTGGAAATAAACATCCCCCAGATGCTCCAGAATCACTGCCGATGGATCTCCCGCAGCCCTGGCTTTTTCTAACCATTGCACAGCCTTGTCATATTGTCCAAGCTTGAAGTACACCCATCCGATCGTATCCAGAAAGGAGGCATTGGTGGAATCTGCTGCTACTGCTCGCTGTGCCAGCTGAAGTGCAACATCCAGGTGGATACCCTGCTCTGCATAGGAATATGCCAGATTATTCGCCGCTACAGCATCAGAAGAATCCAGCGCCAGTGCCCGAGCATAGGCAGCATCAGAGGAATCTCGCTGTTCCATTGCTCCGTAAACAATTCCCAGTTGGGTCCACGATGCTGCATCCGTTGAATCAATGCCCACCGCTTGCTTTGCGTACACCAGAGCGGAATCATATTGCTTCAACTGGACATAATGAGCGGCGATGAAAGCAGGGAACCGAACATCCTGTGGATAGCATTGCATATAGCGCCGCAAAATTGCAATTGCTGGGAGGTATCGATGATGGTCAAAGAGCAAAGCAGCTACCTGCAAAGGACGAGTTGCTGGTGTATCGGCCGCAACCAGTGCCTGTTCCAGGAATGGAAGTCCAACACTATCTGCACCCGATGCAATTGCCAATGCGCCACACAAGAACTGCACGTTCCAATCTTCAGGATAATAGCGTGCTAACTGCCACAAGCGGGGCAATACCGAACGATCCACTGTATCTGCTTCCAACCAGTGATAGCAGACGTATGCAAAGTGGGAGAGGAACTGTTCTCGAGACAGAAAGAATTCTTCGTCAACTAGTTGCTGATACGCGTCGCGAAATCGGCGATGTTGCACTGCCAGTTCAATGGCGGCTGTTGCCATTGGGAAAGAGGTAGGATTATTTTCCAGAAATCGCCGAAGATAGTGCCAGGCGTGCTCATAGTCATTACGCTGTACGTACAACCGCACTAACCGTCGAATCACCTCTGAATGATCTTCCCGTTGCAGCAATCGCTCATACAACACAATCGCAGTGTCAGGGGAGCGATACTCGTACAACCGACCCAGAAGGTAGCCATACTGGAGAGAGTGAGGCTTTCGCCGATAGAGCGCTCGATACACTTGCAAGGCACTGTCCAACTGACCATTAGCGATGAACAACTCCCCAAGAAGTGCCAAGGCGGGTTCAAACTGAGGATCCAGTCGCAGCGCTTGGCGTACCGCCGTCAGCGCTTGCGATGTCTTATCGATATCGGCATAGCTCTGCGCTAACAGGTAATACAATTCTGCCGATTGCTGATATTGGAGTGCCTCCTGCAAATTAACAATAGCACGATGATAACGCTGATGTAGTCGATCAATAGCAGCGCTAATCGCTGCATCCCACATCTGCCGATTGGCATAGATATCAGTTGTCGACAGTTTCGGTTGTTTTTTCTGAACCTGCGCAGTCTGGCACCCAGCTATTCCCCCCAACAAGACCAGGCTTCCAGTAAAAATCACAAGCCGTACTGCCCACATTAACATCCTGTCTATCCTCTCCTGCCTTGCTTTGCAGCCAAGACGCCTACGGTCTGCAATGAGTGTGCAAAAGAAATCCGATCACCTCCCTTGACCATCATCAACGCTGATGAGCTATCACCCCTACTCTTGTCACCCGCAGGGGACAAAGGAACTTGACAGGAAACGCAACGCCTCCAGATACCACGCAGGTCTTAGATCAACTTCTTCTGGAGTTTTTTCTCCAACTGCCGAATAAGCTCCGTCTCTCCTCGCTTCTTCAAATCCTTCACCATCCCGTAAAATCCTTTCTTATCCAGCGTCCGCAGCGCTCGGGTAGAAATCCGCAACCGAATCCATTTTTGCTCTTCGGGAATCCAGATCCGCTTGTACTGGAGATTGGGAAGAAAACGCCGCTTTGTGCGATTATTGGCATGCGAAACATTGTGTCCCACCTGCGGCTTTTTCCCTGTCAGTTGACACCGTCGAGCCATTTTGTGTAGTCCTTTTTTTATTCTTCGATCTCCGTTTTGCAAAATTGTATTGACGGAAAAGCTGGAAAAAATTGCGAAAGATCGTTGCTCCCTGTAGGAGCTGCTCTCCATTGTTTCCGCACTATGGTCGCAATGATACCGGTTGCATTTGCCCAAAAATTGCAAATTTTGATAGATTTCCAAAAGCTTCTTGCTGTCTTTTTCCCATATCCTAAAAATTTCGTAATTTGCAATGCAGCTTGGTAGACACGGGTCGGAAAAATTCTCTTATTGAGGCGCACTGTTCTCTGAACCTGACCCAAGGCAGGTGAGAACAGAGGCGCTTACTGTGTGCAAAGCAAACTATGGAAAAAGTTTCTCATAAACAGGGGTACAGCAGATGAAAATTGAACGGCGCTTTACGCAACCGGGGACCAGTCCATTTGAGATGTTTGAGTACACTCGCCGATCCTCTGTGTTACGGAATCCCGATGGATCGGTGGTGTTTGAAATGGACAACATTGAAGTGCCAAAGCATTGGTCGCAAATGGCGACTGATATTCTGGCACAGAAGTATTTTCGCAAAACGGGTGTTCCACAATACGATGAGGATGGCAATCCAATTCTTGATGAAGAAGGAAATCCCGTATTGGGTCCGGAACGCTCCATTAAGCAAGTGGTTCACCGCTTAGCGGGTTGCTGGCGCTGGTGGGGAGAACAATATGGGTATTTTGACTCACCGGAAGATGCGCAAGCATTCTATGACGAAATCGCCTATATGCTGCTCCGGCAAATGGCTGCTCCGAATTCCCCACAATGGTTCAACACCGGCTTAGCCTTTGCCTACGGAATTACTGGAAAGCCACAAGGACATTACTACGTAGATCCAGAAACTGGAGAACTGAAAGCTTCCGAAGATGCTTATACCCGTGCTCAGGTTCACGCCTGCTTTATTCAGTCGATCAAAGATGATCTGGTGAACGAAGGAGGAATTTTTGACTTATTGATGCGAGAAGCCCGGATCTTCAAATACGGGTCTGGAACCGGGACCAATTTTTCACCGCTGCGGGCAGCCGGGGAACCGCTGTCTGGTGGTGGGGTCTCTTCAGGATTGATGAGTTTCCTCAAGATCTTTGATCGTGCTGCTGGAGCGATCAAGTCGGGCGGTACAACCCGCCGCGCTGCAAAAATGGTGATCGTGGATATTGACCATCCGGACATTGAAGAGTTCATCGAATGGAAAGCAAAGGAAGAGGACAAAGTCGCTGCTTTAGTTACCGGCTCAAAGGTTATGCGGCAATACCTGCAACCCATTTTAGATGAAGCATTGGCAAGAGGAACCGACTACCGGCAAAATCCACAACTGGCAAAGCTCATTCGGCGAGCAATCAATGCGGGGATTGTTCCTGCGTATGTCTTCCAGGTACTGTCGCTGGTCGATCAGGGATTTACCTCCTTACAATTTGAAGAGTTCGACACCCATTACGAATCCGAAGCCTATATCACGGTCAGTGGGCAGAATTCCAACAATTCTGTCCGTGTGTCCAATGCATTTATGCAGGCAGTGCTCAACGATGACCTCTGGGAACTGAAATGGCGAACCAATGGCGAAACAGCTCGAGTAGTACGTGCCAGAGATTTATGGAACAAAATCGCTCTGGCTGCCTGGCGGAGCGCTGACCCCGGCGTGCAATTTGACACAACCATCAATGAATGGCATACCTGCTTGAACGACGGGCGAATTAACGCCAGCAATCCCTGCTCTGAATATATGTTCCTGGACGACACCGCTTGTAATCTGGCAAGTTTGAATCTTATGCACTTCTACGATGAAAACTCCGGGCAATTCAAGGTGGATGATTTCCGCCACGCTGTTCGGCTCTGGACCATTGTTCTGGAAATTTCCGTGTTGATGGCGCACTATCCATCAAAAGCAATCGCGCTCCGGAGCTACCAATACCGAACGCTGGGATTGGGATTTGCTAACCTGGGTGCGCTGTTGATGACAATGGCAATCCCCTATGATTCGCCGCAAGCACTGGCAATCGCTGGCGCAATCTCTGCGCTGATGACCGGCGAAGCGTATGCAACGTCGGCTGAACTGGCAAAAGCACTGGGTCCTTTTGAACGCTTTGAAGCGAATCGGGACGTGATGTTGCGGGTGATCCGGAATCATCGGCGCGCCGCATACAATGCACCTGCTGAGGAGTACGAATCTCTTACGATCAAACCGTTGGGCTTGCAAGCGGACCTGTGTCCCGACAAACAACTGGTGCAGGCGGCTCGCGAAGCCTGGGACCGAGCCCTTGCCCTCGGTGAAAAATACGGCTATCGTAATGCACAGGTAACTGTCATCGCTCCGACAGGAACCATTGGGCTGGTGATGGACTGCGACACTACCGGCATTGAACCAGATTTCGCACTGGTGAAATACAAAAAATTAGCCGGTGGAGGATACTTTAAAATCGTGAACCAATCAGTGCCCAAAGCCTTAGCTCGATTGGGATATACGCCAGAGCAGATCGAAGAGATCGAAAAATACGTCAAAGGGCACGGAACGCTGGTCGGATGTCCCCACATCAACCGGCAATCGCTCAAACAGTTAGGCTTTACTGATGAGAAACTGGAAGCTATCGAGCAACAGTTAGATACCGTATTCGACATTCGCTTTGCTTTCAACAAATGGACGCTGGGTGAAGATTTCCTGAAAACCTTAGGCTTTACCGATGCGCAACTCAATGACCCCGACTTCGACTTGCTGGAAGCGTTAGGCTTTACAGCAGAGCAGATCGAGGAAGCCAACGAATACGTATGCGGAACAATGACACTGGAAGGCGCTCCGCATCTGCTGCCTGAACATTTACCCATCTTTGACTGTGCCGTTAAATGTGGAAAGAAAGGAACCCGCTACATCGACTATATGGCACACGTGCGGATGATGGCAGCGGTGCAACCGTTCATTAGCGGTGCTATTTCTAAAACAGTCAATATGCCGGCGGAAGCGTCAGTTCAGGATATTGCCGACGTTTATATGGAATCCTGGAAGCTGATGGTAAAAGCTATTGCACTCTACCGCGATAGCTCGAAACTCTCCCAGCCACTGGCAACAACGGTGGCAAATTCCTTAGAAGAAATCTTAGCACTGCCTGAAGAAGAGGAGCCAGAAAAAGTCAAAATCGTCGAACGAGTCTACCACCGGGCGCAGCGGCGACGTTTACCCAAGCGCCGGAAAGGATTTATCCGGGAAGCATACGTTGGTGGACACAAAGTCTTCCTCCGCACCGGAGAATACGAGGATGGTTCGCTGGGTGAAATCTTCATTGATATGTACAAAGAAGGAGCGGCGTTCAAAGGCTTGCTCAACTGCTTTGCCGTGTTAGCCTCGAAAGCGCTGCAATACGGAATGCCGCTGGAAGAATTAGTCGACAGCTTTACCTTTACCCGGTTCGAACCTGCCGGACCCGTAGAAGGACACGAGGCGATCAAGTATGCAACCAGCGTACTGGACTACGTTTTCCGGAGTCTTGCGTATGATTATCTGGGACGAACCGATTTTGTCCACGTGAAAGCCGTCGACGAGATCTCTCCTGCTGCACCAGAGCTCACGAAAGCAGCAGCAAAAGAAGGAGAGGAAACGGAAGAAGCGGGACAGAACCAACAATCTGATCCAGAAGGGGAAGCAGAATATGAACTGCTCCATAGCGAGGTTGTTAGCCGGGAAAGAGAGCAGTTTCGGGAATACCACGTCGTTCGTTCTCAGGGATACACGGGCGAACAGTGTCCGAACTGTGGCTCAATGCGAGTACGTCACAACGGTAGCTGTATGGTCTGCGAAGATTGCGGGTCAACTACTGGCTGCTCATAAACTCACTTATCCCTGGCAATCGCTTAAAAATCGGGGGCAGTTTTTCTGCCCCTTTTTATTTTTTGCACCGACCGAGTGCACGACTAACGAAATAACCGCCGGTCCCTATGACACTTCTGTTCGCTTGTCCGAGGTCCCATAGTTGCTGAGAAATTCAGCAACAAACTGAAGGAGTGCAAACATTCGAGGATAATACATACGCTTCGGTCCAATCAGCCCGATAGTACCGGTCGCCTGATCGAACCGGTATTGGGCTGTCAGCAAACTGTATTCTTTCAAAATCTCATTGCTTACTTCTGGAAGCTGCTCCTGAAATTCTTTGCCAATATAAGCACGAACTGTTCCGGTTGCGTTCGGCTCCGCACACTCCTCCAGCAAATGAACGACGATTTCCTCCTCCTCGATGAGTTCAATAATTCCTTTGAGCCGTTCTACCCGTTCGAATTCTGGATGCTCCAACAAATGTGGAATTCCTGCAATGTGTACTTTCTGCTCTGAATATAACGCCGGCGATAACAATCGCTCAGCAGATTCTACGAAGAGTCGCACAACCGCAGAATCATACGAATGCGGTTCCAGCAGTTCGCGTAAATGCTTTTGCACAATCCGCAAACTCTTGCCCGCCAGTCGCTCATTAAGTTGCGCCTCTACTACCTGAATTTCCTCCGGTGTAATCTCTGAATGGGCTTCCACGGTGAGTGTGCGCACCACATCTGAAGCTAAAGCTACCACAATGAGAATACGCTCTGAAGAGAGTTGAACGATGCGGATCCGCTCAATTTCTATATCTGCTAATTCCGGCAATTTGATGATGCTCAAATAATGAGACAACGTGCCCAGGATCTTCGTCGTACTGCGCAGCAACTCCTCTTCTGACGTGCTTTCCAATCGTTGCCGCAATTGTTCCGCCTCTTGCTCGCTTAACTCTTCCACCGCCATCAGGGAATCAACATAGATACGATACCCCTGATCCGTGGGAACTCGTCCGGCTGACGTATGCGGATGGGTAATCAACCCCATCTCCTCCAGATCTGCCATAATGTTGCGAATCGTGGCAGGGCTGACGCCTAATTCCTGCGCCAGATGTTTCGCCAGAAAGCGAGAGCCGATTGGACGCGCTTCTAAAATGTAATTGTGCACAATTCCCCGTAGCACGATCATCTCTCGATCGCTCAACTGCACCTCCTGCTGCTTCCAGGATCCTTTGTGAGAATACTGAAGTTGCTGCATATCAAACGAACAGACTTTAACCCTTTCTTATCAAAGCGCTTCTTTACGAGACGAACAAATGTGCAAAAAATGACAAAAAAAAGGCTACCCTATTGGGTAGCCCTCAGCCACTCCAAGATCGCCCTCCTCCCTCCAAGAGGGCGTTCTCGCTATGCGCCTACTTTTGAATGATCACCGGGATGCTGACGCTGTGAGATCCACTGCGCAGGGTCAGAAGATAAGTCCCACTGCTAAGCGATTGGATCGGAAGCGTAAGCTGATGCGAACCATCGTCCACATTCCCGGCATCAACTACCAGTACAACCGACCCCGCAAGATCATGCAACTCCGCCTGAACGGGCATTGTCAATCCACTTGCCAGATACTGAACGGTCACGTTCTGCCCCTGTGCCGGCTGCGGTGTGACGGTCACAATCTCCAGTTGACTATCGGTTGCTTCAATCGACTCCGGTGCACTATCCCCCACTATGATTGGACCAACCCGACCCCGCAGCGTTGCGGTCGGATACGGCGAGACACCGGGGATCACAGCCAACAACGTTCCAGACCGTAACCCGTTCGTTCCACTATTGGCATCAAACGCCACAACAACGTCCACCGTGCTCCCTGCTGCCAACGTATAATTCGACGGTCCACTGACAATAGAAAAGTTCGATGAACCCAACGTCAACACCGAAGACACCGTCACCGCACTGTTCCCATCATTGTGCAGCGTGAAAGTGTACTGCCCACTCTGATTGCCAAAGTTGTATTGCGACGGCGTGAAGTACACCACCGGTGCCCCCGTCCCGTAGAACGCCGTGCCACGGACGTTGAAGTAGAACGGTCCCGTTGTGTTGTAAACGACGATTTGTGCTTCTTTGACTGCCGGATTGGTATTGGTCGGAATGAATTGCAACGTGAAGCTGCGACTGCTGTGGGGTGGCACCAGCAGTGGCAGGGAAGCAGAAACATTAAACTGCGTCGGGTTACTACCACCGCGGCTGATCTGGCTAATGGTAATGGGAGCGGGACTGTTGTTTTCGACAATCATTGTTTTTGTCCCAATTTGCCCCACCGGGACCTGACCAAAATCAACCCAATCCCCGGCATTAACCTGGGTACCATCGACGCTGAAGACAATCTGATCTGCTCGGGCAGCTAAACCATTGCCGCTCATCGGAACAATTTCATTGATCACGCCGGTAATATTCAATTGACCGGTTTGCAAGCCTGCTGCTGATGGACTGAAGAAGACCTGAACAACAACAGCACTGTTACTTGCCGGCATTGGAACGGTAAGCGTCTTTGCGCCACCAGCAAAGTGGAAATCATTGCCGGTAATGGTCAGCACTGCATTACCCGCCACGCCACTTTGATTCCGCAAAATCAGATTCTTGCTGAAGGTCAATCCGACCGGGACAGTCCCAAAGTTCAACTGCGTCGGATAGACTGGCAACGCTGTCGGATCGTTGAGCACTTCACCAACCACGGTAACGGTCAGTGCGCGCCGTGCATTCGAAATGCCCGTTCCAGAACCATCAGATAACTGGAACTCCGCATTGTATGCTCCCGGTTGCGTATTTAATGCCGGCTGCTTGAGCCGCACATACAGCAACCACGGTTGTACATCACTGACTACGATCGGATTGTTGGCAGAGGGATTTGCCCAAATGGAAGGATCACTGAGATTCCCGTCAGGTACAACCTGACCATTGGCATCATACGTACCGCGTACGAAGTATTTCCCCTGATTACTGACAAACTCAAACATTCCCGCGCCAGCGCCGGACAGGGTTGGGACCTGATAAATTTCGACATCGACGACGCTGCCGCGGGTCAGCGGAATGCCAACACTGTTTTCATCGAAGCTCGCATAGGTTTGCCCAATCGCGGCTGGCGGCGTTTGCACTAAGGTAGGTGCAACCAGGATCGGTGATCCAATGCGTCCTTCAATCCGAATAACGCTGACCGGACCATTCGCAGCACTATGCTGAATATGGAGCTCCGCTTCCTTCTTGCCCGGAGCAACACCTGCAACGGTCATTTCAATCGTAACAAAAACATCACCGGACAACGCGGCTGGCACCGTTGAGGTCACCCGGAACAACGCAGCATCAGGACCCGCAAAGGAAACATTTGAAATTTCAATTGGCTCATCCAGCGGCAACTGATCCGCACTGATCATAATCGTGCGAATCAAAGGCTGCGTCTCACCTGCTTCTCGCTGTCCCATATCCAGCACATTGTTCGGATCCAGAAGATCCAGATTACCATTATCCGGATCAACCGCCGTCAGTGATGCATAGTATCCAGTCACTTGATCCGTATAGGCTCCCTGCGGTGCATTGTTATAGAAGGTTGCCATAAGCGTCTGCTGTCCGGGCTGGCTCACCCCTTGAATACCAAATACCACATCAACATCCTGCGATGCTCCTGCAGGCAGCGTGAAAGTGGATGGAACAGGTGTTGTAGTCCCTGAGAGATAGGTCTGGAAACTCCCCACATCGCCGCCCCATTGGACATTGCTGACGCTAATGGGATCCTTTGCCGACGTGTTCCATAAGGTCAGGGTCTTGGTCGTCTGGCGTCCAATCGTTCCGAAGTCTTTGTCACCCATCAAATACAGCGATGGGGGTGAAATAAAAGCACCACAATCGGGAAACTGCATACTCCGTGGATCGCCATTGATATCCGTTGTCACTTCGCTGAGCGGCGTTGCAGTGAATTTCGCTGCTGGGGAATTCCACGGAATGCGATAGTCGTTATCCAGC
Organism: Candidatus Kapaibacterium sp.; assembly: GCA_015490805.1. Lineage (GTDB taxonomy): Bacteria > Bacteroidota > Ignavibacteria > Kapaibacteriales > WFXC01 > WFXC01. Next base: position 40,636 of record WFXC01000006.1, read on the forward strand.
AACGGATCTGCTGCTACAGAATTTGCATCCTGTCCACTGGCAGCTTGATAGGACGCTAAATCTCCATAAGCAGTCCACATATACGTCCCGGGGAAGTTAAATCCACTGCTGCCGTTGGCGTACAACACATTGTGATCACTATTCAACGCTCCACCACTGGGGGAATACCATACGCACATATTGTAGCCTGTGCCACCACGGGTGATCGCCACGATATTATTTTGCACATCGGTCGTTGCTCCACCAGCGTTCCACTCAGTAACTCGAATCCCAACGCTGTAAGCGCTTGTAGCTGTAGGATCCGTTAAAGCCAAGGTATTATGGTAAATTTTCGTTGTACCCGAAGCCCCGGAATTGTACACATAAATGGTATACAGGTAGCCAGTAGTATTCAGGTTATAAAACAAATTGTTAGCGATCAGCGTAGTTCCATTGACCTGCGATCCATTGTAGATGTACAAAGCGTTGGTATAGTAAGAGCTTGCCGATGGCCCAACCGTGTGGATCCGGTTCCGCAGGATCTGCGCACCATTACAATTATTGAGATAAACCCCATAGAAGGAACTCAGCAATGATCGATTTGCCCGATGAAGCTCGTTTGCTTCGAATAAGATATTTTGGGCATAGCTGAAGTATACACCGTAATAGTAAAAATCTCGGATAACGTTGTTAGTAAATGTAACGTTCGAAATTCCTCCGTTGAAGTCGTACAAATAGATAGCGTAGAAACCACCACCGATAATTTCATTGTTTGTAAACACCGCGTTGGTTAAGCCAGCATTATACGCTTCAATCACACGAGTGCTCCAACCAGTATTGGTCAAACCGGCATCCAAAACGCAATTTTGGACCACAATATTATTGTTACTCCCTTCAAAATCCATAATTCGGTATGAACCAAAACCGGTATATCGCAAAGTAATTGCATTGAGTACCCAGTTACTGGCATTTCGGAACAGCACGATCTGATAATTTGGGTAAGAAAGGCTGGTCGGCTGAAACACAACATCTGCTGGATTACCCGTTGCCGACTGCAATGTTACGGTGTAACTGGGATCGGAGCTGACAAAGGGACCCAACTCCATAACATCAGTATAGGTTCCAGATGCCATATCGAACCAGACATTTCCTACAATACCCCCTTGATCCAGAGCGGTCAGTGCATCTCCGAGGGTGGGGAAATCAGAGCTGGAAGTTCCAACCGAATAATGACCAATCAGCGCTGGGCGCAATGTCTCTTGGTCAGTATTGTTCGACGCAACGTCATCAGCGCCACCATTTACTTCCAGAATCGTCACCACTAAGGTTACCAGGCTCTGCAAGTTATACGGCGTAGAAAAGCTCAACGTCGCCGATCCTTCGCTGGGAATATTGAGTCCAGTAAAGACCTGCTGAACGGTGGTTGTACCATCGCTGTACTGCAACCGCACCGAGGTGATCGGCGTTGTGCGGATGTTGACAATCTTGACAGTCACCGTGTTGTTGCCCGGTGGCGCAGGCTTGACCGGAGACATCAGCACGATCGTTGCATCCAAACCTGTGGGCGTAAATTCATCAGCACCAATATCGGGTGCAACCGTATTCCGGACATTGCCGTCGATATCTTCATCAATTCCTACATAGGTGCCAGCTCCGTTGAGTAAAGGCTCACTTACATGCAAGTCCGTCGTTGAAGTAAACCCTGGGTCTACATCCAGCGAATTCGCATCCCACCCTGTTGCGCTTTGCCAGGCGCTCAGCGAATTGCGATCGCCATTGTAGTAACAGTACCGGGATGAGGATGCTGTGTAGATATCGTTGTAATCCATCATTCCAATACCGGTGCCAAAACCATAAATTGCATATCCATTGCCGGTATTGGCAATGACATTATTGACTATGTTCAAATTTGTTCCGTAGGCACCAAAATACAGTGCTCGTCCAAAACTGGAAGCACTGGCACAGTTGATGTTGTTGTGATAGAAATTCAGGTGAGAGCAGTAATAAACATACGCTCCGTAGGCAGAATAGCTATAGGAAGGATCCCCGATCTGGATAAAGTTGTTTGCTACCAATGCAGGATTGGCAGCCGTCCCGCTGACGCGATAGAGGTAGAGTCCATATCCTCCTCGGGAACCAGCAATTGTGTTCTTCGTGTACGTAAAGCCGTCAACATATCCAAAGTAATGCACATACATAAAGGAATAAGTCGAGTTCGTTTGTGCACTGTTCCCAGATACCGTTACATTGTCCACGTAGTAACAGTAAATGCTCCGGTAGTAGTAGTTAGTAAAGGTATTGTTCAGTATCTGGAGTCCCGACCCGTGCGTACCCCAGCTTCCATACCAGTAAATGCTGTAACTACCATTGTTAAAAGTGTTGTTGCGAATGATGTTGTTGTTGTTTTGAGCCGTGGAAGATGCATAGGAATAAACAATTGCTCGATAGTAGGAACTACTACCACCAACCCCCTCGAAGACGTTTCCATCCAAAATATTGTTATTGGCTCCGTTATAGAACTCAACACACCGGGCATAATACGTGCTCAACGGCTGAATCGTCGTATTCTTCCACGTCACATAGTCTGCCCCATCAAACCGAACCACCCAATTATTCATCGAGCTGGTGCTGTTATACTGAATCACCACATCAGAGGCATTTCCCGTTTGAGACTGAAACGTCACACGCGCATTTGGTCCTGCCCCCGGAATTTCCGGAATGGTTATCTGCTCTGTATACGTGCCTGACTTAATGTTAAAGGTGACGTTACAGCTCACCCCTGCCGAAGCGACCAGATTGACTGCCTCCTGAATCGTTGCAAAATCCGATGGGGCAGGTCCAATAGTATACGTGCCACAGAGTGCCGATGCCATCACTGCATCATACTGGTCATTGCTGGGATTGTCATCTGTTGTATTGTTGGGATTTTCTGTCCACACGGAGAAATTATACAATGAACCACTGGCAAAGGTCCAGTTTCCCAGGACAACTTCTGTGGTTTGTCCACTTCCTAAGGAGCCCGTCCAATTGATAGTGCCTTGCTGTGTTCCATCAACCGACCATTTGATCGTTACACTGGTCAGGGTCGCAGCACCAAAATTCCTCAATTCTGCCTTCACCTGATATGTCCCCGGCGAAAAGGGAGAAACAGGCGCAGTAATTGCAGTAATGCCCGCGTCGTTCTGCGGCAATTGCCATCGGTAAATTGTTCCGGATGCTGGATACTGGGAATTGTTCAGGTAACACTGGTCGTTATATGATGTCCCTTGCTGCGGGCTGGACCAACTGCCGCCGATGTTGACTCGAACATTATTGAAATCTGTGCGGGTTTCTCCCCGTAACCCGACTTCCTTGGAGTACCAGGAAGACGTTGTACCTGTAAAGGGCCCGTAATGAATTTCTATCTTGTTGGAGGTTTCATACAGCCGAATCTGGAAGTTGTAAAGATTACTCTGATAATATCGTCGCCAGTTCTTCCACTGGATCACGCAGACGCGGTTTGGTGCCGACCCAATGGTCTGGATTCGGAGTTCCCCATTGGAGTTGTCCCCTTTCAGGTCATCGCCCAGCGCCGAGACAACCCCGGATCCCGTATAAGTCGAACTCCGAGAAATAGGATTTGGAATATACAAACCAAAGCTGTTGGAACCAAACCAGATAAAGCCATTGGTGTTGATCGATACCGTTGTGTAATTCTGTCCGTTAAATGTAAAGGTAAATCCAATGGACTGTCCGGTATACGTTACATCATCAGCACCTCCTGTCGCTAACACAGTCCCCCCACTAATTTCCTGATAGGTTCCGCTAACAACCGAAAATGCATAACTGGAAAGATCCGCCCGCGCGGTAACAATACTGACACCAAACATCACAATAAGGGCAAAAAAACTGTACAACTTGCTCATGAGAGTATACCCCTCTTTAATGAGACATTCCCTACAATTTTTGCTCTATTTCTCTTTTCCAAGAATTGCTAAGTTACAAAAATTTCCCCAATTGTCAGATGCAATTAAAACAAATGAAATGCTATCCCGGTTACATTTTCCCATCTCCTACCCACCATGCTCTAGAGGGTTGATCTGCAAAGTCATTGGATATTTCCTCAATAGTTTGTAATTTACGTAAGTTTTTAAAGGTATTCGTATCGTGTTAAACAAACAGGGGCAGACAATGAATCAACGATTCACAACCTTTGTCATCGCTACGCTCCTTTGGAGTAGCATTGTAACGTTATTGGCACAGCAAGGTCCGGAAGATCCAACCCGTGCAAAATTCCGCTCAATGCTTCCCTCACTTCTATTGGGGAACACCAACGCCGGAACGGAATTCTATTTCTCGTTTCCGCCGTGCTACGAAGTACCGATGCCAGGCAACAGTGTGCGGCTTTACATTTCATCTGGCGTCCGCACCTTAGTCACGGTCGAAGTCGAAGCTACGAATTACTTTCAGCAAAAATACACGATCCCTAATGACATTATCGATTTTGAAATTCCTCCTGCTTTAGGACAACCGTACCAGAAAAATCCTCAAGATCCTCCACCGCCAGATCAGATATACCGTGGCGCTGCAATCCACATTACTGCGGAAGATCCAATTATCGTGTATGGAGTAACGCGCTTCCGCTGGACCAGTGATGGATTTTTAGCAATCCCTGTCTCGGCCTTAGGTCGCGAATACCGTATTGCTTCCTATGCCGATATGAGCGCAATGTATCCCGGATATGAACTACCCAGCGAAACCACGATTACCGCTGCGTTCGATGGTACAACGGTCATCTTTGAAGTTGGAGGAAATTTGATGACTCGTACTGCTTCTGACTGGAAACCCGGCGATCGCAAAGTATTCACCTTACAAGCAGGTGATGTTCTTGTAGTCTCCACCAAGACCAAGGAAGGAGATCTATCGGGAAGTCGTGTGACGGCAACGAAACCAGTAGCAGTAGTTTCAGGAAACCAGTGTGCAAATATTCCGACCTACATCCGATGGTGCGACTATATTTCCGAAATGGAATTACCCGTTCATACGTGGGGCACTGTCTATCACGTGACTCGAATTGCTGGACGTCAAAAGAACTCTTATATAAAGGTATTTGCAAAGGAACCTAATACGACGGTTTACATCAACGGTCAACCGGTTGGACTCATCCGCAAAGCGTGGGGAATGGAAGGCGAGGCATTCCTGCATCAGCGGGTTTCAGAAGAAGAACCGGGAGCGTTCTTAGTTCACGCGGACAAGCCGATCTATGTTGTGCAATACAATACCGGGCAAGAAGATGATAATGTTCCTTCTGACCCTTTCCAATTAGTCCTGACCCCCTTAGAGCAATTCCAGACGGAGATTGTCTTCAACACCCCCGGTGTTCGGGGAACCAATCGGGGCTTTACCCGAAACTACGTAAACTTGGTATACCAACTGGACTCCGGCGACGTCATTCCAGATGATTTAGAATTTGCTGTTGTGAACAACGGGCAATTCCAATGGCGGAAAGTCAAAGAGCTTTTTGGTCCTTTTCCCGGTGATATCTTCCCTTTCGAGATCGAGGGTAAAAAATTCGCTGCGAAAATCCTGGAATTGCCCGGAGATGGTGTTTACCGTATCCGTGCTTCCAAACCATTTGCCGCCTATGCATACGGATTTAGCGATTATGATTCCTACGGCTTTCCGACCAGTGTTGCTTTGGCAGACCTGACAGTCCCTGACACGGTTGCTCCTAACCCGACTTTCACCATCAACTGTGACACGTCCGAAATCTCCGGGGAAGTAGAAGATCTGCCAGATAATCCAGCGATCCGTAGTAACCTAGCGAAAATCGTTTTAGATCCCCTTCAGAGTTACAACTATACCCTAAGGTACAAGCGATTTACTCCGGGTGAATCCTTCAAAACCAGCTGGTCACTCAAAGTTGATACCTTAGACAAACCCGCTCGCGCCGTTGTAATCTTCACCGACCGTGCAGGGAATGACACGACTATCGAATTCCGCTACCGCCCCTACTTAGTTGCGCTCCATCCACCCCAACTGGACTTCGGCGTTCTGAAGAAGGGAGAACAAAAAACACTGACAGGATGGCTGGTCAACCTTTCTCAAGAGTCTCCGGTTACTATCACCCGGTTAGAACTTCAGCAGGGATCGCAAGGCTTCGAATTTGTCACGAACGTGCCACTTCCCGTAACACTCCAACCCGGTGATTCTATCCCGGTAGAAATCCGATTTACCGCTTTTGCTCCAGGAAAATATGAAGACTCGGTTGGACACGGCAACGAGTGCGTGTTCGGATACGACCAGCTATTAGAGGCAGTCGTAAACGCACCGCGGATCGAAGTCACTGACGCAGACTTTGGGAAAGTCGTTGTCAATGACGTTGCCCGCCGCAACGTTACGATTTACAACAACAGCGATGCACCGGTGGTCATTTATGGCTACAGCGGACCGAACAATCCAGTATTTACTGCTCGGCTCTCTCCCGATGACTTTCCAATGACTCTGGGACCGAAACAACGCTACACCTTTCAGGTTGAATTTTCACCCACTGCGACCCGGACGTATTCAGACCAGATCATTTTCAGCAATGATGCGCAGGAAATTGACAGTATTGCGGTTTTGGTCGGTGAAGGAATTGAACCAGGTCTACTGGTGCAGAATTACGACTGGGGACGGAAGCGAGTCTTTACCGGTCCATACGCTGGTGAAATCGTGCTGGAAAACACGGGAACGGCGGATGTAATGATCACCCAAATTACACCCGTCGCAGGCGGAGACATTGATCAGTTTAATCTTCCGGACTTCGCCCAGTTGGTTCCTCTCCAGCTCAAACCTGGTGAAACCAAGACGATCCCTGTAGAGTTTGCTCCGACGGCTGAAGGACCGCAGGAAGTCGTGGTCGAGTTTACATACAACAAAGCAGGGCAACCAGCAACGGAAACTTCGCGGTTGACCGGGATTGGGATTGTTCCGCGGCTGATCACAGAAGATGTGGACTTTGGACAAATGTACTTAGGGAATCCCAGGGTACAGCGACAGATGGAAATCCGTGCGCCAGAAGGGGACTACAATGATTCGGTTGTTGTCACAGCACTTAATCTACAACTCCTTCAGGCAGAAACAGATGAGTTTACCTACAACCCTGTCTTTCGACGGAACGGCGTCCCTGTGACGCTACCGTTCACTCTGCAACCTGGTGACGTCGTTACCTTAGACGAGTGTTTCTTTGACGCCAAACAACCGGGTACTCGCACCGCTCAGATGGAAGTGGCTACCCTTTATCCCGTGTATGATAACAATCTTCAGGAGACTTCTGTCATTTCCAACTGGCGCGGCGAAGGCATTGCTGCCGGTGAAATCAGCGTAGGACAACCCAATGAACCCCGAATTTGCGAAACAGATACAGCTCACATCCTTATCCCAATTGAAAACACTGGTAATGCACCGTTCGACATCACCGACGTTCAGGTAACCGATGGCGATGTCGCAGACTTCTATGTTCCGACATCTCAACAATTTCCCATCACAGTGCCAGCACAAGGGAGTATCACGCTCATTGTTGTATTTGATCCCAAGCAGACCGGGACTCGTCGGGCAACCCTTACGATCTTCAACACGACCTTGGACAACCCAGAAGCAACAATCGAAATTCAAGGTACTGCAGAGCTATTCAGGTCAGGACTGATAGTACAAACCAGCAATCAGCGCCCGATCCCATCTGAGAACTTTACCGTAACTGTGGGTCTTACTTCTCCAATTGACGCTTTAGCACAAGTGGATCAATTGACAATTGAACTTACGTATGATGGTACGTTGTTCGACCCAGTTTTAGATCAGATCAGTATCGCCCGCGCTGATGCCACTATCGACAATATCCAACGTGACGCTGGAAAAACTGGGCGTTTGCGTTTCGATATTCGCTTTACTTCTGCTGGACAAATCGATGCAGGCGACTTAGCCACGATCCAGTTCCAGACACTGCTTTCCGGCGCAACGAAATCGCCGATTTCCGCTACTGCAGTAGCGGTGGGCAATGAGTGTGTCAACATTACGCCAGCGAGCTACACGCAGGAAATTGGCGAGGTGTGTATCCTCAATCTCCGCACTGTCCGCCTTGCGCCAGGTAGCTATGCGCTGCTACCACCCCAACCGAATCCGATGGAACGAACGGCACGCATTGATTTCAGCATCCCGTTCGAAGATCACGTCTGGATCGGACTGTACAACAGTGAAGGGGAACTGGTTCAGGTGCTGGTAGACCAAAAACTCCAACCAGGACAATATCAGATCCAGCTCCAGCGCGAACGTCTCCCTGCGGGGATCTACTTCTATCGAATGAAGTCGGGTCGATATATACAAACCCAACGTTTGATTGTGCAGTAATTGATAAGAAGCCGCAGATTTCGGAGAACATAATCGTTTACTCGTCCTCATCTTCCCCCTCTCCTCCTTAGGGGAGAGGGGGAGAAATTTTCTATGCAAAAATCCTAAGGTTTGTCATTACCATCCTTTCCCCAACGAGAAAGAATTGAAGACAGTGATCCCTCATTGATGACTCACAGTGTATCTGCAAACCCTATGTGAAATTGTTTCTTGGGAAATTCTCAATACCCCCCTGATCACCCAGAGTGTACTCTCTCAATCGCTGATCAAAGATGCTAATGCACTTGTAGCATATCCTTGATCACCCAGAGTGTACTCTCTCAATCACCCTCCGGTCTTTTTCCGAAAGACCATACAGGTGATATACAATTTGGTCGATCAAGAGATCGGTGCGCTCAATGTCTCTGTGCTTCTGGCATAGACGATCTCTGGCAATTTCTCGCTGAACTTCGCTGTTCAGGTTTTCTTCCCACTCTGGATGGAGTGTCAGCTCTTTGAGAACTCGAACCCTTTCCCGCGTTCCGCTTTCCAGACGACCTTGGGCAAACAACTCCAAAAGATAGCGCAACTTTTGCATTTCCGCCATCTGTTTGGCAAGAAACGCCAGAAAATCGTGCAACACGGCTGAGCTTGAGGGTAAAGAGCGGACGCGGGATATTGGATTCTTGCCTCCGTTGTATGCTTCCTGCAAAACTCTGAGGATCTGCTGATCTCGAGTTGCAAAATCAATGATGGGAATAGGTAGCGGTTCAAGAAACTGTTTGTTGGCTGCAAAATGACCTCCTCGATGTGGTACGCTGATACACTTGAAATAGACATCCTCCGCCCTACTGTTTAGTATAGCAAGCAAAAACCAAAAATCATAGGGACTGTCACTCTCTACAAGGATTCCATTTACCCGAACGTTGTGGAAATAAAATTGAGCTTGAGCGTCCAGAAATACTTCCAGTCTTTTCACCGTTTGAGCTACACCAAACTTCCGCCGTTCATGCTTATCAAGGTTTTGAGTTCTACTCAACCTATACCATTCCGAATCACCAAACTTTCCACCCTCCCTGTTGCGTAATGCTTCCTCGTGCATTTTCAGGTACTCCCAAACGTTGGGATACTCAAGCTGAAATTCCGCAGGTGTTATTAGCTCCGCTCCACCTTCCGGAAGGAGTTTGTAAGGGAATAGCAGGAGTTTATTACTCATACGCACATAATACCGCTCGATATCCTCTCCGGATATGAGTGGTTTAAGCAGATCCTTTTCTAGAAGGAATTCCCGCTGGCTGGCTTTAGAGAAAACGCGATAATACGCCCCTTTGTCCTCTCGCTTCTCAAGTATGTAAATGGGATCAGCGCTGGTAATGAGCCCCTGGAAGATCTGCTCCACGATTTGCCCCAGCGGTTTTCCTCGTTTCTCCATTTTCCGCATAATTTCAGCTTCTTCTCCAGAGACCAGAATCCACGGCGCCTCTCCCAGCGATGCCAAAGGAACGGCTTGCATCTCCTTATCGGCTTCTTTCAGCCATACTGGCAGCGGTTTTTCCACGGTGGAAGGAATCTGAGCGACCATACAGGTATCAGGCGCTTCTTCTTGAGAGAACTTTCGCAGGAATAGCAAACTGGTATACGTTGTTTGCTCCGGGAACACCTGACGATCTCGAAAATCAATAAACTTCCAGAGAAATGGACGAACCATTTGGCGGAACTTCTGAGCAAAGTCCAGCTTGGTGAACTTGTTGGGAAGTATAAATCCAAGCACTCCCCCTTCTTTCAGAAGGATCAATCCCTTTTCCACGAACAGGATATAAATATCGTAGGAGCCCTGAGGGGATTTGAAAACCTGGTTGTAATAATCCACCTCATCCGCATGGGATCTGCGCATTTCCTGAATACGAATGTACGGAGGATTGCCCAGCACCACATCAAAACCAGGGTTTGCTTTCACGCCGTGCTGGTTGTACCATACTTCGGGGAATTCCAGTTTCCAGTGGAAAAATCGCTTTTTCCGTGCCAGTTGCAATCGTTCCTGCAGTTTCTGGAAATCGTCGGGAGTCATTTCCTCCTCACCGTTTGCAGTTTGCAACTTTCCTTCCACAACTTTCAGCGGATCGAATACTTCCATCATTGCCCAGGCCCACGGCACGGACGATCGTCTGTGATTTTTTCTGTTACTGTTCTGCTGAAGGTAGCTTTTCACTTTTTTCAGCTCTACAAAAAACTCGGCTGTGTACAGGTCCAGGGCTTTCGTCAGTGCAGACAGATTCTGGGATACCTGTTCATAAAGGCGAGCGCTTTCTTCCACCTCCGATATATCTGCATCGGTCAGCTCCTGAAGTTTTTGAATTGTATCCACTACGGAGAAAGCACGATGAAAATGTTGTCCCATTAGCGAAGAGCCCAGCACCTGGCGCACTTCTTCCGGATCTGCGCCGACCAGCGAATTACCACACTTCAGGTGATGATCCAGAAAGGACAGGGGAGCACCGACGGTAAAAGTATGCAACCACAGGGACACTTTTGCCAGTTCCACAGCCAAAGGATTGACATCCACGCCATAGATACAACGTTTCAGAAGAATGCGTTTAATGAGATTCCGATCTTCCAGTTTAGCTTCATCAATGGCATATCCTTCTTTTTGTGCCCGGCTTAGAATCCGAAACCGGATTTCTTCCAGCTTCTGTAAAAGTGGACTTCGATACACGACGCCACGGAAATACTCTTGCTCTGAAGTTTCCGAAAGAATTTCCAGAATACGATCGGCAAGATAGTCGACAGCCGCCACCAGGAAATGTCCGCTCCCCATAGCAGGATCCACAATTTTCAGAGAGAGTAAACGCTGCGCCGGATCCTTGAGCTGCAAAAGCGCGTTCCGGTACTCATTAATGGTCTTCTCTCCAACAATTCGCCCCTCTTCGTCATATTGTTTGGGATCAAAGTAAATCCCGGAATTCTCTATCCTTTTCCGAAGTTCCGCCTTAGAGCGGATTCTTTGCAGCTTTTGTCGCCATTGCTCAAACTCGCTCAAAAAGTGCTCCACATACGGTTCCACGGTGCTGCGAACGATGTACTGAACAACATAATCTGGTGTGTAATACGAACCGGTTGCTTTGCGCTCTGCACGGTCATTAGTCAGGTACAACATCCCCCGGTGCAGAATAGCCTTGTGTGAGTCTTTTGCAGCAACGTATATTTCCCTTCCGTTTCTTTTGCGAACTACCAGATCTTCTTCGGCTATTTTGAGCCTGAACTCCAGCAGTCCTTCATAAATACTTCCTAACTGGCGAACGGACAGGTCTCGATAATTGATCCTCTTTGGGGGAGATTCCGCGTAATCCCGGCTCAATTTATCCAGAGCAGGAACCAACCAAAAATCGGGAACAGCATACGTTTCTAAAAAGGGATGCCTGGACGGATCAAACAGCGCCCCGTTATAAGCGGGAACTCCAATAGAAGGATCTCCAGAATGAACAATGGCAAATACAGTACGCAAACAGTCATAATAGCACGTTGCTTTCTTACTGAGATGGATGCTCTTTCCCATTTTCTCAGCAATCTCCGAGCGAATTCGAGAAAGAGAGTATTGAAAATACGCTCCGGTCCGCACCGGAAGTAAGTCCCGATCCTCAGCGTAGAACAGAAAGAGAAGGCGATATAGGAATACTAAGGTGTGGTGATACACCTGGTCCAGCACAGAGGCATCTACCCGTGTTCCTCTTTCTTGGACACTATGCAAGAATCCTTGAGCAATGGAAGGGAAGATGTCCGTAAAGATCGTTTCCTTAAGCGTTTCCGACACTCGTGCTTCCCACCGTTTCCCTTCTTCCAGTGCAATTTCCAGGAAGGTACGGTGAGGTCGGTATGCTGCGGGGATAAAAGCCTCTTTCCGAAAGATGAAGTAAAATCGCTTAAACTGCTCAAAGCCTTCTGAATCTTCTTGCTGAGCTAATTCAAGAAGATCGAATTCCACATATCCATCGATCCGGGAAGGAGCACGGTGATAATACAGCCTCCAGACCCTGCCGTTGGTAAGCATTCCCCAAAGAAGGCGCCCATTGGAAACAACCTCCGCAGTAGAAAGATACCGCAGCATCTGGCTGGAGGGAATCCGTGGATCAATGGGATCTGACCGATCACTTCTATCCAGCAACCTTCCCCATCGCTTTGCTTCCAAAATGGCAATAGCTTCTTGCCACCTCCTTTCCGGCGAGCGATCGAAACTTTCTTTGGCTTCCCCAGTCGCGAAGAGCACATAGTCAGGTACGTTGCGCCGCTGCTGGAAATCCAATGGCTTTTGGCGGGAATACGAAAATCCCAATAGTTTCAGCACCGGCTCGATCAGGTCTGTTTCCGTATCTGCTTCGTCCGGCTCTTCTCGCTGTGTAAATGAAAGAACGCATCTCCGAATCTCTTGCCACACTTTCTGTGCAGATTCGACCGAAAGGTTTTTCCAATCAGGCGTATTCTGGATTCCTTCGGACAAAAAGTACTCGCTGAAAAGATTTGCCATCGTCAGTTTCTAACTGCAAATTTACACAGGGAAACGTAATACCTTAATCTTCTGTTCCTTCCAGCCACGCTATCTACAAGCCTCGATCTCTGCTTACTGGATCTTTCAAGTCAAGACGACCATCGTCCCAACGGATATGAGGAACCAGCCCTGAACACGCGACATCACACCGTTACCCACACCAACCGATCGACGATAGTTTCCCCAACTCCTTGTCCAACGCTTCTACCGGACAAATGATCCGCTCTTGACACGGAACAATTTCGGAGGAAGCAAAAATACGACATCTGAGAAAATCGGGAATGCCCAGGAAAGAACAACGCCTTAAGCTCAGCAGAGCAATGGTTCTCAATTCAGCATTCTATGTGAAAGCTGCTTCCGGACCCCAATGAGCACCCCCATCCAAATTACCCCTAACATTTCAGCGATTTGTCAGCTTTGAACTTCCAGAGCATACGGGGCAATTTTCCACCTCGGTGGAACACTTCCAGTATGGGCTGGGCACAGCAATAGGAAACTCACGCTGGTAATTTTCCACCCCACTGAGGAACTACCGTCGGCTTTAGGAGCCTCCAGAGAACCTGGGTGTTTCCTACCCACGCCCACTTGCAAAATTTGTCGCCCTGCAGAAATTCCAAAACAGTATTCAAGGGTCGCGGAGACATCGAAAACCAATGGCAAATGCTCGTTCTCTTTAAGATGGCACCAGCCTCCTGAACTGAAAGCTTCCTTGCGTTGGGTTACGACGCTCTTCACTCCCTACCATCCCGCTCCTGCTCTCGTGCTCTGTTCTGGGAAGTTTGTCTTCCCCACTGTGACTGGGAAAAAGCTGTTCAATCTCGCCATAGTATCTGGCTCTGTCTGAGCCTCGGGCAAGCTATGTCCTGCTTGAAGCCCTTCCTTTCCACAGTACCTGGTCTGTCCGCAACAGGATACACCCACATTGCCATTTCGGCATCGAGTAGCTACGGAGCCAATAGGATCTCTCACCCTCTAAGGTGATCTGCCTACCACAGCACCTTGTATTTGCCCGCCATTTCTCGCCCTTACTTGCATCTTGCCACTCGGCGTACTCTTTACGGCACTTGCGTCACCCGGAAGGTGTTGTTCCGCACGATGGTACGATCGGTGGCATCCACCACGCCATCCAAATTCACATCGCTGGCATCATATCCAACGGATCCAGAAGCGTTGCGGACTGATACGCGATCGCGGGCATTGATAATCCCATCGGCAAAGGCGTCACCAGCCACCATACCGTACACTCCAACGCTGAGCTGAATGAGAGGAGGCATAAATTGCTGATAAGCAGCGCTGGAACTGGAGGTAAACTCTAAGGATGCAATCGCATTTTCTGACAGCACAACCGCACTGGTACTCATAATCGCCAGGTGATTTCGATGGCGGATGACAATGTAGTAAGCGCCTTCAGCGACATTGAAGAATTTAACGACCGTCTGTCCGTCCGGATCTAACAGTATTCCATCGGAACGCATCAACGCAGCCTTGCGTGCCACAACGACGGCTGGGGTATCCGCCCGACGCAGCTCAACCAACACCCAGTCTACAACTGCACTGGTCACAGAAGATACTGTCACACTGTTCAGGTATGGATCGGTCATCGGTAGGTAATGCTGCTGATTCAGCAAGGTGTGCATCGTTCCCGTTGTGGTTTCGTATGGTCCCTGAAGGAACGCTGTCATAGAGACACGCAGCGGACGAGAAAGAATCATTGTGAAGGCTTCTGCTGTATCCTGCCACTCTGTATTTCCAACACTATCGCGAGCAACGACAAAGAAGGCATAGGAACGCCCACGCTCGCCAACGTAGTCATACGTTGTATCTTCGATAGCACGCGCAATTTCCTGCCACGGTCCGCCATCGATCGAAACATACAAGTCATAATTCTGGACACCAACGCCTAAGCTATCATCTTGTCCAACGTTCCACCGGAGTTCAACAAGCGTGGTATCCAGAAATGGCGGAAGTGGCAACAGGCGTGCCCAGGGAGCTTCTCCTTCCAGTTGATTGGTCCATACATTCGTGCTCAGCGGATCGTTCTGGTCAAACACAATCGTTGCCTGGGCAACGAGAGTATCCCCGTTTGGCATATTGCGATTAGGCTCGATCGTGAAGGTCACAAAGCCTTCTCCCTTTCCTGTTGAGTCATTAGGAGGCAAGAATCCCAATTCCGGCTGTGACGCCAACGGTGGCATCTGCGTCGCAGGATCAATCGTTTGCAGATACCAGAACAACCGATGGTTGGCAACATCAATCCCTGCGGTCACCATCAGATCAAATCCCAAGGAATCTGGCAAATCATACACTTTATTGATCGTAGATCGATTTTCTGGAACTTGCAACACATACGGACCAAATCCCATCTGTCCCAACCGAAACGTCCTCGGGTCGAAATCATCATCTAAGGGCACGGTAATTTCCACACGCTGTGCAGGAGCAGTTGCCGTAGAAACGTTCTCAAATTTCACTTGATAGGCTAACTGGCTTCCTCGAGCAATCAACCGTTCTGCTCCATATCCTTCTGGACCTATAATCTCATTGGGGTCGGAGGACCTCAAAATCACAACGGGTGGAGTCACATAATCTTTGCAGAATCGATTGAGCGCGAACACAATAAGATTTTTCGCCAGAGCAACCGCAAAACTTTTGCCCACAATTTTAGCAGCACCTCTCACACTCTGTCGCACCAGCTTCTTTTCGGAAAATTGCCACTTGCCATCCGCATTCCGATATGGAGAGGTCAACCGCTTAGCATATACCTTCATATCCTTGATCTGCAGCCTCTGTCTATAGACGCGCTTTTCGGGATCCCATACCCGTGGCGTATATCCTCTAACACTTTCCACTTCGATAGCTGAGGAGGCAACCGCTCCTATGGTATTTGTACCAACTTCACTAATGGTAGACGGGTCATCACTGAAGCAATCAGAGTACAACCCATATCCACAAGTAATCACCTTGTACGCTGCAACCACCCATCCTATTGGTCCACTTGCAGCCCCGATGACAACATCCCCAATGCTGAGGGCGCACTCTGCTATAGCAATTCCACACTTTGCATAATTCAACCATCGTAGAAACGTCTGAAGCCACTCGCACGCTTTGCGGATCACACTGGAATGGAAGAACAGCGGTTGCTGACCTTGCCGTTTCTGAAACTCACACGGGAGGCACGGTCCAACCGCCGCATCAGGAGGCGGTATCACCCCATCATCGGTTCTACTGCTGGCAACCTCATCCATCCAGACCATCACAGTATCAAAAACGGCGGACAGGAGCCAATACCCCACGGTATCTTCCTCGGACAACCATCCGGCATACATATAAGCAGTCAACATACTATCCCGAAAGGCTTTCGGATCTGGCGCTGTCAGTGCTAACACTCGGAGCAGATCATCCTGCAAAAACGGCTGTGGATTTGCCATTACGCCACGTCGCAGGACTTCCCAGGTAGCAAGCAGATGGATCAAATATCCTACATCATCAACACCCCGGACCCGAATCGGCGACACATAATAAGAGCTCCCGTCGTGCTGCACCACTTCGGTGGCAAACACCAGCTTATAACCAATCGAGAAGCTTGCATTGGGCGGAAGATCCCGAACGAGGAATGGCACCACCTGAACCGTTCGCTGAGCACTGCTATCGAACACTGAGTACGAAGCTCGCGTAACGCTGGTATTAGCGATGCTCAAATCATTCATCAGCAGACAGTTCTCGGAGGTGATGATCCGATCAACTGCTGTGGGTAAGTAAGCATTCCCCATCACTACTGGAATATCTACGTTGCTCTTGTTTACAAAATGATTCCACACGTGGAAGGATCTCCCACCTCGCACACTGCTTGGCTGTGCCGTTCTCACTCCTAAGAACCACGGCCTCGCCGGCTCTACGACCAGTGCCGAATCCAGTTGGACTGTCGCTGCCGTCCCGTTTGCAGCAACCAGGTGGTAGGTCCCTGTGGAAACAGCGTGCAGCAGCCACCGAATTTCTGCTTCCATTCGAGACAGAACGCGAACGGTCAGAGCCGTTGAAACAATTTCCTGACTGATGGGATCTTTGAGTTGGAAGTACACGCTATCCGTAAAGCCGGCACCCAGCACTCGACAGGTCACCTGTCCCTGTCCCATCACATCTGGGGTTATCCGGAAAATGCTAAAGGGCAAGGCTCGAGCATAGAGAGTCAGAGTCTCGTCCTGTCCGGTCAAATTCCGAACCATCAAATAGTAATCCCCAGATCGGGTATCAGGAATCAGCACAATTTTATCTGTTCCATAGGGCTCCTGATGTGCAAAATCATAATCAGTTAACTTCGGTACTCGCTCAAAGGCAACGTATGCCTCATTGATCCCACTCTGAACATTGCTGGTCACGGTGAGCAAGATATCATAGCCTGCGGGAACTGTCATCTTGTAGTATATTCGTCGCCCCGCTGGCAACAGGGTCTGGGTCGTCACCCCAAGCGTTAGCGTACGCACCTGGACCGCCACTGCCGTGGTACTAATCAACGTATTGTTTGTCACCGTTGCTTCCTGGATAGCTGCCCGCAGGTTTGTCCGAACAACGCTATGTTGTGCTAAGGTGACCTCTACATCATAGAAGGGGGCTGTCAGCGTCATCTGAGGGGTCTGATGACCGGGCTGCAAGCCGAGGTAGTAGCTCCTTGTACCAAAGAGAGGATCGAAAGCGGCATCAAAAACCTGATCTGCGGACCAGAACAATCCATCAGTGTTCAAGCCCACAGCAGCATTGGTTCCTATATTCCGCACCCGGTAGGAAACCGTTACCATATCTCCTAAGGTAGCGGTCGTCGGTAGGACAATTTCCGAGACGATCAGATCACTCCGGGGCGCCGGGGTGACGGTCACTGTCGTGACGAATACATTGTTCGCCTCCTTGCCGTGCTCGTATACCTCATTGTTGTCATCAGCCGAAACCATAAGATAGAAGTGTCCAACAAGGTGCGGAGGAATGGTCACCTGGGTCGTCACTGTACGCGTTGCGCCGGCTGCTAATGGCTGTGTCTGATTAATCCATCCTATGCTTCCGCTTCCTGCCGGTACTGGTGCTGATCCAATCAATATTCTATCGATCCAATTACTACGAGTTGCTCCCGTTCCTGCATTGTATATCTGATACTGCACAGTCACTTGCGTGCCAGCCGTTACAACAGAGGGAGCAGTCACTGACAGAATTTGCAGATCTGGGGGCGGGGTCAATTGCACCAGTAGCGATGCTGTCGTCACATTGTTGCCGCTCTGGGTATCCCATCGATCCCCAACTTGAATACGCAACAAATGGGATCCGGAAATTCCATTGGGAATCTCCAGCGACACGGTGCGCGTATAACTATCGCCGGGGGCAAGCCTCCCTCTTACTCCAACCCGTGACCGTTGTTTCACCGCGTTCGTCCCAGTTTCCACCAACTCTATCCGGTCGGTTCGATAATAACTGCCGGTTCTTGCAGAGCCAACGTTTTCAACTCGATACGACAGATGCACTACCGTTCCGGAAGATGCTATGGTCGGAGCTGTCACAATGCTCACCGCTAAATCACTTTCCGGTGTCGGAGGCACTTGGACAACAATGCCCACTGGACCGCCGATGTTGTTATCTTCTCCCTGGTGCTCGTACAAGCGATCGCTGATGTCTGTTTGCACAAAGAGATAATACACGCCCGGGCTAAGATCAGAAGGAATCGTCACGACCGTAGCCACGGTAACTGTCGCTGAGCTTGCTAAGGCCGCTGAGTGAGAAACGGTTTTCAGCACTCCTATGTGCTGCCTTGGATTCCAGACGGACGAGCGGGAAAGAATCACTCCATCCATCCACTGATTTGCAGCAGCGTTCCCTTGATTGGTCACCTCCCATTGCAACTGCAGATTCCCGCCGCGATACACCGCTGTCGTACTACTCTGAAGGTTCTGCACGACTAAATCAGGTGTCGCAGGAACACGAAACTGTACGGCTGCTGAACGCAATAAGTTATTCGATTCGGCGGCGGCATAGTACTCAAACACGGTGTTTGCTGCATCCGTCAGGAGATACCAATAGTACGTTCCGCTCAGCCCATTCGGTACTGGGAAGGAGCGGATAACGGTATACGCCGAATCACGTTGAAGCCGAGGATTATTGGAACGGACAACCGCAAAGGAATCTACGACTGCCGATCTCCGAAATACCGGAGTTGCACAAAGATAAACTCGATCCACCCATCCCGATTCCAACACTTGACTGAGCCCTTCGTTCTTGACTGTCCACGTTAACCCATAATCCGTACCAGAATAGGCAACCGTTGCTCCCGTAACACTCTGAGGCACCAAATCCGGCGGGGGGAAGAGCAAAACGTTCAGAGTATCTGTTGAGACCCATCGATTATTGTTTTCTGCTTCCTCTTGCACCCGATTTGTCGCGTCGACATCCAAGATCAGGAAATATTTGCCAACGGCTGTATGAGGAATAACGACCTGGGCACTTCCCGTCGTCGTAGTATTGACCTGCAAGGTATCGGTCAGTTGGAGGGTAAAGGTTCCCAGTCCAAACGTTTCACTATTGTCAACTGCCAGCAATGTAATGCGTGTCCAAATGTTCTGTGGCGGGACGAATTGGTTCCCTTCGTTCCTCACCGTGTACAGGATAGTCAGGGTATCATTTCCAAACACTGTCTGCGGAACCCCAGCAACCTGAGAGATGACCAGATCTGGTCGCGGTGGCAATGTAATCTGGACTGTTCCAACACTCCGGGTTATGTTGTTATCCGTTCGCGCTTCCTGAAGCGTCCGTGGCTGGATCCGCACGAAGACTGAAAACGTTCCTGCCACCACCGGAGCCGTAAACGACCGATTGCGGACGTACGACTCTCCAGGAAGAAGAAATCCAAGATTCGGAACACTTCCCAGATACAGATTATCGCCCGTAGTTTCAAACGAAGTATCAGCGGACAAATACACATGCTCATACCAGGACTGCGACAGGGTGGCTCCTTGACCAATATTTTGCACCTGCCACGACAAAGGCAAGGACGAGCCAGCAACGACCGAGGCTGGGGGCACAGAAATGGAAGCAACTCTCAAATCAGGCAAATGCCGAACTGCAAAAGTATAAATCGGACCGTCCGTTTCCACCGTGCTATCCAGACACACATATTTTGCCACCACCTGCCATCGATAACTTTTACCGTACTCCAGATTTCCATACCTCGTTTGTATTGCGGTCAAGTTCGAACGGACTGGTTGCGCTGGCCGCGTATTCGTCGTTGCCTCCCAGATATACAGGTCATAATGCGTTGCGTTCGCTGCTGGCTCCCAAGTAAAAGTGATGGGAAGGGATAAGTTACTACTTCCATTGGCTGGGGTCATTGAGGCAATGGTCGCTGGAACATACACCGGTAAGTGCTGCACAGAGACTTCCAGGGTGTCGTTTTCTGGACGGGCATCGTTTGCGAAATCGACCCAGACTTTCAGGGTATAATGAGCGATGGAAGAAAGATCCAGACCTGCGGCGACGGTGATCGTTGTCGTCTGATCCGTCTGGATCGCAAAGCCCGTTACCGTCTGACTCCCGCTTGTTACCGTCGCCCCCGTAACGTGCCATCCAATAGTGCAGGTTGTGGCAACCTCACCGCCGCGATTGGTCAAGCGAACAACGATGCTTTCGGAGGTGGACAACCGGCACGAAGTCGATGGGGCTTCAATAGCAGTGACTGCCAGATCATAGGCGGGAAGCTCACTCAGCCGTACCTGATCAACGCCAACACCTTCGGTACCATACCAATTACTGCTCCGCCTCATAACTATCCGGAGCCGGGCATTGGTGCTTCCCGCATACCCCACCAACCGATGCTGCGTTTGCTTCCATCCGTTACTGTTTCCAGACCATATCGGCGTTACCCGCGTCCAGGTTGATCCTCCATCAGTCGAAATATCCACCCAATGCTCAGAATTGGGAGTCCAGATATGCTGGAACTGTAACACTGGATCATACGTCAAATTTGAAAAATCGATGCAAGGCGACATTAAAATCTGGTAGCCGTATTGGGAAACTCCTCCATTGAGATTTGTGACATACGCCTTGCTTCCCTGGCCAGCCGCTGCAATCAATGCTCCTCCGGGTTCTCCCCATTCCCACTCTGCATTCCCTTCGGGCAACCATCCTCCTTCCCAGTCCTCAAATCCTTCCACGTATGGAAACTGAGCAATCACTGGAATGTGGTAAACCACGGTCTCCAACGTATCATTACTTCGGTCTGGATCACCGGCGAGATTAGTCCAAATACGGAAATGGTAGCGGCTGGGTTCAGAAAAATCAAATCCACTCGGGAACTGAAAATGAATGGTATCTCCGGGTGCCAATGCGATGTTTGTCGCAGTAGTAGTCATTGACCAGGTTGTGGAAGTACTCTGGATCCAGAGCCCTATTTGTGCCGTCGTAATCTGGTTGAATCCATAGTTCTGAATAGCAACCTTGACAATGGTACCGCTCGTCAATCCACACGCCGTTTGGGGTTGGAGTAAGGCTATAATCCCGATATCATTGTTCCGAACTTCTAACTCATCTGCTCCAATGTCGGGATAGTTGGGATCTCGCGCTTCACCATCCCAGTCGAGAGTGACAAAGCTCAGTGGAGTCGCTGCCGAATCAAACTGTGCCTGTCGAGAGTGTAAATCGGTGGCTGACACGAATAAAGGATTGGCAAACACTGAATTCTGGTTGGTCTGTGTCGCATTCTGTAGATGCGACAGCGAGTTGTAATACTGTCCCGCGATCCGACCTAAATTCTGTCCCGTGGTATAGAACGCATTATAGTCAAACGTCGAATTCGCACCCAAAGAGGAAATATCAAATGTCAATCCTCCTGTGGAAGACATAAAAATATTATTCAGGATGCGCATAGATTGAGGAGATGATGAGACTTGCAGGGGCGTCGATGATGCAACCACAGAGTTAAAGACAATATCAACGAACTGTTGCGTTCCCCAGATGTTAATACCCCCAACCAGCATATTGTTCGCAAGAACACAGCGATCAGCGCTCTGCCCCTGAACATTCTGCAAAGCGATCGCCCTACCCGCTGACACGGTGATCCAATTGCGGCGAACTTCCGATCCTGCTGCTACATTGTCCAACAGCACACCATAAGTCCTACTTTGGGCAATTCGACATTGCTGAAGAGCAAGCCGAGCATTTGCAATGCTCATTCCTGTGTAACAGTTTTCAACCACTGTAGAATCGATGGCTATGTGCGTTGTTCCTATGGAAGGTTTGACTCGAATACCGGTGACATAATTCTGGGTGGCTACAAATACACACTGGGTAATCTGGATTGCTGTATCGCGGACGCCTCCTTGAGCAAGCCAGAGAAATCCTCCATTCCTTTCCCCAACAAACCGCACTCTTTGAAACCGAAGATTGCGCACATTCCCCAAAAGGCGCACAAGGAGAGAACTATTCCCCCGAAGGGTCAGATCTCTAAAGACAAGATGGGAAGCACCAATTAAGACAAGGAATGATGAATTCGACGGTTTCCACACAACATCTGTCGAATCTTCAGTTTCGGACATAAACGTAACGGTAGCTGTAGACGAAGCGCCACGGATCGGTGCAATGGTAACGCTTTCAGTGTAGGTTCCAGACCGGATCTGGAAAATGACAGAATCGGCAACTCCATACGTGTCGAGTGCCTGAACTGCCTGGGCTATACCGGCAAAATCGGGCGGCGGGGCACCGGGTCCAACCGTATAGATGCCTGCCAGCCCAGGAGCTACTGTACGACGCAACGTATCATTTGCTTGATTCTGGTCTGTCTGTCCATTGACTTGATGCACCCACACCTCTACTTCCTGAGTTGTACGATCGACCAGGGTGATTGCTCCCAGAGGCACTTCCACTGTCTGTCCTGGCGCTAACGTCCCGTTCCACGCTACCAGCGGCTGGAGCGTTCCTGCCAGCTTCCATCGCAACTTCAGCGATGTGACGGTCGCTCCCCCTTGATTCTGCACCACAACCGATGCCGTCGTTGTCCCCGGAAGCACTGGCCGCTGATACAATGGCATTGCTACAACGGCGATATCGCGAGAAGGTGGAGCAAATTCCACAGCTCCAATATCCGGATCGGTGAGGCTACGAAGGGTACCGAAGATATCGCGAGTGGTTCTCCACGCAACGGCTGCGGCTCCATTGAACAATCGTTGACGCGGTATAAACGAAGTATCTGACTCGAAATAGGGCGGAGCTTCTACAGAATGCATCTCTTTCCCTGTAGCGTACTGCCACCAGTACAATGACGGATATACCACACTGCCACTACGAATCAGCGCTCCGTCCGAAAAGAAGCCATTGTAATCACTGTTGATGTTGGTCAGCGGAGCGCGGTAGTCGACCGCTACGCCTTGAGCAAAAGCAGCGAAAAGATTGTTGTAAATGTACACATTGTTAGACCCATACACCCTCAGAGCAGCACTATAGGAGGAACTCCCTCTAAGGGAAACCGTATTATGCACGAACTTCAGGTTAATGATCCTGCCAAGATCAATGCCATACACCCTTGCCCGTACCACCGCATTGTTAGCAATGAGGGCTGTGTCTCCATATGGCGAGCGCAAATACGCAACCCGGATACCGACGTTTGGATAAAGAATCCGGTTACCCTGAATTCGCACCGCAGTATCTCCAGCGATCGTAACGACGTAAAGATCGATTCCCTCCCACACGGTTGCCGCCGTAGAACGTATCACATTATTCTCGATA
This sequence comes from Candidatus Kapaibacterium sp., assembly GCA_015490805.1. GTDB lineage: Bacteria > Bacteroidota > Ignavibacteria > Kapaibacteriales > WFXC01 > WFXC01. The sequence continues at coordinate 64,244 of WFXC01000006.1, forward strand.
CGACAATTTCGGACATTCCGAAGAACAATTCCCTTCTGCGTCTGCTCTTCTATCCAATTTTGTCGAATGTCTACTTCCGAAGTTCTACCTCCTCCATAGGCCCATATCCCTACCGATCCGAATCGGAACCGGTTACCTTCAAAGCGGAGATGTTGCTTCTCTCCGTTGGGCGAAACTTCTACCAGCCAATGGGAATTGCCGCTCTTTCCATATTGGCCCTGCACTACGCAGCGGGACAAGACAAAACGATGAACATCATCATCGAGGAACAGAGCGCGTCCATACGTTGCACCTGTCGCCACAATCGTCAACGACCGAATTGTTACAGAAGTCACCGATTGCAATCGAATGACATAGTTCGTCATAGCAGTTGTTGCACCGTGGGTAAGAACGACGTCTGTGCTATCTCCCGTCGTGCTCTGGATAAACAGGGGACGCTGCTCCGATAATCCAGCGATGGCTGAAATATCTATTTGTCCGGTATATGTTCCCGGTTCGATTTCCAACCATACAGTGTCCAGCATTCCCCGTTGTCGAAGGAGCGTCATTGCTTCAACGGGTGTTGCAAACACTGCTGTCGTGCTGCTACCGATTCGATAGCGACCGGCAAATTTCGGTTTCAATGGAGAAGAGGTGAGGGTATCATTGAGTGCAAACTGATCTGTTTGTCCGTTCGGCTGTTGGGTCCAAATGGTAAACTGATACTCATCCGTAATGGCAAACGTGTGAGTCGCTAAGGTCACAAGCTCAGTTTCTCCCGGCGGCAAATGACCGTTCCAGCTATAGGTTGCCTGCGTAACACTGTTGATCTGCCAATGAATTTGCACCGTTGCCAGAGTCGTTGTTCCATAATTCCGCAATCGCGCTATCACCGGATGCGTCCCATCAGTCCAAGGCTCCGAGGGAGAGACTAAGCTATCAATACCAGCATCGATTGGCTTTGGTAATACCTGCAAAGCAATGGTTACCGTGTCCTGTTGGCGGCCCGGATCATTGGAGGTGGCTCGAATGCCGGAATGATACGTTCCGTGCCACAGACTCCCCGATGTGTTCAGGTGAACAGTTACGGTCGTTGCACTTCCAGCACTGATGCTCACGGAGGTGGGAGACACCGAGATCCAGGATGCCAGTGGCTGCAAGGAAACCTCCAGATTCTGTCCTCCTTGCCCCACATTCGCTACCGTAACGCTCAGGGTAGTACTATCCCCCACCCTGACCTGCAATTGAGCAGTCGTTGGCGTGATCGACAACATAGGTCCAATGGTTCGGAATCGCCATTCTTCTGACCAACTTCCCACCGTACTGTTACTTCCCCACGCCCGAACTCGCCACCAATAAGAATACGCCTCCTGCAAATTCGCTACTGTATACGAAGTGGTGGTCACTATTGCAGAGGTCACCAGATTGCCCAAAAACTGGGCATTAGTCGCAACCTGCACTTCATAAGTGGAAGCTCCTGCAAGACTACTCCAGGTCAGGGTCGTTGTCAGAGGCTGATGCACTGCGCCATCTGGTGGAGCAATCAAGGCAACCTGCCAGACGCGAAATTCATCAGCACCAGCAGAAGGATTCGACTGCCGTCGTTGTTCTCCATCGATATCGGTTGGCACACTTGACAGAAATCGCCCCACTCCATCGATTCTGCCATTGGTTGGGCGAAAACTTTGAGTATCGGGAAACTGAGGATCTGTCAGGATCGAGTTGACATCTTTACCTGAAGCCTGCCACTGCGCAAACGAGTACAGTTGATAGTTCGTTGCTCCGAAAAAGGGACCACGCGTATACCACGCGTTGTAATCGAGCACCGACTGATTTCCTTGCAGGACGATTCCATATCCTCCAGCTTCATTCGAGAAAAGGTTGTTCTGGATAACATTGTTTGCCCCATTAATTCTTAAGCAACTGGTCAGCATTTCCCCATTCAGCATCCGGACCGTATTGTGGAGGAGATTACCACCACTTCCTTGATAGCTGATCCCAACTCTTTCTACACCAATATTATTACCACCACGTACAATCACCACATTATTGACAATATCGAACGAAGGATTACCAGCGAGCTCTGAGATCATCAGTCCTCTTCCACTGGCAAAGACAACGTTCTCCCGCACTTCCAGTGCGCTACTAACCTGCGCCCTAATCCCGACATCCGGAAGCATCGATCCCTGTACTCGATTTCTGGTAAGAACAATGGTAGATCCACGAATGTCCATACCGTAAACACCTGTAGCATTCTGCACTATACAGCGGTCAATAGTAACGTCGTGCCCTCCACTCCCTCTCAAGAGGATCCCACGCTGCGTACTATCGACTTCCACTCTCTGCAGCAGCAGTCCCTGCACTCTTCCAACTCCGCCGAACTCTATGCCTGCCCACACAGGGATAGGAGAGTGTCTCCCTTGTAGACGCACCCGCCGCAATTGGACAGAAGTAATTTCGCCCCTAAGGATCACAATACGAGAAGCATTATTGAGCGGATCCAACTGCAATCGGAGATCCTCAAGAACCAAATGATCGGCACCACGGATTCGAAGGACAAAGGTTGCAGTAGTTGCCAACACCACTGAGTGGGTTGTTCCACTTTGCGCCCGAATAATTACTGGCTTGTCAGCTTCTGCTCCGGGAATGGAGTCGATTGTCACGGATTCGCGATACACCCCATCCTCAACCTCGATAACGACAGAATCTGCAACTCCCACTGTCGATAGGAACGTGGCAAGGTGTGCCCAGGAGCGGAAATCCGCTGTAGCGGATGTTCCTAAGACATAAGAACCGGCCAACGCCGCCTGATAGCTGGCTGAAGCAGTGTCATTGTTCCTATCCAGATCATTCTGCCCATTCGGCTCAGCCGTCCACGTAACAATGTGTACCGCCGTCGTGGTAAGCAACGGTATAGATCCCAGGGCAATATGAACAGTATCACCGGGGGGCAATGTTCCACTCCACGAAATGGTTGGCTGAGTCACCCCATTGCGCTGCCAGTGGAGTTGCAGCGAGGACACTGTCAATGCTGCGTAATTGTACACGGCAACTTTTATGTTATACGTTCCTTCTGCAAACGGCTTGGGTGGTCCCATAACCTCCACAGCGCCCACATCATACGCCAACAGTTCGAACTCATCAGCACCAATATCAGGTGGATCCTGCCGTGTATCCCCCTGGATGTCTTCAGTAATCCCTCCAATCGAAACACCAGCCTGATCAATGAGGGGATCTCGCACAAACGGCTGTCCCCTCTGCAAAAACTGCACCTCACCCCACTTCGAGTTCTGGTCCCGACTGGTGTTATTCTGCCATTGGGCTAATGTCGTGTCAACCGCCGTTCCCCGCCTTCCCAAAACGCCGTTTCTGACAAAGAAGAGGTTGTAATCCGAAACACTCGGAATATTACTATACCAGAACGCTTGCCCTCGAGCCACGGTAAAGAGAGTATTTCGGATCTTGCCACCAGCACTACTGATCTCACGTACCGCTGTTCCACCGCGGGATCCTCCAGCAACTATAAAGGTCGAAAAAGCAAGATCAAACCCTGGAGAATTCCAAATCTGTAGCAATTCGCCGGAAGGAATGGAGTCCGCAAAGAAAAAGCTATTGTGGATGGCGACGCTATCACAATAGTAGATCCTCACCGGCCTCCGAGAAGTAGAAATTTGCCCTCTCAGGCGGAACCAGGATTGCTCGACACGAGCCTTCGGACAATTGTACAAGTACAAATGCCTTTGTCCCCATCCAGTGACAAATTGCTCAAAGCGGCTTCGAGTGATGCGGAAATTCTGAACATTGTAAGCAACCATTCCATAACCACTATTATCCACAAACACGCAACTATCCACGAGCACATTGTCCCCTCCCCTAACATCGATACCATCGCCACTTCCACCGTAGAACACACATCCGAAAAAGGAACTATTGACCAGCACGTTCAAGTCAAGAAGATCCTCCCACCCAGTAGTTGGCGCAATAAAACGACAGTTGACAAACCGGAGATTTCGAAGAGTATCTATTCCCACAACCACCGGCGCATCAGTGTTGTTTTTCTGAAATGTTATTCCTTCAAATCGGAGGTTTGCCACTTTCCGGAGCGCTAATGCAGGAGTATTGCCAATGAAAACCACATCTTCCGGATCACCCGTTGAAGAGCGAATCACAACCGTGTTGTGAGTACTGCTTCCTGGAATTGGACCATTCAACCTCAGACTGGCAACTGTTGTCACTGGCAATACGTGGAACGTCACCGGGGCGCTTATCCCTCCCTCATAGAGTGCTGCAAGAGCATCCTCTATGCGGAGGAAATCTGCCGTATTACTGGTTCCGACAATATATTCCCCTGATAAGGCTGCGATCACCTCTGTAGAACTCGTGTTGTTCTGTGTCAAAACATCCGTTGTATTATTCGGATTCGTCGCTTGCACAACGACCAACATACTTCCGGTGGTCACTGAAAGCGTTCCCAAAGTGGCTGTGGTGGTAGCACCCGGCTGGAGATTTCCATTCCATTGGACGGTCGCCTGCGTACTGCCGTTGATCCACCACTGCAATTGCACTGTTTGAATGGTCACGCTCCCGTTGTTGAGAAGTTGGACCGATAGAGAATAATTCCCTGCTGTTACAGGGGGAGCTGGCTTTTGAATCTGCACAACGGCAATATCCACCCCCGTCGTTGCACTGCTAATTTCGAAAGCACCAAGATCCGGGGGTGACGACCACGGTACACCGTTGCGATCAACTGTCACATTGGCAACCGTCGTGCCTGCATCCACATACAATCGATTCCGCGGCTTCACCCATTGCTGCTGTTCAAGGGTCGTAGGCATACCAACGAAATAGGGGTTGGCATTGACCGAATTCTGCTCAATGCCCTGAAGCTGGAGCTCCGACAAACTCCTATACGGAACTTTATCGATCACTCCCAAAACACTTCCTGTCGCATACAAACCGTTGTGTTGCGAAGTAAGGTTGTAAACATCATCGAAATCAATCGCAGCTCCTCCTCCTGTATTGACAAAAATGTTGTTCTTAACATCAATATATCCCCCCTCGTACAGGCGGCAAGCCACACCATCCGGGAACGTAGGCCAGAAAACATTATGAGCGATGAGCAACTGACCATACGTCCAACTTGTCCGCAGTCCATATTGCCCTCCAACGACAATATTATTGACAATTTCGCCCTCGACATCATCACCAAGATAAAAGCCCCGACTGGCATTATCTTGCCGCAACACGATAAAGTTGTTCAGAAATGCAGCATTCCCAACATCATCTGTGTATACTGCAATAGCTGTATAACGAGGGCTACTCCAAGCGGGTTCATAGATAACAGCCCGTTCGATCCGACATCCCCAAAAATCGTCATTATCATCATGTAACAAAATCGCTCCACGATACTGGTTTCGCATTTTCACATTCTCAATGCGTAAATCGTCGTCGCGCTCCTCCCCACCTGCCGAGATCGCCCACGCACCTCCGGAGAACAAGCAGTGCTTCACCACATACCGGTCGCAATAGCCCAAATCTAACAACGCTTGTTGTTCTGAACTTGAAAATGTCCCTGCCGTGATCGTGGGACCCACAAACGCGCAACGATCGAACGTAATATACTGCACATCTTCCACTTCAACGGCACGACACATCAGAGTGGAGGCGGTCGTTCGGAATCCGATTCCACGGAAAGTGACCCACCGACTCCAGATTCTCAAAAGTGCATTCTGCTGAGCAGTTGTTGGGACTGCAGGATGTTCAAGCCACACACTCAGACTCGTGACTGCAGGGATTGTTCCTGTGGTCGGAAGCTGCTCTGCCTCAAACGTAATCGTGTTCGTAAGTGAAGCACCCGGCACGTCTTGCAACATCTGTAAGCGTTCCCGATACGTTCCGCTGCGCACCTGAAACGTGACTGGCTGATACACTCCTGCCACCTCCAGAAACGAAAGAGCCTCTGTGAAGGTAGAAAAGGTGCCATTGGTACCTCCAATCGTATACACTCCTCCTAAAGCGGGAGCTATGCGCAATACTGTATCCCGATTGTCTGTCGTATCAATATCGGCTGGGAAATCCAGAAAGGCGTCGATGGTGGACTCTTCCGCAGCTTGTAGTTGGACACTTCCCAGAGTAACAACCTGAATCTCGTCAAAAGAAAGATTGCCACTCCACTGAACGCTGGACTGCGTCACTCCATTGAACCACCAATGGAGTGTCAGTGTCGTAATAGGTTCAGCTCCCCGATTCTGGATCGCTGCTTGAACAGTAATCGTTGCAGTTGTAATAGGAGGATCGGGGACAACAAGACCAACAGCAGCATCGCTGGATGAAGGTTCCCATCGATACACCAACCCTTCGGGAGGCTCCTGCGTTGCAGACAATCCGGCCCCATTAGACCACGCAGTTGATAGACTTGGCTCTTGCCAGGTCGTCGCCGTCCCAAAGAGGGATACGACCACGCGTAGCACCTCGGGATCATTCATTCTCCGCCCGATTCCAACATCAGCGGTAATACCATACGAATGCTGCATTGGTCCGTACCAAAACTCAATCCGCCCCTTTGGAGACTCATATAAGCGCACCTGAAACGTGTAGTCACTGACACCCCAGTATCCCCATCCAGATTGGCTCACGTGCTTCCACTCAACAATGAACACCCGATTCGGCGCTGATCCAATAAGCTGCGACCGTAATTCCATCTGGGGTGTACCGCGTAAAGAGTATCCGAGGGGAGCAACAACGCCAGGCACCGACGAACTCCAGCGCAAATCGCCCAGGGGCTCCGAACTTTGGTAATCCCCAGTGCCAAACCATATATAGCCGTTCAAATGAATGTTACAGGTCGTCACAATGGAGCCGTGCCACCAGAAATTAAATCCTATCGGGACATTTTGAACCGAAAATGCTGTAATATTCCCCGACGTGTGTAGCGTGCCTCCTGTGAGAGATTGATACGTCGTCTGTGTTGTGCTAAATTGATACCACTGAACGCCGGCTACAGAGGTATAAACAGTGATAACAAATGCTGTAAGCTGTCTTGCTATCTTCATCTTGTTTACCCCTCTGAACCAACTTTTCTCTTAGGATTTGCCCAAAATTAACAAACAATTCCAAACGAAACAATGGCATTTTTTCCAAAATGTCACCAGAGTTTTGGCGTTTCTGAGCTGGCTACAGCACCATTTTGAAACCGGAACTTCTCCATAGCAATGATTAGCCGCATGCCGAAAACCCCAGATTTATCAAGGGTTCCAGGGCTTGTCGACAGCACAATGCCACCTGAAGCAATCTGTGTTCTACAAAAAAAATCGACGTTTTAATGTCACTCGATTGATAGCAAAAATTTCGTCGAAAAAATGACGCTACCAGTGAATTTGCACGCTTTTTTTCGACCTTGGTAGGACCTAAAGAGTAGTTCGTGATGGTTTTGCGCGAGGCGGATCTGGCTTTTTTCGACCTTGGTAGGATCCAAAGTGAAACCTGCAACTCTGAATTTAGCTAATCAAAGGTGGCTTTTTTTCGATCTTGGTAGGATCTAAAGAGCTCCCTCTGGACACTTCTTCGATTGAGCTCGTTTGTGTTGATGAAACGTGCGATAGGATCCAAAGATCTCCTCTGGATACTCCTGCTCCGGAAACACGACGGATGGGTTCAGAAGTGATCAACGGAGAAAACGCTGCTGGATAATTCTCTTGCGTACAGCGGCGAATAGCAGGCGACGTTTTCACCCTCGAACGAACAGCTTACCGGGCAACTGGCGGGCAACGCCTTTGAATTCCAGTTGGAGCAATAGCACCATCACCTGGTTGACTGGCATTCCCAGTTGCTCTGCTATTTCATCAATGTGTTGTGGCTCCATACTGAGCGCTGCATAGAGTTGTTCTTCCTCTGGTGTCAGTGACACGGTCAGTTTCTGCTCCGGCTTCGGCTCTACACCGAAGGTCCGGAGAATATCGTCCGGCGATAATGCTGGCATTGCCTGGGATCGCTGGATTAGCAAGTTACATCCTTTGCTTTTCTCTGAGGTGATATTGCCGGGAACTGCAAAGAGTTCGCGATTCTGATCCAGGGCAAAACGGGCGGTAATCAAAGCGCCTCCTTTCTCCCCGCTTTCGACAACCAGCACAGTGTGGGCAATACCGCTAATGATCCGATTCCGCATCGGGAAGTAACTGGGGATCGCCTTTATCCCAAATGGATATTCTGTGATGACTGCTCCTCCTTTATCAACAATCTGTTGCGCCAGTTTTACCGCCGTTGAGGGGGAGAGTTTATCCAGACCAGCAGCAATGACCGCATACGTCACCCCGCCAACCTGCAAGGTTGCCCGGTGAGCAACGCTGTCAATACCATACGCCAGTCCGCTGACAATAATCAATCCAGCACGGGCTAAGGTTTCGACAAAGTGCTCCGCAACCAATCGCCCATATTGCGTTGCTCGCCGCGTGCCAACGATTGCAACAGCAACGCTATCAGCCGGCTGGAGCGATCCCCACACATAGAGCACTACCGGCGGGTAATAAATTTCCCGAAGCAACGCAGGATAACCGTCGTCCCAAAAAGTTACGATCTGCGCTCCAAAGCGGTCAGCGCGTTCCTGCTGCTGTTCCGCCTTCGCTCTTGCCTCTTCCCACTGCTGCGCGCCAAATAACGTTTCGGAGCGAAACCACTTCCCATCGGGTGCTGTATCCAGAAACGCTGGTGCCGAAGGATATTCTTCGACAATCTGCCGAATCCGCTGCCCACGAATACCGGATAGCAGGGTCAAGGCAAGAATATCGGTCCGTGTCCACTGTCCGGGAATCACACTGCCACTCCTAATGCCTGCTGTACCTGCGCAACCAGTTGGGTTACTGCCTGCTCATCCGGCGCTTCGGCAATAATACGCCAAATCGGTTCCGTATTCGATGGACGGAGGTGGAGCCACCGGCCCTTCCACCGAAACTTCACACCATCGGTAAAATCCGTTGTCGCATCCCGGAATACCGTTTGCAATCGCTCTGCAACGTGCTGGAATTCCCCGTGGGCTGGCACTTTCAGCTTTCGCATCACATAATGCGGCAACTGCTGTACCATCGTTGCTAAGTCCACCTGCTGATCAGCAAGCAACGTCAGGATCAATGCTATGCCGACCAATGAATCTCTGCCGTAGTGACAATCCGGAAGAATCACTCCTCCACTCCCTTCGCCTCCAACGGCTGCGCCGGCGTGTTTCATTTTCTGCACAACGTTGATTTCGCCGACCGGCGATCGCTCCACCCGCCATCCATATTGTGCCGCCACATCGTCGACTGCCTGCGTTGTCGACTGATTAACCACAACAACCGGCTGATATGGCGACACCGATTGTTTCAGCCGCATCACTGCCAGAGCCGCAAGGACAATGGTATACTCTTCCCACACCGGACTGCCAGTATTATCCACCAGCACCAGCCGATCGGCATCGGGGTCCACAGCAACGCCGAAGTCTGCCTGATGGGCTACTACCGCTTGCCGCAAAGCAGCAAGATGCTGGGGGAGCGGCTCCGGAGTGTGGGGGAAATTCCCTGTGCCATCGCAGTACAGAGGAATCGCCTGACATCCCAATCGCTGCAGCAATGTTGGAACAGCAACAGATCCAGCCGCATTGACGGCATCGACGACCACCGTCCAGTTTTGTTCCGCGATACGCTCCCGCCGTTCTGCAATCACTGGCACTCCCAGCACTGCATCGATATGACGCTGGATTGCATCGTCCACGATTCGCTCCGTGCCAATCTGATTCCACGGTCGATAGGTATTCGCTTTTTCCAGCAACTCCCACAACCGCTGATTTTCCGACTGCGAAAGAAACACGCCATCGGCGTTAAGGAACTTCAACCCATTCCATTGAGCAGGATTATGGGATGCGGTAATGACAACTCCGCCGACCACATCAGGGAATCGTTCAACAAAAAGTTGCACTGTCGGCGTCGGCACCTGCTGCAAGTTTGCAACTGACCGTCCTTTAGCCTGGAGTGTTCCCACAACGATCCGCTCGATCCACTCTCCTCCACGCCGTCCGTCCCGACCGACCGCAACCCATCCTGTTTCCGGCAGCATATCTGCAAAGGCACTAAGATACTTAGTCACAACTTCTGGCGTCAACCCTTCGCCCACAATCCCACGAACACCGGAAACCGATCGAATTAGCGTCATTCTTCTTCCGAACTTTCAAAAACCACGTTCTTTTTTCGCGACATTTCCGCCATCTCCGCTTTGTACTGCTGGAGTTTCTGGTGCAGTTGCGCATCACTCGTTGCCAGGATTTGCACTGCCAGCAGTCCAGCATTGCGTGCGCCACCAATGGCAACGGTTGCAACTGGAACGCCGGGGGGCATTTGAACGATGGACAGAAGAGAATCCAATCCCTGCAAATGTTTACTGGGCACCGGTACTCCAATAACAGGTAGCGTGGTATGCGCAGCGATCATACCCGGTAGATGTGCAGCGCCACCAGCGCCGGCAATGATGACTTTCAACCCCCGCTGGTGCGCCGTCCGTCCATATTCCGCCATATCGTCCGGCGTTCGATGAGCTGAAACAATGCGAACCTCATACGGGACTCCAAACTCTTCACAAATCGCAATCGATCCTCGCATCGTTGGCAAATCAGAATCACTCCCCATCACGATACCAACGAGTGGGGTACCTTTCTGCTCACTCATTGTGCTCTCCATTTTGTGCTTGCTCCTGTATAATGCGCCATAACATTTGTCGCCCCTCTCCGGTCTTTGAAGAATACAGCACGATGCCGCGAACAAACCGGCAGTGCTGGACAAGGTGTTCGATTTGCTGTTGCCGTTCTATTCGCTGCTGCGCGGACAACTTATCCACTTTGGTCAATACGATGACAAATGGCTTCTGGTGGAGCTCCAGCCATTCCAGCATTCCGAGGTCAATGCGAGTAGGATCGTGCCGGCTATCCACCAGGTAACAGACTAACCGCAGGCGGGATCGATGGAGCAGATACTGCTCGATTCGGCGGCTCCAGAGCCAGCGGGTTTCTTTCGATACCTTTGCATAACCGAACCCCGGCAAATCAACGAACACAAAGCGGTTATCGACCAGATAGAAACACATCAGCCGCGTTTTTCCCGGTTTCGAACTGATCGCTGCCAGCTTCTTCCGCCGTACCAGCGTATTGAGCAACGAAGACTTTCCCACATTGGAACGTCCAGCAAAAGCAACTTCAGGATAAAAACGCGCAATGGCAACGTGTTCGGGAGAAGGTCCGCAGCCAATGAGCTCCGCCTGTATCGGTTTCATCGTCACTATCTCCATCCCGCTACAAAAGAAAAAACGCCGAGATTGGACTCGGCGTTCGAACTTCCAGCACGTTACTGTCGACTACAGCGGCTTAACCTTCTTTATCTTTTGCGTCAGACTCCGATGGTTCGGAAGCCTCGGACTCTCCGGATGGAGAAGGTTCTGCCGATGCGCTTTCTTCTGCTGGCACTGAAGCCTGCGGTTGCTCAGAAGCTTCTGTCTCCTGCATTGATTCTTCCGTAGCTCCGCTTTCCGCCACAGCAGCTTCCGTTGCTTCAGCACCGGTCTCCGATGCTGCTGCCTGCTGCGATTCCTCCTGTGGCGCTTCTTCTCCTTCTTGCTGTGCAGCTTCAGTTTCAACTTCTGCGGTTTCTTCCGGTTCCGCCCCGACAACTTCAAATTCTGTCTCTTCAGTGACGGTTGTCTGCCGTCGCAGATAAATCTGACCATCTTGCGGAGCGGACCAATCCACCAGTTCGATCACTGCCATTCGGGCACCATCGCCCCGGCGACGACTGAGCTTTACAATGCGGGTATAGCCACCCGGACGATCAACCACCACAGGAGCGATGGACTCAAACAGTTCCTGCACCACCGCTTTCCGGCGGATGAATCGGGCAACGTAGCGACGCGCCACCAGATCAACCTTGTGGTTTTCCGGAAGCAACCCATCCCGCTCGCGAATGTATCCCTTCTTTGCTTTCGTAATCAGTCGTTCAGCAAAGGGACGGAGGGCTTTGGCTTTTGCCAGCGTTGTCACGATCCGCTTATGCTCAAACAACTCTGCTGCCAGATTCGACAATAAAGCTTTTCGGTGCGATGCTGTTCGCCCCAGCTTCTTCGTTTTCTTTCGATGCCGCATTGGTTGTCTTCCTCCGGTTTTACTTCTCTACCCCTGCCTGATTAAACGCCGCGCTCTTTTCCTGAATCATCCGCAGGTCGTCTGGCGTCAAGTACTGCGAAACATCCATTCCAAACGTCAGTCCGAACTGTTCCAGCACCATCTGCAATTCTTCCAGCGTCTTCTTACCAAAATTTTTCATCTCTAGCAACTCAGCCGGATCGCGGCGTACCAGATCTGCCAGATAATAAATCCGGGCTGCCTTCAAAGCATTTTCTGCCCGTGTTGACAGCTCAATTTCGCTGATCGGCGTTAGCAGAATCCGGCGTATTTTCTCCTTCTCAATATCTACCGGTGGTTCGGGCTGTGTTTCCTGTGGCTTCGCAATCAGGAAATACTGGAAGTGTTCCCGAAGCAACTGTGCCGCATGATCCACGGCATCCTGCGCCGAGACCGTCCCATCGGTAAAGACTTCTAACACCAACCGCTCATAGTCCGTTTTGCGACCCACTCGGGTTGGCTCTACCCGGTAACTCACACGGGTGATCGGCGAAAAAATGGCATCAATTGCGATGATGTCAGGTCCCTCGATTTGCTGTTCTTCCGCTGGTACGTAACCGCGGCCCGTTCCAAAGTAGAGTTCAATCTCAAAATTCGCATCTTCTGCTAAGGTTGCGATATGATGCTGCGGATTGGTTACCCGAACCAGCGGGGTCACTTTTTCAATGTCCTGCGCAATAAATTCGTGCGGTCCCCAGAGCTTAAAGGCAACTTTCTGAATTTCCGGATCGATCAGCCGAAGACGAACTCCTTTCAAATTCAACACGATTTCCACTACATCTTCTGCAACACCGGGAATTGTCTGGAATTCGTGCTGAACCCCGGAAATCCGCACACCGATGATAGCAGTCCCCGGAATAGAAGAGAGCAACACCCGGCGCATCGCATTTCCCAACGTTACACCGTAGCCCTGCTCCAGCGGCTCCAGCACAAAGATACCGTGATCATAAGTTGACTCTGGATCGATCACCAGTTTATCAGGTTTTGTCATTTCTACCATCATTTTCCTGTTCTGCTCTTTTTAGTGAAACATCCCCAATTTGCTTATCGGGATCAGACGCGTCGTCGCTTCGGTGGACGGCATCCATTGTGAGGTATCGGCGTACGATCTATGATGGCAGTGATCTGGAGTCCTGCTTGTGCCAGTGCCCGAATAGCTGCTTCTCTGCCCGGACCTGGACCTTTAACGTACACCTCCACTTTCCGCAATCCCATTTCATACGCCTCCTTTGCGGCACGCTCAGCAGCCAACTGAGCCGCAAAAGGCGTGCTCTTCTTGGTTCCCCGGAACCCCACTCGTCCTGCAGTTGCCCAGGTCAGGGTATTGCCATACACATCCGTGATTGTAACATGTGTGTTGTTGTAGGTTGACTGGATATGCACTTTCCCATAAATGTCGGTTACGACCTTTTTCTTTGTCTTTTTCCGCTGCTTCGCCATACTCCTGACAAAATTTCTATGACACAAATTTTACTTCTTACCCGGCGCTTTCTTCTTCCCGGCTACGGTCTTCCGCTTTCCTTTACGGGTTCGAGCATTCGTCCGTGTTCGCTGTCCTCGAACGGGCAATCCCATTCGATGACGAATGCCGCGGTAGCACCCAATATCGATGAGCCGCTTAATGTTCATCTGCACCAAGCTGCGCAACTGCCCTTCGACCCGATACTCTTCCTGAATAACGTTACGAATCCGCGCGATTTCCTGCTCGTTTAAGTCCTTTACTCGCTTCTGCGGCTCGACCTGTGCTTTCTGGAGAATATCAACAGCGCTGCTTTTGCCAATACCGTAGATATACGTTAAACCAATCCACACGGGCTTGTTTTTCGGCAAATCAACTCCTGCTATCCGTGCCAAGGTTCTGCTCCTCTATTGTTTTACCCCTGTCGTTGCTTATGCTTTGGATTTTTCTTGTTAATCACGTACAGCCGCCCTTTGCGGCGAACGATCTTATCATCAGCGCTTCGTTTTTTTACTGATGCCCGAACTTTCATTGCTGCATCTCGTTTATTTGTACCGATATACTATTCGACCCTTGCTCAAATCATACGGTGACAGCTCGACTGCCACCTTGTCTCCCTTGATAATTTTGATGTAGTGCATTCGCATCTTTCCCGATAAATGGGCTAACACCTTGTGCCCATTTTCCAACCGTACAATAAATTGTGCGTTTGGCAGGGTTTCTTCCACAACGCCATCAACCCGGATTAAATCTTGTTTTGGCATTCCAATAGTGTATGCTTATGTCCACAACGTCAATACCAGCGGCTCTTTATCCTGCACGACCACCGTATGCTCAAAATGCGCCGAGGGTTTTCCATCAACCGTCCGTATCGTCCATCCATCAGGATCGGTTTTCACATCCGGTGTGCCAGCGTTCACCATTGGTTCAATCGCCAGCGCCTGCCCGGCTCGCAACTTCACATTGGGAAATTGCGATCGATGGAGCAACGGTGGAACAAAATTCGGGATCGGCGGATCATCGTGCAATCGCCGTCCAATCCCGTGTCCTACCAGCTCCCGGACAACGGAAAATCCGTTTGCTTCCACATATTCCTGAATAGCACGGGAAATGTGATACACTTTGTTTCGGCTCACCGCCTGTGCAATACCTTTCCACAGCGCAGCCTCGGTCACCGCCAACAGCCGCTGTTTCTCTTCAGAAATCTCGCCAACCGCAAACGTATAAGCCGAATCACCATAGTATCCATCTTTTTTGCATCCGCAGTCGATGGAAACAATATCGCCCTCCTGTAACCGATATGGACCGGGCAATCCGTGCACCACAGCATCATTGACCGAAATGCACAATGTATAGGGATACACCAGATTTCCAACCCGATATCCTTTGAACGCTGGTTCTGCTCCCTGCGACCGAATATAGTCTTCTGCAATTTGATCCAGCTCCCGGGTTTCGCGCCCTGGCGTAATATACCTTGAAAGCACCTCAAAGGTGCCAGCAACCACTCGACAGGCTGCTTCCAGCAAATGAAGTTCCGTTGTTGTATGCACGGCTACCGCTTCCATTGCTCCTTTGTTAAAAGCCTCCTATGCCGACACGTCCACGCAATTTGCCGCTTCGCATAAAGCCTTCATAATGTCGCATCACCAGATGCGACTCAATCTGTTGCAGGGTATCCAGCGCCACACCCACGATAATCAGCAAACTGGTCCCGCCAAAGAAAGAAGCAAATAACGAAGAAACACCCAGCACATTGCGCACAAAGACGGGCAGAATAGCAACGACAGCTAAAAAGAGGGATCCAGGGAATGTAATGCGAGTCAAAATCCGATCGATATATTCTGCTGTTTGTCGTCCGGGGCGTACGCCGGGGATAAATCCTCCCTGCCGTTTCAATGTATCGGCAACTTCCTGAGGATTAAAAACAATCGCTGTGTAGAAGTACGTAAATAGGACAACAATGACGGCATACGCAAATCCATAAAAGAACGATTGATCACTCCAGATTTGCGCTACGAAATTTGCCCACGGGGCTTCCGGGAAAAAGGTGATGATCGTGTTGGGAATGAACATAATCGCCTGGGCAAAGATAATGGGCATCACGCCTGCCGTATTCACCCGCAGCGGCAGGTATTGCGTTGTGCCTCCGTACACTTTTTGTCCCACAATCCGCTTTGCGTACTGGACCGGAATCTTCCGAACACCCAGGGTCACCAAGACGATAGCAGCAATAATCCCAACCAACAATCCCAGCAAAATCAAATCGACAATCAGCAAGCGCGACCCCGCTTGAATTAACTGGTACTCCTGCAGCAATGCAATCGGGAACTGCGCAATGATACCGATAAAGATAATCAGCGAGATTCCATTCCCTATTCCACGCTCGGTAATCTGCTCACCGAGCCACATTAAGAACACCGTTCCTGCCGTCATCAACACCACGGCTGTTACCGTAAACAGGAACCCGTGTTCTGGTACGACAGGCATCCCTCCCGGTCCCTGCATACTGGCAATTTTAATGCTGACTCCCCACGCCTGTAAAGCAGAAATAAAAACGGTTCCTACCCGTGTCCACTGATTCAACTTTCGCCGCCCTTCTTCCCCCTCGCGTTGGAGCTTCTGCACCTGCGGGAAGACCACTCCTGCCAACTGGAGGATAATCGAAGCAGTAATGTACGGCATAATGCCCAGCGCAAAAATGGCTGCGTTGGAAAAAGCGCCGCCAACGAAAAGGTCGAACAGCCCAAAGAGCGTGTCAGAACTTGCCGTTCCGGCTGCTGCTTTCAACGCTGCAACATCTACGCCGGGCAGCGTGATATGCGCACCGATCCGAACAACTACAAGCACCAGTGCCGTAAAAATGATCCGCTGTCGCAGATCCTCAACTTTTGCAATATTTCGGAAGGTCTCAAGAATTCTCGCCATAGATCTTCGCCTCCCCGCCTGCCGCTTCTATTTTTTCCTTTGCAGATTTCGAAAACTTATGGGCTACCACGCGTAACGCCACGCTCAACTCTCCATCGCCCAGCACTTTGAC
Organism: Candidatus Kapaibacterium sp.; assembly: GCA_015490805.1. Lineage (GTDB taxonomy): Bacteria > Bacteroidota > Ignavibacteria > Kapaibacteriales > WFXC01 > WFXC01. The sequence continues at coordinate 80,909 of WFXC01000006.1, forward strand.
CGGTTGGTGCTTTTTGTCAATTGCTTTGATGCGATGCAAAACCTCTGGCGTTACCGGCTCTTCGGGGACCAACTTTCCTTTGTCCACCCATTCCTGAAGTTGCCGAACGTTAATAACCTGATACTCCGTACGGAAAGGATTCCGAAATCCCCGCTTGGGAATTCGCCGGTGGTAGGGCATTTGTCCCCCTTCAAATCCCGGCATCATACTAAATCCTCGCCTGGATTTCTGCCCTTTGTGTCCCCGTGTCGAGGTTCCACCGTGACCAGAGCCTTGTCCACGTCCGATCCGCTTCGGATTTTTGCGTGATTGTGCCGGCGGTCGTAAGTTTCCGATGTGCTTCATCGGTCTATGACTCCTCTTCAATTTCTTCGACCTTCACCAGATGCTGCACTTTGGCAATCATCCCCAGAATCTGAGGATTTTTCGGTTTGATTACTGTCTTATTCGGTCGCCCCAACCCCAGCGCCTTAATGGTTCGCTTATGCGGTTCCAGCGCACCAATAATGCTACGAACCTGGGTAATTTTCAGCTTCTTCGCCATCGTTTCATCCCCGCACTACTTTTTGGACATCGATCCCTCGACGCGCCGCAACGCTATGGACATCTTCCAGTTGCAAGAGTGCTTTAATCGTGGCTTTGACAACATTGTGAGGATTGGTAGAACCCAGATTCTTCGTCAACACATCCTGCACTCCTACCATTTCCAGCACTGCCCGCACCCCACCAGCAGCAATGATACCGGTTCCCGGTGCGGCGGGGCGCAGCAGCACTTTCGCTGCTCCATACTTGGCAACCACATCGTGCGGGATGGTATTGCCTCGCAACTGTACCTTGACAATGTTCTTCTTTGCATTATCTGTTGCTTTGGCAATGGCATCGACGACCTCACGTGCCTTTCCCAATCCATACCCCACGTGTCCATTGCCATCCCCGACGACGACGATTGCGCTAAAACGGAAACGTCGTCCCCCTTTTACAACCTTCGCCGTTCGATTGATAAACACCAGCTTTTCTTTTAACTCACCCAATTGCGTTGGATTAATCCGTTGTGCCATTGTGCTCTATCTCTTCGTTTTTGGAACCTCTAAAACTCCAGCCCACCCTCGCGAGCGCCATCGGCAAGGGCTTTCACTCGACCGTGATACTTATAGCCATTGCGATCAAAAGCAACCTGTTTAATACCCGCTTCCAATGCCCGTTGTGCCAGAACCTTGCCCACGATGCGACTCTGCTCTACCTTGCCCTTCACATCCTTGACCATTTCCCGAATTTCCCGATCTACTGTTGATGCCGACACCAGAGTATGCCCTTTCCGATCATCGATGATCTGAGCATAGATATGTTTCAGGCTTCGATACACGTTCAGCCGTGGGCGATCGGAATGGCGAATAATTTTGTTTCGAATGCGTCGCTTCCGGCGTAGTCGACGTTCATTTTTTCGGTTAATAATCATCGCTGTATAAACCTACACTGTTTTACTTCGCACCTGCTTTACCAGCCTTTCGACGAATCCATTCACCCCGATAACGAATACCCTTGCCCTTGTAAGGCTCTGGCGGACGAATCTGCCGAATCTTCGCCGCTATTTCTCCTACCAATTGTTTATCAATGCCACTAACGGTAATCGTGGTTTGATCTGGCGTTGCAAATTCGATCCCCTCCGGTGGAATAAATACAATGGGATGGGAATACCCCACATAGAGCACCAGATTTTTGCCCTTCATTTCTGCCCGGTAACCGACTCCCACGATCTCGAGCGTTTTGGTGAAGCCCTTCGTCACTCCTTCCACCATCGATGCCACCAGCGCCCGGGTTAAGCCATGCAATGCCCGTTGATGGCGCTCATCACTTTGCCGATGGAACCGCAACAACTGTTCTTCATATTCCCACTGGATACCCTCAGGAATGTTCCACTGCAACTCCCCTTTGGGACCCCGGACGGTAATCGTCCGATCTTCTGCAATTGTAATTTCTACCTCTTTGGGTACTTCTATTGGTTTACGACCTATCCGTGACACGGCTCTTTCTCCCCCGTTGTTTACCACACACTACAAATCACTTCCCCACCGACATTATACCGGCGGGCTTCTTTATCGGTCATCACACCCTTGGAGGTCGAAACGATCAGGATTCCCAGTCCACTTTTCACATGGGGCAATGCTTTGACCCCGCGATACACTCGACGTCCCGGCTTACTGATACGCTTCAGTTCTCGAAATGCGGGTTGGCCCCGGAAATACCGTAACTGTACTTCCAGGATCCCCTGCTTGTTATCTTCGATCAGCTTAAAGTCTTTAATGTATCCCTGCTCTTTCAGAATGCGACTGATTTCAACCAGCATTTTGGATGCCGGTGCCCGAACCACTTTATGATGGGCACGGGCTGCATTGCGAAGTCGCGTCAAAAAATCCGCAACTGGATCGCTTACTGCCATGACTACTCCTCTTCGTGATACAATCCTGTGTTACCAGCTTGCCTTGCGGATGCCAGGAATTTTTCCTTCCAGTGCCAACTGCCGGAAAACGTTTCGACAGAGACCAAATTTGCGGAGCACGCCTCGTCCTCGCCCTGTCACCATACACCGACTCCGCACTCGCACTGGCGAGCTATTCCGTGGCAGCCGTTGCAATCCTTCCCAATCACCTCGTGCCTTCAACTCCGCCCGCTTTTTCGCATACTTTTCCACCAACTGCTGCCGCTTTCGATTGCGTGCAATCACACTTTGTTTTGCCATTAGTCGCTATCTATCAATTTTGTGAAACTTTATCTACTACCGCCGAACAAAAGGAAACCCAAACTCTTTGAGCAACGCATAGGCTTCTTCATCGGTCTTTGCGGATGTGACAATAGTTACATCCAGTCCTCGGATCCGCCGCACCCGGTCCACATCAATCTCTGGAAAAATGATCTGTTCTTCAATACCGCAACTGTAGTTGCCGTGGCCATCAAAAGATTTATCGGAAAAGCCACGAAAATCGCGAATCCGGGGCACAGCAATATTGATGAAACGATCCAGAAACTCATACATCCGTGCTCGCCGCAGCGTTACAGAGCATCCAATCGGCATTCCTGCCCGCAGCTTGAAATTCGATACGGAAACCCGAGCATACCGCACCACCGGACGCTGTCCCGCAATGAGTTCCAGATCATTAATCGCTTCCTGCAACGCCGAAACATCCTGCGTTGCCTCTCCCACCCCCATATTCAGTACGATCTTGACCAGCCTCGGCACCTGCATTACTGATTTATACCCAAACTGCTTCATTAAGCTGGGAACAATAACGTCGTGATAGTATTCCCGCAGTCGCGGCGGTGGTGCCGGCTCCGGCGTTTCTGGTTGCCGCGGACCTTCAAAGGCAAATTCGTACTTTTTCTTTTTCTTCTTTGCCATTCCTGCTCTTCTCTGCTAACTGACTCACTGTTAAATTTCTTCACCGGTCGTTTTCGCGATCCGCACTTTCTTTTTCTTGCCGTCTTCCGTTTCAATGATCTTATATCCCACCCGCGTTGGATTGCCTTCGCTATCGACCAGCATCACATTGGAATAATGGATGGGCATTTCCTGTTCGATAATGCCTCCTTCCGGAAAGCTGGGCGATGGACGGCGATGTCGCTTTCGAACGTTCACACCTTCAACAACAATCCGCATTTTTTCTGGAATGACCTTCAGAACCTTGCCGACTTTTCCTTTATCCTGATGCCGTCCGCTGATCACCATCACCGTATCACCCTTTTTAATCTTCAGCTTTGGACGCTTTTTCTGCTGTTGCTTTTTCTTCCCCTTTCCCATCGCCCTACCACTTTTATACAACTTCCGGCGCCAAAGAAATGATTTTCATATATCCCCGTTCCCGAAGTTCACGCGCTACGGGACCAAAGATCCGGGTTCCCCGGGGATCACCAGCATTATTTAAGAGCACAACGGCGTTGTCATCAAACCGGATATACGATCCATCCCGACGTCGTACTTCCTTGCGAGTCCGCACTACAACTGCCCGAGAAATATCTCCCTTTTTCAACGGGCTGGTTGGTAAAGCATCGCGAACACTGACAACCACAACATCACCAATGCTCGCATACTTCGGATTACTGGTTCCCAGGATGCCAATACACCGAACTTTCCGTGCCCCCGAATTATCCGCAACGTTCAGATAACTTTCTACCTGAATCATCTATTGTCCTCCCCGTTGTTGCCCACGTTCCAGAATCTTCACCAATCGCCAGCGCTTCCGCCGACTCAACGGGCGGGTTTCCATAATTTGCACAACATCCCCAACCCGGCATTCATTCTGCTCATCGTGAGCCAGAAACTTTTTTCGGCGCGTGTAGTACTTCTTGTACAGTGGATGTGCCTTGCGCCGCTCCACCATTACCACAATGGTCTTGTCCATTTTATCACTGACAACCACTCCGACCAATCGTCGGCGCTGCCCCCGCTGCTTTTGCCCCTTTGCAGCGCCCTCTACTGGTGCTTCTTGCACCGCTGCCGTCGATGCTGGCTCTTGCTCTGCAACAGCAGCCGTCTCCGGCTCCGCATCGCTGCTTGTCGATGCTTCCACGTTATTGGCTGCCGTCTCTTCAATTGCCGGATCAGATTGCGTTGTCTCCGGAACTTCTACGGGATTCCGCTCCTGCTCACTCATTGACTTTCTATCCCTTCTTTGTATTGACTTCTTGTTGCTGCGCTAATTCCCGCTCGCGCAAAATGGTTTTAATGCGAGCAATCTCCCGCTTCGTTGCTTTAAGTTGTGAAGTATCCTGCAACTCCCCCAGCGCCTTTTGAAATCGGAGTCGCATCAGCTTAGCTTTATTATCGCGCAACAGTCGTTCTAATTCTGCGTTGGTCAATTGCCGCAATTCTGACGCCAGCTTTGCTTTCATGACTGTCCCTGATATCCTATCCGTGTCACAATCTTGGTCTTAATCGGCAATTTATGGGCAGCAAGTCGCAATGCTTCCTGCGCATCTGCATCTGCAACCCCTCCAACTTCAAACAGAATCCGCCCTGGCTTCACTACCGCAACCCAGGTTTCCGGACTTCCTTTTCCTCCCCCCATCCGGGTTTCTGCCGGTTTTTTCGACACGGGCTTATCGGGGAAAATTCGGATCCATACCTTCCCACCCCGCTTCAGGTGACGGGTAATAGCGACCCGCGCTGCCTCAATCTGCCGATTCGTAATCCACGCCGGTTCGAGCGCCTTCAAACCAAACGTTCCAAACGTCACCTGACTTCCCCGATATGCCTTCCCTTTCATCCGTCCCCGCTGCACTTTGCGATACCGTGGTCTTCGCGGCATCAACATCGCTTCGATCCTTTCTTTTTATCGTTGCGAATATCGCTGATTGTACTCAAATACGTCCGTTAATCCGTACACTTCGCCCAGACAGATCCAGACTTTTACGCCGATAGTTCCATAAATCGTAAAGGCGGTTGCCTGTCCGTAATCAATATCTGCGCGTAATGTCGTCAGTGGTACTCGCCCTTTCAAGTACTGTTCCCGGCGTGCCATTTCAGCACCACCCAATCGTCCAGCACAGAGAATACGAATTCCTTCTGCTCCCATCCGCATTGCAGCATTGACCGCCTGCTTCATCGCCCGGCGGTACGAAATACGTGCCTCAATCTGTTGAGCAATGGTATCTGCCACCAACTGCGCATCCAGCTCCGGGCGCTTGATTTCGCTAATTAAAATCCGGACTTCTTTATCCGTTAACCGTTGCAATTCTTCTTCCAGCTTTGCAATTTCCTGCCCACCTCGACCAATAACCATCCCTGGTCTCGAAGTACGGATGGTCAATCGCACCTGTTTTGCTGTCCGATCAATAAAAACCCGCGACACACCTGCTCCTTTCAAGCGCTTTTCCAGGTAAGAGCGCAACCGAATATCCTCACCCAATTTTTCAGAGAAATCCCGTTCTTCAAACCAATTCGCAAACCACGGGCGGATAATGCCCAGCCGAAACCCTATTGGATGCGTTTTCTGTCCCAAAACTTACCCCTCCACTTTATTGTTCGACAGTTTCAATTTCTTCTTCCGGCAATTGCGCTGCCACGACAATGGTCACGTGCGAGGTCCGCTTCCGTACTCGATAAGCACGTCCCATCGGCGCAGGACGAATCCGCTTATAAATCGGACCGGGATCGACATACGCCCTCACAATTTGAACCTGCTCTGGATCGATGTACCGATCATCATACTTATGCTGCAAGTTAGAATACGCAGACCATAAAACCTTCGCTGTTTCTCGTGCAGCCCGCTTGGGACTGTGTTGCAATAACGATAGCGCTTCCTTCACGTTCCGACCCCGGATCATATCGATAGCAAGACGCATCTTCCGGGGCGATACTCGCAGATACCGTTTTATTGCCCGTGCTTCCATTTGATTCCCTCAGTTTACTTCTTCTTCGCCCGATCCTCTTTCCGGTGTCCGGCGTGGCCACGGTATGTTCGAGTTGGGGCAAATTCCCCCAACTTGTGCCCCACCATATTTTCCGTAATGTACACCGGAATAAATTTGTTCCCATTATGAACAGCGAACGTATGCCCAACAAACTCGGGCAGAATGGTGGAAGCTCGCGACCAGGTTTTAATCACCTTCTTTTCATTGCGCTCGTTGAGCTGCTGCACCTTCTTCAGCAGCTTGTAATACACATACGGTCCTTTTTTGAGCGAGCGTGCCATACCGCTCCTTTAGCTTCTCCGTTTAACTTACTTCTTTTTCTTTACCCGTCGGCGTAGAATAAATTTATCCGACGGTTTATTCCGCTTTCGTGTCTTCAATCCCTTAGCTAATTGCCCCCACGGAGAGCGCGGATGCTGCCGCCCTCCTCCGGATTTGGAGCGCCCTTCACCACCACCATTGGGGTGATCGATCGGGTTCATTGCCATTCCCCGGGTCTGGGGCCGTACGCCCAGCCACCGCATTCGTCCGGCTTTTCCGTACAAAATATTTTCGTGATCGCTGTTGCCAACTTCGCCAATGGTTGCCATACACGTATTGAGAATACGTCGAATCTCACCAGACGGAAGCTTCAGATGCACGTAACGCTCCTCCCGTCCCACAATCTGCGCTGAAGTACCAGCGCTCCGCGCTAATTGTCCTCCTTTACCGGGTTTGAGCTCGATGTTATGAACCACTGTTCCAACCGGAATCTTACCCAATGGCAGAGCATTTCCTACTTTGATCTCTGCATCAGGACCCGATCGGATCACATCGCCGACTTTTAAACCATCAGGAGCCAAGATGTACCGCAACTCGCCATCTTCATACTTTACCAGCGCAATACGTGCTGAACGGTTGGGATCATATTCGATTGCCTCAACCGTTGCGTTCATCCCGATTTTATTGCGCTTGAAATCAATAATCCGATACCGTCGCTTATGCCGTCCTCCGCGATGCCGAGAAGTAATACGCCCCAAGTTATTCCGCCCTCCCGTGCTTTTCAGCGGAGTCAACAAGGACTTTTCCGGCTCCGTTTTCGTAATTTCCTCAAAGGTTGGCACGCTATAAAATCGCGTGCCTGGCGTAATGGGTTTTAACATTCGGATGCCCATCGCTCTCTATGCCTTTCTATTCCTCAACTCCGACACTAAAGATGTCAATTTCATAGCCCGGCTGCAACGTCACGTAAGCCTTTTTCATATGCGATCGCCGCCCTTCCAGCACACCGTGACGGGTAAACATCCGACGATGTTTCCCCCGAATTCGAACGATCCGGACTTTCTTGACCTTCACATTAAAAATATGCTCCACAGCGTGCTTAATCAACGCTTTATTTGCCCGAGGATCGACTTCAAACACATAGCACCGCTGTGTTTCCTGCAAGTGCGTTGCCTTCTCTGTCAGAATGGGGCGCTTTAACACATCCCAGATTGTCATACCAACTGCCCCTCTGTTAATTGTTCGACCAAAACCTGAATAGCGCCCTGGTGCAACAGCACCTTATGATGGCTGAGAATATCATATGCTGACACCATAAAAGCCGGCATTGTGGTCAACTTCGGCAAATTTCGGCCAGATAACATAACATTTGGCTTCGGCTCTGGCAGCAATTGCAACGTCTTTACCTCACTGAGTCCCAGTGCCTCCAGCACTGCGAGCATCTGCTTCGTTTTCGGACGTTCGAAATCAAAGTCTTCAACCACGATTAAATTATTTTCTCTGGCACGAGCAGATAATGCGGATTTCCGAGCCAACCGTTTCAGCTTACGCGGTAAGTCCATCGAATAATCCCGGGGTCGTGGACCGTGAACTTTGCCACCACCGATCCACAGAGGCGAGCGGATCGAGCCAGCCCGTGCCACCCCACGACCTTTCTGGGGCCACGGTTTGCGCCCACCGCCAGAAACTTCTGCCCGCGTTTTGACTTTATGCGTTCCCTGCCGACGATTATTCAAGTACGCTCGAACTGCCATATACATCGCATACTCGTGGGGCTCAATATTAAACACTTCATCTGGTAATTCCACCTGCCCCTTCACCTGACCATCGCTGGTATAGAGATCCACCACCATCGTCTATTCCTCACTGTTCCATTTTCACAATTTCCACCAGAGAATTCGGTGCACCAGGCACGCTACCTTTGACCACCAGCAAATTCGCATCGGGGAAGATCGCAACGATTTCCAGATTCCGCACCGTCACTCTGTGTCCGCCCATCCGCCCCGCCATACGCAAACCTTTCCAGACTCGAGAAGGAAAGGATGAAGCACCAATTGATCCCGGATGCCGCTGTCGATTGTGCTGCCCGTGAGTAGCGCCACCAACACCAGCAAATCGATGACGCTTGACCACTCCCTGAAATCCGCGGCCCTTACTCAACCCGGAAATCTTGACCCGATCTCCAACCTCAAAATCGCTGACGGTAATAACATCACCAACCTGATAGTCTCCTGCGACGTTGCGGAACTCCCGCAAATATCGAGTGGGTTCCACACCGGCTTTAGCAAAATGTCCCTGCAAAGGTTTATTCAACTTGCGGCGCGGCATTTTCCCCCATCCAATCTGGAGCGCTTCATAGCCATCTCGCTCCCTGGTCCGCCGCATCACGACTGGGCACGGACCGGCTTCAATGACCGTACAACCGACATATTCGCCAGTTGGCAAGTACAGACTGGTCATCCCCACTTTTTTGCCTAACAACACGCTCATTTTCAAACTCACACTTTAATTTCAACATCGACCCCGGCGGGCAATTCCAGCCGCATCAATGAATCAACCGTCTTCGGCGTCGCGTTGTAAATGTCAATCAACCGCTTGTGAATTCGGATTTCAAAATGTTCCATTGATGTTTTATTAACATGCGGCGATCGCAGCACGGTAAAAACGCTCCGCCGCGTCGGTAATGGAATCGGACCGGCAACGACAGCCCCCGTTGCCTGAACTGTTTTGACAATTCGCTCCGCCGACTTATCCACCAGATTGTGATCGTAGGACTTCAACTTAATCCGAATTTTCTGTGTTGCCGCCACCGCTCTCTTCTCACTTTTGTGAAACAAACAAAAAGGGGATGCTGGCAGCACCCCCTTTTTATCGTTCTGCTGATTATTCGATAATCTTCGTTACAACGCCTGCACCAACGGTTCGGCCACCTTCCCGAATAGCGAATCGCAATCCTTCTTCCATTGCCACCGGCGAAATCAGTTCAATTTCCAGATCATCCACATTATCGCCCGGCATCACCATCTCAACACCCGGCGGCAACTGCACCACACCCGTGACGTCCGTCGTACGGAAGTAGAATTGCGGACGATATCCAGAGAAAAAGGGCGTATGACGACCACCTTCTTCCTTGGTCAGCACGTAGACCTGTGCCTTAAATTTATGGTGCGGTGTGATGCTACCGGGTTTTGCAATGACCATCCCGCGCTCAATTTCATCCTTGGCAATACCCCGCAGCAACAATCCCACATTATCACCAGCTTGCCCTTCATCCAGCAACTTCCGGAACATTTCAATTCCTGTTACCACCGTCTTCTTTTGCATTCCAAAACCAACGATCTCCACCTCATCATTCAGCCGAATAACGCCACGCTCAATCCGCCCTGTCGCAACCGTTCCGCGACCGGTAATGCTGAACACGTCTTCAACAGGCATCAAGAACGGCTTATCAATGTCGCGCTGCGGCGTTGGAATGTACTCATCGATCGCATCCAGCAGTTCCCAGATCGGCTGAAATCGAGGATCATCGGCTGTAGTGTTCGGATCCAGTGCTGCTTCCAGTGCCTGAAGCGCTGACCCTCGAATGACCGGGGCATCATCCCCAGGAAACTCGTACTTATTCAGCAATTCCCGAACTTCCAGTTCTACCAGATCGATCAGCTCAGGATCTGCAATATCCACTTTGTTTAAGAACACAACGATATAGGGTACACCAACCTGACGGGCTAACAAGATATGCTCCCGCGTCTGCGGCATTGGACCATCTGTAGCTGCAACCACCAGAATTGCCCCGTCCATTTGTGCTGCACCAGTGATCATATTCTTGACGTAATCTGCGTGACCGGGACAATCGACGTGCGCATAGTGCCGCTTGTCAGTCTGGTACTCCACGTGTGCCGTTGCGATGGTGATTCCCCGTGCTTTTTCCTCCGGTGCCTTATCAATAGCATCGAATGGTGTAAACTCCGCCAATCCTTTCTTTGCTAACGCACCAGTAATAGCAGCAGTCAACGTCGTTTTCCCGTGGTCAACGTGACCGATAGTTCCAATGTTCACGTGCGGCTTTGTCCGCTCGAACTTTTCCTTTGCCATTGTTCAACTCCTTTTAATGAAACTTGTTTATCACAACTGAGCTCAAAAATTTATACCAAAATTGCTTTTGCAACTTCTGCCGGTACTTCTTCATAATGTGAAAACTTCATTGTGTACACCGCTCGTCCCTGGGTAATCGACCGCAACCGCGTCACATAGCCAAACATTTCTGACAATGGAACCTTCGCAACAATCACTTGGGCATTTCCTCGCGGCTCGATTTTTTCAATCTTCCCCCGTCGAGCGTTCAAATCACCAATCACCTCGCCCATATACTCTTCCGGCGTAATCACTTCCACCTCCATAATGGGTTCCAGCAACACCGGATCTGCCTTCTTTGCCGCCTCCTGAAATGCCATAGAAGCCGCAATTTTGAAAGCCAGTTCCGAAGAGTCGACCGGGTGGAATGATCCATCGAAGAGCTTTACTTTGACATCAACCATTGGATAGCCGCCCAGAGGACCGGTCTGCATCGCTTCCCGAATCCCTTGCTCCACTGCAGGAATGTACTCGCGAGGGATCACACCACCAACAATGGCATTTTCAAACTCAAACCCCGAACCTTTGGGCAATGGCGACACCTCGATCCACACATGCCCATACTGTCCGCGCCCACCGGTCTGCCGAATGAACTTCCCTTCCTGCGTCACCGTCTTCCGAATCGTTTCCCGGTAAGCAACCTGCGGTTTTCCGGTATTGACTTCGACTCCAAACTCTCGCTTGAGCCGATCAATCATAATTTCCAGGTGCAGTTCGCCAACCCCACTAATAATGGTTTGTCCCGTTTCTTCATCAATCCGATAATGGAACGTAGGATCTTCATCTGCCAGTTTTTGCAGTGCCTGCCCCAACTTCTCCTGATCGGCGCGAGTCTTGGGCTCAATGGCTAACTCGATGACTGGCTCTGCAAAAGCAATTTTTTCCAGAATGATCGGATGATCTGGATCGCTCAGCGTATCTCCCGTCTTGGTGTTCTTCAATCCCACAATACCTACGATCGCACCGGTATAAGCATCGGGAATTTCTTCCCGGCGATCGGCATGGATCCGCAGAATTCGAGCAATTCGTTCTTTCTTCCCTTTCGTGGTATTCAGCACGTAACTCCCACTTTCCAGGCGTCCTGAGTAAATCCGAATGTAGGTCAGACGCCCGACGTACTGATCTGTAATAACCTTAAACGCCAGTGCGCAGAAGGGTTCATCGTCAGAAGGTTTGCGGCTGACAATATTCCCTTCTAAATCCTCACCGGTAATTTCACCAATGTCGATGGGAGAAGGCAGATACCACACAATGCCATCCAGCAACTGCTGGATTCCTTTATTCTTGAAAGCAGAGCCACAGAACACTGGCGTGATTTGATTTGCAATGGTTCCTTTGCGCAATGCCTGCCGAATTTCCTCTTCGGTCAGTTCTCCGCCATCCAGATATTTCATCAGCAACTCTTCGTCCAGCTCTGCTGCATGCTCTACCAACTGATGACGCCAATGTTCTGCCGCTTCCTGATACTCTGCAGGAATCTCCTGCTCGAAAAACCGCAATCCCTGTGTTTCCTCATCATACGTAATCAGCTTCCGGGTGATCAGATCAATAACGCCCTGGAACTGATCTTCCTTCCCATACGGAATCTGCACAGGAACGGGTTTTGCGCCCAATCGTTCTTTCATCATTTCCAGCACATTAAAGAAGTCGGCGCCGACCCGATCCATTTTATTGACAAAAGCAATCCGCGGGACATTGTATTCATCCGCCTGCCGCCACACGGTTTCAGACTGTGGCTCCACCCCTTCGACGGCGGAAAACAGTGCTACTGCACCGTCCAACACCCGTAAAGACCGTTGCACTTCCGCTGTAAAATCGACGTGTCCTGGCGTATCGATAATATTGATCTGATGGTCCTTCCATTCACACGTCGTTGCCGCGGAGGTAATCGTAATTCCCCGCTCCCGCTCCTGCTCCATATAATCCATCACCGCTGTTCCAGAGTCGACCTCCCCGATGCGATGCACAACTCCGGTATAAAACAGAATCCGCTCTGTTGTTGTGGTTTTTCCGGCATCAATATGCGCCATAATCCCAATATTTCGAACCCGTTCTAAAGGAAACGCTCTACTCATAGTCGCTAATCCTTATCCCTGATTTTTGTTCAACATCTTTTTCAGCACTTACCCGCATTACGTCTTGCAGCAATTTACCATCGGAAATGAGCAAATGCCCGATTTGCTTCCGCCATTCGATGTGTATCATCCCGCTTTTTCACCGCTGCGCCCTCACCTTTTGCCGCATCCATTAGTTCTGCTGCTAATTTCTCCGCCATACTTTTGCCTCGCCGATTGCGGGCTGCCAGCTTAATCCACCGAATTGCCAGGGCAATGCGCCGATCCTGCGGTACTTCCATCGGCACCTGATACGTTGCTCCCCCGATACGACGGGGACGTACCTCCACCAGTGGCGCCACGTTCTCGATGGCTTTATGAAAAATTTTCAGCTCATCTTCCTGAGTTTTTTGCTTGATGATCTCCAGCGCTTTGTACATTATCTTGCGCGCAACGGTCTTCTTCCCACCTCGCATAATGTTGTTGATAAAGCGCTCTACCGTCACATCCTGATAAACTGGATCCGGTTTACGCTCCCGTTTTTCAGCTCGCCGACGTCGCATGTTTCTCTACACCGTTTATTTCTTTGGCCGTTTTGTCCCGTACTTTGAGCGCCCCTGCCGACGTCCTTCGACGCCCTGAGCATCCAGCGCTCCCCGAATAATGTGATATCGCACGCCCGGCAGATCTTTCACCCGTCCGCCCCGGACTAAAACAATGGAGTGTTCTTGCAAGTTATGTCCTTCGCCCGGAATATAGGCGGTCACTTCAATGCCATTGGTCAAACGTACCCGGGCAACTTTCCGCATTGCAGAATTCGGCTTTTTGGGAGTTGTCGTATAGACCCGAACACAAACGCCTCGCCGTTGCGGACATCCCTGTAAAGCCGGCGATTTGCTCTTGTACCGGACTTTCTGCCGCCCTTTCCGTATCAACTGGTTAATTGTCGGCACTTTGATCTCTGCTGTTTATGATACTTTTCCACTTTTAAAAAGTCTTCTAAATTACGAATTTTTACGTTTATAGCCAAACAATGCTTGGCTACACTACCAGGATTTACCGAAAAAGCACGAAAAAAAGCGCTTTGCCAGCGCTTTTCCTCCATCAGACAGCTACTCTCCCACACATCTGGCGGTAGCTGTCTGTTTCCGCAGGCGCTATAACGAGCAGGTCACCGAAAAATTGGATAATGAAGAACAGAACAAAAAAGGCTTCTCAAGAACCCGTCTTGAGAAGCCTTTGCAATGAAATACTGGAAGATTGCCGAAAGTCAATGCGCAGCCGGTGGCGCTCCGGCACCCCGAGGAATGCGGACGTGGTCGACAATTTCCTGTACTTCTGGTGGTGGTGGTGGTGTCATTCGTGAAACCACATACGCAACAATAAAGCTCAGCAACATCCCGATTGTTCCAATGCCCTCTGGGGAAATCCCGAACCACCAGTGATCGGGATTGTTAGCCGCGGGATTCACAAACTTGAAGTAGATGATATACGCAGCCGTAAAGATAATTCCCACCAACATTCCCGCAATAGCACCTTCTTTATTCATCCGCCGCGAAAACACCCCCATAATGATGATGGGGAAGAAGCTGGAAGCTGCCAATCCAAAAGCAAAGGCTACCACCTGGGCAACGAATGCTGGCGGATTGATACCGAAGTATCCAGCAACCATTACAGCAAACGCTGCAGCGATCCGTGCATACAACAGCTCTTCTTTTTCTGTCGTCTGTGGTCGAAAGACTCGCTTGATCAGGTCGTGTGAAATCGCTGTTGAGATCACCAACAACAATCCCGCTGCGGTCGACAACGCTGCCGCTAAGCCACCAGCAGCCACCAAACCTACGACCCAGGCGGGCAAATTTGCAATTTCAGGATTTGCCAATACAATGATATCCCGGTCCACATAGAGTTCATTCTCAGAATCTGTTGGCTGATTCGCCACCACGCGCTGCCCATACTTGCCTACCTGGTCGGTGAACTGCGGTTTACCTACAAACGCCTTTCCTGGTCGAAACTGAATAATCCCATCGTCATTCTTATCAACCCAGGCAATCAATCCTGAATGTTCCCAGGTCTTAAACCACTGAGGTACCTGTTGATACGGCTTATCATTGACGGTCAGAATCAAATTCGTACGGGCAAAGGCAGCAACAGCCGGTGCGGTTGTATAGAGCAAACCAATAAAGACCAGCGCCCACCCAGCGGACAAGCGGGCATCCCGCACTTTCGGCACCGTGTAAAAACGGATAATCACGTGCGGCAATCCCGCCGTACCAACCATCAAGGAAAATGTAATGGCGAACACATCAATCATTGACTTAATCCCGCTGGTATAGGGTGCAAATCCCAGTTCTTGATGCAATTGATCCAGCTTATCCAGCAAATAGACTCCTGGTTCATTGGCTAACGTATCTCCAAATGCTAATTGAGGAATAGGATTTCCAGTCATCAAAATAGCGATAAAGATCGCCGGCATCAAGTAAGCAATAATCAGCACACAATATTGCGCCACCTGAGTATAGGTAATCCCTTTCATTCCCCCAAGAACAGCATAGATAAAGACAATAGCCATTCCAATGATCACCCCCAGGTTCACATCGACCTCCAGAAAGCGGGCAAAGACAATTCCAACTCCTCGCATCTGCCCAGCCACGTAGGTCAAGGAAACAAAGATAGCACAGATCACTGCCACAACTCGCGCAGCCTGCGAATAATAGCGATCACCCACAAAATCCGGAACAGTAAACTTCCCAAACTTTCTCAAATACGGTGCCAGCAACAATGCCAGCAACACATAACCTCCGGTCCATCCCATCAAATAGACTGCACCATCTCGTCCGATAAACGAAATCAATCCCGCCATTGAAATAAACGACGCAGCCGACATCCAATCTGCTGCTGTTGCCATTCCGTTTGCTACGGGGGGGACACGAGTTCCAGCAACGTAGAACTCTTTTGTACTAGCTGCTTTCGACCAAATAGCTATTCCAATGTACAGAGCAAAGCTCAACCCAACAATTATCAATGTCCATAACTGTACCGATTCCATCTATGTTCCCCTTGTTTAGTGAAACATTCTCTTGTGTTGTCAATCTTCGTGTACGTCGTATTCGCGGTCCAGCTTATTCATCAGCGAGACATACACAAAGATCAAAACAATAAACACAATGATCGATCCTTGCTGTGCAAACCAAAAACCCAGCTTAAAACCAGCGATTTTAATTTTGTCAAGTTGATTCACGAAGAAAATGCTCAATACATATCCAACAAAAAACCACACCGCTAATAGTGATAACACATACCGAATGTTTTTCTTCCAGTACTCTTCCAAACGACTGTTATTGTTGCTCATCCGAAAACTCCCGATTTATGAAACATGACTCTCATTGATTTCTTACGATGAAGGGAAGGGAGCCCCGTAGAGGTTCTCCCTTCCGCATTGCTTTGTCCGAACAAACACAATTCATCGACTGATTCTCAGAAGAAGAGGTATCCGGCAAACAACAGGCGGATATTAGAGACAGGATCCTTAGTTTGATTTGGCTTACCTTTGTCATCATAGCTCGCGGCGTAGGTTGCCTGAGTATACTCCAGTTCAATCGCTAGCCACGCCTTTCCAGACTTGAACACGACACGCGGCGATACTCTCAAAACATTGGCAATATCTAATCCACGCCCATACTTTTTACTACCCACATTTTCCGTAGCTCCCAGATTTTGCGTATATCCTGCAAAGAGTGCAAACTCGGTCTCAGTTCCATACATTATCTCAAACCACGTTGAAAGTACCTGGTATGGAGTATATGCGGTTGAATCATCAGCTCTCACCGCATACCCCCCAATCATTATACCATCATAAAGATTCTGCCCATATAATCCCCATAATTTAACGGTTAGCGGTTTCATATTGAAGCGCACATATCCCAACCCAGACACTCCACTTACCGTATTCTCTGATGCCAGCGTAGGACGCAACGTCTTATAGCCGCCACCAAATCCTACCAAATGATCACCAACATTGAGCTGCACTTGCCCCTGAAGATCGGGAATGACAGCATTACGCAAATAAATAGAGCTAGCTCCTTGAGGACCAGGACTGGCAAAATCCCGCTGAGCAACGGCTGCTACAATGATATTTGCAGGTCCCATTCTTGTTGTCAATCGAGCCTGGGGATTGCGGGAGAAAAATTGTATCGGCACCCCTGTGTTAAACGATATGACATCTGGAAATACTTGTGTCACAAAAAATGGATGCCAATATTGACCCAGGATCAAATTAGTATTTCCCCAATCCAGCTTTAAGAAAGCGTGACGTAAACGAAAACCGTTAATGTCAGCTTCCGTGTGCCCAAAAAATGCCCCCTCAATAACGCCATTTACTTTTGCCCCAAACGCATCGGGCGCAGAAATAACCCCGGTTAAGCGTGTTTGAATTGCCAAAATGTTGAAACTCGGATTGGCATTTAAATCTTTCCCATCAGCATCCAGCACCTCTGGCTTTGGATACAGCAAGAAATGCCCTTCACGGGCAGCCGTAACCTGACGACTATCAAAAAAGTAATCCGCTTTGACGAAACCCTTAAACTTAATGCCCCATTCTTGAGCAAAGCTAAAGGAAAGCAGGAAAAAAGTACCGAAGAAAAACAGAAGCCCTCTTTTCATACGGGTACTCCCCATTTTTGTGAAACAAACATCGGAAAAACTTCACCCCACGCCCACATCAAAATCACTACAATTCTACACAAAAATTTTCAACAGCGCAATATTGCACAAAATTAAAATTTGTGCTATATTTGTGGTTCTTTTTTATATCGGTGGAGGTGGGAGAGTGATTTTGCACATGCTTCTACAGAAAATAAAAAGTTTTACAACCATTGCTGCTGCTCTATTCGTCCTAATCAACGTGGCAGTCGTTACCCTGAACGTGCTTCTTCGCTATGTTTTCGACATCGGCATTGTTGCCCTGCAAGAATTAGAATGGTGGAGTTACTCTTTGATTTTCCTCCTGGGAGCTACTGCAACACTCTTTGAGGATCGACACGTTCGAATTGACATTCTCATCCAGCGTCTTTCGCCTTCGATCAGAGAGAAAATAACCTTGTATGGAACGCTCATTTTTCTTCTCCCTTTCTGCCTTGCGTTCCTGCCTCCTGCCTTTCGATTTGCCTGGAATTCTTTCCTCATCAGAGAACAATCCAGCGATCCCGGCGGAATGCCTGCTGTCTACCTGATTAAAGCAGCAATACCACTCAGTCTTGTATTCCTGATCATTGCAGGTACTGGCACATTCGTGCAAACAATGCTGCGCGCCCAGAAAAAGCAATGATCGGGTTACTCCTGTTCATCTTAGCATTGATCCTGCTGCTTACTGGATACCCTGTTGCCTTCGTTTTAGGCAGCAGTGCGCTGATTATGGCTCTCCTCACGGACAATCTTCACCTGTTTGGAATGATGCCCTATCGCATTTATGCGATTATGACCAACATCACTTTAATGGCAGTGCCATTGTTCATTTACATGGGCGTGGTCTTAGAGAAGTCCGGCTTGGCAGAACAGATGTTGATCTCAATGGGGAAATTGTTCGGCAAGCTTCGCGGAGGACTGGCGATCGCCACGATTTTGGTGGGCACCTTGATGGCAGCCGCCACAGGTGTTGTAGGGGCTTCTGTTGTTGCAATGGCAATCATCTCCCTGCCGGTAATGCTCAAACGCCGCTACAACCCGGCGCTGGCTGCCGGAACAATCTGTGCAGCAGGCACACTTGGGCAAATTATACCACCCTCCATTGTCCTCATCATTCTGGGTGAAGTGCTGCAAATATCGGTTGGTGATCTCTTTCAGGCGGCTCTTTTGCCTGGTTTATTGCTGTCCGGCAGCTACATTGCCTATATTGTCTTCCGCGTGCTCTTCTCCCCACAACAAGCGCCAGCACTCCCAGAAACCGATGGATTTTCTCTCCGCTTATTTCTGCATACCGCCGGGACTCTCTTTCCAACCCTCCTTTTAATCATTCTGGTACTGGGATCAATCTTTGCCGGCATTGCGACTCCCACTGAATCAGCCGCAGTGGGTGCAGTTGGAAGTGTCGTGCTCAGCTTTGCCTATCGCCGCGGCTCGTGGCGCCTTATCTGGACAGCTGCTAAGGAAACCGCTCACATTACCTCGATGGTTTTCTTGGTCCTTATCGGTGCAACCGCTTTTTCAATGGTCTTCTCCTATACTGGTGGCGAAGCATTGGTCAAAGATTTCTTTCTAAACGCTCCCGGTGGCATCTGGGGTTTCCTGTTTCTCTCGATGCTGCTCATTTTCCTGCTCGGCTTCTTTCTGGATTTTGTGGAAATCTCAACCATCGTTGTACCGATTCTTTACGCTGTGGCGCAGCAGTATGGCATTGATCCTCTGTGGTTTGGTATTTTAATTGCCCTGAACCTTCAAAGTTCCTTCCTCACGCCTCCCTTCGGCTTCAGCCTGTTCTATCTCAAAGGCGTTGCAAAAGATCTGCCCACGTCTACCATCTACCGTGGAGTCGTGCCTTTTATCATCTTACAACTGGCGGTACTCGCTATTTTCCTGGTTTTTCCGCAATGGTTCGGATTTTCCCCAACAGGATAAAACCATCCGTCACAGATGATTGTCACTTACCGGAACACCAGAAAATGAAATGAAACGACTCTCGTTGCTTGTAAATCCTGTGGGTAAAAAGGAACAATAATGATGACTCAACGCGCTCTGCTTGGCTACTGGATTCTGGTCGGAACGTTTCTATGGTTACCGACTACACGTGCGCAACTCTTTACCGCACACCAGTTGCTCCAACATCCAGCGATGCATACTGTTGCACTCCACACAACGTCCAGACAGACGCTGCACTATCAAGCCATTCGGCTGCAGCAGTTGCTCCCTTCCCCGACACCTCATCGCCTTGTTCTCTACCTTCGCACCAATGATACACTTCGGCTTTCGTGGCATTCTTTACAACAGAGTCAACTTCTTCTCCTGTGTATTCGGCCACTGGATCGCAGAGCCCGACACGATACCCTGCAATTACAGTTCAACCATCAGGACACTCTTTCCCTGAATCTGTTCATCGCCGAATTCAATCGCGCGGTGGTCGAAGACATCTACCTTCCCACCCGCCAATTCCCTTCGTGTCTGATCAGCACACCCGGTATGTGGCTACTTCGAGTAACTGCCGGTGGAAAAATCCGCTGCTATGCTC
This sequence comes from Candidatus Kapaibacterium sp., assembly GCA_015490805.1. Classification (GTDB taxonomy): domain Bacteria; phylum Bacteroidota; class Ignavibacteria; order Kapaibacteriales; family WFXC01; genus WFXC01. The sequence continues at coordinate 100,979 of WFXC01000006.1, forward strand.
GCATACAAAGCTTTGAATTTCGGGAAGTCCAACAAACGTCAGAAGAACAATGAAGAAAATTCCACTTTCCAAAATCGCCCATGCTCGAAGTGGTGATAAAGGAAATGCCGCAAACTGTGGCGTTATTGCTTACCGCAAGGAATGGTACCCCATCTTAGCAGAATACCTGACGGTGGAACGCGTCAAAAAGCATTTCGAAGGAATCTGCCTGGGACCGGTGGAGCGGTACGAACTGCCGAACTTATGGGCGCTAAACTTCATCCTGCACGATACGCTGGGCGGTGGAGGAACAGTTTCTCTCAAATTAGATGCCCAGGGCAAAACCATTGCCTCTGCAATGTTACTGATGGAAATCGAGGTTCCCGATGATTTTCCAGTTGATTAGGTCCCCTTATGGCGCCAAGCGCTCAATAATCCATCGCCCTTTTTCCTTCCGATACCGGATCCGATCGTGCAGGCGTGCCTGTCGTCCCTGCCAGAATTCAAACTGCGTTGGAATGATTCGGAAACCACCCCAGTGGGGTGGAACGGGTACATTGCCACCGCCATAGCGAGCGGCAAGTTTCGCAAAAGCTTTTTCAATTTCAAAGCGACTGGCGATCGGCTGGCTCTGTGGTGAAACCCACGCTCCAATGCGGCTTGCAAAAGGACGGGTCTGGAAATATGCTTCTACGATCTCCCGTTCCAGCTCCTCTGCAACCCCTTCAACCCGAACCTGTCGCTCCAGTTCGGGCCAAAAAAAGACGACAGCCGTATGAGGATTCTGCCGCAATTGTTGCGCTTTCGGACTGTTCAGATTCGTGTAAAATCGCAAACCGTGATCCACACCTTTCAGCAACACCATCCGGACAGCAGGCGTTCCATCCGGTTTAACCGTTGCCAGTGCCATCGCATTGGGCTCCCATACCTGCGCCTGTATTGCTTCATCCAGCCAGCACAAAAATTGTTTCAGTGGATCTGGATCAACCTCCTTTTCGCTCAATCGGGCTTTTTTATACTCCCGTCGCAACTGCTCCAGCCGCTGTACCAGCACTGCTGGATCAACCTGATCTTTTTTGCGACGCCAAAATTTCCACATCGGCTGCTCCTTACTGCTTAGTACAACACGCGAACGCGAATGGTCGCCTTCACCCGGTGAAGTTCTTCCGGCAATGATGGCTGATAATCCCGATCCACATCCGTGATCACATAGCCAATATCCTCATTAGTGCGCAGGTACTGCGACAAAATGTTCACGTTATTGCGTGCAAATACAGTGTTCAATTCGGACAAAACGCCCGGAATATTCCGGTGGATATGGATCAGTCGATGGGCATTTTGAACTGGTGGCAACTGCACATTGGGAAAATTTACGCTAAGCGTTGTCGTGCCCGTTCGGTAGTAGTCCAACAGCTTCTGTGCCACAAATCGTCCGATGTTCTCCTGCGCTTCTTCCGTACTCCCACCGATGTGTGGTGTGAGAATCACGTTCGGCAATCCCTGCAATGGACTCTGAAAAGCATCGCTGGAGTTTCGGGGCTCTTGCGGAAAGACGTCAATCCCTGCGCCTGCCAGCTTCCCTGACACCAGTGCATCATAGAGTGCGTCCAGGTCTACCACATAACCCCGACTCAAATTCAAAAAAATTGCCCCATCTTTCATTTTCGCAAATTCCTCTCGTCCGATCAAATTATGATTTTCGGGACGTCCATCGACGTGCACCGTTACCACATCAGCAATAGCAAGGAGTTCATCCAGGGATGAAACCGGCTTCGCATTCCCCAAACTCAGCTTATCAGCGATGTCATAGTAATACACCTCCATCCCTAAATCTTCCGCCAGATGTCCTACCTGTGAGCCAATATTGCCATAACCGATGATTCCCAGCTTCTTGCCCCGGGTTTCGTAGCTACCGCGGCTACTCTTTTCCCACCGCCCCTGATGCATCTTCAGGATTTTATCGATAACATTTCGGAGCAGCAGCACAATTTCTGCTATCGTGAGCTCGGCAACACTCCGTGCACTGCTATACGGTGCATTAAACACAGGAATACCACGGAGCATCGCTTCTTTCAGGGCAATATTGTTGGTACCAATAGAAAACGCTCCGATTGCCAGCAATAATGGCGCCTGTTCCAGCACAGCATCCGATAGCTGCGTTCGAGATCGGACGCCGACGAACACAGCGTCGTGGATTTCCTTCGCTAACTCCCATGGCTCTAACGCTGAGGGGAATCGCTCGACCGTAAATCCTGCCTGTTGGAGGGTTTCAGCAGCCGCCGTGTGAATGTTTTCCAGCAACAAAACTTTCATTGACTTTCTTCAGCACATTGTTGCACACCTTCCATCAGGTGATCAAACGACTCAACAACCCAATCTGCTACGGCGACGACGGGGGGACGTCGAACATTTTCAACAAAAGCCGCAAAGCATTGCGCTATCCGTGCTTTCCGCAGCTCATAATCGTTATACCCATCCCCAACAACCAAAATCGGTGCGCGTAAATTGAGCTGCTGCGCCAGCCGCACTTTCCCTTCATCACCAGCAAGAGGAACAGATGGCTCCACTCCGATAATTTTGCCCTGCGCATTTGCAACAAACCGATTTGCGAAAATACGATCGGGCGCAAAACCCAGAGGATGGAGTACCGGAACGATGAACTCAATGAAACCTCCAGAAAACACATACACATCCCAGTCAGGCTTCAGCAACTGGGAAAGATTACGGAGAAGCGATGGCGTATAAAGCTGTCGCAATTGATCGATCAACACTGGCAAGTGATGGGCATACGCCTGGAGCAACTGGATACGCTTCTCCAGTGCTTCGGCAAAAGAAATCTTTCCCTCCATCGCCGCCTCAGTCAACGCTTTAATCTGCTGATACCGCTCTCGCCGATTGGGAAGTGTTGCCAGGGAAATTTGTGCCAGCAACTCCAGAGACTCCACCTGCACCAATGTGCTATCAAAATCCAGAATTAACGTATGAAAGCGCATAGAACCAAGCGCCTGCTTCATTTTATAGTGTCCGAAATACGATATCCTGTCGGTTCGGACTGGTAGAAATCATCCGAATCGGTACTTGCAAAAATTCCTCGATAAAGCCCACATACCGTTGCGCTTGTACCGGTAGTTGATCAAACCGCCGAATTCCCTGGAGGGAAGTTTTCCATCCCGGTAAAGTGGTGTACTCCGGTACCACTCGCTCCAGTGTCGGTGGATCAACAGGGAAGCTCTTTACAATTTCTCCATCGATCCGATAAGCTGTTGCCACCGGAATCTCCGAAAAGGTACTCAGAACATCCAATTTCGTTAACGCAATGCTTGTAAATCCATTCACCATTGTCGAATATCGCAAAGCTACCAGATCCAGCCAGCCGCAGCGGCGCGGTCGCCCTGTTGTTGCTCCAAATTCCTGTCCCTGCTGCCGTAGCCGATCCCCAACTGCTCCTGTCTGCTCAGTTGGGAAGGGACCATTGCCAACCCGGGTTGTGTACGCTTTGACAATACCTATAATCTCGGTAATAGCCGTTGGGGGAATTCCAACTCCCGTACATGCACCACCACTGGTAGGATTGGAGCTGGTCACGTACGGATAGGTTCCGTGATCCACATCTAACAAAGCACCTTGAGCACCTTCCAGCAGAATATTTTTCCCATCTGTTATTGCCTGATGCAATAAACCAGTAATGTCCCCAACATACGGATCGATCTTTTTGTCAAATGCCAGATACTCCTGCACCATCGTTTCAACATCAAAATTGGGCGTAATGCCGTAGTATTGCTGCAACAATGCTGTTTTCTCAGCAATATTTTTGCGCAGCTTCTGTTCCAGATGATGAGGATCCAGAAGATCCACGATGCGAATGCCTGTACGGTTGATTTTATCTGCATAGGCAGGTCCAATTCCACGACCGGTTGTACCAATACTCTGCCGCTGCTCATTCGCCGCATCCAGCGCCTTATGGTATGGCATAATAACGTGGGCTTTGTGGCTGATATAAAGGCGGCCTTCAATTGGTATTCCGTGTTCCTGCAGCATTGCAATTTCTTCCAGCAGCGCAACGGGATCCACCACCACCCCATTGCCAATGACGCAAATGGGTTTAGCATGCAAAATCCCTGCTGGAATTAAATGCAAAATATACTGCTGGTTTCCCACAACGATAGTATGCCCCGCGTTAGCGCCCCCCTGATAGCGAGCAACGATGTCAGCGTTCTCACTGAGCACATCCACAATTTTGCCTTTGCCTTCATCTCCCCATTGGGCACCGACAACAACGGTGACAGCCATTCGGGTGTCCGCTTATTGCTCCTGTTGGCTGAAATACTTGAGCGCTTCCTCCACGGAAGGAAATTGCTGAAAGACGCGATCCAGGTGGGTAATAACCAGAAGCCGCTGTATTTTCTCCGGAACTGCCGCCAACGCCAGCTCTGCCCCGAACTTGCGGACCGTCGTCAAACTACTGACCAACATTCCCAATCCGGAGCTATTCATTACTTCCACAGAGGACAAATCAACGATGAAGCCTCGCTTCCCCTGCTCAACGAATTCCCGAATTCTGGTGGTAAACTCCACTGCCTGGACACCTCCGAAAACGTGCGGTTCTAAGGCAATAATCAGAACAGCCGGTTGATCTTTGACCTCTGTAAACTCCACGGTATTGTCCTTACGTTGCTGTTGCTGCGACAACTTTCTTCTTTGCTTTTCGCCGCTCAGTGTACCAAATTGTCAGCGCACTGGCAACATAAATGGAAGAATACGTTCCAACGATGATCCCCAGCAACATAATAAAGGCAAAACCCTGGAGAACCGCTCCGCCGAACAACGTCAACACGAGCAAGACCAGAAATGTTGTCAGCGAAGTATTCACCGTTCGACTCAGTGTTTGATTAATGCTCATATTCATCAATTGCACCAGTGGTATTCCTCGATGGATTTCCCGATTCTCCCGAATACGGTCAAAGATCACAACGGTATCGTTAATCGAAAATCCCAGTACTGTGAGCACAGCCGCAATGGTACTTTGATTGACTTCTAAGGAAACAAGTCCCAACTGTCCAGCGATGACCGCCCAAGTAAAAGCGATAACAACATCATGCACCAGCGCCAACACCGCTCCCAGCGCAAAGGCAAATTCAAACCGCAATGAAACATAGAGCAAAATTGCCAGCACCGCCAGAATCAGGGCAATGAGTGCATCGGTTCGTAATTCTTTTCCCACCTTGGGACCAATAACATCGGCTTTGAGCACAGTTACTGTTAGATCTGGAAATTGCTTTTGAAATGCATCCTGCAACTTTGCGGCAATGTCCCCCGCTCCTTTTGCTTGCTGCACCCGGATGAGAAACTGATTAGGAGCCCCGTAGGTTTTAATCTCACTGCGGGCAAATTCCGTTTGTGCGACTACTGCCCGAACCTGTGCAATATCCAGTGGTTTTGAGAATCGTAACGCAATTTCCGTCCCACCTGTAAAGTCAATTCCAAATGGAATGCCCAAAATCGCCACTCCCAAAACACCAATTGCCATCAATGCAAATGAGACATACTTAAAAAAATGCCGCTTGCCCAGAAAATCGATTTTCGGATCGCGAAAAAATTCCATCCTTTTCTACCCTTCAATTTACTTCGCGGCTGCAACTTTTGGTTGTCCAAGGTTAATTGTTTGGACGCCCCGTGCCAGAAGAATCTGAAAGATAGAGCGTCCAACCACCAGCACGGTAAAGAGCGTCATTACAATACCAATCATCAGAGTAACGGCAAATCCCTGAATAGGACCCGATCCAAAGTAAAACAGGATCAAGCCACTGATAAAGGTTGTGATATTGGAGTCCAGAATTGCACTCAACGCTTTCCGGAAACCTTCATCGATAGCAGCTCGAATGGTTCGCCCTTTATAGAGTTCTTCTCGCGCCCGTTCGTAAATCAGAATATTCGCATCCACTGCCATTCCAATCGTCAGAATAAGTCCTGCAATACCCGGCAACGTCAGGGTTCCACCAAAGGCTGCCAGCATTGCAAGGACCAGCAAGAGATTCAAAAAGAGCGTGAGATCTGCAATGATACCGGCAAACGAGTAATAGACCACCATAAAGAGTATCACCAACGCTAAGGCTATCAAGCTGGCAGTTAACCCTCGGCGGATAGAGTCTTCACCCAACGATGGTCCTACTACCCGCTCCTCGATAATTTTCACCGGTGCTTTTAGCGCCCCTGCTTTCAACACAATCTCCAGCAATCGGGCTTCTTGAATCGATGCCAATCCAGTAATCTGGGATCGCCCGCCCGTAATGCGAGTCTGCACTACTGGAGCAGAATATACTCGCCCATCCAGCACAATCGCTATTCGCTTCCCAACATTCGCACCCGTGATCCGTGCCCAGCGTTCTGCTCCATCTGCATTCATCGTCATCAACACAATCGGCGAGTTTGTCGTAGGATCGAATGTTGCCCGAGCATCAACAATAACTTCCCCTGTGAGCTCTGGCTCTGCTTTGAGCACGTAGAACGGGTACACTCGCTGCGGCGATCCTTCCGTCTCTGCCCGTGGCTTAGCTGCAAGGGCGATCATATAATCCGTACCAATAATCCGCATCACATCGGGGCGCTGGAGGATTGCCTCGAATTGCGGGATGTTCGACTCCAGAATTTCAAAATAGTATTCCCCTTCGGGAAAATTTTTCCGGACATAATCAATGGGCACATATTGGTTGTTTTCCCGGTCAATATAGTAGGTAACAAACAGAGAAGTAAAGGGATGATCACGCTGATACGCCTCACGCGCTTCTTCTTCGGATAGCCCTGCGTACGGATTTGTTGTATCACTCTGGGTGATCGTATCAGCCTTCGCCGTATCGGCACGCTGTCCTGTAGTATCTACCTGTTTCTGCACAGTAACGGTTCCTTCTTGCGAACCCGTATCGGCTGGTTCCTTAGCTGCCTGCTCCAGACGCAACAATTCATCAACCTGAGCAAAAGCCTGGACAATTTCAACATTTTGCCGCAGCAGATGGAATTCCAACCGGGCTGTAGTCTGGAGCAACTGCCGTACTTCCTTTTCATTCGTTACACCCGGAAGCTCCAGCACGATGCGCCGCCCTCCCTGCTTCTGAATCGATGGTTCACTAACCCCATATTTATCAATCCGCTGGCGGATGATTTCCATCGCCTGATCCACCGCATCCTCAATATTCTGCTCCAGCCGCTCAATAATATCCTCCTCAGTAAGATCTCGCACATCGCCAAACTCAAAGTATGAAAAGAGCGTTCGTCCTTTTGGGCGAGCGATCTGGTCAAAGTACCGCAGGAAGATGTCCAGTACTGGCTCATCACTCTGCTCAGTCTCTTGCTGAGTCCTCCGCATTACCTCCCGGAACACCTCATCGATAGCATCCCGCTGCGCGGATTCTTCCAAAAGGCGGAGTACATCCACCTCGAGGGTAATGTACATACCGCCGCGCAGATCCAATCCTAACTTCAGCCGGCGGAGTTTCAACTCTCGCAACGTCTCGCCATACTCCTTCTCGAATTGTGCCAGTGCTGCACTATCCTGCGCCAACTGTTCCTTTTCTTTTTCCAATTCCCACGCCCGATATGTCGGATACAGCAACCAGATTGCTGCAATGATTGGAAAGATTATCACCACGTATGTCCCAAAACCTATCTTCCGCAAGAGAGTCCCCTTCTCGCTGAATTTACAGACTTGCAAATTTACGAAAAGATTTACAATCTACAGAATTTTGCGGAAAGAAGAAACAGGAGAAGTCTCGGAGGAAGATCTCTTATCTGCGGTATGCTTGCCTGATCATTAAGATCTTTTTCCGGAAAGTCTTCGTCGCCGTACGCAACGCTGCTCTCCCGGCGCTCGCTGATTGACTGAGTCTTTGGGCACCCAGCATCCGAATCCTGCGGAATTTTTCTCTCCCAGCCCACAGTCATAGGCAACCTGAATCAACTCAGGACTTCCCTTCAGATGGATCGGTGCCCGGAAACCCTTTATTGCGATCACCCGATAGCTGCCATCTGGCTGTCGATCAAAAAACCGTCGTAAGACAGTCACAGCTGGAGATTCCGCTCCTCCCTTTCGCTCTACATACTCGCGGTCCACGGTAATGGTAATATCCAGATCGGTTGATTCCCGTTGATGGAGGGTGCTGTACTTGTATTGCAGATTCTTGCGCAACTGTTCGGGAACTCGCGGATCCAGCGCCCGAAGATACTCGGTACTGCCGTCGGGTCGGAGCAGCGAAACCACCACTGGCGAAAGCAGGATCGCTGTTGTGCTGCCAGCGCTGAAGTCTTCCGGCTTCAAAACCTCAATTCTCTGAATCCTGAACTCTGCCTTAGCCGCTTCCGGGATTACGATTGGGAGTTTGTTGTTCTTTTTAAAAAACCCGGTGACCAGCAATGTTAACAGCCGGTCCTCCAGCGGCGAACTGAAATACAGATACAACCGCTGCCGCTTGCGAATGACATATCCAATATCAGTTTGATCCCGTTTGCGCAGCGGATGCAAATCCGAGAAAACAAAAAATTTATACCGGCGGTTGTGATGTGCCTGATATCCATCTTCGTGCAAGAACGTTGCATAACCCGGATCGGCTTCCTGGAGGCAACGATAAAACGCCGCCTGCAAAGCATATTGATAATTCCACGGCAGAATCTGATCCCGCACTGATTCAAAGGTAATCCGAAATCGCATCAACTGTTCTCCCCACCGAAGATGGTTCCTACCTGATCCCGGCCTAACAATTCCTCGCAGGCTCGTAGAATCGCCGGATACTGCTGCATCACATCGTCAACCTGGACATATCTGCCCTCTGCATGGGCAACGACGTTTCGCATTTTCCGCAACTGCTGTACCTGTTCGAGAAACTGCCGCCACGGTTCTGGCAGCTTGGGTGAGGGATAGGCTTTAGCAATCCGCTCACTGATCTGCTGATACGTTTTACTTCGATTTGGATTCCATCCCCAGCGTTCACCCAGTCGTTCCACAACTGCCTCCCAGAGCGCTAAGATGGAAAGTCCGGGGCGACTATGTTCCCAGTGGTAGCGGGCAACCCGCAGCATTGCCTCCCATTTTGGAACATCCTTATCAGCCAACGCCATTGGGAGATCCAGAAATTCCTTTTTGAGAAACCGTAGGGGGCGTGGAAACAACGGATCAGTTTCAGCATCAGCATAGGCATTCAGGAGCTGCTGACTGTCTTCCTGAACCGTTCCCAACAGGTTGGTCTGAAGACTGCTGGTAAACTTTCCGGCTGTTTCTTTCAGTCGCTCTAAGGCTTCGCTGGAAATCTCCTTTGGTAGCAGTTCCAGCACAGGTTGAGCATCGCCGTAGTTCACGAAACTATATACCGCCAGTATCCACTGGGTCATTTCCAGAAACTCACGGAGATTGAAAATCGGTGTCCGCCCATTTTGCGTTAATTCCAGCGCGCCGTAATACACACCATCGATGCTCAAACTTCTGGACAGTGCCTGGTAGTACAGCAGTGCCAGATACAGGAACAACGGCTGATGCCGGAGTCCGTGGGTAATATCGATCGAAACCCTGCCGGCTGGTAGATTCAACCGCATCAGAGTCCGGAAGATTCCCCAGATTTCCTCGCGATTCTGCCCCACCGGGATCAAGTAACAACACGCTTTTCGTCCCAGCAACTCGCTCAGGGCTCGCCCGACCCATTGCAATTCTTCTGCCGCTGGTTCCAGCGTTCCGGACGCAATTTTGCTGCGCAGCTTCTCGTAGGTCTCAATCCAGAACCGATCCTCGTGCAAAGCCGTGTGCTGCAAGCAATGCGCCAGCAGGACATCCCACATCGACTCCGCAGTGCCGAAGACGTATACCCGCGTAAAGCGATGGGGCGATAACCGCACTAACGCTTCGCCAACAAACGGCGTCCGCACCGTTTGCCCCGGCGACTCTGCCAGTTCGTACTCCGCCACTCGATACCCCGTATCGTCCCAGTTAGTCAAGACCTTTTGTCCCTTACCCAACAACAGAAGCAGAGAATGCTGTTGTTGCTCACTCATTGCCACCTCCGCCTTGATATTCCTGCAACTGCTCTATCAACGGCTGTATTTCTTCCAGAACCTCATCCAGCAACCGTTGCCATCGCTGCAACCGTCGTGGATAGAAATCACGCTTTCCCATTCCGATATGCGCAATTTCATTTCGCAAATTGGGTACTTTGCTCCAGAGCGTTATCCACTCTGGAAACCGCAGGTTTGTTTTTAGCTCTTTCCGATACTTCTGCTGCGCCCCTGCAGTGATGCCCAACACCAGATGCTGCGGCTGGAAAAACTGCTGAACAGCGACAGGAAAAAGATCCGTCTGGCAGCGCTGCCCTTTCCACTGGTAAACGCTTGATTGGTAATTTCCTCTTCCGACACAAGGCAAAGCAACAGTCATTGAACGTTTGCTTCTGGATTTTTCCTGCTTCACACACTGCAAAAAACGCACAATGGTTCTCGTCCCCAACATTGAAACGCATTTTGAGAAGCTTCTCAAAGTTTCGGCAATCTTGCCCAACGAAGACTGTTTTACACACGGGGCTTTTAGCATACGAATTGCACTGTCAACAGCGTCAGCAGCACAGCACACGGCACAGCCTGTTCCATCGTCCACAGAGCAGGTGCAGTGGAACAAGAACATCAACGAGCTTCGCGCACAGCGGAGTGCATACAGTACGATAAGCAAACTATGGAACGTCGCAACCAACAGGATCCAATGCCAGTATTACCATCAATCGTTGACCAGCCACACTGGCTGGACTTTGATTTTTCCCGCCACCAACAAATCCTTGCTGAATTGGGAGAACCGCCCTACCGTGCAAAGCAGATTGCTCGCTGGATCTTCGACCGCTTTGTTCTGGATTTTACCGCTATGACGGATCTCCCCAAAGCGCTTCGGACTACCCTGGCTGAGCGCTACCGTCTGGGGTCGTTGCAACTCCGCCATCGCCAACTGGCATCGGATGGAACGCAAAAATTTCTTTTTGAGCTGTCAGATGGGGAGCAAATCGAATCGGTGCTGATCCCGGCGGAATTCCAATCTGGCGGTACACCAAAGCGGTTGACACTCTGTATCTCCACACAAGCGGGATGTCCACTGCAATGCCAGTTTTGCGCGACTGGAACTTTGCGCTTGCGCCGAAACCTTTCTGCTGCCGAAATCATCGAGCAATTTCTGGTTGTGCAACAGCACACTGAGCGCCGCATCACGAACGTGGTGCTTATGGGAATGGGTGAACCATTGCTCAATTATTCGGCAGTTCGGCAGGCATTGCAGCACTTTCTCAATCCCTGGTTCCCGCTGCTGGGTGCCCGGCGACTGACGCTTTCCACCGCTGGGATCGTGCCTCGCATTCTTCGGCTGGCAGATGAGCCCTTTCGGATTAAGCTGGCGCTCTCGCTCCACGCAACAACCGACGCCCTTCGTTCCCAGTTGATGCCTATTAACCGGAAATGGAATATTGCGCAACTGCTGCAGGCAGCCGAGCAGTACTATCGCAAAACCCGGGTACCGATCACGTTCGAATACATTTTGTTCGATCAGCTCAACGATTCCCGACAAGATGCTCGCCGTTTAGCCCGCTTCACTCGACGCTTCCCCTCCAAGGTCAATATTATCCCCTTCCATCCCATTGACTTTGTCCATCCACAGGGACTGGCTACCCGGCTCCGTCCCTCTACATCGGAACGCTTCAAACAATTTGTAGAATGGCTTCGATCGGAAAATGTGGTGGTTATGGTACGTAGTTCCAGCGGCAAAGAGATCTACGCTGCTTGTGGGCAGTTGGCTCTTTCTTCTGTGGCTACCGCTGCCCGATAAACTCGAAGCCCAACCGTGCTGGGATCCGTCACTGGCTGCTGGCGATGCGGTCATCGTGGTTTTGCAGAACGGCGATCGCCTGTCTGGTGAAATTCAGGACATTGCTGATTCTTCTTTATTCCTCCAGACGGACATTGGCACAGCAGAACTCCGTTGCAACGAAGTACTGCGCATCATTCCACAACCTGCTTTCTATCGCTTCTCCCACCAGCTTTTGTGGATGCCGTCCGCAGTGCCAATTGAATCGAACCATTTTATTGGAATGACTGGCTGGCTGCTGGTGCACGCCGGTGCTGGAATCACACCCTGGTTCTCAGTTGTCGCCGCCCGTAGCCTCCTGCCTGCCATTGCAGCACGGGAGCAGGTGTCGATGCTATACGGGAAAATCTCCGTTCCCAAACCTCTCGCATTAGGAAGGCTTGCAACCCTGTACCTTGCCGGTGGTGTTGCCCTCGGCTGGCTCAATGCCAACAATCCCATCCACCACGTGTTCATTGCTGGAACAGTGCACCGCATTCGGTCTCGTATCTCGGCATTGTTTTTCTATCGATCTGGCGGACCGGAACTCTTCACAGTGCGATTTGGGAACTTCTTCTCCACGAATGTCCGATATGGTAGAGGCACGGTTGGCTTTGCCCTCGGCGTCGACACGCAGCTTCCGGCAACGCCAACGATTCACATTCTCAGCGAACTATGGAATCTCAATTTGGCAAAGCCAACGCAGACAGCGCTGACCTTAGGCATCCGATTCACCCACTACCGCGTCACCGGCGACTTTGGCTTTGCTCTCTTTCCTCGTCCCCTGCTTCTCCCATTTGCCTCCCTGTGGTGGACTCCTTTTTAAGCAGCTAATTCAATGTACAGTTCAACAAGAGGGCACACTCTCAGTACTCATTGCCCATGGTAGGACAATCCTTCGAGTTATCCAGAGAAAGCCAGCGGCTTGTTCTGCTCTATTTTTGCCGGCGCAATCCAGTGCTTCCCAGCATCGATGCTTGCGACGTTAGTGTTCCCAACGACCGGGAGCGCACGCTTCAGCGTGCATTTACTGGAAGCGCACGCTCTTAGAGTGCATCTACTGGGAAGGCACCCTTTAAGAGCATATTTTTTTGCCGACTGAAGTCGGCGCTCCCAGTTTGCTGGGAGCGCACGCTCTTAGGCGTGCATTTCTTGCCGACGAAATCCGGCACTTCCAGCCAGCGCTCCTGGTTAGCGCTACTGGTTCGGAACGCCATTGCGCTACCGTACCACCGGAACCACCACTATGTGTTGCACACCGCTCTGCAACTGGACGACAAGGTAATAGTCTCCCGACGCTAATTCCCGTACATCCACACTCTCGATTGCTCCCCGATACTGCCTGACAAGCTGCCCATTTGCCGTGTACAGTGACACCAAGGCAACCATCCTGTGAATCTGCGTGCTGTACTGCAAAAACAGCTTTTCTGTTGCCGGCACTGGATAAGCGGCGATGCCATCGTCCCGAACTGCCTGCTGCGCTTCTTCCACCCCGGTTGTCCCGAAATGGATGAGCAGAAGCTGATGGGGAACGACATTGTAATTTGAAAACATACTGCCATTGCGCCACACAATAGCACAGTAACCGTTATAGTCCCAGTCAAATCTCCCCCGTCCCGGTTCAGGTAACTCAATTTTCTTCCACGTCTGTCCATCCTGAGTGTACAGCACACTTCCCGACGATGTGCCGCCGCTCGTCATTATCATTTTCGTTGAAACATCGCTTGCTGCAAAGGATATCCGGGAAGTCCCTTCGTACTGTACGCCAAATTGTGAGAACCATACCCGGTGTTCCCACGTCATTCCCCCATCGGTTGATGAAAGCAATCCCACATTGATGTAGGGTACTCCCGGTACTAACACTTCAGCTTCCAGCACAATGTCAATATGCTGTTCATTGTACATTCGTACAAGGCGAACCTGACTGAAGCGGATCTCATTCCCGGTGTAGTGTTGCCTTGCATTCGGTATCGCCCGTTTCTCCCAGTGAGCTCCTCCGTCGGTTGTTGTCCAGAATGCGACTTCCTGATCGGATTCGACAACCGCATAGCCTTGCTGTGAATCCCAGAATCGTACTCCTCGAAGCCGCATCCCTGTATCCAGACGCAGCACTTCGCGCCACGGCTGCCCGGGCTCCTCCGACAACAGACAGACGCCAATAGTACGATACGTTCCCGGCACCTCGATATATCCTGCTAACGCAAATCCGCGTTCCCCATAAGGAAACGCTTTCGAAATCCCGACAGAATCCAGTTGTACCACCGTCCACGTCTTACCGCCATCAGTGGACCACCAGCCATTGCTATAGAACGTCAGCACAAACACCGACTGTCCATTCCACACCCATCGAGTCGGGCGCTCTCCATAGTACTTGAACTGCGCATACACGGTATCCCGCCACACATCAATGACCGGCAATAGTGACACGGTATCCCACACTCCCGCGCTGCTCCGATACCGTACTACCTGTGGTGCTGATGGATAACCGATGAGTGCCAAAACTCGTCGCATCCCTCAAGCTTTGCTCCAGCAACGGTCGACAGCGGCACAATTCGATCCCACACTCGCCGCTGCCATTCTTTCCCACCTTCAACTGGCTCTACCCCAACAATGGTATACTGTCCCCGTTCTCCATAGACAAGCTGCTGTTCTCCGGAACGGAGCATTCCCCACCACCGGATTGGATATGATGTCCACGTTCCTCCCGGCGGTATTTGTACTGTATCAATCCGAAATTTCACTTTCTGCCACGTTGCTCCACCATCGGTCGTCTCCCACACTGGCTGCCATAATGCTGACGAGGTCTCTCCCGTGATCCATCCGTGCTGTTCATCCCAGAAGCCAATGCCTCGCAACTTCTCTGCATCCGACAACGGTGGCACCAGCGGCTGGGTTCCCCACGTATCTCCCCCATCGCTGGTTCTACTGAGAGCCATCTGTTCTCCAACCGCATACCATCGATCAGCATCTGCTGCCGCAACAGCATACAATGTCCGCTTCAAGAAATCTTCTGTCCTGACGACTCTCCACGTATACCCTCCATCCGTCGACCGCACAATCACGCCATCTTCACCGACCGCCATCGCCACATTTCCCTGCCACGCTACCGACCACAAATCCTTCGCCGTCCCACTTGCCCGCCGCTCCCACGTCCACCCCTGATCACTCGATCGCACAATTTCCCCTCCTGCTCCAACGGCAATCAATATCCCCATCCCATTCTTCCTCACCCGATATAACGTCCTTTCCGTCGGCATCCCAATTGCTTCCCAGCTCTTTCCCCTATCTCCACTCCGATAGCACAACCCTCTTTCGCCAACAACCACCCACACATCCGGCGTCACCTGCGCGATCGAATAAATCGTCCGATCCTCTCCTTCGGCGATGCGCTGCCGCTGCCAGGTTTGAAATCCATCCCGACTCCGCAGTATCATCCCCTCCCCTCCAACCAACACCACTTCGCCATCCACCACGATCCCGTCACACATCCTACTCCCATCCGGATACAATGGCGCAATGGTGATCGGCTCAAACCGCACCTGGGCAGCAGCAACTGCCACAACAACAACTGCCAGCAGTGTCACCACCTGTTTCATCTTTCTTCCCAGAACTTTATGAAACTTCCCCCGCACGGATCCTGGGCAAAATTACTGAGCGGGAACAAAGCGGAAGCGAAAAGGAGCAGAAACGTCACTATGGCAGGAATAAGAAAGACTCCGAAAGACTACAGGTTTGAGTGCAGGCGGAACGCGTCATCATTGCAACCTCTCCCTGATTGTGAAACAACCACTATTGTGAATTTGCTACCCTTTTTCGGGCAATGGCAGATTTAAAAAATCTCCCGGAAAAATTCAAGCGCTGCGCAGTATTTGAGAAGCTTCTCAAAATGAATGCAGAGAGGTGCCGGTTTCGGCTGCTCCAGCAGGTTATCAGTACGATAGCGGTGGAAAGCAGTGGCGTAGTCTTCTGTGTGGAATTTTGTTGAGCGCTCGCTCGCAGTTTTGCACGCTGGCAGTGATGCTACTGTTGTGTCAGCAACTGCCCAAGATTGCTGGATATGCTTCTGCTTCTCCGAATTGCACGCGCCTTTCCAGCGCAGCGCCGCAATACGTTACACCTGCTCGGCTGCGTGGTAGGAACTGCGGACTAATGGTCCGGACTCCACATACTGGAATCCCATTTCCAGTCCAACGGTGCGGTACCACTGAAATTCCTCTGGCGGCACATACCGATCGATCGGCAGGTGATTTTTTGTCGGCTGTAGATATTGTCCCAGCGTTAGAATATCAACGCCAATGTCCCGCAAATCCTGCATCACGTCCAGTACTTCCTGCGGCGTCTCGCCCAGTCCCAGCATCAAACCCGTTTTCGTCCGCAGTCCCTGCCGCTTGCTCTCTTCCAGAACAAACAAACTCCAGTGATAGCGCGCCTGCGGACGCACCATCTTGTACAACCGCGGGACGGTTTCAATGTTATGGTTCAAAATATCGGGTCGAGCATCGATAACGATCTGAAGCGAGGATTTTTTTCCTTGAAAGTCCGGGATGAGCACTTCCACCGTAACGCCGGGATTCAGCCGCCGGATTTCTCGAATGGTCTGTGCAAACATTGTTGCGCCCCCATCTGGCAACTCATCGCGATTGACGGACGTTACCACGGCGTGCCGAACTCCCATTGCCTGCACTGCTTCGGCGACGTGGCGCGGCTCCTGCGGATCCAGCTCCAGCGGCTTCCCCGTTTTGATTGCGCAGAAACCGCAGGAGCGTGTGCAGGTATCTCCCAGGATCATAAACGTCGCGGTCCCCGCGTTCCAGCACTCGGCGATATTCGGACACAAGGCTTCCTCACAGACTGTGTGCAGCCGCTTGGACCGCATCATTTCGTAAAGCCAGGAATACGTTTCGCCGCCGGGGGCACGTACTTTCAGCCACGGAGGACGGCGCACGGTGGATGAAGGCGTGACAACCGGTAGTTCAATGGCGGCAAGATCTGACATTAATTACGCACCCAGGTAGGTTCGAAGAATTTTCACCCGGCTGATGTGCCGCAGCCGTCGAATTGCTTTTTCCTTAATCTGTCGTACCCGCTCCCGCGTCAGATTAAATCGTTCGCCTATTTCTTCCAGCGTCATTGGCGACTGTCCATCCAGTCCAAAGTAGAGGCGCAATACTTCTGCTTCCCGTTCGGACAACTGCGACAATGCTCGATTGATCTCCTGACGCAATGACTCCTGAATCAATCCAGCATCCGGTGCAGGCTGGTCATCGCTTGGAAGGATATCGATCAGGCTATCGTCATCATCATCCGAAAATGGCGCATCCATTGAAATATGGCGTCCTGCCAGCCGCAACGTTTCTTTAATATCCTCGACCGGCATCCCCAGCGCCTCTGCTAATTCCTCAGAAGTCGGTTCCCGCTCCAGCTTTTGTTCCAGCTCGTTGAACTTTTTGCTAATTCGATTCAGCGCCCCAATCCGATTCAAAGGAAGCCGAATGATTCGGGACTGCTCTGCCAGTGCTTGCAAAATGGACTGTCGAATCCACCACACAGCGTAAGAAATAAATTTGAATCCTCGCGTTTCATCGAAACGCTTTGCCGCTTTGATCAGTCCAATGTTGCCTTCATTGATCAGATCGCCCAGGGAAAGTCCCTGATTCTGATACTGCTTTGCCACGCTGACCACAAAGCGGAGATTTGCCTCTACCAGGCGTTTGAGCGCTTTCTCTCCTTCTTCGCCACCCTGCTTAATCTTCCGTGCCAGCTCGATCTCTTCTTCCGGCGTGAGGAGCTCAAGACGGCCAATTTCCTGGAGGTACTTGTCTAAGGATTGGCTTTCGCGGTTGGTATACTGTTTCGTAATGCGCATAGGCACTACTCCTTTGTGGAACCGACTCCCAACTAAGGGAATTTTGTGACGTTACTTGGAATACGGTATTGTGCCACACGGTACCACGTCAATCGGCGGATCTTCGGAAAACAATCCATCAGTCGTTTTTCAATCCTGCGTTTCTCCTCCAGTTCCCGACGCTGATTGCTGCCCCCCTTCATAATCGGCCAACAACCGAAATGCCTCAATGGCAAAGGGAATCGGCACATACAGTCGCACCAGCGCCAGATGCCCTACAGTCAATTGCCGCGAGGAATCCCGCTGCGAAAGCACGACGACTGGAATGCCGTGGGCTTCCAGCATTCCCTGCAGCAGTGTCGCTTCCCATTCCGTCGCGACCGTGTAGATGTGCAGCCATTCCGCCGCGTGGATCAATTCAGCACCACAATGGGGACATCGTTCGGCAGGCGTAATGGGCAGTGCACAGTGGGGGCACGGATAGTGCTCAGTTGCCATTGAGACTACTCGTCTTCGCGATAGAACAAAATGGATTTAAGGCACAACAGAACACCAATGGCGTAACAGGTAATAGCAGGAAGTGCGAACCACTCCACTTTCGCTTTAATGGCTGCCAGGGGCATCGCTGGTCCAGCATAGTACAGCAGTGTGAGGTTGGCAAGTAAATACAGGAAAGCGCCGCCGCCAGCGCACCATGCTCCCAGTTGTATCTGTCGCACGTGCGGGTTGAGCACTATGAGCAACAGAATCATTAACCACGCTCCAATTGCTAGGACGATGACGTGCAACGGAAATTCCTGAATTTGCTTCCACAACAGCACAGGGTCTGCTGACTGCACCGGTTCTGTCCCGGATGAAGGCGCTGCGGCTGTCTCCTGCCAGAACAACTGTGCGTAAAGCTGCTCGCTGTGATACGCTACCCACTGTTGGACAAGCAATCCCCCAAGAAATGCCAGTGTTGCCAGTAGCAAACCCGCTTTAACAAAGTGAAACGACCGCATCACCCTCCCACATCATTCCATTGGATCGTGCCCGCTACTATTTGCAGCATCCGGCGGGATGCCTGCACCTGCGGGAATCGCTGGCGATGATCTTGTTGCAATGCCGGTGCAAATTCCTGCTGATACCGTTCCCACGCCGCAAGCGACGGGAGCGCATACCATATCGTACACGCTCTGAATCCCTCAGCAGCATCCAAGGACTCCGTCATCACAAATCCGGCAAAACACTCTGTTGCCAGCACATCCGGAATATGGACCGCTTCCATCCACTGTTTCCATTCCGGGAAAACCGATTCCGGGATTTGTAACTGCACTTCGTACACCAGCATCAGCTTCCGATGATTCCTTCCAATACGACGCCGACGTAGTAGGCAACAATAGCGGCAATCCCGCCAAGCGCTAAGGTCTCCAGCGAGCTCCGCAGCTTCGGCGTTTGGGTTACATAACCTTTCAACAAGCCGATGCCCGCAAAAGCAGCAGCCGTCACAATTGAAGAAATCGGAAACAATGCTGAGCGCTCGATCGGAATTAAATAGTACAACACATACACAAACAGGGGCACAAATCCCACGAACACAAAAGACAAAAACGTTGTGATCGCCGTACTTAACGGTGAACGGGACGGTGGTGCCATTTCCAGCTCCTCCTTCATCATCACATCCACCCACCGCTCCTTATCAGAGGTAATCACTTCGACAATCTTTTCCAGCAGTTCCCCTTCAAATCCTTTAGCCCGGTAAATCTGCCGGATTTCTTCCTTCTCAAACTCTGGCAGATGTTCTACTTCCCACCGCTCAATCCGGCGATTTTTCTCATAATTTTCGATTTCGCTCTTAGTCGACAAATAGTTGCCGATAGACATCGACAATCCATCAGCGAACAAATTTGCAAAGCCCAGAATGAGCACCACTGATGGTTCCAGTTGCGCACCAGCAGAACCAGCAATGACAGCGAAGGTGGTCACACTTCCATCGATCGCCCCGTAAACAAATTCGGGAAGATACTCGCCCCATTTCCCTACAAGCCGCTGCTGATGCAAAGCAATTTCATCGTGTAAGTGTTGCTTATCGACAGAACTGCTATCCATCACTATCTCCGTTTTCGTAAAGACTCTATCTGTTTCCGCTTTTCTAATCGGTGCTGTCTTCGGATTTCTGCTTCCTGATAGCGGCGCTGTTCGATTGCTGTCTGCGGAATGATGGGTGGCACTTCGACCGGTTTCCCGTTTTCATCGATGGCAACAAATGTCAGGTAGGCGCTGTTGGTATGAACGGTTTCCTGGCTCAACGGATCAAAGCGCTCAGCCCGAACGCCAACTTCCATCGAGGTTCGGAACGCCCGATTTACCGTTGCATACAACGTTACGATCTGCCCCAGCTTAACAGGTGCCAGAAAGCTGAGTTCATCGACCGAGACGGTGACACATACCCGTCCGCTATGCTTCATCGCTGCCATCGCCGCTGCCATATCGATCCACTTCATCAACTCGCCGCCATACAGATTGCCCAGGTAATTGGTATGGTTCGGTTGTACCAGTTGGGTAACAACCACTGTCGATGCCGATGGTGGCTTGCCTACGGCTTGCGCTGACTGTGCTGATTTCTCCATTGCTCAATCTCGTGCCTGATTGCTTCAAACATTTTACTCTGGTCAGGAAACCGCTGCTGGAACAATTGCAATTTCTCAAAGGCTTCTGCATACCGTTGTTGCTCCACCAGTACTTCTAAGGTTCGACGGGCAGCCAGCGCTGCAAAATGCGTATCCGGATACCGGCGGATAACCTGATCGAAATAGATCAGTGCTGCTTTAGAATCTGCCATTTTGAGGTAGAGCTCGGCAGTTTCATAATCCTTTTCTGCCAGTTTCTCCCGCAACCGGACAATGTACGTACGGGCAGAATCTGCCAGCGGATCATCAGGATAAAAAGCCACAAATTCGTTAAAGGCTCGGATTGCTTCGAGCGTATACCGCTGATCCCGATAATACTCTGGCGAGAGGCGATAATAGCACAACGCTGCTTTATATGCTGACAACCGCACCCACGGACTCTGCGGGTAGTTTCGAACAACCACTTGATAGTTGTATGCTGCCATAATGTACTCCCCTTTGGCAAAGTACGTCTCGCCAAGATAAAACTGCGCATCATCGGCATATTCGCTGGCAGGATACTGAAGCCGGATAATATCGAAATACCGCTGCGCGGTTGGATAATCCTCATCAGCTAAAGCAGCTTTACCCCGTTCCAGCAATGCCGCCGGTCCCAAATTCCGCTCAATTACTGCTTCAGAAGCATCGCATCCCCAGAACAGTCCGATTCCCAATACTACCAGCGCTATCGGCAAAATGCACAAAGACCTTTGCATTGAAAAACTTTTCGCTTTGTCTATGGATTTGGCAGAACTTTCATTTGACGCAAGAGGATAGCTACAATTGAACACGCCAGCCGACGTTGTTCCATCGGAACAAAGCAGATGAGAATCAGAATCAATGAGCAGCTTCTCCCACAAAACACTGAAAGCCCAGCAGCTTACAGGATGGCTGCTGGATGGTGCTGGAAATCGCTTCATCGTCCTGGAACGCTCGGCAATTATCGCGTGGCTCGACCAGATCCCTCTGCTGGCACCTTCGCTCTGCCACCTCTGGGATCCCCCCGTTGAAGGAGTAATCGTCGTTGACGCTGTGGATGATTCGCATCTTGTGATGGATTTCTGGAATCCCGATGGATCAACCGGTATGATGTGCGGCAACGGCGGGCGCTGCGCCGCGCTGTTTGCTATCCACCAGCAACTGGTTCCCTCTGCACAGTTGCAATTCACTTTGCAGGTCAATGAAAATTCTTACCTGACCGAGCGATTGACTGCAAATACGTTTCGCCTTCAATTTCCTCCGATCACCCGACTTCAGTATCCACTGCTGCTGTCGCTTTTCGGTCGCTCCGTACCAGCAGGTTTTGTGGATAACGGATCGGAGCATCTGGTCCTGTGGTATCCGGATGTTGCACCGCTTTTTCCGGGTGCTCCATCTTTCGAGACTTTCCCTCTTGATCAACTCGTTCCTCCTATCTGGGCTCATCCACTTTTTCAGGAGCGGAAAGTCAATGTCAATCTTGTGCTGCCGCTGGACGCCTCAACACTGCAGATCAGAACCTTCGAACGCGGAGTCAATGCGGAAACAGCCGCCTGTGGGACCGGTGCTATTGCTGCCGCTGCTGTAACAGCCTCCCAGAACGGTGAGCGCAAAGAAAAACGTTATACAGTGATTCCCCCTTCCGGGGATCCATTGACCGTGGATTTGCAGATCCAGAACCATACAATGATCCCTGCACTGGCTGGCTCAGCAACCCTTGTGGCAGCCGTAGAATTTACGATTGAGAACGGAACGGTTCATCCTGTTCGTTTTATTCCGTCGGATACAGCGTAAGTCAACTCAAATGGTCAGATCAACAATGCGGCGATTCTCGAAAAAAGCGCTTGCGATACTCAGCATCTTGCTGCTAACCACCGGGTTTATGATGCTTCGCCATCCTGAATTACTGTTTGCCATTAACAAATCGCTGACCATTTTTGGTGAGGTCTTCCGATTAGTCTCTCTCTACTATGTGGACGAGATCGACCCGGAAAAATTCATCCAGGTCGGGCTGGAGGAAATGCTGAACTATCTGGATCCTTACACGCAGTACGTTACCGAAGATGAAAGTGGCGCTATCGATATGTTAACGACCGGGCGCTATGGGGGTTTTGGGATTTCCGTGGGTCGTCTGGACAGTATGCTGGTCATCCTCAATGTGATGGAAGGATACGGCGCAGACAAAGCGGGGTTGCAACGCGGGGACTTTCTGTATAAAGTCGACTCTGTAATCGTGCTGCATCTGCCTCCCGGCAAGCTCCGAAGTTACACTTACGGTAAACCAGGAACAGAAGCAACGGTCGTCGTGCTCCGAGGTCCACGTCCGGATACCTTAACTTTCCGCGTGCGCCGAGAAGAAATCCATCTGGAAAATGTGTCGTATTTTGGAATGGTTGATACAGGGATCGGCTACATCCGGCTGGAGCGTTTCTCCCAGAAAGCACCACGTGAAGTCAAAGAAGCGCTGGAACAGTTGAAGGCGCAGGATTCTTTGCGGGGACTTATCCTAGATCTGCGGAATAATCCCGGTGGCTTGCTGGAATCAGCCGTGGCTATCACGGAATTTTTTGTTCCTCTGGGCAGCACCATTGTTTCGACCATTGGACGCGATAGTAGCGAGCGTCGGGTCTACATCTCCGATTCCACTCCGCTGGATACCACGCTGCCATTAGTCGTATTGATCAACGAGCAGAGCGCCAGTGCTAGCGAGATTGTGGCTGGAGCGTTGCAGGACTTAGATCGTGCCGTGATCGTTGGACGCCGCTCTTTTGGCAAAGGACTGGTCCAGAGCATTTTCTCCCTGCCCTACGAAGGAACGCTCAAGATGACTACGGCGCGTTATTACACCCCCTCAGGTCGCTGTATCCAGAAAATTGACTACTCAGCAAAACGAATGCACATCTTGAAAAAAGCCGATTCTTTGCGTAAAATTTTCTACACTCACCACGGACGGCCGGTTGAAGAATCCAACGGGATTCTCCCGGATTCTGTGGTACCGCGCCCGCAGTTTCCGCAGTTTGTCCAGGTACTCCGCAAGCACCAAATGTTTTTCCGCTTCGCAAATTTTTACCTTGCCACCCATTCCATCGATTCTGCTCATCCTGTGAACGCCACCACGCTGCAGGCTTTTACCCAATTCCTAATGCAGGAACGCTTTTTCGACAAACAGTCCTTACCAGCAATGCTTAGCCAGGCACGACACGTTGCGGAAGAGGAAAAATATTCGGACTCGCTTCTTACACTTCTCAGCACGGCTCGCCGCTTAGCACAAGCAGAACTGCACCGACTGGTTACCATCAACCAGGCCATCATCCAAAAACAACTCCAGCGTGAGTTTGCACTGCGGCTTTACCCAAAGCGCATCCGCATCGAACGAAGTCTTACAGAAGATCCAGACCTCCGGGCTGCTACTGCGATTCTCCATTCTCCAGCGCGGTACAGTGAAATTCTGGCAGGCTCCCTGCATTGAGAGCGATCGATCCGGCTGTTCAACGCCAGGATCATCGGTCATACAGCGCAGTGCAATTCCACACAGTCGCGCTGCTCAACACAGAGACAGCGACCAGCAGCAGAACCCAAATGACAGGAGAGTGTTCTGCTTCCAGTAGCTACCCATTATGAGAACAGGCACAGCCTGCTACCCTTCGTACCGAAAGTGCTTAATCGGTTCTCCCTTTTCCCCAATTTCCATCATTGCTTCGATGCCAATCTGAAGATGCAAACCTGCATATTGTTCTGTCACCTGCCGATCGGATTCCTCCGTCTTGACGCCCTCCGGGACCATCGGGAGATCAGACACCAGCAGCAATGCTCCTCGAGGAATGGAGTTTACGTGCCCGACGATGAAGATCGTCGCTGTTTCCATATCAATACCGATTGCTGAGACACGCCGCAAGTATCGTTTGAACTCATCATCCCACTCCCAAACTCGCCGATTGGTCGTATAAACCACCCCGGTTCGATAGTCGTGCCCATACTTGAGAATTTTATCCGACACAAATTTGTGCAGCTTAAACGACGGCAGTGCCGGTACTTCCGGCGGCATATAATCATTGCTGGTTCCTTCTCCACGAATTGCTGCAATAGGCAGAATGAAATGTCCAATCTCGGTAGATCGCTTCAACCCGCCGCACTTTCCCAGAAACAGCACCCCTTTCGGAGATCGAGCAACCAGCAAATCCATAATCGTTGCAGCATTCGCTGACCCCATCCCGTAGTTCACAATAGTCAGTCCGGCGGTGTTGGTCGCCGTCTGCATTGGACGTCCTATACCCCGAATCTCACAACGAAACTGTTGCGCAAACCGCTCCAGATAGTCAAAAAAATTGGTCAGCAGGATGTAGTCGCCAAATTCATCGACAGGTGTTCCTGTGTACCGCGGCAACCATTCCTTTGCCAGCTCATACTTTGTCATTCGAGTTTTCCCTTATTTGATCCCACTTCAACGCTGCTATTCCCCCCCGAACATTCCAGACATTGTGCCAGCCTCGCTGTCGGAGCAGCGCAACCAGACGGGCACTGCGATTGCCGGAAGCACAGTAAATGTATACAGGACGATCGCGAGGTATCTGATCCCACTGCATCTGCGACAATGGTAGATGTCGCCCTCCCGCTGAACACTGCTGCCGTTCCCACCATTCCCGAATATCGATCAACTCACCCTCATTCCTCCATACCTCCTCCCATCCAACTTCTGGAATGTCAAAACAAACAGGCTGATACTGCGCTGGATCAAACTGCCAATCCGGCTGATACAGCGGATTCTCTGGATTCTTTGCAAGCTGAAATCGCTCCCACCGCTGTTGCCGAAGATCTATTCGGACGATAGCACCGACCAGCGGCGTCCCAATCCGGGCAATCCATTTGACCAGTTCCGTTGCCTGAAGCGCCCCAATGATGTTTGGCAATGGTCCCCACACGCCGATTTCCCGGCAGGATGGTACCAGCGACGCTGCTGGCAGAGATGGATAAAGATCTCGGTAATTCGGCGAGAACTCCTGTGCGTCAAGGGGAACATTGAGCAGTCCATATTCTCCTTCATACTGATACACCGCTGCATACGCTACTGGTTTACCGAGCATATAGGCAACATCATTGATCAGGTAGCGTGCAGCCAGGCTATCGGTCGCATCCACAATGCAGTCGTATCCCCGCAGGATTTGCTCCGCATTTTGCGGCGTTAAGAACTCCGGATGCAAATGATACGCGATGAAAGGATTGCGCTCGCGCAAATGCCGCTCTGCAACGGCGGCTTTATTCTGCCCCACATCTTCAAGGGTATACAGCCACTGCCGATGCAGATTGGTTACTTCGACCACATCACCATCGACAATACCGACAGTGCCAACACCTGCCATTGCCAACGTTAGCAGTGCCGGCAGCCCCAAGCCCCCAGCTCCGACGACAACAACGCGGGTTGCGCTAAGACGCTGCCGCTGATCTTTAGAAAAATCGGGCAGTAGCCAGTGGCGATGGTACAATTGCTGGAAATCTCCGTATTGAGTGGTCATTTCAGTTTCCATCGCTGTCGAACTAATCGCCAAAATCGCTTCAATTTCGCCCACCAAAATCGTACGACCATTCCGAGCGAAATTTTCCGCATCACTCCCCATACAGGTTTTAGCAGTTGCTTTAACTGTTTCTGCTCCCACCACTGAAATTGCGCCATTCGTTCCTCTGCAATACCGGTGGCGGGATGAAGGTAGACCTGCAGTTGCTCCTCCAACTGCTGCGCTACCTGTGCCAATGCTTGCTGATGCTCCTCATTGAATGGCATCAGAAACAACAGGTGATCGTACAGCAATGCTGCTTGTTTTAGTAGTTCTGCATCAGTAAACTCTTCAATACGCCGCTGCAGCAGTGCAACCGTTTGCCGCAACGCAGCAATGCGCTCCGGTGTGAGTCGAAAAATTTTCTGCGGATCTATATCATCCACTTCAATAAACACGGTGGACAACTGTTCAATTTCTCTGCCATAGGTCTCAGCCAACTTCTGGCGCAGCCGCTCCAGATGAGAAGATAGCTGCCGTCGGGCACTTTGCAACTGCCGCTGGAGTTGCCGCCGCCGCTGATCGCTGGACACGGTGCGCAACTGAATTTCCAGGTCGCGAATCCGATCTTGCAGCTTGCGCAATAACTTCGCTTCCTCGCTGTTATCTGTCAACGCTAAATCCTGCAAATGGGCTTCCGTCAATTCAATGTGTGCCCGACCAATTTTGATCGTATTGAGGACAATATCGTCGCCCAGCCATCGCCGTACTTCTTCTGGATCCAGATGCACTGCACCATCCGTAATCACCAGAATTTCGGCTCCGGCGATGGAAGGTTTTTTGTGAATATCCTCACACGCCATACGCAGTGCTTTTGCCAGCAGTGTGCCCCGCCCCAATTTTTGCCACCGAACAATTCGGCTCAGTAATTCGCGAAAAGACTGCCGGTCCCGGGCAACAAACAGGGGACCAACTTCGATATCGAAATTGCGGAAATAGATCTCACCCAGCTCGCGCATATTGCGTCGCAGAAAAATATAAGCAATCGCTTTCGCCAAAAAGAACCGGTAATGCATGCGCATTGATGCTGAGGTATCCAGCAACAAATACACTTTCTGCTTTCGGGGATCCGGAGCATACTGGTCAGCCTCGCTTTGAAAGCCTTGCACTTTGGGCGTTGCCGCCCGCGGAACAAAGAAACTTCGCTCTGCAAGCCGCCGATCAAACACTTCTGGCGGTGCCAAAAATTGATAGGGAAAGATGCGCTGGATCTCGTGGTAAAATCGCATCCGGTTCGGCTCATAATCGACGGTATCCCGGATGATCGGAACATAATAGTGCTGGATCGCTTCCGTTTCTGGCAGCGGCGTTTCAACCGGTGTTAACTCCAGCGCTGGCGCTAAGGATCGGGCTAATGGATGGTCAGGATCTTCTAAGATCCGGGCGATCTCGTAAACCAGTGTAAACTCCGGGGGCAAATCCTCCTCGACCTGATCAAAAAATCCCAGCTCTTCAATGCGCTGAAAAAAATCCTCTGTCCACCGTTCCTCTACCATCACCCGTGCTCGCCGAAGGCTGGAACCATCGCTGTTTATTGCACCCCGGTTGTCCAATTTCACGGTTTGGTGCAAGGAAAATTGTGAGTTCAATAAAGACTACTTGGTGAGGAGGAATCTGGAGTGCTGACACCTTTATGTACCACACACACTGACACTCTGAGATCGCTTGCCGCTTAAAATGTTCCGGCAAACAGTAAGTTCAGCGTACGCTTATTGTGGAGGAACAAAGTTTCCCATCATTTCATACACAGGAAGCTGATGCTTGCAACAATGGGAGCTCTCCGCAAACCGGTGCCATCCATCCTGTAGATTCAGAATGCCAATGGATGGGCTCGGCTTTTACTGGTAGAATCGATACCGGTAGTCCCGGATATCGGCGTTGTTCTTCAACTTGGTAAACCACTCATAGAAAATTGTCGTTTTCAACCGTTTGCGTTCCTGCTCCAGATAGGAATTCAAAGGAAACTTCGTGGTATCCGGTAGCGCACGGGAAAGCACCTGCAAAATATAATACCCATTTTCACCCCGGATCGGTCCTGCAATCTTGTTCACCGGCACCTGAAACACCGCAGCAGTAAACCCAAAATCCTGCCCAATATTCGGCACAGAGCCATTATCGTGAATGGATCCTGCTTCGTGGACGACCAACTGAGGATCAATAGCACTAACCGCTTCCTGCGTGAGCTCCGGAATTCCCTTCAGCTTTTGATAGACTTCCTGCGCTTTTTTCCCTACAATATTCAACTTTTTCTGATGCACCAGTCGACGTCGGATTTCTTCTTTGACATCTTCAAAGGGGCGAATGCCTTTAGTTCGAATGCCGATGATTTGTGCCACCACAATGCCCATATTTTGCACCTCAACCGGTGGCGATACAGCGCCTAAGTTTTCGTTGAAAGCAAAGGATGTCAAAGTTCTGGAGCCAAAAATCGGGGTTGTTTGGGGGAAAAAGCCCGTTTCAGATGGTGTTACCCCCAGCCGCTTTGCCGCCGTGTCAAATGGAATACCTTCTTCTTCTACCCACTGCCGCAGCGTATACGCCTTGCGCATGATAGCATTCCGGGTTGCTGGGCTCACTGTCGGGGCTATATGGATTTCGCTGTAAGCAATTTCTTCCCAGACTTTGTCCTCCACCTTGATAAGATGGAAACCAAACTGCGTTTCTACCGGTCCGACCACCTGTCCAACTTTTGCTTTAAAGGCTGCTTCCTCAAATTCCGGAACCATTCGTCCACGTCCAAAGTATCCCAGATCCCCACCTCGAGGCGCAGATCCCGGATCTTTGGAATACTGCATTGCCAGCGCAGCAAAATCTTCACCTTTCCGAATGCGCCGCAGAAGCTCCAGTGCCACTTTCCGTGCACTATCCTTGCTCTGCTGTGATGGTCCCGCCTTGATCAAAATATGCCGGGCTCGCACTACAGTATCCGTGCCCTGACGGCGTCCATCCAAGCGGAAAAAGTATGTTCCATCATATAATTCGACAGGACCTCGAACTTCCCCTACTTTCAAGGGACGTAAAATCTCCAGCCGATCTGGCGGAACCGAGGAAACATTGGTATAGTCGTACTTCGTTCCCCCATACTCTGCCATAAAAATCGAAAATATGGAATCCTGGGCTTTCAGCGTTTTTGCCTGTTGCAGGGCATTCGTTATCCGCTGAATCTTCCGCCGCGCCCGCTGCGTGTCTAAATCACTGGGCACCAGGGGAAAAGTTACGTACTTCAATTTCCGCATCGGACGCTGGGTGAAAGTAGCTTTATAGCGATTGTAGTAAGCACGCATCTCTTGTTCTGTCACCGTTACCTCATCGTCAGACACTGTGTTGATGGGAAAGGCAACAAAGCGTGCTACGGCGCTGGCTTGCTCCACGAAATACTTCGTTTTCAAAAAGGTAGGACTCGCCAACGCATAACTGGCAGTTACAACGCTCTGGATACGCTCCTTCAGCTTGGTTTTCCGGAGAAAATCTTCAACCTCCAGCAAGTAGTTCAGAAATTCCTGTATTTGCTGCGGCGCAACGTTGCGCTGACGAAGGAATCCTTCTGGATCGGTCATAATTTGCACATACAACTGCCGATTGAAATTTCCCGCACTATCGGTTGCGATACGCCGAAGATACTCCGGAGGATCATCCAGCATAATATCGCGGATTTCATCATCGGTAATCTCAATGCCCATTTCCTCCGCTACCTGCTGGAGCAAGATCTCTTCCACCATCTGATTCCACACTGCTTCCCGGATTGCATCATAATTGATCTCAGCCTGCTCTCCCTGCTGCTGCCGCTGGCGATCCACCTGTTCCTGAACTCGACGTTCAAACTCTTGATAAAAAATCTCTACTCCATTCACCTCTCCGATCGGCTCATTCCGACGAATCGTGGATACGACCGTTCCCAGATCCATATCTGAAATGACCATAAACAACACGAATAGAATCGCAAATGCCGCCAGCAAGTATGGCGACATTTGTCGAATCCGCTCCATCGTTGCCATAGGCTGCTCGTCCTCCCGTCGTTCGGTTTGACTCCACAAAACAAACTGCAAAGTTAGTAATATTTGTGCTGATAGCCAGCACAAGCAGAAGGAAGAAAACGATTAATCAGCGATGCATCATACAGAAACGTGCTGCAACAAGCGCTCGACCACCATTTCAGGCGTGATATTTTCCGCTTCAGCATTGAAATTCAAAATGATCCGATGCCGAAGTACGGGCAAAGCAACTGCCTGAATATCTTCCACATCCGGCGCATATTTGCCATAGAGCGCTGCCCGGGCTTTTGCCCCCAATACCAGATATTGTGACGCCCGGGGACCAGCCCCATATCGCAGGTAATCCCGAACAAAATTCGGACTTTCCGGTCCTGGTCTGGTTGCTCTGACCAACTGGACAGCGTAACGCACGACATTGTCTGGCACTGGTACTCGCCGAACCAACTGCTGAAAACGCAAGATTTCTTCAGCACTCATCACAGCTTCCAGTTGAGGCTCAATTTCACCCGTTGTACTCTGAACAATTTCCACCTCTTCTTCAAAAGAGGGATAGTCGATCCACAGGTTAAACATAAATCGATCCAGTTGCGCTTCTGGCAACGGATATGTTCCTTCCTGCTCAATCGGATTTTGCGTTGCTAAAACAAAGAACGGTTCTTCCAGAACATACGTCTGTCCTGCCACCGTCACGCTGTGCTCTTGCATCGCTTCCAGCAATGCTGCCTGCGTCTTTGGCGGTGTTCGGTTAATCTCATCTGCCAGCACCACGTTCGCAAAGATGGGTCCTTTCACAAAGCGAAAATGCTTCTTGCCCGTCCCGCTGATTTCCTCGATAATCTCGGTGCCGGTAATATCACTGGGCATCAAATCCGGGGTAAACTGGATACGACTGAACCTTAGTTGCAGTACCTGTGCTAACACTTTGATCAACAGGGTTTTTGCCAATCCCGGTACGCCAACAATCAGGCAATGACCGCGGGAGAAAAGTGAAATCAGTAGATTTTCAATGATGGCTTTTTGCCCAATAATAACCTTGCCAATTTCCTTCTGAATATGCTCAAAGCCCTGCGCCAAGTGCTCCACACTCTTCACATCATTCTGTTCGCGATCAGATGTCATTTCGCTGTGTCTCCATTGATTGCTCCGACCACTGCTTCCATTGGAAAATGTTGTATGCGCAGATCGGGAAACGCAGTAAACGCTTTCTCAACTACAGCCGGGCTTCCCGATACACCAATTGCTACGTGAAGGTTTTGAAAAAACCGACGCTGCACTTCTGCCACCTGCTGCTCGCTAACCGTCCGCAACTGCTGGTAAAGATGTTGATAAAACTGTGGCGGCAGATCGTACAACTCCTGCGTTGCCAGCAAGGTTAAAATGGTGTTGACAGATTCCAGACGCACCGCAACTTGTCCCAACAAATACCGCCGGGCTAATTCCTGTTCCCCAGAATCAACTGGCTGCTCACCAAACCGCTGCAATTCGTCGTATAGCGTCTGGACTGCTCCGGATAGCACCTCATTCCCAATCCCCGTGCGAATCACCAGCATATGCAGAAAACGACGATGGGTAATCGAGCCAAAGATGCCATAGGTATACCCTTTCTCCTCCCGCAAGACGCGGTTCAGCCGCGCCAGAAAATAGCCACTCAGCACCGTCTGAGCCAGTACAAAGGCTGGATACAACGAATCCGTGTAATCCGGAGCAGGCAGGCTAAGCATCAACTCTGCCTGGACCGCCTGTGGATTATCGACAATGCCTAAGCGATTTTCCGATGGAAAGTGAACCGGAGGAATTTCTAATGTCTCGGTCGACCCCGGTGAGTGGCTCCAGCTTCCAAAGTATCGCTCCACCAGCTCATGAAATACGGCAGCAGGATAGGGACCAGCAGCCACAACAAACACATTGTCTGGAAAGAACGTTTGTACATAAAACCGTTGGCAGTCGTCCCGGTCAATTTGTTGCAAGCTCTGGATCGTCCCATTGAGAGAATGGCGATAAGGATGCTGCGGCTCAAACAACACCTGAGCAAGCGCAAAGGAAGCCTGATAGCCAGGGTCAAATTTTGACTGAAGCAAATCCGAGAGCAATTGTTTCCGCAACCGATCAATTTCTTCCTCCGGGAACGTCGGATACTGTATCACATCTGCCAAAACGGACAATGCTGCATCTCCAAACTCCGGCAGGACCAGCAAGGAAACCGCACACTGATCCCAGCTTGCAGAACTTCCCAACGAAGCCCCAAGAAACTCCAGCTCTTCTGCAATCTGCTGGGCTGAGCGCGAAGCAGTTCCTTTCGTCATAACCCCCATTGTCAGCCGCGCCAATCCAGCAATCGATTCCTGGTCGGCTCCACTTCGACTGATCACCCGAACCCGCAGCAACTGAAGCGATGGATTTTCCACATAATATACCTTTATGCCATTGGCTAGCTCGAACTGCTGATATTCTGGCAAGAAAATCTGCGGAAGAACATCAGCGATCGGAGCATCTGTTCCAGCCTTCATTTGCCCATACATTTGTTCAACAGATTGACTGATAATAGCACAAACGACTACCAGCAATACGGATTCAGTCAGTCTCACCTTCGCCATCAGAAGCTGCATGCTGCTGTTGCTGAAAAAGCTGTTTGCCCAACGCGATAGCCCCATCGAGCGCTCCACCGGCTGGCTGGCGAAAGACAGCACCATTAATAGTTGCCAGTCCGGCCTTTAACTGGCGAGTAAGTACCGTGTCTGCTTCAGCAATGCCGCCCAGGAAACTCACCACTACCGTAGACACATCCTGAAAGTATTTTTCCCGAATAACCCGAATCATCAGGAGCAAATGCTCTACTGCCCGCTGGATAATAGCAGAAGCAACGGGGTCCCCGGCTTCCGCGCATTCCTGTACCAATGGCGCCAGTGTTTGATAATCAAACTCCCGTTCATAAAATGCTGCTACTAACGATCGAGGTTCGTCAGGATGAAACATTGGAAAAAGTTCTGCCATTTTCTGCACCAGCATTGTCTGCGGTCCTCGGCCGTCCAGCGCCCGCGCTACTGCTGCCAACCCTTCCTTGCCAATCCACGCCCCGCTGCCTTCATCATCTATCTCGATACCCCAGCCGCCGCACCGAACAATAGTTCCATCGGGACACTTTGCAATTGCGATAGTACCAGTTCCAACGATCAGGACAATCCCCGGGGATCCTTCCAGCGCCCCTTCCAGCGCAATAGCAGCATCGCTGGTGATATTCAGGTACTGAAGAGAAATCTGGCGTTCCCGACCAACCATTCGTAATAAGTGTTCAAAACGCTTACCTTCGTACTCCAACCACACGCCAGCTAAACCAATGGTGGTTGCAGCAACGTCTGCCGGCGCGATATTCGCCTTATCACACAATTCCTCAATGATGTTCAGCAAACGCTCTGTTGCTTCCCCATATCCGACAACCCCAAGCCGGGTGCTCCCGGTTTCCGCTCGACTCAGTATCCTCTCTCCCCGCACTAAGACTCCACGCGTTCGGGTTCCTCCACCATCAATACCGATCAGATACAGATCTGTGACTTTGACCATCGGTTCACCTTAAACTTTATTCAACCGCTTTCGGGGGCTGCCATCCATCACGATGCCACTGGATCAATTCGATATCCACCGACCCCAGGTAGACTTTCATCTGTGCATAGATAGGCACGGATGCCTCATCATCGCTAAACCAGCCGCGGAAATCACCGCTCAACCCATAGATCCCTTTCCACAACGCCTTACCTTCAAAATAGCGAGTGCGAACAGGATAGGGGACCGATTCAACTTCGACTGGCTCCACTCGATTGTGAAAGAAAAACAATGTTTTCGTTGTATCAAAATCAATCACTGTAGGAACGGCGATACTCTTGCCCAAGCGGACATATTTACGCGCCAGAAAAAACAGGGAAAATCCATCATTCCACCGCTTTGCCGATCGATACTCTTCGTGGCGCCAGACGGTATCCCGAATGCCGTGTTCAATAACCATTTGCTGATGCGGATAATCGAAAATAATAAAGTTATACGCCCAGGTGCTATCTCGCATCTTTGTTTTCCCCTGAAAGCGCCAGCTAAAAGCCAGACTGCGATCAATCCAGGAATCAAAAATGGTGTGAAGCGCCACAAAGGGGATACCCGGATGGGAATCGATGTACGCTTTCGCCCGGACAACCGCCCGTCCGTTCAGCGTATCCCATCCATACGTGACCACCCGAATCGTACCCAGCGGAATTCCCAGATAGGAGACTTCGTACAGGAGTTCTTCACCCGGTTGAACTACGTGCTGTGGATATTTAACTTTTCCACCGTAAAGCGGACACACAAGGCTACTTAGAAGCAACCCTCCAAGAATCAGCAACCATTTTTTCATTCGCACACTCGTCCAACAACTCTACTGCAATCCTGCAATCTTCGCCGCTTCGTCAAACAGCGTCAGTGCCTTCTGCACCTGCCGATCCACCGTAATCTGAATCGCCACCGACTCATTCACATGCCAGATCATCCGCGCAATCATTGCTTTGACCTCGGCAGCAATAAATTGTTTATCCCTCTGGAATTGCTCTTCATCCCACTCGATTTTTTCCTTCTCCGCTCGCTTCCGAATTGATTCCCACATCTGGTCTGTAATCTGAAATTCCTTGTAAAATTTCCGGAAGTTGTCTTTATACTGTTGCCGTAAGTGCTGTCCTTCTGCCTGCATATACGCATCCACAAAGAGCCGAGTGATCCGTTTATTCCTCAACTGGCGATATAAGGGCGTGATCGTATCCGATTTTACCACGTAATCCGGGACAATGCCACCACCGCCATAAACTGTTCTTCCCAAACGCAAAGTTTTATAACGAGGTCTTGTTGTATCTTCCTCCCCTGTATGTTCAATATTCTCACCTTCTTTCACCTCTGGACGTCCTTTTAGCTGGTAATACTTCTTTTTGTCTTTATAATATGGGCGCTGGATCAACCGCCCAGAAGGCGTGTAGTATTTTGCAGTGGTAATGCGAAAAGCGGATTTATCCGGCAGTTCATACTGCTGTTGCACTAACCCTTTACCAAAAGAAGTTTCACCTACAATCAGCCCACGATCCAGATCCTGAATTGCTCCAGAAACAATTTCACTGGCAGAAGCACTACCCGCATTAATTAAAACGACCACGGGAATATCTTCAACATCTCCCTCAGCCGTTGCGAAAAAGTCCTGGTTAAATTCAGGACGCCGTCCCCGGGTATACACAATGCGATTTCCCTCTGTAATGAACTGGTCAGCAATAGCAAAAGCCTGCTGAAGATAGCCTCCGGGATTCCATCGTAAATCGAGCAGAATTTTTTTCATTCCTTGCCGTTTTAATCGGTGCACTGCATCTAAAAATTCCCGGAGTGTCGTGGCAGCAAAGCGGTTAATCCGGATATATCCAATGTCAGTTCCTTCAATGATAAACGCTGCATCCACACTGTACAATGGGATTTTGTCTCGTATAATGGTAAATTCCAGCAGTTCCGGGACTCCCGCCCGCTTGATATGAACGGTTACCTTCGTCCCTTTAGGACCTTTCAGCTTCTTGGGCACCTCCTCAATGCTCAACCCCACTGCATTTTCCCCATCGATTTTGACAATTTTGTCCCCTGCCATAATGCCAACTTTCTCGCTGGGACCTCCAACAATCGGCGTCACAACCGTGATAGTGTCGTTAATGATATCAAACTGGATGCCTATACCTTCAAAACTTCCCTGGAAATCTTCATCAACCTTTTTCTTCTCTTTTGGCGGGATATAAACGGAGTGCACATCCAACTCATCCAGCATTCCACGAATAGCCGCCTCGGTCAGCTTGACCGGATCAACCTCCTCCACATAGTTTCGTACAGCCGTTGAAAAAACCTGTCCATACTTGCGAAGCTGGAAAGCAACGCTGCTATCGGTCAAAACCGGCTGGATCCACAGCGCCGTTAAAACTCCGGTGAGAACGCCAACGAAAATGGCGATTACAGACACCCGCTTCATTCAGCGCAGTTCCTTCTTTGTTCTGGATGGTTCTTAACAAAAGTGGAAAGACACCGACCGAACAGCTCTATTGTGTCATAGACTTCGCTGTCTGCTTTCCAGATTTCCCTGTCCGCTCAACGACAAAAGATTCACCAGCCTTCCACCCGCACCCGGACACATTCTGATTACACCCTTAGTAGAAGTGCAAATTGAAGAGAAGCGCTACTTTCGCCACATCAAAAACTCTACATTGGGACAGTCGATCAAAGAACAGGAAAGAAAGGAAACCCTACCCCGATTACTTTGTCCCATACCGATTCTCTAAGCCCACCAATTGCTCCAAAGCTCGCACTTCTGCACGACTCAAATACCGATACTCACCTCGTTTCAATCCTTGAACCGTCAGATTAGCAAAAGCCTTGCGATGGAGTTTCTTGACCGTATAACCTAATTTCCGAAACATTCGCTTAATTTCTCGATTTTTTCCTTCGATCATTTGAAGCCACAAATGCTTCGGATCTTGTGGATCAATGGCAACATCCGCTGGCGCTGTTTTCCCATCTTTGAGTTGCACTCCGCGGGCGATTTTCTGTACATCTTCACTCCGAATCGGGCGATCTAAGGTAACACTGTAGAGCTTGGGAACTTGATATTTTGGATGCGTTAATCGATATGCCAATTCTCCATCGTTGGTGAGGAGAAGTGCGCCAGTGGTGTTTCGATCCAATCGCCCAACTGGAAAAACACGATATTTACTCCGCACCAACTCTACCACAGTTGTTCGTTGCTTTTCATCTTTCATCGTCGTAATGGTATCCTTTGGCTTATGGAGCAAGATGTAAACGTATCGCTGGGCAATGGCGCTGACGGGTCGACCTTCCACCGTGACGTGGTCACTGATATGAATCTTTGTTCCCAGCTCAGTTACCACCTTTCCATTCACCTTCACAACCCCGGAGCGAATAAGCTCATCAGCCTTACGGCGGGAACAAACACCTGCCATCGCCAGATAACGATTCAACCGAACTACCTGCTTCGCCTCCGCAGCATCCCGTGCTACAACAGGAATTTTCTTTTTCAATCTTTGCCTTGCCATCGCTTGTTGTTCTGCCTCCTTTAACCAATCACATGCATCAATAGAAAATTCAAAAAAACGACCAATGCGGTAAGAAATTTCAGCATTCCAGACGATCAACCGGGGGGCCAGGAGAACACGCGCCCACCAAGCAAATGCAGATGAATATGGAATACCGTTTGCCCGGCATCCCGATTGCAATTCCACACCAAACGATAGCCCGAATCAGCAATTCCCTTCTGCTCCGCCAACTGTTTTGCCACGAAGGTCATCTTTCCGATCAACGGGATATCTTCTTCGCTCAAATCATTAAGCGTTCGAATGTGTTTCTTCGGAATGATCAAAATATGAACTGGCGCCTGCGGATTAATGTCTTTGATCGCAATGATTTCATCATCTTCATACTCAATTTCTGCTGGAATTTCCCGCCGAATAATCCGCAAGAAAATGGTTTCCTGATCCATCCTTCTCACCTCCGCTCTTACTCACCCACACCTCTATACCGCTTCATAACAAAAAACTCCTCGGTGCCTCTGGAGCACCGAGGAGAAGAAAGAGAAACGCAAGACACTGCTTCCTTACCGCACCACGTGCACCGGCTGCACCATCGTTTCCCGATTCTCCAGCGTCATCTTGCAGAAATACAATCCGCTGGCTACCAACTGCCCCTGCTCATCCCGTCCATCCCAGATCACCATCTGCTCACTCCCCGCTTCCCGTACCTCATCTACCAACCGCTTCACTACCTTCCCATAACTATCCA
>WFXC01000007.1 GCA_015490805.1 Candidatus Kapaibacterium sp.
GTGGAATCCTTCCCCCAATACAGTTGCAGTTTCCAGACATACAATCCCTGCGCTGCCAGCGGGAGGGTCATTGCAAACAGGAGGGCGGTTACACACACACACACACACACGATTTGCAGAAAATGTTTTCGCTTTTGTCATTTTGTCATTCCTGAAGTTGTGAAACGGACTCACACTGTGGGGCAAATATACAAAAAATTCCGGACACAGGCAAGACCGAAAATGTGGATTGGAGAGGATCCGGGAGGGTATGATTCAACGGGCATTTCCCTCACCCTTACCCCGTTCCGGAGGGAGAGGGAATTTTTGCACTGGTAGGGGCGACCCGACTGGTCGCCCATCAGGCGAAGCAGCGCTGCGTCCCTCCCGATCGCGCCGGAAGTACACACTTCAGCGGGCATTGCTGCCGGCTAAAGCCGGCGCTCCCAGTCGGAACGCACACTTCAGCGGGCATTTACCGGGAACGCACCCTTTAGGGGGCACTTTCTTTGCCGACGAAAGCCGGCGCTCCCGGTCTTTGCCGACGAAGGTTGCTGCCCGCGGTATGCACCAGCAAATGAGGGTACTCTGGCTGGCACGGGCTTCAAACTTGCTCGTGCTGCGCGCTGCTGAAACTCAAGAGCTTGACGGTTCTAAGGTAGCGGGTTCGTAGTTCAGGTATGGCGCCAGATACCGCTCAATCTGTTCGACCGGCTCCCCTTTGCGGCGAGCGTAGTCCTCCACCTGATCCCGCCCAATTTTGCCAACGGCGAAATATTTCGCCTGTGGATGGGCAAAGTACATTCCGCTTACCGATGCACCGGGAATCATTGCGAAATTCTCACTGAGCTGCATACCAATGCGCTGCTCAACCTGCAGCACAGCAAACAGGGTGCGTTTCTCCGAATGATCCGGACACGCAGGATAGCCGTGGGCAGGGCGAATCCCGCGGTATTTTTCAGCGATCAACTCCTCATTGCTCAACTGCTCATCCGGAGCATATCCCCACAACTCCTTCCGCACTTTTTCGTGCATTAACTCTGCAAAGGCTTCCGCCAGCCGATCTGCTAAGGATTTGACCAGCAAAGCAGCATAGTCGTCATTTTGCGCCTCCAGATGCTGCACCGCTTCTTCTACACCGAAACCGGTGGAGACGGCAAACAATCCCACGTAATCGATCCGTCCACTTTCGATCGGCGCCACATAATCCGCCAGCGCCAGATACGGCACTCCATCGACCTTGCGACTCTGCTGGCGGAGGGTATGGAGCACCGCCACCACCGCTGAACGCTCTTCATCTGCGTACAGCTCAATGTCATCACCTCGACTGTTTGCTGGAAACAACCCCACTACTGCCCGCGCTTCCAGCAACTGCTCTGCAATAATCCAGTCCAGCAATCGCTGCGCATCCTCAAACAACTTCCGGGCTGCTTCTCCATAGCGTTTCGACTCCAGAATCGCCGGGTATTTGCCCCGAAGATCCCAGGACAAAAAGAACGGCGTCCAGTCGATATACCGCCGGATTTCCTCCAGCGGATAGGCTAAAAACTCCGTAATACCCAGCCGTCGGGGACGCACAATATCGATTTTTTCCCAATCCGACTGGAACCGATGCTGACGCGCAAATTCCAGCGGCACATATTCTTTCGCCGCCTGCTTTGAAGCGTGCTGTCGGCGCAAAGCCGCATATTCAGCCCGAATTTTTTCGATGAAAGCCTCTCGCTGCTCTGGCGAAAGCAACTGAGAAACGACCGGGATCGATCGAGAAGCATCCAGCACGTGTACGACAGGAGCATGATAGACCGGATCGATTTTAACTGCCGTATGCATTCGCGATGTCGTTGCTCCACCGATTAACAGCGGAATATCCAGTCCTGCCCGCTCCATCTCCTTTGCTACGTGGACCATCTCATCCAGCGATGGCGTAATCAAACCACTCAACCCCACAATATCCACCTGTTCCTTCTTCGCCGTCTCAATGATTTTCTCCGCGGGAACCATTACGCCCAGATCAATCACTTCGTAATTGTTGCACTGGAGCACGACTCCCACAATGTTTTTTCCAATATCGTGCACATCTCCCTTCACCGTTGCCAGAAGAATTTTGCCTGCTGCTTCCTGCGTCCCTGCTGCTTTCCGCTCTGCCTCGATATACGGCACCAGATAGGCGACAGCTTTTTTCATCACCCGCGCCGACTTCACAACCTGCGGAAGAAACATTTTTCCATCGCCGAACAGATCGCCCACTATGCGCATTCCATCCATCAGGGGACCTTCGATAATGGACAATGCCGAAGGATACTTCTGCCGCGCCTCTTCCACATCCTGCTCAATGTACTGCGTAATCCCCTTGATCAAAGCGTGTTTGAGCCGCTCTTCGACTGGCAGGGAACGCCACTCTTCTGCTTTCTCCTCCTTTGCCCCTCCCTGTTGCCGCATCTGTTCGGCATAGGCAATCAATTTTTCCGAAGCATCCGGTGATCGACAGAAAATTACATCTTCGATCAGCGTTCGCAGCTCCTCTGGAATTTCTTCATAGACCTCCAGTTGCCCCGCATTGACAATTCCCATATCCATTCCGGCTTTGATGGCGTGGTAGAGAAACACGGAGTGCATCGCTTCCCGAATTCGATTGTTACCCCGGAAAGCAAAAGAGAGATTGCTCACGCCGCCACTGACCCGCACGAAGGGAAGGTTCTGCTTGATCCAGCGGGTCGCTTCAATGAAATCCAGTGCATAGCGATCGTGTTCTGGAATGCCGGTTGCAATGGCAAAGATGTTCGGATCGAAGATAATGTCCTCCGGTGGGAATCCCACCTCTTCCGTTAAAATGCGGTAGGCTCGCTGGCAAATCTCGATCCGCCGTTCCAGCGTGTCCGCCTGTCCCTGTTCATCGAATGCCATTACAATCACCGCTGCCCCATACTTCATCGCTTCCCGCGCTTGCTGCTTGAACACTTCCTCCCCTTCCTTCAGGCTCAGCGAATTGATGACACTTTTGCCCTGTGTACTTTGCAGTCCCGCTTCGATCACACTCCACTTTGAAGAATCGATCACGATGGGCACCCTGGCGATTTCGGGTTCAGTGGCAAGATAGTTTAAAAACGTCCGCATCGCTTTTTCCGAATCCAGCAGCGCTTCATCCATATTCACATCGATCATCTGCGCTCCATTCTCCACCTGCTGCCGAGCGACCTCCAGCGCTTCTTCGTACTTTTCCTGTCGAATCAATCGGGCAAAGCGACGGGAGCCAGCAACGTTCGTCCGTTCACCGATATTCACGAAATTCAGATCGGGACGAAAAACCAGCGGCTCCAATCCGGATAATTGCAGTGTGCGCCGGCGCTCCGGTGGCTTTCGCGGTGGCAACGAACGGACTGCTTCACCGATCGCCTGAATATGCTCAGGGGTCGTACCACAACACCCGCCGATGATGTTGACAAATCCCTCAGCCGCATATTCCCGCGCCACCTGCGCCATATACTCCGGCGTTTCCCGGTAGTGCCCAAATTCATCGGGCAAGCCCGCATTCGGATACAGGCTGGTATACACGTGAGCAATCGCCGACAGTTCTTCAATAAATGGGCGCATTTGCGCAGAACCCAGTGCGCAATTCAACCCCACGCTCAACAAATTCGGCGTATGCTGCACCGAAATCCAGAATGCCTCTACCGTCTGCCCCGATAAGGTGCGGCCACTGGCATCCACAACGGTTCCAGAAATCATCACCGGCACCTGGCGATAGCCACGCTCAAACAGCTCTGCAATCGCATAAATCGCCGCCTTGCAGTTCAGAGTATCAAACACCGTTTCAATCAGCAGCAAATCGACGCCGCCATCCAGCAATCCCCGCGCCTGTTCCCGATAGGCTTCCACCATTTGCTGCCAGGTCACCTCGCGATAAGCCGGACGAGCAACATCCGGCGACAACGAAAGCGTTTTGTTTGTCGGTCCCATCGCTCCGGCAACAAATCGCGGCTTATCCGGTGTCCGCTGATTCCACCGATCGACCGCTTTTCGGGCAATGCGGGCAGCCGCAACGTTCATCTCATAGCAGAGGGACTCCAGTCCATAATCCGCCTGCGAAATAGCATTGGCATTGAAGGTATTGGTTTCCACAATATCTGCTCCAGCCTCCAGGTACTGCTGGTGAATCTCCCAGATAATCTCCGGCTGTGTCAGCACCAGCACATCGTTATTTCCCTTCAACTGCTGCTCAGAATGCTGGAAGCGCTCTCCGCGATAATCCTCTTCACCGAGCTGGTACCGCTGAATCATCGTTCCCATAGCGCCATCCAGCAGCAAAATCCGCTGCTGCAACAGCGTCCGAATATCCATCACTTCGACTCTCTCCTTCATTCCACACAGCAGCATTAAACGATCAGCCATTCCTCACATTTC
The DNA here is from genome assembly GCA_015490805.1 of Candidatus Kapaibacterium sp. GTDB lineage: Bacteria > Bacteroidota > Ignavibacteria > Kapaibacteriales > WFXC01 > WFXC01. The sequence goes on from WFXC01000007.1 coordinate 4,381, forward strand.
GTGCCCGTTGCCCACCGAGATGACACACCTCCTTTCTCCCACCAGAAGCACCTTCCTTAGCGTGCGTTCACCAGAAGTGGGTATTCAGCAATGATAACTGATGAAAGCCGTTACTTCTCAGGTACAGGGCAGCATACCAGCCTGCCTCGACGGTCAGATACTGCCTTCCTCCTACTTCACCACCCACACCGGCACCACCTGCTCATATCGTCCGCTCCGCAAACGCACAAAATGTAATCCGCTGCTCAACTCCTCCGTCCCAAGCCGTACTTCTCGCCACCCCGCTTCCTGCTGCCCTTTCGCTATCACTGTCTCCTTCCGCCCATACCCGTCGTACATCACCACCTCCACCGCTCCACTGAGCCCGATCCCGTACCGTATCACCACCTCTTCCCCTTCCTGCTTCGCCTCCAATCCGTACTCCTTCCCCAGCCGGATCTCCCGCACATCTCGCAAACAATATTCCCCCAGGCGCACCGTGTCCGGTCTCGTCCCCGCCTCCACACACACTGCCCGATCCCCGACGTCTACATCCCTCACCTTCACCTCGACCGCTTCTCGATCCGTTCCACCATACACCCCATACCACAGCCGCACCACTTCGCCATCGCCAAATCCTCCCGACCGCTGCCCCGCAAGCCGCACCGTCCCCATCCCTTCATCTATCACCTGCCACTCGCCTTCCATCGCCTCCAGCCGCCGATACCCCAGCACTCTCCCATCCCATTCCAGCTCAATCTGCAATGCCTCCACCTTCGCTTCCCCGCTGCTATCCGCATACACCACTCGCA
>WFXC01000008.1 GCA_015490805.1 Candidatus Kapaibacterium sp.
CCCCCCCCCCCCCCCCCCCGATTTTTCTTTCAGGCTTTGTTCCCTCTGGACTTGCCTGTTTATCGTGCCGCTGTCGATCGTGAAGTGCTCCCATCACTTCAACACCGGATTAGCTACCCCATTTTTCCAGGAAAACGAAAAGTCCTCTTCGTATATTGTAAAAAATAGACCCTTTGATCCTGAAAGTGAAAAAGCTCTGCAAAAACGAAACTGCTTCCTCGTCTCAATGCTTCCACAAACAGGGAGCCATCAATGCTGAAATTTCAGGTGTTAGTTGTACTTCACCTGCTGACTTTCTTTCCTTCCCTTGCGAAGGGGCAGGATATATCCTCCATCTCCCAACCCCGGATGTATTCAATTGCTTTAGTAAAGCAGCGATGGCACACAGGTATTGTCGGCGATACAGCATTGCTCCGGTGCCTTGCCTCAGTTCTTTCGGATATACCACCAGATGCGCAGGGAGTAGACATCGGATGGGGGGACTCCGTGTTCTACCAGCTTCCCGATTTCCATCTGGGTGCTGCCCTATCCGCCCTGTTTTTGCCAACACCGGCAGTACTGCGTATCGCCTTCTTCTCTTCCCCACTCCACACCTATCTGGCACTCCAGGAGCGCGTAGCGATCATTCCGCTGGATAGCATCCAGTTTCACCGCCTGTGTCAGTTTCTCCGATCTCAATTTCGCAAACAGCAACCAATCCAGAACGCTCGCACGGTACGGTTTTATCCAGCAGCAGGAACTTATTCGATCCTGAAGACCTGCAACACGTGGATCGCGGAAGCCTTCGTCGCTGCTGGTATCCTGCCCTCCGCCTTTGGGATTGCAACTGTCGATGCCCTCTTTGGAATGATCTGTCGCCGCTATCAGTGTTATCATCCGCGGTAATTTCTTCTCTAGAAGCGCACGCTTCGGTGTGCACTTCCTTTGCCGACTAAAGTCAGCGCTCCCGGTTCGATTCATCGCACATTCGTGTTCGATTCATCGCACATTCGTGCCGACTAAACTCGGCGCTCCCAGTGGACGCGCCAGTTTGCCGGGAGCGCACACTTCAATGTGCACTTTTGCCGGCGAAAGCCGGTGCTCCCGGTTCGATTCAACACACATTCGTGCCGACTAAACTCGGCGCTCCCAGTAATTGTCGACAGAAGAAGAAATTACGGGTGCTGCCGCAGCACCCTTGCTTTTTCATCTTCGCCCAGCGCTTCGTACAACTGAATAAGCGCTTGACGGAGCACAGGATTTTCCTCCATTGCCCCCCGGTACTGAATTTCCCATTTCTGTGCTAACTGCCGGGCAAAATCCCCCTGCAAACTGAGCTGGATTGCCCGCTGATACAACGCTGGATCCTCAGGAGCTTGCTGGAGTGCGCGGAGAATCTCCAGCAACGCCGTTCGATATCGCCGCTGCTGCACCGCTATTTCCGCTCGCATCCGATGGAGCTCTGGATGTCGCAGTGATCGCTGTGCCGCACGATCCAGGACTGCCAGCGCCTCCTCCCACCGCTGTTGCTGCATCAACCACCGGGCAAGCCACAACGAAGGATAGACAACATCTGGATATTCCGCAATCATTTTCTCTAAGAACCGCCGCAGTTGCTGCGGACGAAGCTGCCGAAGAACCGACGCAAATATCTCATTCCCTGCTCGCTCCAGCGCTGCAACATATCGAGTATCCCAGTCAATTGGAGTTTCTGCAGCAACAGCCGTTGTTTTGTGCTTTACCTGCTGCTGCATCTGCCCCATCTGTTCTATGAACTGGCGCAGCAATACCAGCGATGCCGTATCGGCTGCGGGCTGTCTTCGCCACTGGAGAAAGTGGAACAGCACCTGTGCACGGTCAGATGTTGGCACAATACTTCGCCAGATCCGGCTTGTATCCCGGTGAAAAAAGACAAGAAATGTTAACAAGCGCTCTGCTCTCGCCGAATCTGGAAACTGTTGCAACGATCGCCAGTAATACCTCGCAGCAGAATCCCGCTGCTGCAACTGATCATACACCACACCTGCGAACCACAGCAGCAGTGCTGAATCCTGCCTGTCGCGTGCTTTATGCAGCAGCGTTCGAAGGGAATCTGCTTGTTTTTCCTCCACAAAGGTGCGGGCAATCAGATACAATGCTGCTGAATCAGACAGCAACTGCTGCTGCACTCCCGATCGATAGACCTGTCGCGCTGCCTGCCACGCTTCCTGCTGCTCGTACAACTGCCCAATGCGACGCCAGAAATTCGCCGCATGATCAGGGAACCGGTGGACCATCTGCCGCAGCACCGCACGCGCCGAATCGTAGCGAGCAACATAGACCCAGGCATCCACGAGCTGCTCCCATACCTCGCGATCATCTGGATACCGCCGCAGCAAATCCCGTAAATGGACAAATGCCTGATCCCATTTGCTCCGAAACAGCAGCACCTGTGCCAGCAATCGCTCAATTTCTCGGTGGTGTCCCACGACCTTCTTTCCCACCGTTAACACTTTTTCTGCTTCTGGCAACCTATTTGCCCGCACTGCGCACTGCGCCGCAACCAGATAAAAATCCGCCTTCGCTGGTTTCAGCCGATAAAGCAATGAAATTTTTTGCTCAATAAGATCGCATCGACGTTGTTGCCACGCCAGGGCAAACAGAAAGGTCAGGTAATCCAGATCGGCTGGCTGCCATCGCAGTGCCTGCTGAATTCGTTCCATAGCGCGATCAAAATACTGGCGTTGATAGGCTTGCAACGCCCACTGAGCATAAGCAGCCGCCAGCAACTCGCGTCCCTGCGTATCCAGCCGTTCGCCCAGCGGCTGCAGCAATCCTACGGCGCTATCATAGCGGTGTTGATCAAGATAGAGGCGTGCTAAGATTTTCCGCAATGGTTGATCCCCAGGAAAGGTCGTAACCCCACGATGCAGTATCGGCACAATTTCATCGGTGCGATGGAGCGTATCGGCTAACCACGCCAGCACGTGATAACATTCATAGCAATTCGGAAACTGCTCTACCAGCTCCACCGTCCGCTGATAAGCCGCTTCCCACCGTCCTTCCACGATCAATGGACGCACCGGCTCCAGCAGTCGGGGAAGCGTCTGCGCAATCCCGCTGGTACTCATCCACCACGTCCAGAGCAACAATCCAATGAACCAGCGCATCTCGCTGCTCACCCTGCCAAATCCCATTGTACTGTACCCTATGACCTTTGCTGGAAACACGCTCTCAGCACCTAAGCTCCCATCCCCACCCAGGGCGAGGGAGTTCTTGACGTTTCATTGGAGGAAGCTGTTATCGCCACCATTGCACCAGAAGCGCATGTTCCAACATACTCTCTCCCTTGCCCTATCCTTCTACTTCTTGCCGGCTAAAGCCGGCGCTCCCAGTGGATGCACCAGTTTGCCGGAAGCGCACCCTTCAGTGCGCATTTACTGGAAGCGCACCCTTTAGGGTGCATTTTTTCTGCCGACTAAAGTCGGCGCTCCCAGCGTCGATGCTGCCCTACTACTGGGAGCGCACACTTCAGTGTGCATCTTCTTACAAAAATCAGCTTTCCCCACACCGCTGGCAAAAAGACACCGGCGCTGCCATCACTCCGCCAGTACCGCAGCGGACGTCGCGCTCTCATTCCCAGAACGATCGACTGCAGAAACCTTCAGGTACCACCCGTGGTACTTTTTCGGGACAGAAAATCGAGCATCCGTGATATGCTTTGCAATGGGCTGGAAAACACCGGTAGGAAATTCAGATGCATAGATCGTATAACCAGCGAGATCAGGATCGGCAACAGGATCCCATTCCAGCATTATCATTTCTGCTTTTTTGCGAACCCGCACATTATGCGGCGGAGCAGGCGGCTGGTTATCTGGCACTTCAACGGTAACCGCGACTGGCTCCGAACGATTGCCACTCCGATCCTGAACCTGCAACTGATAGCGATACCTGCCCGGCTGCACAGTTGTGTCGCGGATCATTGTTTCCGTAGCAGCAAGCCGCCATTGCAGCATTTCTGGCGTCTGGCGTTCGACAATGACTGTGTCGGCATCGATACTGACCGATGGCTGCCAGTGCAGAATGACACTTCCATCTTCGGAAATCCAGTAATCCACAGAGCGAACTGGTTCTGGCGCAACGGAATCGGGAATCTGAAATCGCAGGGTATCCGATAAGGGACTCAGATTGGCAACGGTATCCATTGCCTGCACCGAATACTCCACCACTGCTCCGGGCTGGAAATATCCGGCATCAAAGGGATCGAAAAAGTGATTGCCCCGGATTGGATCCTGATTCAACTTGACCATATTGTGCTGCACCCCCACCAGCCGGCGAAAGACGTAATACCCTGCCAGATCACCCACCGGCGCTGTCTTCCAGGAAACCTGCACGCCTTTTCGCTTCACTTCAGCCGATAACGCCGTCGGCTCTGGCGGCGGTGTCTGATCTTTTGCAATCACCAGGGTCATTGTGGAAATCTCCGACTCATTCCCGGCACGATCCACGACCGAAATGCCGTAGTACCGCGCTAATGGCACACCGCCGGAAGTATCGACATACAGGAACTGGTCCAGCGGGATCAACGTATCATTCAGCTTTTGCCGCTTGCCGTGCAAAGCAGCAGATCGGTACAGGTTGTAACCAACAGCATCGGGCTCCGGCGGAACATCCCACGTAATACGCGCGCCTCCCTCAATCGCAACGGCTGTTGGCGCTGGCGGAGTTGACGGTGGCGTAATATCGCGCACCGTAATCTTTGCTTTTCGGGAGGGTCGGCTTTCCCGTCCTGCCAGATCAACGGACGTGACAACGTACTCATACGTTTTTCCCGGCTGCACGGTCCGATCATCAAACTGGAAAAATCCGTTATTAAGGCGCAAAATTGGCAATCGGTTCTGCCGCACAAATTGCTGTTCCCCTTTCTGCCGCCGATAGACGTTGAACCCGTACACCAGATCCTGCAAATCGCCCTGCCACAGCGGGTAATCCCAGCGCACGCGCACATAGGTATCAGCAAGCTGCTCCAGTTCAATGTTTTCCGGCACTTTCGGCAATCGATCCCGAACGTGGACAACCATTGTCGCACTTTCCACCTCAGCAGAATCTCGATCAACGACGACCACCCGATATTCCCACCGACTCCCTTTACCAGCCGCGGTATCCCAGAAAATCCGTCCCAATGCTTTTGCCACCCGAAAGCTCACCATTGCCAGCACATCACCAGCCAGATCCAGCCCGCGCAATCGGCGATAGACCTCCAGTTCGGTTTTTGCATCCAGTGCTTCCATCACATAGGGAAACTCTTCGCCCAGCATCTCCCGATTTTCAACGGGATTTTCTGCTCCCTTTACCCACTCAGCGGTTAAAGTATCCCACTGCTGCGCACCGGGCGATCGACGCAGCACCCAGAAAGCCTGATCGCGCGGTAAAGTCTTCGTCAAGAAAATCAGCACCGAATCCCCTTTTGCTAAAGCAACAAAGAGCGGCTGCTGCTGGGCTCGACCGGGATAGAGCAACAGCAGCAGTGCTATAACACAAGCCACTCTCATTACGATGGTACGCTCCATTTCACTCTCTCATCCTGCTTCACCTTACAAGCACTTTCACTCGTTGTGTTCATCGACGCCGGCAAAAACCGGCACTTCCCGCTATCGGAAGCGAACACTTCAGTGTATATTCCTATCAGCTAAAACCGGCACTCCCAGCATCACTGCTGCCAGTAAGGCGTTCCTGGGAACGCACGCTTCAGCATACACCCCTTCATCCTTTCCCTTCCCAGAGGAAGAGAAAACTTTTTGCTGACAAAAGGACAGGCTTCCATCCAGCCTTGTGCCCTTACCATCTCTATTCCCCATCTGCAAAGATGCTCTGCTTGCAACCGCCTGATTTCCCCATCCCGTAAGGACAACCTCTTGAATACGCCGTGGGCAAAGTATCGCTTCCCCTTCTATATGTTCCCTGAGCGCATGCACCTCAGTGCACATTTCCATCACCGAAAATTTGTGTCTTCAGCAACGCTAACCAGTCTTCTAACCACACCAGTATCCCAATACACAACTTTGGAGTTATCTTTTTTGTTCCCATAGTCCTACAATACCAGATTCTGCGCAGTATACAATTCACAATTGGCAGCCGTAAAGTACCCAAACAACGAATGCGAACAACAAAATGAGTATACACAGTTGTACTGAGGGGAACAATTATCAACTGTAAAGGCGATACGCTGCAGGATCATTGACAAACGTTGCCTGTTGTTACAATGTTACACCTTTGACTCTGCAAACTTACAAAATCCCTGCTTTTTGTTCATCGTTTCATCGAACATCGCTCAGTTACAAACTGGCGGTCAATCCTACATTGCCCACCGACTCCCAATATGACTGAGTTGATTGTACCCATTGCGTTCGACCATTGAGCGTAAGGGTCAGGAAACGCCACACCGGATAATTCCACGTCACCATTGCCGACACATTTCGGCTACTACTGGCACCGCCAGATCCGTAGTAGCCACTGACCGTCATCGTTAACTGCGACACCTGTTTCCCTATCGGCAACGGCATATTCCACGATAGGTTACCGAACCAATTGCGCATCTGATTAGTCCAGTTCACCCCAACCCCCAGTACAACCGAATGAGCTCCCAGACTCAGACTCTGGGAGCAGTTCACCGTCGCATTATATTGCGTCCCTGCGCCAGATGGCGTCTCATTGATCAGCAAATCCACCGTCTGATACTGCACCGTTACCACACTGCTCATTGGAAGACCACTCAGGCGATACGACCACGAGGTTGTCACTGAAGCATTCCAGACATCGCTGCGAGTTTTCGGGATGGGGAGAGAATCGACCTGGTAATTCGGATCCACCTGCTGCCGATACCACGAACCCATTGCAGACAACAAAACAGCATTACTGACCATCCAGTTTCCCGATATCGCCAGGCTACGCAGCCGCGAGGTCCGAACTTTAGCACCCAACAAATTATCTTCGGACACCATCACATCAGCATTCAACGACCAGCGATCGAAGGTCACTGATGGGTTGAATCGCACCTCGACCAGATCGTTCAACTGCGTGCCCAGCGCAAAGGACACAAACGCCGGGCTCACATATCGCACAAAAGCAGTTGCAGTGACAGGAGCCAACTGGAACGAAAGATTCCCGCGCACCGCATATCCAAGGGTCAATGCCAGGTTGGGCGGAAAAATGTTTCGTACAAATTGGGGTAGCTCCTCGATCGCAATGGTATCGGATTCCACATCCCGCTGGAAGACGGAAGCTGCTGCTTCCAGATCCACCATCAGCCTGTTGAACAGCGAAGCACTCCACTGGAGTGCGGCAACGGCATTCCGTTGCGGTGTCGCCCCTGCCCGCTGCTGGATTGATCGAGGATCATCTTCTGCATACAATCCCTGCAATCGAAGCTGCGTGCCATCGGCAAACTGCCAGCCAATCGATCCACCATACAGCATCTGGCGAAAGATCCCTTTCCGATTCGCTGCCGTGTCCCCTTCGATCGCCCGGCGTGAGCGGCCAATGATCAACTGCACATTCAGCGGAGCAGGATCTATGGTCAATTGTCCCCCCAGCAATTGAATGCCACCCGCTATTAAGGGTGAAAACGCAGGATAAATCATCCCGGCTGCCAGCCCAAGCCAGTGATAGCGTCCCTGAAACTGCACTGCGTTCAAAGACTGCCGGAAACGATTATCCTCTGTCGAGAACAGCACCGAAAGACCGGAACGAATACCAAAAAGGTTGGCGCTGAGATTGCCCGAAAACCGCTGAATAAATCCCGGCTGCCGCTGAGCAATGCCCGACGCCGTGTAGAATTCCGACACCGCCGTAAGACTGCCCCCTATGGTCAGCGATTCAGAATATCCGGCAATGGGTGATTCTACCAGCGTCTGTGCCCGGACAGCACTCTGATTCACCAAAGCAACGCCCACAGCAATGCCAATCCATACGAGCAACCGCCTCATTACTTCGGAAATACTTGCTGCGTGCTGAACTCCCCTCATTCTCTCCATACACCGCCTACTGAATCCGAACCGTTGTAATCTTACTCGGAACTCCTGCTTTATTGACCACACAGAGATGGAGATACACCGGCGTTCCAGAACCATACTGTTTATCCGCTTTCACAAATGCAGTCCGCGCATTGGCGCCACCATCGACGAAATACCATCGCTTACCAGGGAAATGCGCTTCTTTGCTTTCCGAAACCATCACAAAAACGCCCAGCACGCCGGACTCTGGATCAGCATTTTTGACAGACGGGAACTCCACCAGATACACGCTGGGCACCACAACTGGCTGGAATGCTGGCTGGAAGCCACCGCCACCAGACAAGTGCCGCTGCTGGTTCCAGACCCACTGCTGTAGCAGCCGCTCGTAGTACCCACCGTACGGTGAAGGCTGGTGCACCTTCACACTCGATCCATCGATAGCTTTTGGCGGCGTATTGTCAATAGCAATCGTGGCGGAATATCCAATCGGGGACCATCCGCCGCCCAGCGTTTTCACTTGAACACCGATCACATACGCTCCTTTTGGCTTCAATGGCAACTGCCGCAATGTCACACTGGTCCGCCCTCCCATCGACGTCCATCCCCAGATCGGTGCCGAAGTTTGCGCACCACTTCCCCTGAAATCAATTATTATGTCCGAACCCCCTGATGATCCCCATTGCGCTGTATGGAACCCACCAATCTGCGACAAATTCAATTGCTGCATGCCTTGTTGTTGTCCCCCCAACTGTGCCAACCTCGGCACTTGACTTCCCCCCGTCTGATACGTAGCAGTTGCCGCTGCAGCAAGCACCGCAACTTTGTACTCGATAACATCACTGGCTGGATGAGTCCACCGAACGCCCAGCGGATCGTCAATATTCCGATAGACAATCGATCGTCCTGAGCGCCACTCACCCTGCAAAGAGGCAAGAGATTGCACCAATCGTCCTGACGGCGGCAACTGCGGCGTTGTTCCACGATGCATTGGCACAGGCTGATACACTTCAACTTCTGGCGGTCGGGTTTCCGTCCGCTGGTTCTCAAACTCTTTTGTCTGCCACCACTCTCGCGTGGGTGGATTGTCAAAATCGTAGCGACCACTGTCCAGCACCGGCACCGAAAATTGCGCCTGCACCTGAAATGCGTATCCGCCGGGAACGCGCACGCGGAACTTCACCGTTCGAGTCAACAGCTCACCGGCTTTCCAGATCCCCTGAGACTTCCAGGTGGTGGGAATGTAGTCGATGGTCCGAATGCCCCAATTGGGATCATAGCCCACCTTCCATCCACCAAAGGTTGGAACTTTCCCCAGCCACAGATTGGTGATGTCGTACGAAATAATGCCGCCGCAACAGTTATAGTGATAAGCGCTGCTTTGCCAATCCGGCACTGCGTACTCAATTTTGTAGAAAGTCTCAAACAGGTTTGGTCCCTGTTGTCGATGGTGCGCAGTAATTTTCGTAATGCGCGGAACACGCAGCCGCCATTCCAGGCGTTGCTTCAGTTGCTCCAGCTCTTGAATAGCCGTAGCATACGGATTGCTCCCTGCCGATTTGTACGCTTTCAGCAGGTACAGTTGATAATCCACCAGATCCCAGAGCAATTCCACCATTTCCAGTTGTGCATCATAGATAGCATCCAGTTGCTTCGTCACGGCTGCCTGTCGCCGTTCTAAGGTCATCAGATCCCCTTCACGATAAATGGCTAATTCCGTCATTAGCCGCTGTGCCAGCCGCTGCTGCTGGTCATAGAACGCCTTCGGCATTTCGTACCAGAATTGCCGACCACTGATCCGGTATTCCTTGCCCCACCACAAATAATCCACCGAGTCGGTAGACCAATCAGCACCAGCGATGGGATATTTCAGCGCCATCGATTGGAACTGAGAAAATGCCTGCATATCGCCCGATAGTTGGGCAATCTGCTGGAATCGCCACGTTACAATGTCCCGCAATCCCCCTGGATCGGGAAGATCAGATCGCCACGCAACTGCCTGCTGCACGTACCGATCGAAAGCGTCAAACCACTGGTTCACATAGGATCCAACCGCTGTCTTGGCTTTCAGCCATCCATATTGCCGATCTGCATACTCCACCGTCCAGATAGCATCCAGGTAGTACCGGATCAACGCTTTGCGAGCGTTCAGGAAACTCTCCTCGATCTCTTGCTCCACCTCTGCCGTCGCACTGTCGATCTGCCGCAGGAAAGCAGCATATTGGCGAATAGTACGCATCAATGCCAGAGGATCGTTCTGCTTTGCAAATTGTTCCCCTTCAGTCGCCGAACGCTCGTTTTGTTGCAAGATTCCCTGATCGTAGCCAAACCCGATCTTCTTCGCCTGCAACAGGCGTTTCACTGTTGCCGGATCGCTGGATGTCGGCAACTGTACATTCCGCAACGGATTTTGAATCGTTGCTGCCCGCTTTTCCTGATACTTCGCATTCGGCAACTGCTGCAAAATCCCACCCAGCGTTCGCTCGACCTTACGGGCAATGGATTGATATCGTTGCTCCCATCGGCTTAGCTCCTGCCGACTCTTTGCTAAGGTCTGCTCAATATTCCGCACCTTTGCCGGCACATCAGGATTCCAGTAAGTCCGGGTGATATAGTTTAATCGATTCCTGAGCTCGTTTTCGCTCAATAACCGGAACTCTCTGGTCGCAACGCCACTCCGAACCGTCACATACTCACTGCCAGAAAGTCCCGTCATTGTGCGGAATGCTGCCGTCTCTTTGTTGATCGCTGTTTGCACAAATTGTTTCCGGTCCTTTTCCACCTTCTGCCAGTAGGTCTGGAAGGCTTTTGCCAAGGTTTTTTCGTCGTACTTAAACAACTTCCCAACGACTTTTTGCTGAACTTTCTGTTTGATTTTTGCCACCTGCTCTGCCATCTTTGCTGCCTTCCCCCGTGCTTTATCGATCAGCGCTCGCATATGGGGATTAGAACCGAACCCTGTTTGGAACGGGCGAGTGTTCCCATAGAGCGCATACACCGTCCCTTTCCATTTCACCAGGACCAGAACGGAAATGCTCAGACTGGCTTCACCATAGACGAACCAGTTCCAGCTTTTTCCCTGCCGCATCGACACCATTGCTGCCATCAGCTCCCCGCGGACTTTGGCAATGAAGCCGCCACCAACTTTTGCCTCGATCCACACGCTGAAATACGCCCCGTAGCTCTTCTCCACAAAATACCAGACAGAGAGATCCAGTCCCGCAGAGATACTGACAATCCAGAAATCTGCATTGAGCCCAACGCCCAACTCCAGCAGAAAGCCGGGGCTACCAATGAAGAACCGAGCGGTACCGTCCAGCCCAAATGCCTTTGAATTTGGCGTCTTGAAGACCCCCACTTGCAAAGCAGCAAAAATCGCCCACGCATCGGGATACACAAAGAAGCCAAGGCGTCCATCTGCATTGATGATCTTGGCAACCTTCGCAATGACAAAAGCATTGCCCTCCATCGCAAATTTGGGTTTCCACTGCACCAGCACCTGCAACCCGCCAGAAATGTTTTCTCCCTGCCCCAGAAATTCTGCCGCTCCCACCAGCTCGAAGTAATTAGCACTCAGCGTCAACAACGCCCGTGTTTTCACCAGCGACTTCGACCCAACCACCACGCCACCGTACAACAACAACGCAAAGGATCCTGCATTGGGGTTGATGGATGGATTTTTGATCAAATCCTGGAACTTCTCTCGCGCTAATTTCTGATCTGCCAGACCGCTCAACTGTTTGATGAGATTGATATCCGACTGCTCCGGATTGTAAAAGAATCCTCCGCCCAGAGCACCGATGAACACACCACCGCCCAGCGGCAACCCTGGATCTCCAAAAGCAGCGGCGCAGTAAAATCCAAAGCTCGTTTTGGAAACCTTCCCCTTGCTATCGAAGTCCGTTTTGACCTTGCCGAAAGCTACCAACTCCACTTTCTTGAGCACTGCAATCTTCCCCGCCATCAGCATTGCGGTCCGCTGCTGGGGAATATGCGTGTACTCAAAGTCGCCGGCGATACTGACAGCATCCTTGCTCCCGAAGCGTAACGATGCTCCCTGAACCAGAATGCTCACGCCATCATTTTTCGTGCGATAGTACTGGAACTTCTTCAACTTTCCCTGAAAGACTTTCGTTCCTCCAACGTTCAACGACAATTCTTTGACAGTGAAGGTCAGGTACTTCTCCACCGTTATAGCCTGCTGTTGCTGCGTAGGAAGTGATCCTTTGTTGTTCTTAAACACTTCCTTCGGATTATCCACAAATCGGGTTGCGGTAAAGGTTTCCGGTTTGGTGTTGTATTGAATATCCGCAACCTCAGCAACGAACACACTCATAATGTTGAGTCGTCCCGCACGAATTCGGAACTTATCCCATTGCACTCCTTTGTTCGTAATCGTAAAATCATCCAGACGCAGCGAGGACTCCACCGCTTTGCCAGCTTCCAGCGCCGCTGTTCCGCCGAAAACGATCAACAATGAATCTTTGTCCTTCGAAGGCAATCGTCCCTCTTTCAACTGAAAGTCCTTCACAGACAGAAGTTTTGGAATAATCGGCACCGGTTTGGGAAACTTTTTACCCTGGATGCTACCGAAGCGATAATCAACTTTCTGGTTCAAAGGATCGAAGGTCAATTCAAAGCCAGGCGTGATGTTGATGGATCCTTTCTGGTGCCACGTCCGTTTCCCCAGACTCAGTCGATTTTCTGGTGCTCCAAGGTACAGATCGAAAACGCTTCGTAAGGCTATGGACAGATCGCTCTTTTCTCCGCTGTGAGCAAACTGCAACTTCGCATCGAAATAGACCAGATCAATGGTCAGCAAGCTGTCGATGGACACTTCTGTCCAGTCTCCTTTGTTCCCAACGGCGCTCGGCTCATCAAAGAGTACCTGCTGATGTCCCCCCTTTATTCTTCCATCGGTGGTAATTCGAAGCTGGAACTGCTCCTGCTTACTGTAGAAGGGAATGCGGTACTGCAGCGCCAGTGCAAACTCCACTGGTTTCCCTTCCTGCTTGCCCGGTCCGTAAATGCGTGCGCGCCGCAGCGTCAGCCAATCCGGTTTGACCAGCGTCACTGGCTTGGACAGCAAGTCAATGGTACTGAAGCGTGGTCCTTTCTTGCTGGAAAATGTCAACCCTGAAAAACGGATCTGGTGTCCCAGAACTTCTACAATGCCCCCAAGGGTAACAGTCAGTTCTTTTGCCTGATTGTCATACCGGATACTCAGCGGATCTTCACCCTGTTTTACCTGTTTCAAAATCCACTTAAAGCCGAACAGCTCAAACGTCTGTCCGCTCCGTGCCCCGGCATCAAAGGTGATCCCATCTTTGGAATCAAAGGTACACTGGCGAATGGTAATGCGGGCTTTATTTCCCAGGAACGGAAAGTTCAGCACTCCTGCCAGCCGGAAGGTAAAGCGTCCTTTGTTCAGGGTGAATTCGTACGGTGGCTGACTTCCGACTTTCATCGGAATAAAATCAAACAGTCCAAAGGGAATTCGAGCTTTTTTGGTGAGAGAATCTTTCTCAAAGTGGGTAAAATCCAGTCCAAAGTTCGCCTTCACATCGCCTTTTGGAAGCACCGACACCGTCGCAAAGTAATGCAAGGGCTTCGGAATTTCCGTGCTCTTCTGAACCTTTGCAAACAAATGACTGCCGATGTCACCAGAGAGCTGAAACTTCCACTTTTCCGGAGCGTTTCCTGTAGCAAAATCCACGGTAATCCCATCCAGGGTGAACCATAGTCCACCATACGGAATGACATCCCACTTCAGCACGGGTTTTTCATCCGCTTTGTGCGTCTTCGAATACGTCCCGTAAGTAAACTGTCCCTCCAATCCTTTATCGCTCAGCGTTACATTCTTCAGCAAAATGGGGCGATCCAGCCATCCGGGAATTTGTAAGCCTAAGGTCACAAAGAAATTCGGCTTATTTTTGGATTGCTTGTCCTTCTTGTCGTATGCCCTATACTCAACCGCTGCGATGGAGAGCGGAAATGATCCAATCTTTAAAAGCGGTTTGTAATCCTTGTTGGACTTGACCTGATCGGGATTGACGCCGGCAAAGATCCGTCCCTTTACAATCTCGAAGGTCTTGAAGTTAATCCACGCATTTTTGAAGCTGACGTAAATTTTCGGTGTGATGCCCTTGAACAAAAATCGGAGCGCCGGGATGTACAATGGTACCGGCTTCTTTGTGGTGTAAATCTTTACGCCAGATTTGCCGCTGCTCTGCCGGATCACATCTTTATGCGGCAAGACCAGATACGCAATGGACTTTATCGGCAATGGAATTGTGTCGGCTTTCTCTGGAGCCGTAAGCTTCTCTTTCCACCGGATTTCCACCGTGCGACTCCACGCCACTGGCTGGTTGTTCTTCTTCCAGCGCACCTCGACTCGCGCCAGCAGCAGCGGAGCATCGTTATCCGGCGCCTGTTGAAGCGTATAGCTGGTATCCTGCTGATTTTCCCACTTTGGAAGCAATGCTGAAGATCCTATGGGGATCTCTTTGGAGGGTTGATAGAAGCGCTCAGCCGCCAGCCGCTGCTTGGCTTTCTGCACCTGCTGCCGCTTCTGTGCATCCTGAATGGTGTCTGTCCTCGGAAACTTCGCGGTATCTGCTCCCGTGACCTTCACCAGACTGAGCACGTAGCGAAATTCTTTCCAGTTCTTCAGCCGCTGATGATTCCCTTTCCACAGAAATTCCACGATGCCGTCAGGGACAATCTCCGACTTCGATGGCTTCAGTAGCACTACCGGATCCAGCGGCTGACCGACGAAAAAGGTCGCTACTGGCGATCCTCCGTACTGATACCACTTCTTCGTTGTGCTATCATAGAGCAGCGGCTCAACTTTGTAGCCATACGAATGGTACAACTTCAGCTTACCGTGCTTCTTAGGATCGTAAAAAGCTGGCTTTTGCTCCACCTCTTTGTGCGAGTAAATTTTCTGGAAAATTTTCGCCCGCTTGATGGCACTTTCGACATCTTCCCCGTGGCGCCGCTGGAACATTGTGACACGGTAATGGAGCACTGAAAGACTGGAAGAACGTTCTACGTTTGTTTCCCACCGTAGCTGTCCCTGGGTTGCCACCTGGCTGGTGTCCCGAATAGTCAGTGGTGGCGATGAGATCAGAAGTTCTGGCAGATCCAGTTTGACTACCACCACCGGTGTATACCAGAATGGGCGTTGTAACTTCTTGCCATATAACTGAATCCGAATTGCCAGATAACGCGCTTGCGTCTTTGCCAGTGGCAACACTGCCTCGGTCTTTGTTCCAGCACTCTGGACAAAGTGTTTTTTGACGTTCGGATTTTTGGAGGCAAAAAATCCGAGCAACTCTTCCAGATCCTGTCTTGTCATTTGTTCCCGCCGCATCCGGAACCATTTCTCTCCCGTCATCTCGGAGAGGGACACCCATTCTACCCGGTATTCCACGTCTTCCGGCAAGGCTGCGCGATTCTGCCACCGAACGCGCAGCGGCAAAAGATTCAAAGGAATGGTACTTCCGTGCGACGGTGTCTGAATCACAAAATTCTTTACTGGAGGTTTACCATACAGAAATCGGATGTAGACCGTATCTCCTATTTCCTGCTCTTTCCCACCGGACGGCTGCCACACTCCCACAATTCGAGCCGCGTACCAGCGATACGGAACGAACTTCTTCCCTTTCAGAGGCTGGACTTCAGCCGAGTCATCCGGAGTTTCTTCCCGGGAAATCCAGTTTTGTTTGGTAAGATTCCGAAAAGCCTCCCGCGGCGTTAAGAGCTCATTGGGTAATTCCACAATGTCCACCCGCCACGAAAAGTCGTACGGTCGGGCAAAGCCGTGGAAGTTTGCTTTCCACTTGATCCAGAATTGCTTCGGAAATTTGGTGTGGTCCACCCATCGCCGCTGGGTATACGGATCTTTTTTGGGAAACAGGATCTTTGTGATCACCGGAATAGCAGCGCCCAAAAACTGTGGATCGCTTGCCAGAATTGTTCGCCCATCTGAGCGACTGGCAATTTCCACCCGATACAGATAATTTCCGGTTTTCCGCAACTGTTCCAGGGTCAGGTCTGCACTCAACCGGGCACCAGCATCAATGTCCCCGTGCCGCCATCCTTTGGGCGTTTTTTCAAATACCGCCTTTCGATTCTGCAGCACCTGGCGGTATCGCTGAATAAACGTCTCAGCAATGTTCAAACTCCGCAGCCATTTCTGCAATGCGGCATCGCCATACTGTGTTCGCCACACGAAATGAGGATCCGGGATCGGTTTTCCTTCTTTGGTCAGATACTTCCCTGTGTTGGGATCGTATCGAAATTCCGTGTACCACCGCTTCGATTTGATGATGAGGTAAACGGGAAACCGCTCGACCTGCATCTTCTCGCCCACCTGTCGCGATCGGGTCTCCTCCGAAACCAGAAACCACTGGAGATCCTCAAACGGCGCAGGCGTGATGTACCGCCGCCGAATCTCGCCAGGACTCATTTCCCGCGGTAGTTGCACCCAGCGAAGGCGGTAGAAATACTGTGAGGGCAAACTGGTAAGGTTGATCCGCCATCGAACCGTGACTGGAAATTGATTCAGTGGGAAGTTCTGTTCATCACGCGGAGCAATAAGCTGGATCTTCAATGGCTGTGTCAGATTGATCAGCGTAAAATCAATCGCTCGCGATTCAACGATCACCCGTTGATCCAGTCGGCGAATGACCTGGACCTGCAGCCCATAGCGTCCAGCACCGGGAAAATCCGCCTTGCTCAGTGCTGCCTGATACTGATTCCCTTTCTGCTTCGGCGTTACCACGCGCACCCGCCGATTGGGATAATTCCATAGCCCTGCGGGATCTGCCTGCGCTGGCAATGGCGCCCATACCAGCCGGTACGCCAGTGGTGCTGTGAGTTTCGGACCCTGCCATTGAATGGTAAGTGGTAACTGTTTCGTTGTCAGCAATGCCCCCTTTTGCGGATACGTAATCGTGACAGCCGACAGTTGCTCCCCGTACACGAACTGCACTGGCACTGACCTGCCATTGTTCTGTCCAACCGGTATAAACTTGCCCTTGTACTGATACCCTTGCTGCACTTCAACAGCATACGTGCTGTAAGGAGTCAGCATTGGGTCTTTGCCGACCGTGTAGAGATATTGCGTCTGTTGCACCAGTTCCGTGGAGAACACCACTCGCCCGCTCTGGAGTGCCTGCTCCGGCGCCTGTCCTGGTAACATTTCGACTATTCGGAGTCGGTAGCGAAACTGCTGGCGTGTTCCCAGTGGTGGCGTCGCAACCCACTGAATCAAAAACGTGGGCTGCTGGTGCGAGACGTAGCTCTTGTCCTGCGGTAGCACAATCCGCGGCTGTGGAGGATGCTGGATAACGATTGTTAGACACGGCTGCACCTTCTGGATCTCGGTGACACCATCCGCCGCTAACAATCGAGCACAGACCGTATAGATCCCTTCGGGAATAATGCCGGTGAGCAAAAATTTCGTCAGATCGGTGCTGAATCCCGAATTGCGCCGCCGCGTTGCCTGCCAATCAATCAATCCCTGCGCTCCTTTTTGCGTGTTGTCCAGGGTGATCATCTGCTGCGGCGCTAACTGCATTCGATAGCTGATTGTCGAAAACTCTTCACCTGTGTGGTTGTTCTTGAACTGGAGCTCCACATAAAATTGCTGGAGTTGCTGAGAGGTATTTCGGATCGTGGCGCGGAAAAAGGGAATTTGCTCCCAGTCGTTCAAAAATGGTGTCGGTGGCTGAAGCTGCTGGAACTGCACCTGAAATGGCTGTGCAACAACAAAGATTGGAACAAGCCACAGGCAAAAGAGAATCCTCCATACCTTCATCCTGTGCCCTTTCTCTTTCTATTTGAAAATCTGTGTTTTTGCTTTAAGCTTTACTCCGTCAACTCTCACCGGTCGTGTTGACTCCTTGATTGCTTTTCAAATCCTTGTCAATTTGTTACAAAAATACGGCGCTACTGGCAACAATGCAAGGGCATTTTTTCTCTAAAGTGTTGAATTCAACACCTGATAGGAATTTTTTGGCTGATGTGCTCCTGATATGTAGACAAAGCGTGCACACCCGCAACGACTAAGAGCGCCGACTTTGGTCAGCATAATAGATGCACACTAAAGTGTGCGCTCCCAGTAAATACCCTCTAAAGCGTGCGCTCCTAGTAAATGCACGCTGAAGTGTGCGTTTCTGGTAGGATGGAATCACCTCATTGGGAGCGCCGACTTTTGTCGGCAAAGGATGTCCTCTAAGGAGCGCGTCCTAGTGAATGTTGTAAGGGCGTAGCGTTGTTGCGCTGACAAGCAACCCAACGGATCACTGCTACGCGAGGACGTAGATGTATCGTTGCGGTGCAATTGTGGAGATAGGTCGGTGGACTACTGATGGATTACGGAGCGCGTGCGATGGAGGGGCATAGCAGTGCCGTGCCCCTATGGATGTTGATGCAATATCATCAATATCGTGGGGTAGTCCCCTGTCTTGCTCTGTGCCAGCACCATCAGCTTTCGCCGGCAAGAAATTCCCTCTCCCTCCGGGAGAGGGTAAGGGTGAGGGGGAATTGGTACGCTGAAGTGTGCGCTCCCAGCGAACTGGGAGCACCGATTCTAGTCGGCAAGAAGTTTCCTTTTCCGTGGAAGAGGAATAGGGTGAGGAAGTACTCTTGGAGTGTATGCTTGTACCCCCCGTTAACCACACCGTACCACCGCGGGTAGGAGGAGATTTCACGAACGCAGCTACGATT
>WFXC01000009.1 GCA_015490805.1 Candidatus Kapaibacterium sp.
ATCGGGGCTGGATTGAGCAGCGGGGTGTATGTGGTAGTGTTGCGGCAGGGGCAGGCGGAAGCGCGGGTGAAGGTAGAGGTAGTGAGGTAAGGGAGCAGAGCAGGTATGGATAGAGCGAAAGGGGTGCCATTCGGCACCCTTTTTTTGTTTGTGGAGAGGTTATCGATGGGTCACAACGGCGTTTTCGATGGAACGTTGTTATCGGGTGCCGCAGCTTATGGATGTTGTGCAACGTGGAAAGGAGCACGCTGGAATTGATTGAGGAATTGTCGTAGCAGAGAAGCCGGGGAGGGGCGAGAGGGCATCGAACGCAAAGGAGAAGCCGATTGCAGAAGTTGCGGATGGGTATCAATAAGTGATTCAGGGAGAAATTGTCCATAAGCCTTATGGAGATGTGCCACGATTATAGGTTTTTTGTGCTGGAAAGCGATAGCAATCGTATCTGTTTTGTGTTCAACGACTCCTGCCGGTTGTTGCAATTCGTCAAAGAGAAAATATCGACTGTAAGCATCAGTATGGGCAAGGATCTTTGCCGGAGCGTCTTTGAGGGTGGTAATACGAAGGTATTCGCTTTTTAATAAGTGCCATCGGTCTGGGAATTGCGCTGATGTCGGGAGGAGTACTGAAGCATTGCGCCACGCTGTGAGCTGGTCTGTCGAATCGTTGCGTTGTCGGTAAACGACGGAATCTGCCTGAAGAACGGTCGAATCTAACCAGATGCGTGTTTCGGGGAAGAGGAGCAGTGTGGAGTCTATCTGGAAAAGTGTTCCAGTGCGACATCGGAATTGATCGGTGACAACGACGACGCTTTCCTTCGCACGAAGCGTATCAGCACAAAGGTATAAGGAAGTTGCTTGAAGGAACGTGGTATCAGCAGATGATGAGGGGAAAGACCACGTCCGGACGTTCCCCGAAGCGGTGTAACACTCCGTTGCCAGATTCCCGCTGACTGAGTCTGCGATAAGAAAGCGGTCTGGCTGTCGCAACAACTGGACATTACCTATGGCTCTGAACTTTTGGGAGCGGCGCCAATAGTGAACGACCTCGGCAAGGAGCAGTAAGGAATCCGTCGCAATATGGACGGAGCCAGAAAGCTGGATATGGTCATCGGAGCGAAAATAGATCCCGGATTGAGCGGTTACCCGGACAGACGAATCCACAATAGTGACCCCATTGGGGGCATCCATCGTTTGCATTTTTCGGTTGTAGTAGAGGATTGGGGCAGCGATGTGCAGGGAGTCTCGATAAATGCGGACGTTGCCCTGCAGAATAATCAGCGCTCTGGCGGGTTGCTCCCTGACGCTGTCAGCAAAGATTTCCAGCGCACCAATGCGGATATGCACATTGCCCAAGAGTAAACGTTCGATCCCGTTGGGAGTCTGGATAACTCGATATTGCTCAGCGTGTTCTGCTGTAATGGGTTGTGCAAACGTAGGTGCGGTAACCAGGAAACCACATATCGTCACAATAATGATGCGGAGCATTGAATGCCTGAATGTTTTTACCACTGTGTGTTCAGAGAACGAATGGGAAGGGGTTGTGGTATAGCGTGTGCCGAGAAGTATTGCACTTTTGCTGATCAATTGCCGTTTATGGCATCAAGTAGCAAAGAGCGTTTTCCAAGAGGAGGAGTTGCTATGACGGAACGAGTTGAAGCATTAAAACGGGCGTATCGAGAACGGGATCAAGTTGTACGCTTTATTGCGGAAAGCGGGCATTTCCGGGTATCTGTTGTCAAAAATACGCGGGCGGCGCAAACGGCGCAGCAACGACATCAATTATCACCGCTGGCAGCCGTAATGCTGGCAAAGACGATGGCAGCATCTTCACTGCTGGCATCTTTTCTTAAGGGTGAAGAGCGTGTGGTTATTGAAGCGATGGGAAATGGTCCTTTGCGGAAAGTCTTAGCGGAGGCTTTAAAGGTTGGAGAAGTGCGAGGATATGTTGCCAATCCTGCTGCTACCTTAGACTTCTCGCAGCAAAATGTGCGATTGGGTGATGCACTGGGCGTTGGGGTGCTCCGGGTATCCAGGATTTTGTATAACCGTGTGGAGCCGGTAACGGGAATTGTGGAGCTGCGACGAGGGGACATCAGCTCGGATGTAGCATATTACCTGTGGCGTTCCGAACAGGTACCCTCCGTGGTCTTGCTGGACGTGACGATTGATAAAGAAGGCAACATTGAGCAGTCAGGAGGTGTTTTGATTCAGACATTGCCGGGTGCAACCGAGCTGGAAATTCAGGAAGTGGAAGATCAATTGCGGATGTTTCGTTCGCTCACCACGCTTTTTGGACAAGGGTATATGCCGCCTGAGATTGCAGCAACCTTGGTTCCTTTCCCGCTTCAGCAGGTAGATAGCACTCCGGTGGATTTCTTCTGTCGCTGTTCCAAAGATCGTTTCAAGGCTGCTTTGTTGATGCTGGGTGTGGAAGAATTGCGCGGAATGCTCCAGGATGGTCATCGGGAACTGGTGTGCAAGTATTGCGGTGAGCGGTATGAACTTTCGGAGGATGAGCTGCGGGCTATGATTACGCAACTGGATGCTCGGAAGAATTAGACTTTTGCATCGCTTGCCGATAAAACTGGTACCGTTCGTGCGCAATAAATCCCATCAGAAGTAGCAGAAAGGTTGCTACGCCTGTTCCCAGTACGTATAGTGAGCGTTTCGGGCGTGCCTTCATATCTGGAGGAACAGCGGGGTCCAGCACGTTTAGAATGCGTTTGAACCGCTGTGCTTTGACTCTGGTTTCCTCCAGCATCGGGATTAAGAATGCCTTGATTCGGTAGTACGTTTCAACATTAGTGAGCAGCTCCATATAGCGGAGTGCTACCGAGGCTCCTTTCTGAAGCGGGAAATTGCCGAAGTAGCCGGGCTGTGTTTCCATCCGGACAAGGCGAGACCGAAGATCCTGAAGAATTTTTTCCTGCGCCTGTACGGCAGGGTCGTTGGGACCATACGCCTGGCGCAGCAGTTCAAGCTGGATTTGATATTTCGTGATTTCTGCACGCAGGTCGGCTATACTTTCAATAGCTGTTTTCACCTGCGTTTCGGGTTCTACAATCTGGTATTGCTGAGCAAATTGAACGAGGCTGTCGCGAGCGGCAGCCAGTGAGCGCTCGATTGTTGCCAGGCGTTGTTCCAGGAAGTCGATTTGCCAGCGGTATTCGCGCTGAAAAAGCTCTGACGCAAATTTGTTGGCAATCTCTACCATCCGATTTGCCATATCGGCGGCAACAGTGGGATCAGTATGATAAACGCTGATGACGTAATTGCCTTCGCGCTCGAAAGAAACATCGATATCGGAAGCCACGTATTTGCGGAGTTTCACCCGCGGGGAATCGGGAAGTTCGTAGACATCTGCTAAATGGTACAGGTCGATCAGGGTGTCGATCATTCGGCGGCTCTGGAGCAAAACTAGCGGAGAGTATATTCCCTCTTGCGCGCCCAGCTTGGTCAGTTCCAATCCTGGAAACCCCGGCGCTAACCCTCCCAGCAACCCGGCTAAACCGCCGCCTTCACCGGTGGAGGGCGGAAAAGCG
This sequence comes from Candidatus Kapaibacterium sp., assembly GCA_015490805.1. Lineage (GTDB taxonomy): Bacteria > Bacteroidota > Ignavibacteria > Kapaibacteriales > WFXC01 > WFXC01. The sequence goes on from WFXC01000009.1 coordinate 3,542, forward strand.
GTCACCGTAGCTTTGTACCACACCTTCATTCCAAACAAAGCGTACAGTGTCATCAAAACCATCGAAATCAATGGAACGAGGATCAGTACCATTCGCCGCTTTTTCCAGAGGCGGAAGAGATAGAGAAAAAGCGGGCTGGGAGAAGATTGTGGCGACGGCGATAACGGCTGGGTCATATTTCCGCTTCAGAGAGTTTGTGGTACTGCTCTTGAACAGTGGAGATCACTGCATCTAAGGGAACGTGCAGCCGCTCGCCAGAGCGCCGAATCTTGATTTCCACCGTCTGTTCTTTCAGCGTTCGAGGTCCAACGATAAGCTGGAGAGGAAAACCTAAAAGATCAGCGTCGTTGAATTTGATCCCTGCGGAGACAGCTCGATCATCAAAGAGAACAGAGAAGTTTGCTTGCTGGAGCTGCTCGTAGAGTTTCGCGGCCATATCCTGGACGGCTGGCTCTTTGTGTATATTGATGCCAATTAGCGAAAGATCATAGGGCGTGAGAGCAGGATTCCAGATAATGCCTTTATCATCGTGATTCTGCTCAATGTAACAGGCAATGATGCGTTCGACCCCGATGCCGTAGCTTCCCATAATAATGGGTTGTTCCGAACCATCCTCTAAGAGGATGGTGGCCCCAAGCGCTTCGGAATATTTCGTTCCCAGTTTGAAAATGTGGCCAATTTCAATAGCCCGGACAATCCGAAGCGGCTGCTGACACTGCGGGCAAGGTTCGCGCTCGCGAACCGTTCGGAGATCGAAATATTCAATGCTACCTACGTCCCGTACCAGATCGATGTTTTTGTAGTGGTAGCCATCTTTGTTCGCACCGGAAATCAACCCGTTGGTTTCTTGCAGGAGCGTGTCTGCAAGGATACGGACACTGTCTGGCACGTTAATTGGACCAATGCTACCGGGCGCTGCACCAAAGATGTCCACAATTTCTTCGGGTTCAGCCGGGCGGAATTGGGTTGTCTGCAGAGCAGATGCCAGTTTTTCTTCATTCAACTCGTCGTTGCCGCGCATAAGGATGAGTACCGGCTGCGAGTTGACGATGTAGACAACGGATTTTGCGCATCGTTCTTCTGGAACGCCGAATTGTTCTATGAGGTCATTGATCGTTTTGGCGTGGGGAGTTGGGAAGAGTTCCAGCGGTGGCGAGGAGTCAAGACGGGGAACAGGTGACAGTGCCGAGGTAGCTACTTCTAAGTTTGCAGCATATCCACAGTGATCGCAGAGAGCGCACGTATCTTCGCCATAGGGAGATTCAACCATAAACTCCTGTGAAGCGCTACCGCCCATTGCGCCGGAGGAAGCGCCAACAACGAAGAATCGAAGTCCAGCACGGGAAAAAATGCGGTGATACGCTTCGTAGTGTTTTTGATAGCTCTGGTCCAATCCCTCCCAGGTTGCGTCCAGCGAGTATGAATCTTTCATTAGGAACTGGCGGCCACGCAGTACGCCAGAGCGCGGGCGCGGCTCATTGCGGAATTTTGTCTGGATTTGATACCAGATCTGAGGGAGTTCTTTGTAGGACTTAATATGCTGGCGGGCGTGGTAGGTAATGATCTCCTCGTGCGTTGGTGCTAATACCAGGTTACGGCGGTTTTCAAGGCGAAAGAGCACATCGCCCATCGCTGCAACTCGATCCGTTGCTTCCCATATTTCGATGGGATTAAGTGCCGGAAGGTGGAATTCCTGCCCGCCAATGCGGTCCATTTCTTCCTGCAGAATTGCGATGACTTTTTTGACCACCCGATAACCCAGCGGCAAAAAGGAGTAGACCCCGGCAGCTACCTGCCGGATCATCCCGGATCGGAGCATAAGCTGGTGTGAGGGAATTTGCGCCTCACTGGGAACTTCCCGAAGAGTTGGGATAAAAGCCTGCGAATATCGCATTCCAATCCTGCCCTTTGTTTCGTGCAAGCCGCAAAAATACGGTTTCTGTACTAATTAGCTGTCAGATAGTCGTTGCTCCATCGTAATTGTTCGTGGAGTAAAACCGAATCGAGTATAAAGCCGTTGCGCAGCCGTATTTGCGCTGGCTACCTCCAACTCCAAAGTCAAAATGTTATGCTGCTCGGCGAAGTGTTGGATGTGTTCTAACAGCAGCGATGCTAAACCCCGGCGGCGATAGTGGGGATCGATATAAATGTTGTTGATCACCAATCGGCGCTCCGGGATGATATAAGGCACCGTGGTGTTCCGAATAAAAATTTCGCTGAAACCGGCACACGCCTGATGATCGGTGTCCATTACAACAAAGATATGGTAGTTTGGGGTATCTAATGCTTTGAGCAGTCGGTCGCGCCAGAAGTCCGGGGGAACAGGGCGGAAGAAATGCGGGAGGAAAGCGACATAGTAGTCATTGTGGGCATGCGCAAAAAGCTGACTGAGTTGATCAATATGTTCGGGTTGTGCCGTAACGATTTCAAAAGCCATAGTCCAATCGCTTGCGTTACTGAGATCGCAATGTAAAAAACAGTATGACGGCTAACACTGAAGAGGTAAGAAATAGCAATGGGATTCCTATCTGATCCCAAAAGGAGTTGCCAGCATCTGTTGGCAAAACGGCAGTGGTGAATGGGTAGGAGGGTCGTTCACGAAAAGGTATGTCCTTGCGAGCGCTCGATAGGGTGGCGGTTGTGTCTAAAGGAGGCAAAGGAATCGTTTTGCCATTGCTGACAAGAACGGGGAAAATCTTCCATCGAAAGAGACAGAGAAGGGAGTCTTTGTCTCGTGGATGCGGGTAATAAGTAACCTCGAAATATTCGAGGCTGAATGATAAATGACAGCGGGTGCGGGATGCTGCGATGGATAATATGGGATGTGCGAGATGAATGAATCGGTTCCGCAGGATGGGGACTGCTGCGTGCGGTGTGAATTCAATAGACAGAGAGTCGCACTGTTGAATCAGCGGATGGTGTAGCAAGTGCTGGATATAGCGCTCATATACATCCATCAACACATCAAAGTTGCTGGGAATATCTGCCCACAAATGCAAAGGAAAACAAGCGGCAAGTAGCCAGAACCACCTTTTCATCGAGGATGAAGCTGTTGTTTGAGCGCTTGTAGTAACTCGACAAGCTGATGCTCATTTTCGTATAGTCCGGGGCGAATCCGAACCGGTCGACGTCGCCGGCGTAAGTAGATGGCAACAACCCGATACTGGGGACCACCACGCGACAGTCTCGGCTGCCGAAATCGGATCGAACGGATATCAACAAGGGGGATGCGCAAGGAGCGGAGGCGATTCTCAATGCGGATTTCCTCCGGTGTGATAACGATCCGTCGCCGCAGAAATGAGTGGATGCTTACCGCCAGAACGCCTAAGAGGATGAAAGCAAGGAGAATAAGCAGGATGGGATCGTATGTGATGGAAAAATTGGTGGATTGAATGGTCCCCTGAACAATTGCGTAAACAATGAAAGTCGTAGCATAGATCGCTAAGGCTTTCCAGTAGATGTCCAGCCGGTAAGGAAATACAAAAACAGAAGAAGCTTCTAATTTGTGCGAATACCTTTCGGACATTGCCTTTGCTGTACCTTTCTCCGGATCCTGACAAAAACAAAATTAGCGATCTTTGGGAACGTAGCCAAATCCAGGGGTGGCTTCCGTTGCTTTGCCGGGAATGTGGCAGCGGTACTTTGCCGACCAGGAAAATGAAAATGGAAGCTGTAGGCTTCACATAAAGAGTTATGGTAAAAATTTTTCCAGATCCTTCGCGATAACTTCTGCAGCATCTGGTCGGGCAAACTGCCGAATATTCTGAGCAAGCTGTTCCCGAAGCGATGCGTGACGGAGGACATGGCGGATAAGAGGCAGAAGCTGTTCTTTGAGCTGGTGATCTTCCAGAAAAAGCGCTGCTTGGTGACGCACAAGTGCTGCAACATTATGATGCTGGTGGCGATGGACGGCTGCGGGATAGGGAACGAAAATTGCGGGTTTTCCGAAGGCAGCGATTTCTGCAACGGCGGAAGCCCCTGCCCTGCTTACTACAAGATCCGCAGCTTGATACGCCGCCTGCATATCGTCGATAAAATCAGTCGGAACAATCAGCGGGGAAGAGAGCGGAGTGTCCACTGTCTGTTTGCCTGTTTGCCACAATACTTGAATTTTGTGCTGGATCAATTGCGGCACAATGCTGGCGATGGCCTCGTTAAGGCTACGTGCTCCCAGGCTACCACCCAGGACAAGGACAAGCGGAAGTGTAGGATTGAATCCCCAGCGGCGTTTGGCTTCTGCTGGATCCGGGGGATTGTGGAGTAAAGACGGCCGAATTGGATTGCCACTCAAGATGCAGCGACGCTGCAACCGTCTGGAAAACCACTGGAAGCTGTTGGGAAACGAGAGAAAAATTCGGTCTGCCATCGGCGCTAACCACCGAATCGTTCGTCCCGGAAAGCTGTTCGCTTCCATCAGCACCAGCGGCAATGAGAGGGCAGAAGCAGCAAGTCCAACCGGTAGGCTGATGTAGGCACCGGTACAGAGTACGACCGCTGGCTCAATAGCTTTGAGGACGTGTATGGCTCTAAGGAGTGAGGAGAGCAGAGAAAACGGTAATCGGAGAGTTTGAGCGGAGAAAATGCTGGATGTAGAGTGAATGGAGAGCGGGATGAAGGGGAAACCAGTCTGGGGAATAATTCGGCTTTCGATGCGGTGAGCAGTGCCAAAGAAAACAGGGCGGATGGTACGGCGTTGTTGGAGTGCTTCAATAACGGCAAGAGCGGGAAAAAGATGTCCACCGGTACCCCCAGCAGCGACTGCTATGGCTGGATTTGCCGTTGATGATTGTCTGATCGTTTCTTCCTAACTTTGCAGTTTCACAAGTTGTACAGCAGGATCAGAAAAAAATGAAAAGACGGCAGATCGTGGGGGTTCTTGTAGTTGGAATCCTTGGGCTCTTTCTCCAAACAAACAGTGCTCTTTGGGCACAGAGTGCGGATGCGGTGGTTTATGAACAGCTTCGCAAAATTGCTCAGGGGAAAGTGGAGGAAGTCAAACGCCTCTTGCCAGACTTATTGCTGGAGTATCCCAATGATCCGGGAGTGATCTTTCTGCACGGCGTTGCTGCAAACGATGCGATGAAGGCATTGCCGTTGTATGAAAAAATCGTTCGGGAGTATCCCCGAAGTCAATGGGCGGATGATGCGCTGTGGCGCATTGTACAGATTTATGCAGTCGCAGGGGATACGACACAGGCGCGACGCTGGCTCAGCGCGTTTGAAGCACAATATCCGGATTCTGAATACCTTCTGTTCGCTCGATTATTGGTCAAAGAAACAGTGGGGCTTGGACCGCAGCGCACCGTGCAGGACACTACGTCCACCGTTCCGACTCCTCCGGTAATTCGGGCACCCCGGTACAATAATCAACCGCCAGCACAGGTGCCGAACTTTCCGCCGCAACCGGCAACGCAACAGACAGATACTGCCCAGCAAGTCCGATACGGGTTGCAAGTGGGAATTTACACCTCCCGTGAGGCAGCAGCGAAGGAGCTGATGAAATACCAGCGGTTGAGTTTGCGTGCAGAAGTCGTTAAAAAAGTAATGGGAGGCGAGCCGCATTATGCTGTGGTAATCGGGGATTACAGTTCAAAAGAGCAAGCAGAGCGGGCGAAGAAAGTTGTCGCTCGATTTTGTCAGTGTAATCCTTTCTTAGTTGTCAAATGAGCAAGAAACGCTCAAGGCGTTCCATCCAGACGCGCTGCACACAGTTAGAGCAACAGGGAAAGGTTTTAACAGCAGCTTTCCTGCGTACAGCGCTGACACCTGAATCTCCTGATCTTGCAGTTGCGCCCTTATTAGAACGAGCTGTACGGAAAGCAAAGCAAATGTGGAAACGAGCGTATGCACCATTTTCGCATTTTCCTGTTGGTGCAGCAGTGATAGGTGAAAGCGGAAAGGTCTGGGGAGGATGTAATGTGGAGTGTAGTAGCTACAGTCTAACGTTGTGCGCCGAGAGGAATGCTTTGACAACAGCCGTTGCCAACGGAGAGCGATCGATTGTGGCAACAGTTGTTTATAACCAACGGGGCTTAACTCCACCGTGTGGTGCTTGCCGCCAGATGCTCTATGATTTTGGGCCTGACAGTGTCGTCATCGTGACAGATGGACGATTGCAGCAGTGGTTTGTATTGGAAAATTTGCTACCTGTTGCATTTACTGCAATGTTGCTTCGTCATAGTGGGGAGGCTCTGCAAACAAAAGGGGAACAGCATCAGCGAAAATAAGGCTACTCCGTTACTAGGTTAGACAATTAAGGAGTAAGCTATGCGGCATTGGTGGGTGGCTTACGCTATGCTATGGCTTGCAAGTAGTACTCTTTTTGCGTCTGACTGGATCGTTGAGCATAGCACTCCCCATCGGCTCCAGATATCAGTCGATTTTGCCGTGCCACGTATAGATTCAGTCCGTGTCTTTGCTATTGTTCCCTCCTCGGATGCCTTTTGGCTGGATGATTTTTCGGTGTTGCCTTATTCTTCAAGCCAGCCGGCTATGGAATTTCCCGATGATTTTCAACAGCTAATACGCCTCCGGTATTATGGACAAATAGCTCGGTGGCATCTTGCTGAGTTGGTGGTGTATTCCGGCACTACTGTACCAGTGGCGCGACGTGTTCAGGTGTCATTGGGATTTTCCTCTGCGTATCGGATGCAGCAGGCGTTGGCGAGCAATACGGAAATTGCTACACTAGCGGCGGGAGTATTACCTCGCAATGTAATGAATCCGGAAGCGGCATTGTGGTGGTATACATCCTCCCAACGTTTACTTGACAAGTTGGATGGAGAGCGGTGGTGGAAGATTGAAATCTCGCAGGAGGGAGTTTACGAATTGACAGCTAAGCAATTACAATCATTGGGTATTGCTCTGGATAATGCAACTTTGCAAACAGTTAAACTTTATGGAATAGGAGGCAAACCACTGCCAGATGGAGTAGGAGATGCTCAACAAGAATGGATACGAGAGCAGCCGCTGCTTGCAGAGTACGCAGCAGATGGGACGTTCCAGCGGTTTGTTTTTTATGGAGCTGCTGCTCGTGCACCCGAATACCGCAATGGAGAATTTGGACATTACCAAAACCCTTATGCTAACACGGTGACATATTTACTGACGGTTGGAGGACGGCCGCGGCGTCCGTGGACTGCTATCAACGACAGCGTGCCTCAGGCAATTCAGTATGAGCAGCAGGGAATCCGATGCGTATTTTGGGAGGAAGATCAATTGCAACTATTGTATCCAGGTTCCGGTCGAAACTGGGTAGGAATGCCCTTTGATCGTTATGTTCCTGCTACTGTTACCTTAGGATTGCCAGACTTAGTAGTAGATAGTGAGGTGTTTTATCGTTTCCGTCTTGCCCACTATGCATCAGCGGCTGCTGAAATTCAGATATATGAGCACAACGCAAGTTTGGCTACTTTAAATTTAGCTTCTGTAAATCCTGCTATTTATCAGTATTCCGTTGCGTACTTCCGTACAATAGAGGTCAAAACCCAGGCACCAGTATTAGGAGAACCACGGTCTGTTTTACGGTTAGAGTACGAGTCCAGTGATCCTTCAGGAACTGGCTACATAGATTGGATCGATATTTGGTATACAGCAAGATTACAGGCCCGCAATGGCTGGATTGATTTCTTTACTCTCCCCGGAGAGAGCGAACCAGTAGCTTATGTTATCAGTGGGTTTCAAGGAGATCGACCTATTTGGGGATTTGATGTGACGGACCCTGCGATTCCGAAGCCGATAGCGTTCCAGCAATATGAGAACAAAGTGCGAGTGGATATCCAGGAGCAGCAGCCACGGCGATTGGTATTAGCACAACAACTGCAAACACCTTCCGTGGTACCTGTTGAATTAGCAGGATTGCGAGATTCTAACCATCAAGCAGCAGTCTTAGTGATTACCCATCCTCAGCTTCTTCCTTCAGCCACGGCCTATGCTGATTATCGTCGGCAGCATGATTCTCTTCGGTGTATGGTAGTAACAACGGAGTCAATTTTCTTAGAGTTTGCGGCGGGAATGCCAGATCCGACTGCTATTCGGAACTTTATCGCTCTGGCGTTTCATCAGTGGCAGCAACCACCGCAGTTTGTTGTTTTCTGGGGGGATGGGCATTATGACTATCGGCAGCTTCAGACCTCCCAAGTGAACTTTATTCCTCCGTGGGAGTCACCTGATAATCAGGATGGTTATTTAAACGCTGTTTACTCGACAGTAACGGAAGATTTCTTTGTCCGAGTTGCTGGGAATGATCGGGCAAATGATTTGGCGATTGGCAGAATAACAGTGCAATCAAACGAACAGGGACGTATAGTGTTGGACAAAATTCAGCATTACGAAAACGATGCTCCTCAGGACCCCTGGCGACTGCGAGTCACACTGGTTGCCGATGATAGCCCAACCGGGGGGAATGGTGGCGATGGGACGTTACATACCAGTCAATCAGAGCGGTTAGCATCGGAGTTTATACCAAAATATATGTTGGTTCGCAAGATCTATCTGCCTGATTATCCAGCAGAGAAGCAACCAGGACGACTGCGACGTCCCCAAGTGACGGCAGATCTGCTCAGTAGCGTCAATACCGGTACCGCTATCCTTAACTGGATTGGACATGGAAATCCTCGAGTGTGGGCACATGAGGAGATTTTTGATAAAGATGCGCACATTCCGCAAATGCAGAACCGGGATCGATTGTTCTTTTTGACGGCTGCTACATGTGACTTTGCCCGTTTTGATGATCCCAAGCGCCAAAGTGGGGGGGAGGATTTGTTGGTATATCCGAATGGGGGAGCTATAGCGGTGTTTTCCTCCGCTCGTGCTGTTTATGCTTTTGACAATGCACGGTTGAATGAACGGTTCTACCAAGAGTTGTTTACTCTGACTCCGAATGGATACTCACGCCTGGGTGAAGTATTACTCCGGGTTAAACACGAATTTAATAGTTCAAATGATGAGAAGTTTTATTTACTCGGAGATCCGTTAGTTCGCGTCATTATTCCTCCACTTCAGGTTCGCATTAAGACTATCAACGGTATAGATATGTCGCAGGATTCTATGGAGATAGCGATACCCAGTTTGTCAACTATGACAATTCAGGGGAGTGTGGTAGGTCTTGACCAATCCAGAAAGTTCTCTTTTCAAGGAATTGTTCAAGCATTTTTGTTCGATGCAGATGTTCAAAAAGAAGCTATCGATGTAGATGGGACAAAGCACCGTTTTATGAAGCCTGGGGGGTTACTCAATGTTGGAGCAGCTACAGTAAGAGAAGGCAAGTTCACGGTTACCATTGTAGTACCCAAGGATGTGAGTTTTTCGAAACAGCCCGTCAAATTGCTGTTGTATGCAATTGATACGACACACAAGTGGTTTGCTAAGGGCATTAGTCAACAGTATCGGATCCAGGGTATAGGTTCAGGGGACATTACAGATACCCAAGGGCCTCAGATTGAAATTTTCCTTGAGAGTCTTAATTTCCGTCCTTGTGACTCAGTATCTGTACGGCCCCTCCTCATTGTGAAACTCTTTGATTCCACGGGGATTAACGCCAGTGGCATTGGAGTAGGACATGATATTCAGGCTTGGATCGATGATAATCCCCTACCTTTGGTGTTAACCCCCTATTACCAACCGTCGCTGCAAGATGCACGTCGAGGGAGGATTGAAACGTTTTTACCGAGGCTTTCACCGGGAAAACATACTTTAAGGATTCGGGCATGGGATATTGTCGGAAATGTATCTGATCAGACGATCTGCTTTGTGGTTGCTGATCTCCAGCAGAATTTAGCCAAGCTTTTGACACCCTATCCCCAACCATTCCAGACGTCTATCGCGATCCCATTTCAACATTTTTCCGATGAGCCGGTAGAGGCGACAATACGGGTATTTGATCAATATGGACGAGTTATTTGGGAGAAGTCCCAGGTGGTTGCAGAACGAGTTACCGCTTTTCACTGGCAACCAGAGCCTGGAACGGTGGCAGGTGTTTATGGATATCAGATTCAGATTAGGGTAGGGCAGCAGACACAATCCATTGGAGGAACAATAGTCTACAAGCCATAAAAATGATTAGATTGTTTCACAGTGGGGAAAGAGGATTAATGAAAGTGATCATCCGCAGCGTTATAGTGGCACTTTTCCTTAGCGGAATAGTGGTAGCAGAGGTGTGGGCACAAGCAGGAGCTGCAGCAGTGCCCTTTGTGACTATTCCGCCGGGCGCACGGTCGGCTGGAATGGGTGATGTTGGCACCGGTATTGCGGATGACATTGATGCCCTCTTTTGGAATCCTGGGGGATTAGCTTTCCAAGCAGATCGACAGGCAACGCTTTCTTATTCCCGCTGGTTGCCACAGTTTCAAGCGGATTTGTTCTATGCCTATGGTGCTTATACGCAATTTTGGGAGCAATTGGATGGAACAGTTGGCGGTAGCTTTTTGCTGATGAATCTGGGAGAGTACGAGCGGACAGATTCTCGGGGAAACTTTTTGGGACGTTTCCGTTCTTTCGAGTTTGCAGTCAGCCTTGCGTATGCAACGTTACTATCTGAGGATCTGGGTGGAGGTATTCAGTTTCGCTATATCCAGTCGAACCTTGCCAGTGATGTGCAGGGAGAAAGTGGGGTAGGACGTAGCGTAGCTTTCGATTTTGGACTTTTGTGGCGTCCCCGCCATCTGCAGTTGTTTGGTAGTGATTGGGGCGATCGTGTTAGTGTAGGATTCAATTTACAGCACGTTGGTCCCAGCATTACCTATGCACAACAGGCAGATCCACTTCCTACGACGTTGCGCCTTGGCGCTTCTGCTATTGTGTTGCAAGATGAGTTCAACCAGTTAACTCTTGCATTTGATATCAGTAAGCTCTTAGTTTATCGAGATGAAACGGGATCCGATAAGATTCCTCGGTCGTTCATTACAGCGTGGAAAAATCCAGGAGTGGAGTTTTCCATTGGGATGGAATATTGGTATGAACAGTTGGTTGCGCTGCGTGGTGGATACTTTGCTGAGCCAACGCGCTTGGGTGATCGGAAGTTTTTCTCCTTCGGTGCTGGCATTCGATACGACATTTTTGGTATGGACTTCAGTTTTCTGATTCCTCAAGAAGAAAATCATCCCCTGGCAAATACAATGCGGTTTTCCCTGTTGGTGAACTTCGATCGGGTATACCGCTGATGATTTGCGCCTTCTTAATCGATGCCTCAGAGTAGTGTGAATCTGATCCCATCAGTTGATGTGCCGGTCTTCCAAAGGGTACTGGCGGAAACAACGAGTAGAGACTGCTTTCCTTACACTGACAATTGACGGGTTCATAACTTTAGATTCAGAAAGATGCAACCGTTGCCAGCAGAATTAATCCAGTGTTTTTGCAAAAAAGAGAGAATTTTTGTAAAGAGAGCCTGTCAAAATTGGGCATGGTCACACGCTAATTTCCAGATTTTTTGTAACTTTAAAATTCTGTAAAAGTGAGAGTCCAAGAGTTTGTATAAACGAGAAAGGGGTAAAGAGCTATGCGTCGTTTGTTTCTATCATTGTCTGTCTTTTTATTATTTGCATTTCCCGTTTTCAGTGGCAGCGGGCAGAAGCGAGGGGAAGCGGAGATTTTACACCGGAGTGGTAACGGATCGTATCCGATGCCGTTTAATCTGGACGGAGCTAATCCGGTCAATCAACCAGCCATATCGACGGGGTATTATATAGTCAACAGCGTGGACGTAGCGTCGGCGCCGTGGCGACCGAATCCAGCAACGGC
>WFXC01000010.1 GCA_015490805.1 Candidatus Kapaibacterium sp.
AAACAATCTTGAGTCGCCCTTCCCGTCCCTGTATATCCTTGTTTCAATTCCGACACGGTGCGATCAAAACTGATAAGCTGTTCCGATACGTCCGCGCGCTACTACCGTTTCAATTCCGACACGGTGCGATCAAAACTCGCCGCGGCTTCAAGGAACGCGAGTATGCGTTCCTTGTTTCAATTCCGACACGGTGCGATCAAAACTTCAAAGCCGACACCGTGCAATCAAAACGAATTTGGGTTTCAATTCCGACACGGTGCGATCAAAACTAAGCCGCGGCGCACGTGTGCGCGTTCGTAAAAAAGGTTTCAATTCCGACACGGTGCGATCAAAACAAAAACCAGCAGCGTGAGCATTTGCGCTCACGCTGCGTTTCAATTCCGACACGGTGCGATCAAAACTCTCGGATACGTCGACTACGTCGATTCTTTTAAGCTGTTTCAATTCCGACACGGTGCGATCAAAACTAATCGAGGATAATATCTTTGAGAAAGAGCCGCACCGTTTCAATTCCGACACGGTGCGATCAAAACTTTCCCGACACGCTTCGATCCGTGGCGCACTACTATGTTTCAATTCCGACACGGTGCGATCAAAACTCAGGGGAGGTCCACGTGACCCTGATGTCTGGGAAGGTTTCAATTCCGACACGGTGCGATCAAAACAAAAGCTCTGATTGGGGATCGTTTTGCCGACCAGCAGTTTCAATTCCGACACGGTGCGATCAAAACATTTGGATGACGCCTTCGACGGGAAAGCGTCGATCCGTTTCAATTCCGACACGGTGCGATCAAAACTTTTAGAGAATATGCACTTGCAGCATTTGACATACGTTTCAATTCCGACACGGTGCGATCAAAACCTGAACAAAAGTCATTGGTGAAAGAATTCGACCGGGTTTCAATTCCGACACGGTGCGATCAAAACTGCCGGTTTCATTTTACTGCCCTTTCTTTGTTAAACGTTTCAATTCCGACACGGTGCGATCAAAACTTCCAGACTGTTATCCCGCCGTCGCAGCACGAAAAGTTTCAATTCCGACACGGTGCGATCAAAACGAATTCGGATAAGCACAGCTTTATCTTCTATGAGAAGGTTTCAATTCCGACACGGTGCGATCAAAACAGGTTGCAAATATAGCGATTTTTGCAGGAATAGCAAAATTTTGAATGGATTTCTCAAGAAAAAAGTTGTCGAGTTTCAGTAATGCAAATTTACCGTGACGTCGACGACTTGCGATTTTTGAAAATTTTCAGCGGATTTTAGAGATTCTGGAGTGGATCGGGAGGCAACCGGGGAAAGAAAAGAGTGAAATGTCGGCGGGGTCGACGATCAGTGTGCTTTCGAGTACGATGTTGGAGCTTCTGCTTTCTTCCGGTACCGTGGGCAGAATCTAAGATGGTGGGGAAGTGAGAAGCTTCTCAAATGGTCATTGAAAATGCTGGTGGTGGTTGAAAAGTCGTTTTCCGTCGATGCCCGCAGGATGCGGAGTGGAGTTTGAAAAAACAGGAAATGGTCAAGGGGCGATGCCTTCTGCGCGTTGGAAATGTTGGAGTGAATTCCGAAGCATAATGGGGAGAGGTATAAGGTGCGTTTTTGTGGAAATGTGGAAATCGATGGATATACGGCTGCTTCCATTGGTTCTGCTGGTTGTCTCTGCCGTTTTGCTTCTTGTGTGATTGCTGGATTCTTTTTGCTGGACGGTGGCTGACAGGCTGGATTACACGTTTTGCTTCTTGTGTGATAGCCAGATTTTGTATTCCCTCAACACGGGAGGGAATTTTGCGAATGGACATTTTATCAGCAACTGCTGGATGACGCATTGACCGGGGTAGGTAAACACTCAGAGAATCTGAAATAAAAGAGTTTGTTTAATTGGGATTGTGATACGAAGCGATGGCAGAGAAGGTCAAAAAGCAGCAGAAAACAAAGGTTTCGGAAGAGAGACTTCCGGATGATGCCGAGCAGCTTTTGGCTGCTATCTTAGGCGTCTCTCTGGAAGAGGGTACAGACAGCGAGCAAACGTCTGGCAAAGCCTCAGAGATGCAGCAAGAGCAAGTGATTCACCGTACAGTAGCAAATTCGGACGAAGTGCGCAGAGAATGGCAAGAAGGGCACCGGCAGCCCGGAGATGTTGAGGAAGTGTCGGAGATGGAAAGGGTATCTCAGGAAAGCACAAGGATTTCCGATGGGGGAAAGAAAGCGGTGTGCGAGCCGGATCGGACGGATGGTTTGGTGGATACTGGGAGTGATGGAAGGGAGGCGAAAGCCAATAGGAATTCAGGTGGAGAAGATGTTTTGACGAATGCTACTGAAAGCGATGCGGCAATGGTTCTCTCGCCCAGTTGGTCGATCGAGTTAGCGCCACACATCACTGGAACGATGGTGAATTACTACTTTGTATGCCAGCGTAAACTCTGGTTTTTTACCCATCATCTGGAGTGCGAGCACGATTCCGATCTGGTTCGAATGGGGAAACTGCTTCATCAGTACAGTTATATGCGAGAAGAAAAAGAGATTGACATTGATCAGCGGATCGTTTTAGACTGGTACGACCGGGAGCGGAATGTCGTTTGTGAAGTCAAGTCCAGCGATCATCAGGAGGAAGCCCATCGATGGCAGGTGTTGTTTTATCTGTGGTATCTCAAGAGTAAGGGGATGCAGGTGGCGCGGAGTGAGGAGGAGCTTCAGCGGCGTCCCCATCAGCGGGGTACTTTTGGGGAGTTGCGATATCCAAAGCAGAAGCAGCGCAGCGTCGTGGTATTGACGCCGGAATTAGAGCGAGAATTAGAAACAGAAATTTTACCAAAGATTTTTGCGATAGCGAACAGCGAAACGGTTCCGAAGCGGGAACGCAAAGCTATTTGTTCTCCCTGCGCTTATTACGAGCTGTGTTTTGTTGAAGAACCGAAGGACAAAGCGGAGGAGTAGTCGATGAAGCGACCGTATTATATCTTATCGTCCGGCAAGTTAGTTCGGCGGCAGAACACCTTGGTGTTTTTCCCTTTTGGTGAACCATCGCCGGTTGCAGAAGGTATCGAAGAAGATGCGTTGTTTTTGTATCCCGGTGATGCGGATCCGCACACGTACGACACGAAGCAGAAGCGCACGATGCCAATTGATGGAATTGATTCTATCTGGATTTTCGGTGAGATGAGCACGACTACAAAATTTTTCGATTTTGTATCGCAACGTCGTATTCCTGTGCATTTTTTTAATTACTACGGGCATTATACGGGCAGTTTTTATCCGCGGGAGTATCTCAATAGCGGATTTTTGCTGGTTCGGCAGGTAGAACATTACAGGAGTAAAGTAAAGCGGCTGTTTTTAGCGCAATCATTTGTGGAAGGGGCAACGCACACAATGCTCAAGAATTTGCGGTATTATCACAACCGGGGCATTGATGTTGGAAGGCAGATTGAGGAAATCGAAAAGCTACGGCAGCTCATCGCTGGATGTGACAGTGTGGACGAACTACGCGGGATTGAAGGCAATGTTCGCATTACGTATTACGATGCTTTCCCCCGGATTTTGCGTGATTCCTTGCCCTTTGAGGGGCGCTCAAAAAAGCCGCCATTGAATGCTTTAAATGCGTTAATCTCTTTTTGCAACAGTTTGGTTTACACGGCGTGTTTGGGAGAAATTTATCATACTCAGTTGTCACCCCTCATTGCCTACTTGCACGAGCCGGGGGAGCGACGTTTTTCCCTGGCGCTCGATATTGCAGAGATTTTCAAGCCATTGATAGCTGATCGGCTGATTTTTTCGATGGTCAATCAGAAGATGATTCGCTTAGAGCATTTCGACTCGACGCTGGAGTTCTGCTATTTGCGGGATAAAGGACGGCGAATTGTGTTAAAGCAGTTTGAGGAGAAAATGCAGAGTACTTTTAAGCATCGAGGACTTAATCGGCACGTTTCATATCGTCGGTTGATCCGGCTGGAGTGCTACAAATTAGTTCGGCATCTAATCGGCGATACTGTGTACAAGTCCTTTAAAGCGTGGTGGTAACAATAAACGGAGCAGCGCGATGTATTGCATTGTTGTGTATGACGTTGGCGTTGAACGGGTGACGAAGATAATGAAGCTGATGCGGGAGTATCTGCATCACGTGCAGAATTCGGTGTTCGAGGGGGAATTAACTCCTGCACAGTTGCAGGAGTTGAAGTATCGGGCGCAGGCAATAATGAATCGAGAAGAAGATTCTTTGATCATCTATCGCCTTCGGAATCAAAAGTGGCTCCAACGGGAAATCGTCGGCATTGAAAAGCGGTCGACGTCGCAGTTTATCTAGGAAGGTGATGCGGTTGTGCGACTCCATTTTCCCGGCGATCTTCCTTTAACGGAAGTTGTCGTTCTCTGCACGCTCTACGAACACACTCCTATTTTCCCGGAGATGTCTGGCTAACGAGTGTGGAATAGCTTGAGTCAAGTTTGCCATTGAGAGTTTGCCCAGGTAATCGAGTTTCAACAGGTGAGGAGAGTAACTTGAGGGGGATAGATGTGCCGTCTAAAGTTGGCGTTTCCAGTGGGGCGCGCAGTTTGCCGGGAGCGCACGCTCATAGGCGTGCATATCTTTGCTGACTGAAATCGGCGCTCTCAGTGGGGTGCACGCTTTAGGGTGTATTTTTGCCGACTGAAGTCGGTGCTCCCAGTGGGGCACACGTTTCGAGGTGCAATTCTCTCACGTCCTTATTTTTCTGTCGCAGGAAAAGGAAATTTTCATACATCTATAGGGGTATGACATTCCGAGAGCTCTACGATATTGCACCACATCAATATCTGTACTGGTAATACTGTGTCTGGAAAACAGGTGCACATCACACCTGCAGATCTATGCATCCGCAGGATCACCCCCTTTGGGGAAGCCGATTGTATTCTTCATCCGATAGCCGCTGGGCGTAAGGTACCTACTTGATTAAGGAATTCCCTGTGTTCTATGTATTTCCGATGGCGACATAAATCACATAACGTCGCGCCCACTTACGAGGTTCCTTGTGTTCTATGTGTTTCCAATGGTAGGATGGTAAGGGCACAGCATGCTGTGCCCCTCCGCTCCTTGAGATCTATGTCTTCCCGATGGAGGTGACTCGAGGAGGAGCGAAGATGGCGGACAAGTTTGAGTCTGTATGCTGCCTATGTGTTTTTGTATAAGGGTTTTAGGGAGCAAAGGCTAAAAAATGACAAAAGGAGGCGATGGCTGGTAAAGCCTGACCTCGACAAAATCACGAATGGCAGGTAACAAACGACGAAAGGAGGTGATTAATGATCACCTCCTTTCCCAGGGTAAGCATTGCGTTAAAGGAATGTTGGCAGCGGGTTCCTTTCTTCCCAGAGACGCCGTTACCGGGTTGCACCGAAGAATCGAGCCTTGATGTGAATACTTTCACCGACGCGTTTCCCAATGATTCCACGGCGTCCTTTAATGTTGAAGTCTTTGAGGGAGACGTCGAATTCTCCTTCGATCAGCACCAGGTCACCGCTGGTCCGCTTTCGGGTTTCGGGGGATTCTTTGAGATAGGTCATTTTGAACGGGATTTTCATCTCTCTGGTGACACCGTGGAGGGAGAAATCGCCGACAGCGTAGCCCTGAAAAACGACCTTTTGCGGCGTTTGTTCTAAGATTTTGATCTGTTCCAGTTTACGAAGTTGAAAGTCAATGGTAGGATACTTTTCTGCATCGAGCCATTCGTCGCTGTACAAATGTCGATCGCGTTTTGTGATCCCGGTTTCCATACTGCGAACTTCCACGCGAATGTGGCCGGTGGTTTTTTCCAGATGATCTGAATTGAGGTGGATGGTGCCAGAAATGCCAGTTGCCGTTCCGTGGATGTCTTCCAGCGGTGCTGTGCTGATAAATTCGATCAGATTTTGTCCGGCATCATTGGTGAGGATGATTTTCTTAATCCCAGTGATTCCATTTCCCAAGGCGGTTTGTGCCTGAGCAGATAGCGACAGCAGTAGGACAATTGCTGCGATGCTCATTGCCCAAAGGTTTTTCATTTTGGTGCTCCTGCGTTTTGAGAAACATCTCGCGATTTCCGTTCTATGAACCAGAGGATCAGTCCAACGCCAAGGAAGAAGCCCATTAGTGGTAAGGCTCCGAGCCATTCCAGCCCTGATGTACCAGATGGCAGCAGGCCAAGGGTAAAATCATCAACCCATTTCTGAACTTTTGTTCCAAACAACGGATCGACTTCTTCAACCAGCCGTTTTGATTTGGTGAAGATTTCTGCTCCATCGATCAGCCACCACACCAGTGGCAGCGGAGCAAGGCTCAGACTGATCATTCGAAGGATTCGGATCATAAGCTATTCCTCCAGTTTCTCAGTAGAACACGTGCAATTGGATAGCATACCGAGTGGAACGGTATTGGTCGGTGTCAAGCAGTCGGTATTCAGGACGCAATGCGATGTATGGAAACAGGAAGATATGAGCACCAACTACCGCTTGCTGGGCATAGCTTTTTGCTATCGTTTCGCTGGTTGTAATGGTAGTACCGCCAGTTTCTGCACGGCAGTAAAGAGCGAACCACTCAGTCACTTCCCAGAGAAGTTCTGCGGAAAGAGCATTGGTTGATCGAAGACCCAATTTTTGGGAGTGGGCATATTCAATCCAGAAAGAGAGAAGATCTTCAATGCCGAATCCCGCAAAAACATTGTGTAGGGCAAAGTCGTTTTGGGTGTAGACAGAGCTCCCGATATAACTGGTAATTCCGTAAGAGCGAAAATGTTGCCACAGAATGATTTTTCCCAGTAGGCTAATGCCGTTAGAGTCGACAAGGGAAATAGGGACACCTGCTTCATCCTGAAGTTGATGAGCTGCTAGGCTGTTGGAATTAAATGCTCCAACGGCGATGGTGAGCCATTTAATCGATTCGTAAGAGACTTGTACTCCCCATTCTGCATAGTCTGGTGGAACCAGGATTTGCGGGATCGTTGTTGGGATTTGAAAGATCAGCAAGGTGTGATCATCGTGACGCATACCAATAGCAGGTCGGAAGAAGCCAATTCGAATTTGTGGATATTTGATGGTTGGTTGAATCAGGAGAGAAGCACTCCAAGATTGTTGTCCAGCATATCGCTGGGGACCGAGATTGAATTCACTTTCCAGTGTAAGCCATTCTGTAGGGTTCAACGCGGCATAGAGCGCAGTTTGCATAGGAAAAGTACGACGCTTGGCATCTGGACTGTTGTGTCTGCGTGATGATTGTAGCCGAAAGTCAAAGCCAATGGTTAGCAGACCATTGAAAGGGGAATTTGTCTCATTGATGAGATCAAAAATTTTTGCGAGTCCGATCATTTCAGGATCGATCAGTCCCACGTCACGGTAGGAATACCATCCGAGTTCGTTTCGGAGACCACCGCCTTGGGGTTGGACGTGACAGTTGATACACCGATTTCCCGTGAGGAGGGAAAATTGCGGCAGGGCATATAGTGGGAGAGCCAAGCAGCATCCCAAAAGTACTATTAACCATCGTTGCATAATAAAACTCGCGTTTGTCCAACCAGCATTAGCAATGAAACGACAATGACAAGAGAATCCTGAGGACGTTACAAGTAAGGAACAAATTGATCAAGAAAAAAACAATGTTCGATTGAAGACACTGAGACGATGTAATGCCAACAAAAATGGCGGTGGTAGGGAGATATTGCGGTGATTGTAAAGGATACGAAAAATTCTGGAAATCAATCGTTTTCAGCGATTTTTAAATTTTCGAGCAAAGAGCATAGAGCGGGTTTTCGGCAGGATTGTGTTATTTTTGCGAAGAACAAAGCAGGGGAGAACCAGAATGCGGGGTTACCGGAAGTGGCTTTTCGCGGGGAGCATTGTCTGCTGCTTGTGCCTCGTTATGCCAGAAAGCTCTGCGCAGCCGCACTATGGTGTTCAAATTGGGGCGTATCTGTACGCCGGGATAGAGAAATTGTTGCCCATTGCACAGCAGGTTGCTGAACGGTATCAGTGTGAAGTGGGGATCTGGAATCAGGGAAGCTGGTACAAAGTGATAGCGGGAGATTTTGCCCGGCGCCGGGCAGCATATTGGCTGTTGCAACAGTTACGTCGGGAATACACTGAGGCATTTGTTGTTGTGCTGCCAGATTCGGCTGATCGAATTGCCAGAGTGCTGCCGGATGGCACGGCGATTTTTGAAGTTTCGGCTACTGCTCCAGCGCCTGCAAAGCGGGCAGAGGTTTCCCCGCCAGAAGTTCCAGAGATGCTCCACCACCAGTGGAGACGTGAGAAACGGCGTGGTCCAGACCAAAATGGCGGATCGCTGCGGCAGAATCTCCACCGCCAACGATCGTGATAGCGCCATTTTCTGTTGCTTTGGCTAAAGCTTCTGCAATAGCTCGAGTTCCAGTGGCAAACGGCGGAATTTCAAAAACGCCCATTGGGCCGTTCCAGATGACCGTTTTTGCAGAGAGAATTGCGGAAGTGAAAAGGTCGATGGTTTGCGGACCAATATCGACTCCCATCATATCAGCCGGGATGTGATCCCGAGAAACGATGCGGGTTTCCGCAGATGCAGAAAGTTCTGTTGCGACTACAACATCGACTGGAAGAATCAGTTGAGCAGGCGTTTGCTCTGCTTGCTCCAGCAGAGAGCGAGCGAGGGCAATTTTTTCTTCTTCCAGAATGGATTTTCCGATTTCTTTGCCCAGTGCTTTGAAGAACGTAAAAGCCATACCACCACCGATGAGGAGCTGATCGCATCGGTGGAGGAACCGCTCGATGAGTTCAATTTTCCCGCTGATTTTGGCACCTCCGAAAATAGCGACAAAAGGATGAGCGGGATTGTCCACCGCTTCTTTCAGATAGCGGATTTCTTTAAGCACCAGATAGCCAGCACCTTTGACATCCATCAACCGGGGAACTCCAACGGTGCTGGCGTGAGCACGATGTGCGGTGCCGAAAGCATCGTTGATATAGACGGTCCCCAGAGACGCTAAAGCCTGCGCAAATTCCGGATCGTTCGCTTCTTCTCCGGGATAGAACCGGAGGTTTTCTAACAGGACGATTTCGCCATAGTCGATGTGATCGATGGCTGCTTTGACCGTCTCCCCAATGCAATCGGGGATAAAGTTAACAGAAGTTCGGAGCAGTTTGGAGAGGTAGCTGGCGACTGGTTCCAGTGAAAATTCGGGCTTGCGTTGTCCTTTCGGGCGCCCCAGATGGGACATAAGGACTGCTTTTCCCCCTTCACTGAGGACTTTTTGGATGGTCGGCAAAGCAGCTCGGATGCGGAGATCATCGGTGATCTCGCGGTTTTCATTCATTGGTACATTAAAATCGACCCGAATCAGCACCGTTTCCTGCTTCAGGGGTAAGTCATCGATCGAGCGGATCATCTGGTAGCGCTCCTATGGTGCTGGGGTTAGAGAAGCAATCTTCAAGACTAAATCCACGATACGATTAGCATAGCCCCATTCATTATCGTACCAGCCAAGGACTTTGACCAGATTCCCCTGAACCTTTGTTGAGAGTGCATCGAAAATGCAGGAATGGGGATTCCCCACGATATCAGAAGAAACCAGAGGGTCTTCGGAATATTCCAGAATGTTTGCTAAGGAAGTTTCAGCAGCTTCTTTGAAAGCAGCGTTAACTTCTTCAATCGAAGCTGATTTCTGCAACACTGCTGTCAGATCGGTAATAGATCCATCAGCGACTGGAACGCGCAGCGCAAAGCCATCCAGTTTTCCCTGTAATTCAGGCAGCACCAATCCAACTGCTTTCGCAGCACCGGTAGTTGTAGGAATGATATTCACTGCTGCAGCTCGTGCCCGGCGCAGATCTTTGTGCGGCAGATCCAGAATGCGTTGATCGTTGGTGTAAGCGTGGACGGTGAGCATAAAGCCGGTTTCGATGCCGAAGTTATCGTGGAGCACCTTGACCATTGGTGCCAGACAATTGGTTGTGCAGGAAGCATTGGAAATGATTTTTTCGTTTCCAGTAAGGATGTGGTCATTGACGCCGAGCACCACCGTTGCGTCTACGGGATCTTTGGCTGGGGCGGTGAGTACCACTTTTTTTGCCCCCATTTTGAGATGCTCTTCGCAAGCAGCGCGGGTTCGATGGACTCCCGTAGCTTCAATGACAATGTCGATGTTGTCCCAATCCCACTGAATGTCGCTGATATTTTTAGAGGCAGAAATCGGAATGCGCTGGTCATTGACCACAAGGGAATTCTGATCGGAAGTGACAGAGCCAGCGAACTTACCGTGCACAGAATCAAATTTTAGCAGGTGTGCCAGGGTTGCGGCATCAGTCAGATCATTGATACCAGCGATGTGCAGGGACGGCTCTGTGATAGCTCGCCGAAAGACCAAACGCCCGATTCTCCCAAAGCCGTTAATTGCGATCCGGATTGCCATTTCGCTTGCCTTTCCAGGTTGTTTCCAATTACTTGAAAACTACAAAGTTACAAAAGTCTTGTGAACGAAGGTATCAATGCGCTACAGAAAGCAGGAGTAATGGATGGGATACTCTCAAAGGGTTTGGTTACAATCGAAAAATTTCCTAAATTTAAAATCTTCTTAGAAATTTGGTGCAGGGTCGTTTGTTGAACAGTTAAGGGGATCTTTGATGGCAAAGAAAAAAGCGGCAGGACGTTCGAGGAAAGCATCGAAGAAAGCGACGCCGAAGCGGACACGGCAGGCGACGGCGGCAGCAGAAATTGAATCGGTGCTGCGTGAGCAGCGGGTCTTTGAAGCTTCGGAAGAGTTCAAAAAACGTGCGCATTTGAGTTCGTTCACAAAGCTGAAGAGGCTCCGCCGAGAAGCGGAGAAAGATCCGGTGGCATTTTGGGAAAAGCAGGCGGAAGCACTGGATTGGTTCCGGAAGTGGGACCGGGCTTTTGAGTGGAAGTATCCGTTTGTTCGATGGTTCATTGGGGGGCAATTGAACGCTTCGTATCAGTGTCTGGATCGGCACATTACCACCTGGCGGCGGAATAAAGCTGCGATTGTATGGGAAGGCGAACCGGGAGATCAGCGTATTTTGACGTATGACGCCTTGTATAATGAGGTCAACAAATTCGCCAATGTTTTGAAATCCTTAGGTATCAAGCGGCGAGATGTGGTGGCTATTTATATGGGGATGGTTCCCGAAGCGGTTATTGCGATGCTGGCGTGTGCCCGAATTGGGGCAACACACAACGTGGTCTTTGGAGGATTCTCAGCCGAAGCGCTGCGGGAGCGGATTAATGATTCAAAAGCAAAGCTGGTGATTACCCAGGATGCTGCGTGGCGACGAGGAAGTGAAGTTCGGCTTAAAGATGCTGTGGATGAGGCGTTGAAGAAAGCACCAACAGTGAAAAATGTCATTGTGTACCGCCGTACTGGTACGGAAATCAAAATGAAGATGGGGCGTGATCACTGGTGGCACGAGCTGATGGAAGGTGCATCGCCGGTGTGTAAACCAGAGCGGTTGTCCAGTGAGCATCCGCTGTTTATTCTCTATACCAGTGGCTCGACTGGGAAACCAAAAGGGGTGCTACACACAACCGGTGGATATATGACCCAGGTAACATATACCACCAAAATGGTTTTCGATTTGCACGATGATGATCTGTACTGGTGTACTGCGGACATTGGATGGGTTACCGGGCACAGTTATATCGTATACGGTCCATTGTCAAATGGGGCAACTGTATTGATGTACGAAGGGGCACCGAACTATCCGGCACCCGATCGGTTCTGGGATATTGTGGAGCGACATCGAGTCACCATTTTCTACACTGCACCAACAGCGATTCGGGCATTTATGCGGTGGGGCGAGAGCTATCCACGAAAGCACGATCTTTCTTCTTTGCGGTTATTGGGAACCGTTGGAGAACCGATCAATCCGGAAGCGTGGATGTGGTACTACACCGTTATTGGCGGCAAGCGATGTCCGATTGTGGATACGTGGTGGCAAACTGAGACGGGTGCGATTATGATTTCGCCGCTGCCGGGCGCAACTCCGCTGAAACCGGGGAGTGCGACTTTGCCTTTGCCGGGAATTCTGGCGGATGTAGTTCGGAGCGATGGTACCTCCTGCAAAGCAAATGAAGGAGGGTACCTGGTAGTCAAACACCCGTGGCCCTCGATGTTCCGCACGCTGTTCGGTGATCCCAAGCGGTATAAAGAAGTGTACTGGAGCAAGTTCCCACCAACGAAGGATCGAAATGGCTACTACTTCACTGGTGACGGTGCGCGGAAAGATGAGGATGGATACTTCTGGATTATGGGGCGGATTGATGATGTGGTCAATGTCAGCGGACACCGGCTTGGCACCGCCGAGGTAGAAAGCGCGCTGGTATCGCATCCGGCAGTTGCTGAGGCAGCGGTTGTAGCTCGTCCGGATGAAATCAAAGGCAATGCTCTGGTGGCTTTCGTAGTGCTGAAAGCCGGCGTCAAAGAAACGGAAAAACTTCGACAGGAACTTCGGGAGCACGTTGGCAAAGAAATTGGACCGATTGCTAAACCTGATGAAATTCGGTTTACTGATGCTTTGCCCAAAACGCGAAGTGGGAAAATTATGCGACGACTACTGCGGGAAATTGTAACCAGCGGTGTCATTCGTGGCGATATTACAACTCTGGAAGATAAGGCGGTGATCGAGCGATTACGCCAGCAGTTGGGCGAAGAAAGCTAAGGCGCAGAGCGCAGGCGGCAGATGGGGAAATTCCTGGCATTCCAGGAATTCCCTCTTTTCCTGATAAGTGGCAGCGCTCAACTTATTCTCGCGTCACCAGCGCTGGTACTTTGGTCGCACACCTGTAAGGGCAACTGAATTAGCTGCTGAGCTGAAACCGCGCGAAATCAGTACTTTGGTCGCACGCCTGTAGGGGCAATCCGGGTGGTTGCCCAATTCTCACGTTAACTAGTACTGGTACTTTGGTTTCCCTGTTTCCTGATGAGCACAGTAGCACCGCAGTGATTATTCTGCCGGTTTGCCAAAGACGACGATGAAGAGGAGGATCAGGGCAAGGACAAAGAATGCCACGGCACGGACAGAAAGCTTCTGGTATCTGGCAAAAATCATAGCGATCAGGACCTGGAGGAGATAATACAGTGCAAAAGCGCGGGAAGCATAGGTGATAATTTCAAAGATATTGGCACTCCACACTAAGGCACTGCCAATCAGGGCAACCATCAAATAGCCGGTTTTGAAGGAAATAGTGCCGTGAGTTTCTATGCTGAGGAGTCCTCCCGATCCAATGGTATCTGCAACGGCAGCGCTGAACTGGCTCATTACTGCACCCAGGATCAAAAGATACGGCAGGACAATAGAAGCGTAACGGGATAGCTGAATAATGGCGGTTTCATCAACGCTTTGCAGATTGAGGTGATAGAGCAGCGGGGTAATAAGCGCCACAAAGACAATATAAATGATCCCGGAAATGATCTGCGCTGTCCGCATACTCTGTACCCGCTCCTGGACGGAGTACATTCCCTTTAAGTACTTGGAAGTTTCAAAGCCCTGGACAACCAGAAGAATTCCTCCTAGGATTTCTAAGGTTGTCCAGGAAAAAGCTTTTGTGTGCATTGGGAAGTGGGGATGGTGAAGATCGTAGAAAAGCAAGCCAAGCAATAAGGTTGCAATGATTCCTAATTTTGTTGCCACGGAATATTCCTCCAGGAACTCCAGTTGCTGCAATCCACGAAGGTGGCCGACAATGCCGATTGTCAGAAGAATTGCAGTCGTCAGAATATTTTCCAGCAGTTCATTTTTGTATCCAATGCCCTCGAAGACAAAGGATGTAAGCAGGCGGAGGTAGAAGGCGACAGAGACAATGTAGGCAAAGGAGAGGATGAGATTGGAAAATCGCTCCAGTTCTCTGATTAATTTGATCCACCGCTGGTGGGAATCCGGGGGCCGTTCCAGAAAAGGCTCGACGAATTGAATATTGAAGCGGATAGCAGCTCCGATGGCATACGCCAGCAGCACAATGCCAGTCATTGCGATGAGTGCATAGCTCCCCACGGAGAAGTACAGGAGGGGAGCGACAACTAAAAATCCGCTGCCGATGATGGAGGCTAAGGGCGTGACGACCGCTCGCCAGAAGCGATTGTGGATCAGGCGAGGATGTAACAGCAACGCAACGCTGCCAGAAGCGACAAGGATGAGGATGACATCAAAGAGGCTCATAGGAGCAATTGCAATAGTACCGGTTGCCTTTTTATGGATCGAACTGCGTTGTTATCAAAGTCGACAGCTTGTACCTGTCAATGCTGTTAAGTGATCAGTTAAGCTCAAGTGGCTTTCTGCACTAAAGATGGTGGATTCTACCTGTCAATGCTGTTAAGTTACTGGTTAAGCTGAAGTTCCCGGAATCTCGCGAACTCCAACGATGTTGAATCGCCGGCTAATGAAAGCGCTGTCGGTAAAGGTTGCGTTGCCTGCTGGATTGCCACCGCTGCCGTGGTAATCTGTGAAGGCGGTCGACTGGTTGATCCAGATGAAGCCAGTGAAGTTAATTCCCAGCGGCGTTTTGCCCCGCAGCGCAATATTCGCAATGGCTTCCTGTTTCTTGCTTTCGTCCGTGGTATACACCAGGCTGGACAAAGCTCCATTCAACTGGGCACTTCGAGTAACAGCTTCAACGGCTGCCTGATATGAAGGAGCCGGGATCAAAAAGTTGATCGGTCCAAACCATTCGTGTTCGTAAATGTCCGTTGCACCGAACGGTGCTTTCAATAACAGGGGCGTTGCAGTACGAGCATTGGGAAATTGCGGTATTTCCAGCGGATGAGAATCTCGGAGGATGGGAAGTTGCAATGACCGCGCTTTTTCGATTCGCTTCAGCGTTGCAGGAGATTGTATAGCGCCTAAGGTTCCTGGTCCCATTTTGGGATTTTCCAGCAGAGCGTTGAGCCGCTCGATAAGTCGCTGAGCGATCGCATCGAAATCCAGTACGCCCTCAGGAGTAGCAACACCCGTGTCGGGAATAAAAATATTTTGCGGTGCGGTGCACATCTGTCCGCTGTAGAGCGCAATACTGAAAGCAATGTTATCCAGTACAGCATTCAGATTGGCGACGCTTTCAAGGATGATGGCGTTGACACCGGATTTTTCCATAAAGGTTTCTTTCTTGTACGGGAGAACTGCCTGTTCAATTTTGTTGCCAACGGTTGTACTGCCAGTAAAGTCAATCAGTGCCACAGCAGGATGCAGAACTAATTCCATTGTGCGTGGCTGTGCACTGCTGTCCACTGCCAACTGGATGATGTGGGGATCCAGTTGGAGATCTGCGAAAGTCTGCTGCAGGCTGGCAACAAGGATGGCAATGGGGAGGACTGCTTTCGGATGCGGTTTGACAATCACCGGATTGCCAGTGATAAGGTTTGCAAAGATTCCCGGTGTGGAATTCCAGACGGGGAAGGTGCTACAGCCAATTACCACACCGACACCTTTCGGCAATGCGTAGTAGGATTTGTTGGCAACAGTCTGGAATTTTCCCATCGGTTTTTCCCATCGTACGGTCGACGGGATGTGCGAAAGTTCGATAACGCCCATCGCAATGGCTTCTAAAGCTCGATCAAAGGCGTGGGGACCAGAAGCTTGGAAAGCCATTACAAATCCCTGTCCCGTGGTGTGCATCGTTGCGTAAGCGATTTCAAAAAAATGTTTACTGGCACGCTCCAAGGCTTCGATAAGGATAGCCGCTCGCGTTTCAGGTGAGAGTGATTGCCACTGTTGTGCGGCGGATTGAAGATTGGCAATCAGGCGCTCTGTCGAAGTTTGGGGATAAAGAACATTGAGCGCAAAGCCGTAGGGAGATTCTTCTTCCCCAATCCAGTGATCCTCGGAATGTTGCAGCAGATCAGTGAATTTCGAGTTGAGCCGTTGCTCAAATGCTTTTTGACCTTCGGCATTGGCTGTTTCCCCATAGATCTTGCCACTGGGAACTTCATTCCAGTGGGCATAGAAATGCCGCTGCAACTGTGCCTGTATTGCCGCCTGTAACGTGTTTTGATGCCGATCAACCAATTCCTGGTAGCTCATTCACGCTGAACCCTGTATTGTTACACTTTAAACTTTTGCCGAAGCCGAAGCCAGAAAAGCAGCATTGCAATGGCAGCCAGCACCAGAATGAGCGCAGCGATGCGGAACCAGAAACGGAAAGACTCCGGGGTGAAAAAGGAGAACAGAAAAAAAACCATAGCGGCTGCTACATTGCCAATCACCGTAATGAAAACGCCTGTTTGGTACTGCTGCACGACTTTGTTCTTTGATTTTTGTTGTTCCATTGATCCTGTGCTGCCCCGTTTCTCCAACAGCAAAGATAGCGAATCTCGGATGAACACGGAATTGCGTATGTAAAAAGATTCCCCTGTCGTGGGTGCAGCCTGCGAAGTTCGCAACCATAGTCTGCGCTTTCACGGCAGCACCGCTACCGACGCCCATGTACTGCAGGAGCCAGCGCGGTGTTGGTCCTGAATCTGCAACCTGCAAAGGTTACAGCGTTAGATCCATTACCTGGGCAACACGTTCCCACAACGCAGTATCAGGATTTTTGACACCTGGATCAATCGTTTTCATCGTTCGAGCAGCGATCAGTAGTAGTGCTCCAGCAATTTCCGGAAGCATTTGCTCAACGTCCACACTGAGTTCCCGTTCTAACGGAGGATAGGTTGCCAGATGCTCCAGGATGGGTTGCAGCTCGATTTCTTCCTCATACTTTTTGAACTCTTTGATGCTTTCCAGAAATCCCAGGGTGAGTGGAAGGTCTGGTGGCATCACGACGTCACGTCCGTTGTAGCTGGCATTCCGGACACCAACGATCAGCAGATCATTGAGTTTTTTACCCAGCAGATCCGTAACGCGCTTGACATCGCTTTTGTCAATGTTGAGTCCTGCAACCCGGCGCAGGAGTTCTTCCAGTCGACGAGCACCAAATAATGCAGCCATTAAAAAAATCCGTTTTGTGAAACATTGCTTTTTGCAAAGGGAATAAAACGGGTGATACTCACAGAGATTGGTCTCGATCCTGCTGATGAGACTGAATGGTATCGATCAGCATCTGCTGCAGAAAGGTGCGAATTTTTTCTCGGTGACCTACCAGTAACAGTTGATCGCCCGGCTGTAACGTCGTGTCAGCAGATGGAATGGTGTAAGGGTGATTGGGGCGAGCGATGCCAACGGCTAAGATGCCAAATTGCTTCGATAAATCCAGTTCCTGTAAGGTTTTGCCAGCCAGTGGAGATTCGGAGGTAATGTTCAGCGTATGTAAGCTCATATCTGGCGATGGTATGGTTGCCGGTGAGACCGGAGCGGTAGATGGTGCCGCTTGCTGGTACGTAGCCTGGCGAAGTTGCTCCCGGAACTGTAAAAAACCGGTATCCTCTAAAAGATACGCTTTCAGGATTTGTGAGAACATTGTTGTTCCAGTTTCCAGTTCATCACAGATTACTTCCGTAGCACCAGCGCTGTAGAGCAGGGTCATTTGAGAGGCAAACAAAGATCGTGCAATGATGGGAATGTCAGGGTGAAGTTTGCGAACGGAGCGAATGATGGTCACGGCGTCGGTTGCCTGTGGGAACGTCAGCGCAATAATTCGTGCGCGGGATAGCCCGGCTTTTTCCAGAAGATGGATGTTGCTGGCATCGCCAAATAAAATGTTTGTTCCTTTTTGCTTTTCCTGCTGGACAGTGGCGTAGTTTGCCTCAATAACCAGATAGGGAATTTTTGCAGTGATTGCCGCTTGCGCCACAGCGCGTCCCACAATGCCAAATCCCACGATGATGATGTGGTTCTGGAGCTCCAGCGGTTGTTCCTCCCGATCCTCCAGTGGTGCAGGCGAAAGATCGGATTCTATCCATCGCTGCATCCACCGCTCGATGGCTGGAAGGGCAGTGGCAAGGAAGGGAGTGAGAATCATACTGAGAATCACGACACTGATCAGGAAGTTGTACAGCGTTGCCGGAAGTGTCGCAGCGGTTTGAATGCTTTCCAGCAAAACCAGAGAAAACTCTCCGACCTGAGCAAGCAGAATTCCAACCAGGGCGGCAAATCGAATGGGGACTTTGAGGAAGAGCAGGACGCCGGTCAGGATACCTGCTTTGATCAGCATCAGTATAATCGTGGCAGCAGCAATCGCCGGTAAGTGCTCAATGAGGAAGTTCAGGTCAATTGCCAGTCCAACGGAGACAAAAAAGAAGTTGGCAAAGACGGAGTGGAAGGGAGAAAGGTGACCTATTGCTTCAATGTTGAAATCCGATTCTGAGATGCTCAAGCCAGCCACGAAAGCGCCCAGGGCTAAGGAAAGACCGATAGCGTGCGTGAACCATCCGATGCCGAAACACAACGTGATGAGTAGCAAAAGGAGTGTTTCGCGCGAGGTGTGTTGCAGTACTTTGTGCAGAAGCCATGGGATAACTTTGATGCTCACCAGCATAAGTCCAACCAGAAATATCAGGCTCTGTCCTAAGGTAAGCAGCGTCGTTGCGGATACGCGAGCACTGAGGAGCGTTGGGAGGAGAAACATTAGCGCTACGGCGACAAGATCCTGGAAAATCAGGATACCGGTGGCAATGCGACCGTAGAACGTTGTCAACATCCCCTGCGATTGTAGCAAATTCAGAACCAGTGCCGTACTGCTGAGGGCGAAAGCAGCGGTAATGGCAATGCCGGTGAAAGGGTTAGAAACCGGGAAGAAGTACAAAACAGGGAGGAGCGCCAGCGTCGAAAAGCCCCATTGCAATAAGCCTCCCATCAGGGTGAACCGGCGCATACGCCAGAAAGTTTTGAGGGAAAACTCAATGCCGATGGTAAACAGAAGGAGCACGATGCCGATTTCACCTAAAATTTTGATGTTCTCCGCGTGGGTAATGATTTTCAGCCCATACGGACCAATGAGCATACCAGCGGCAATAAAGGCCAAGATGGGATGAAATTTCAGCCGGGAGAAGGGGAGCATAATCAGGATGCTCACCACCCAGATCAAAGCGATGTCGATGAAGAGGCGTTCCATAAGCAGGTGACAGCAAAGAAGCTGCTTAATATTTCAGACAAACGTTTTTGGGCTCTGTAAAGAATCGCAGCGCTTCGTAGCCGCCTTCTCTTCCCACGCCGGAATCTTTCATTCCGCCAAAAGGAGTACGGAGATCCCGGAGCATCCAGCAGTTCACCCAGACGATGCCGCTTTGCAGCTTGCGGCTCACTCGCAAAGCACGTTGCAGGTCGCGCGTCCAGACGGAAGCTGCTAATCCGTAGCGGACACTGTTGGCATATTCCAGAACTTCTTCCTCCGTTTCAAATGGCATCAGCGTTGCAACTGGTCCAAAGATTTCTTCCTGATTCGTGCGGCAAAGAGGGGAGAGGCGGTCAAAGACCGTTGGGGCAATGAACCAGCCATTTTTGCAGCGCCCTTTGAGTTTCACAGGGTGGCCACCGGTGAGCAGACGCCCGCCTTCAATTTTTGCCAGCTCGATGTAGGAGAGAATTTTTTCAAAGTGCTGCTTTGAGATGACCGCTCCCACTTTCGTTGTGGGTTTGAGCGGATCGCCAACGGTCAGCTTCTGAGTCGCTTCGACAAAATCTCTCCGGAATCGGTTGTAGATGCGGCGCTCGATAAAAATTCGGGAGCCGCACAGGCAGATCTGTCCCTGGTTCGAGAAAGCGGAGCGGATGGCAGTCTGGAGTGCCTGCTCGTAGTCAGCATCGGCAAAGACAATGAAGGGATTTTTGCCACCGAGTTCCAGCGAGAGCTTTTTGAACATTGGGGCAGCAATGCGGGCAATTTCAGCGCCCGTTCGGGTGCCGCCCGTGAAGGAAATGGCAGGAATAGCAGGATGGGCAACGATGGCGCTACCAATGGTTTTGCCTTCGCCGTGCAGAATGTTCAGCACGCCCGGCGGCAATCCCGCTTTTTGACAGATTTTCCCCAGTAGAAATGCGGTCATTGGCGTAATTTCGGAGGGTTTGCCAATAACGCAATTCCCTGCTGCTAACGCCGGTGCAATTTTCCAGGTGAACAGATACAGCGGCAAATTCCACGGAGAGATACAGCCGGCAATGCCGACCGGTTGACGCAGGGTGACATTCAGAGCAGTTTCGGGCATTTCATAAGATTCCGAAGCGAAGCCTTCCAGGATGTGAGCGAAAAATCGGAAGTTCCGGGCAGCGCGAGGAATATCAATGGTTCGAGCTAAGGTGATGGGTTTGCCGGTGTCGATGGATTCCGCTTCAGCAAAAGTATCTAAGTGTTGTTCGATCAAATCCCCGATTCGGGCTAAGATAGCAGCGCGCTGTTCCAGCGGTGTTGCCGCCCACTGCGGCAATGCTTTGTTTGCTGCTTCCACCGCCCGTTCTAAGTCGTGCGCATCGGAGTTGGGCACGAGGGAGTACACTTTGCCAGTTGCCGGTTCAATGTTTTCCAGATATTCCCGGGAATGTGGTGCCACGAATTTTCCGCCGATGAAGTTTTTCAGTTTTTCCATATTTCGTTTTGCGTTTTATGACACAACCGTTACAGACATCGCATTCGCCCACCGTCGACGTGGAGACTAACACCGGTGATATAGCTGGCAGCATCGGAGGCGAGGAAGAGGACGGCTGCGGCAATTTCCCGTGGTTCCGCAAATCGTCCCATTGGAATTTCCGATAGCAGTTGCTGGCGAATGTCCTGAGCCGACTTTCCAGTTTGCTGTGCTTTGTTTTCGATCAACTGTCGCAACCGCTGCGTGTCCGTTGCTCCCGGCAGCACGTTGTTGACGGTGATATTCCACGGTGCTACTTCTCGCGACAGCGTCTTCGCCCAACTGGCAACAGCACCCCGAATCGTATTACTCACGCCCAGACCGGGAATGGGTTCGCGAACCGAGGTGGAGATGATGTTGATGATGCGACCAAAGCGCTGGCGTTGCATATGAGGGAGTACCAGTTGCACAATGATCTGATTTGCCAGCAGGTGTTGCCGGAAAGCGCGGAGAAAAGCCTCTTGAGAACTTTCGATCACCAGTCCCGGTGGCGGACCTCCGGAGTTGTTCACCACAATGTCAATCGGATGTTCAGGAAGATAGCTCTGGAGCGTTGTCGCAACGGCGTCAGTATCCTGGAAATCTGCTACCAGCACGTGGTGCTGCTGGGAGTGAGTGGTGGGCAGCGTTTCCAGTGCCTGCTGCAATCGCTCCGCATTGCGTGCGAACAGCGTGACGTGGGCGCCGTGTTCAGCGAATAGAATGGCAGTAGCATAGCCAATTCCCTGCGAGCTACCGCATACTAATGCCCGCTTTCCAGCAAAATCCAGATTGATCATCACTTCCTCTGCACTTTACCGTACTTCCTGCTCCAAATAGCAATTTACGAAAAGTGGCGTACATAGGGTTTCCTGAACCAGGCTAAGGAAAGGAGAAGCGCCGGCTTTCGTCGGCAAAAGCCGGGAGCACCGACTTGAGTGGGTAAAAGAAAAGATAAAAGGAGGCACTGGCGTAAATGTGTAGGGGTGACCGGCCGGTCGCCCCTACGGGTGCGGGTGATGGTGACCAGCCGGATTGCGCCGAACTGAGAGCGCCGGCTTCAGTCGGCAAGGAACGATGCACACTAAAGTGTGCGCTCCCGGTATATGTGGGAACGCTGACACTGGAAGTGTCAACTGGGAGCGCCGACTTTAGTCGGCAGAGGATGCACGCCTAAGAGCGTGCGCTCCCAGCGGACTGAGAGCGCCGACTTCAGTCGGCAAAGCTGCGCACTGAAAGGTGCGCTCCCGGACACACGGAGGTATGCGTTCCCGATGGATATCCGCTGCAGCCTCCACCCTGCCACACCATCTGAAAGTTCCTTCTCACCTCTGCTCATTGTTTGGTTGTTTCCAGAGGAATTTGTACATTTGATGCGTGCTGAAACCGGAGCGCTGATGATGCGAGGATACGCAACACGGACATGCCGGAACGGGGCATGCTGCATTTGGGGCATGCTACATTTGGGGCATGCTACATTTGGGGCGCGAACCCCCGCCTGCCTTTCCTTCTCTGATTGCTTTCTGCTGATGATTCCTTCGCTCCGTTTCTCGGTTGTGTGCCGGTAATAGAAGGTGGGAAGTGGTCGAAAGGTTTGGAGTGGAGGTGAACCATTACAGATCAACTTTTTTCATTCAAACCTTTTTCAACGAACAACAACTTCAACACAACGAAACTGAAACGAAAAACAAACAAGGGAGAAAGAAAAATGAGAACAGTCAAGACTCTTATGAAAGCAATAGCCGGAATGGCGACGATCTTGTTGATGTGGAATGTTCTGGGTATTCAGCAGAGTCTGGCACAGTCGAGTACGCCGTGTTTGCCGGATTGTTTCAATGATCAGTTGTTGTGATTTGTTCAACAACAAGGACAACCTGATGCGATGGTATAGAGCAGGAGTCGTTGGAATAATCTGTGTGCTATCTGTCTACTCGCAGTGGACTACAGATTGGGAGACCCAGTATGTTCCCAACGTTGTACCGGAGTGGTGGAAGAAAGCCAGCCGGATGTTCGTGGATTCCGTTTATCGATATTACACCCCCGGTAAATACGTGGTCGCCATTACCTTCACTGGTCAGGATACAGCATTCCTGGCGTTTTCCAATCTAAGGAATGTCGTCACGATTCTTCGGACGACTGATTATGGGCGGACCTGGGATTCGGTGTTGATGATCGAGCGGCATTTGCGGGATCCGGAGAAGTTCGTTGCAATGGATTGGGAGCAGCAGAGCCGACGGCTGTATGTGTTGATCGATCCGGTGTTGTGGTGGACTGAGGATCTGGGGCAGA
>WFXC01000011.1 GCA_015490805.1 Candidatus Kapaibacterium sp.
CATCATCCCAGATCCAGATCTGCGGAAATAGCCTCGGCGGCACCGGCATCACCACCAGTGCCAGCCGCTTCCCATCCGGCGACCATCGTGCCCGCCTTACGATAATCGGATACCTCGCCCGTCGTTCAAACCACAACCGGTACCTGTTCACGTAGTACGCATATCCCCCATACCGCCCAGAAAGTTCCACTGCCAGAAAAACCTTCTCCCCATCCGGCGACACTTCCTGCCACCACCGCCGATCCCATTTCCCCTCTCCCATCACCTGCCGCCTCCACCGTTCCACCGGATCATTTTCAAACGGCAAAAACTCGTCGCCCTCAAGATAATACATCCCTTTCTCCCCCGCATCCAGAAAATTCTTTCCCGGCTCAGATTGCTCCATCCATCGGTAGAACCGCAGCGTTTCATCCACCGAAAACGCCGTGCTGTATCCCGATGGTGCTATCCGATAGGCTTTCCCCTGCTGCCGGTCCACCAGAAAATAATTCCGTCCAAACGTCCCCCATCGGTTCGTATCGACTACCGTCTCTGCTTCCACCAGAACATAGCGGTCAGAGTATGGCACCCAGTACATCGACAGTATGTCCCCTATGCTAAATCCCAGTGCTCGAATCGCTGCATCCATTCGTCCATCGTCCCACTGCAAACTCACCGGATCCAGACTTCGCAATCCATAGTAAGCGTGTTGCCGGTGAACAATAAATCCTATCTGGTGTCCCTTCGGCGACACCCGCAACACCTGATGATACCCCTCCTCCGGAAACTGCGCATTTTTATCCCCCAGACTGTGCGGGAAAAAGCACGGACTCGGCGCCACCACCTCCCCGCACCCGCCACTTCCGAGGATCAGTCCGATGAGCCCCACGATTACAAACCACCACCGACCACCTCCACCCTGTATCCTCTTGCCGACTCCCATCGCTCCCTCACAACTCGAACGTTAACTGCCGCAAAATCCGTCCTTCGACCGAAACCTCATAGATGTAACAAGTAAAAAACCCCGGCGGAAACAGGGACACCGCAAAGGTCGTATCACTGGTAAACCGCGGCACTGGATCCATTGAATACATACACCACTGTTCTGCCGGATCAATCACATAATCTGGCTCCACTACAGGTGACGAATTTTTCAACACCTGACTGACATCCGTGATAATCCAGAATCGGTCAATGCCCGGACCTTTATTCTCCCAGCTCTTATCATTATAGAGCGACAAAATCAAACTCCGCCCATTGGGTGCCCAGCTTGCCCTACCAGTTCCTCTCGGTAATCGTATCTCCTCTCCATCCAGCAAAAATCGCCGCTGACCGTTCTCATCCTCTACGATACCAAACCAGTGCTGATCGCCGGGACTCCACACCCGTCGCTGCGGCTTGCCCCGATACTTCTCCGGAAGCGGCAAAATCGTATCCTGCTGCAACCAGTACATCCGCTCTCCTGACAACACAAAATAATCCGCTCCGGGTCTGGAGATCGCCATCCAGTGCAGAAAGACACGGTCTCCGGGGCTTTCCGGGATCACCTTCTCCACTCGAACCGCCATACCACCTGAAAAAGCAATCACAAATGCATAGTCACGGAACCTTCCCTCTTGATCCATCGACTTGACCAATACCATCAGGCGACGATGATCATACGGACACCATATTACCCCCTCTATTCCAGCGGAAGATTCTCCTTTCGGCAAATACGGTCGAGCCCCGAATTCGGAGACTTCGTAGGTAACCACGTTCATAATCCGCAATGGGCTATCCTCCCGGATGCTCTGATAAGCCACCATCTTGCCATCCATCGATGCTCCTATGACCATATGTCCCGATGGCGGTACAATATGCCGGAGCTTATCATATCCCCATTCACACGGCGGTGGGGAGGGCTGCACGGGAACATCCCGGCATCCGCCCCACCCACCACTCAGCAGCAAAAGCAGCATCCAGACAATGCTACCAGACAAATACCGGCTGCGTGACCACATCCGCTCCAATCCGCAGTTGGACAGACTCTCTTTCGCTATCCTTCGCATTTCCACCTCCACCAGCAGGCAAATATACAAAACTCGCAAAAACCAAAAGCACGATGAAATGCCTATCGAAATCCTTTGGGCGAAGCACTGTTTTCACCCATTGCTCTGCGAGACACGCTGGGGGTGCTGAAGGCGCGTGTTTCAACGCACGCCAGCAGAAACGCACACTTTTAGGCGTACACTTTTGTACCTTTTGCCAACTAAAGTCGGCGCTCCTTGTGGGGTTTGCCGGGAGCGCACACTTCAGTGTGCAAATTTTTTCCCTCACCCTAATCCTCTCCCAGAGGGAGAGAGAATTTTCGTACCTGTAGGGGTGACCCGGCTGGTCGCCTACCAGGCGAAGCACCGCTCCATTCCTACACGTTGTTTCCATTTCTAAGATTTGCCGACTAAAGTCGGCGCTCCCAGCGGAGCGCTCCCAGTTTGCTGAAAACAACACGCTCTTAGGGTGCATCTACTGGGAACACACGCTTCCGTGTGCATCGTTGCTCTTTTGCCGACTAAAGTCGGCGCTCCCAGTTGTTGCCAGCTAAAGCTGGCGCTCCCACCATCGGCGCTTTTAGTTTACTGGGGGATGCACGCTCCCAGGGTGCATCTACTGGGAGCGCACCCTTTAGGGTGTATTTTTTGCCGGCTGAAGTCGACGCTCCCAGTGGGGGCGCTTTCAGTCCGCTGAAAAACGCACGCTCTTAGGGTGCATCTACTGGGGAGCGCACGCTTCAGCGTGCAAATTTCCTCCTCACCCTTACCCTCTCCAGAGAGAGAGGGGATTTTTGTACCTGTAGGGGCGACTCGGCTGGTCGCCCACTGGGCGAAGTATCGATCCGCCCCCTACACATTCGCGGCGATGCCGACTAAAGTCAGCGCTCCCAGCAATTGCCGGCGAAAGCCGGCGCTCCCGGCGCAGTACTCTAAGGTGCTGGAAGCACGCACTGAGACACTGGAAGAGGTTGCCCTCCGTCGACGCTTTTTCTGCTTGTTTCGGAAGTTTAACAGGTGGAGAAGTATTGATGCGACCGACCGTGCTGGTTATCGGTGCTGGAAAGATCGGGCGTTTCCTGATCCAGCATTTGCCGCAGTGTAACCTGATCGTTGTGGATCGGGCGGCTCAGTCGCTGGAGAAAGTACAGGATCTGCCTTCGGTTGCGCAGATCCATCGCATTGACACTGCTGAGGATCTGGTACCGATTGTTTCGCAAGCGACTCCCCAATTGGCGCTCAGTTGTGTGCCGGGTGATGCGGGCTATGAGGTTGCAAAAACGGTGTTGCAGCAGGGAGTGCCCGTTGTGGATGTGTCCTTTATGCCGGAAGATGCGTTTTCGCTGCTGGAGGTCGTCAAAACGGCTGGAACCTGGTACATCCCGGATGCTGGTATTGCACCGGGATTTAGCAATTTGTTTGCAGGATGGAGTGCAGAGCAGATGGCAGTGGAAGAGTTCCGCTGCTATGTTGGCGGATTGCCGCAGCATTTAAATGCACCGTTGTACTATGAAGCGCCGTTCCATATCCGTGATGCTTTAGCAGAATATGTGCGCCCGGCACGATTACGCCACCAAGGGCGCAATGTGGCGGTGCATCCATTGTCTGTTATTGAATATGTCGATCAATTCCGCAGGGAAGCCGGAATCCTGGCAGCGTTTTATACCGATGGTCTTCGAACGCTGCTCCAGACCCTGCCCGATATTCCAACAATGGAAGAGTTAACACTCCGATATCGACCACATCTGGAGATTATGCGAACGTTTGCTGACCTCGATTTGTTGACGCCTGAGAAACTTCCAACCTTAGCTGAATGGTTGCAACCATTTGTGACACCGCAATCTGCCGATATGACCCTGTTGTGGTGTGAAGCGCGAAATAGCACAGGGGAGTTTGCAACAGTTCGATTGGTCGATTATGGCGATGAACACCATCCGTCGATGACGAAAGTCACCGGCACCGTCGCACTTTCTGTCGTTGAGGCACTGCTGCCGGATCCTGTAGAGGAACAGCAGCCGCTGGTTTCCATCGAGGAGCCGGGTGTCTATCCGCTGGAGCTGCTGCCTCAGTTGTTTGATCGGGTTGTTGAGAAACTGGTCGCTGCTGGCGCTGATCTTACGGTTGAATGTTCGATTCAGTGAGTACCGGCTTCGAGTTCCTGCGCGGCGCGCTGGTATGCATCGTACGTGCGTTGATCAAAGCATACGCAAAAGACTTTTTCAATGGTCGGTAATTCCTGAAGGGTTTCCGTAATCGTTTGCAACGCAATGCGAGCAGCTCGATCCACGGGAAATCGGTAGGCGCCGGTACTGATCGATGGGAACGCGATGGTGCGGATGTTGTGTTCCACCGCTAAGCGAAGACTATTGCGGTAGCACTGGGTTAAGAGCTCGTCCTCGTTGTGAGTTCCGCCCTGCCACACAGGACCGACGGTGTGAATGACCCACTGTGCGGGAAGTTGATAGCCGCGGGTGATCTTTGCTTCCCCTGTCCGACATCCTCCCAGGAGTTTGCATTCTTCCCGAAGCTCTGGTCCGGCTGCCCGGTGGATCGCACCGTCGACACCGCCGCCGCCCAGCAGGGTTGGGTTGGCTGCATTCACGATTGCATCAACCGAAAGTTTTGTTATGTCGCCACGGATGATTTCAATTCGGGGGTCCAGCATTTCGCTAAGGTGTTTTTGTTTCACTTCCGCTGCACGCTATAGACGTTGTTCTTTGCAAAAACATTCCGCTCTGCCAGTGGAGTGCTGAAGTTCAGTAGAGGTATTGCATAAATCCGTGGTATTTTGTATTTTTGCAAATTGATTAGGATTCCTAAGTATTTGTTGAACAATAAAAAGGGACAGCCGATGAAGCGGTTGTGGTCTGGTGTCATCGCTGTAGCGTTTGTTGTGGGTGGGATATCCGCTCTCTCACTTTTGCGTCCATCGAAGGCGGTCGTTCCGTACCCAGAAGGGTACCGGGAGTGGGTGCATATCAAGTCGATGGTTATTCAAAAAGGGCATCCGCTCTATGAGGCTTTTGGTGGTATCCATCACATTTACGCCAATGACAGAGCATTGCAGGCGTACTATGGGAAGACGCGCACGTTCCCGGATGGTTCGGTGATTGTATTTGATTTGCTGGAGGCGCAGCAGCAAGACAATGCAATTGTAGAGGGAAAGCGCAAAGTGGTGGGAGTGATGGTCAAGGACAGCAAGCGGTTTGCAGAAACTGGAGGATGGGGTTTCGAGGGCTTTAAGGGCGATACCCGCCAGCGAGTGGTCACAGATCCCAAAGCAGCGTGTTTCAACTGCCACGCATCGCAGCAAGCGCACGATTTTGTCTTCAGCCGCTATCGGAAATAGCACGCTGGTATGGGGATGGCGCAACTATCCCTTCATCCGCCATCCCCCTTCTTCAAAGTGCAGGATCCACGCTACCAGTTTGCCGGGATGGAGGGAGCGGAAATGCTCCCAGTATTCCCGGGTAAAAGCGTATCGTGAGCTTGTATCATTCTCAGGGATAGCATTCACCTGTTCGATGATTTGCCGGATCCGATCTTGCCATTTTTGCACGTTGTGCAGGCGGAGATCGATCCAGCCGGCATAGCACCATTGCTCAAGGCGTTCAGGGGTAACTTCCAGCGACTCTCCGGGCTTGATGTGTGGTACGATCAATTCTTTCCCGCGCAGGTAGGAAGTACCGTCTGGTAGAAGAATTGCCAGCCCGATGGACAGAATTTCCGATCGGAGTTGCTGGTCTTGCTGGAGAAGTTCATAAAGTGCCTGTTGGAGCGAGGAGGATTCCATTTCAATCACTGCCTGAGGAGTGTGAGCGACGCGGCGGAGCATATACGCTTCGTAAAGGAGCTTGGAGAGTCGGGGGGGACCTAAGAGTTCGAAAGCGACGCTATCGCATTGATGCTGTTCTTCCAGCTTTTTCAGCATTCGCAGCGCATATTCTCGCAAAAAGCCGCCGCGGTAAGTGGGTTCTAACACCGCTCCATCTAACGCCTGGATAATGTCATATCCGGTATTCCCTCCTTGCAGTTCGTAGATGACGGCATCGGCAATGTCTTCGGGGGTAACTAACTCCATCTGCTGTAGGGTGCTCACCGTTTCAAATTCGGAGCGGGCGAAGATGCCATTTTCACCAGTGTCAATGAAGACCGATTCCAGATTCTTTCCCAGCGGTTGTGCAGCGGTTGTTTCGGCGGTTACCGGCGATTGCAGCGACAGTGCTTGATTCACTGGCATATCGTACAGCGGGATTGGTTGCCCTTTGCGGTAGATTTCACCATAGCCGATTCGCTTCCACGCAATCAAACCCGCCGGCTTGATCTCTTTGACAACACCAATGTGAGGCGTACGTGCCATCAGGAAAAGCAGCAAAGTGTGGGCGCCAGCAACGCAGGATTTGGAAAGAAGTACTCGCGAAGGACGTTCTTCGCTATGCGTATAGGGAATGTTCAATCCCATACCACCGGTGCCGCTGGTGCCGATTTTGATGTAGGCAGCGGTGCCGGCATCCTTCAGTCCGTGGAACAAAATCTGAATGTGGCGAATAAGCTGCGGAATGTAGAGACTGGCTAAAAGGTGCTCTACCGATGCCTGTTCCAGCGTTCCCTGTTCCAGCTGATGAAGCAAATCCAGCCCGCTGGAGTAGACGTCCTGGTAAGCAATTGCCGTTGCCGTGTTAATGCAATCGATAACACCGTCAGGCTGCGTGTCAACCAGCAGGCGATACAGGGCAGATTGTTCTAACATCTGAGGAGTCAGCTCTTCCAGAATGTCGCGGATCAGCTCCATTCGAGTTTCGGGATCAGCGAGCAGTTGCGATCGGGGAGTGTCTTTCCACTCGTGGCGGACAAAGAGATTCCCCCACGCTGGCTGGATGGTTTCCGGTGGAATGTCCGGGAATTCAGCTCGAAGTTTTGCTACTGCTTCTTCAGCTTCTTCGCGGCGGAGAGAGGTCACAATTAAGCGTTTCGGTCGATATTCCAGTAACTTTCGGCAGATCGCTGTTCCGACTAAGCCCCAGCCACCAAGCACCAGGAAGGAACGCTCCGTCAGTTCCATAGCACTTCTCCACTTTCGTTCGGACAAAAAGCTCAAAGATTACAAAATTACGATTTTTCGGCAGGATAGAAGGTGTTCTGCTCTCAGGCGATGCCCCACAGCTCTGGCTTTGCGTCGCGGGTCATCAGGTCGGTAATAGCCTGGTGAGGGGATTTACCCTGAAAGAGGATAGCGTAGATTTCTGAACTGATGGGCATTTCGATGTGATACTGAGTGGCAAGTTCTTTAACCGCTTGAACGGTGCTGACCCCTTCAGCTACGCCGGGAATCTGACGAAGTGCTTCGTCCAGCGACAGTCCCGTGCCGATCAACTCGCCAATGCGGCGGTTTCGGCTGTACTGGCTGATGCAGGTAACAATCAAATCTCCCAGTCCTGACAATCCCGAGAAGGTCAGGGGATTGGCACCCATCGCCACGCCCAATCGACTCATTTCCGCCAGTCCACGGGTCATCAGAGCTGCTTTGGCGTTGCTTCCCAGGCGGAGACCGTCTACCATCCCAGCAGCTAAGGCAATAACATTTTTCAACGCTCCGCCCATTTCCGCTCCGACAACATCGTGTGATGTATAGACCCGAAAGAACGGAGTGGAAAAAATTTGTTGCACAACCTCTGCTTTCCGGAGATCCAGCGAGGCACTAACAACCGTGGTCGGAGCGCGGCGGCAGACTTCCTCTGCGTGACTGGGACCGGTTAGCACGACATAGTGGTCCAGGTCGACCAGCGCTTCTTCCAGCAGGATTTCTGAGATCCGCCGATGGGTTGCAATTTCGATTCCTTTGGCAACGTTGACAATGAGTCGGTCACGAAGATCGAAGGGATAGTTTTGCAACAATGGGCGGATATATTGAGTGGGAACAGCGAGGACAATGATCTCAGCCTGGTTGACCTGAGCAACATCGGTCGTTGGTTCAATGGCAGAGTGGAGCCGGATATCGGCTGGTAGATATTGCCGGTTCGTTCGCTGAGAGCGGATCTCTTCCACCACTTCCGGGCGACGCCCCCACAGCACCACCGAATGTCCATTTTCCGCTGCAATACAGGCTAAAGCACTGCCCCACGCTCCTGCTCCAACGATAGCAATACGGTAGCGGTTTTCGAAAATCAGGCTTGTTTTTTCCGGCATCGTAGAATCCACAGCTTTTCGAACCGATTCTCTGTTCCTTTAAGCAGTCGAGCAATATTTTTCCGGTGGGCATAGATGATTAAAGCTGCCAGTACTGAAAAGAAAGCGATAACCGTTTCATAGTCAGGGATTGAGTCGTGAAAAACGTGATAGCGAATGATTAAACTTATGGGCAAAGCAATAGCAGCCATAATAGAGCCTAAGGAGACATAACCAGAGGATAGCAAGGCTAGCAAGAATACTCCTACGACAATGGCGACTTCTTCAGGAGCGATGCCGATCAACATTCCCAACCCGGTGTTAATGCCTTTCCCCCCGCGAAAACCAGCAAATACCGTGAACATATGTCCCAGTACCGCTGCTGATCCAGCCGCTAATTTGATCAGTGTGGTGTTTTCAAATGGAGTGGGGTTGGGAAAGGGGAAGTCAGCGAAGTAGAGCTGGGAAATGAAGGCAGTAGCAACGAATCCTTTGAGGATATCGACCAGTTGCACGATAATACCCCATTTCACCCCCAGCACCCGGAAAACGTTGGTACTGCCCATATTGCCGCTGCCTTTCTCCCGGATGTCAAATCCAAAGAATTTTTTGCTGATGATCAAAGCCGTTGGCAGGGATCCGACCAGGTAAGATAGGACAACGACCAATATTAAATTGCCGACAGCGATTCCCATCCTCTAGCTCCTCTCGTTACACCCTAATCAGCAAAACACAAGAACGAATGAATGAAATTTCTGGTACACTGGGCTGCAAAATTCCATCATTTATGGATCGTTAAGGGATTTCAAGCTCGAGAGTAA
The DNA here is from genome assembly GCA_015490805.1 of Candidatus Kapaibacterium sp. Classification (GTDB taxonomy): domain Bacteria; phylum Bacteroidota; class Ignavibacteria; order Kapaibacteriales; family WFXC01; genus WFXC01. The sequence continues at coordinate 8,993 of WFXC01000011.1, forward strand.
TGTGGGACAAAAAAGGACAAAGAAGTTATGGCAGAATATGTGACCAAAGAAGCAACACGGAAGCGACTGGAAGAGCTGGAAAAGGAATTAGCAGAGTTGCAAGAACAGTATGAGGCGTTGAAAGCCAAATGGGAAGTAGAACGATCGCTGATTTACAAGATTCGAGGCATTAAACAGGAAATTGAGCAAACCCGGCTGGCAGCAGAACAGGCAGAACGGGAGGGGGATTATAGTAAGGCTGCGGAGTTACGGTATGGGAAGTTGCCAGAACTCAAGCAGAAGCTGGAAGAAGCACAGAAAGAACTGGAAGAGGTGCAGAAAGATGGAAAGCTGCTGAAAGAAGAAGTAGAGCCGGAAGATATTGCAGAGATTATTTCCAGGTGGACCGGTATTCCGGTGCACCGGATGCTGGAGTCGGAGCGAGAAAAGCTGTTGAAAATGGAGGAGCGGATCAAGCAGCGTGTTGTGGGACAGGATGAAGCAGTCCGGGCAGTGTGTAATGCGATTCGGCGATCGCGGGCGGGTTTGCAGGATCCGAATCGCCCGATAGGTTCCTTTATTTTCTTAGGAACCACCGGAGTTGGGAAAACCGAATTAGCGCGGGCGCTGGCAGAGTTTCTCTTTGATGATGAGCACGCAATGATTCGCATTGATATGAGCGAATATATGGAGAAATTTGCAGTCACTCGCCTGATCGGCGCGCCACCGGGATATGTGGGGTATGAAGAAGGAGGGCAGTTGACGGAAGCAGTGCGGCGTCATCCTTATTCAGTGGTGCTGCTGGACGAAATTGAAAAAGCCCATCCCGATGTGTTTAACCTCCTTCTGCAGGTGTTAGATGATGGACGTTTGACCGATAGCCATGGCCGAACCGTGGACTTTACCAACACCATCATCATTATGACCTCCAATATGGGAACAGAGTTGATCCAGGAACGGCTCTCTGACATCACAGAAGAAAATCGAGATCGGATTCTGAGTGAGTTGCGGGAGAAAATTCTTGGGTTGTTGCAAACACGGATGCGTCCGGAGTTCTTGAATCGTATCGATGAAATCATTTTGTTCAACCCGTTGACGCGTAAAGAAGTTCGGGAAATTGCGCGGATCCAGTTGCGGCGGGTGGAGCAACGGTTGCAGAAACAGAATCTGCGATTGCAGGTTACTGATGCAGCGCTGGACTGGCTGGCGGATAAAGGATTCGATATCAACTATGGTGCTCGCCCGCTGAAGCGCGTGATTGAGCGGTCCGTAGTGGATCCTTTGGCACTAAAAATCCTAGCAGGGGAAATTCTTCCGGGACAAACAGTCATTGTGGATGTTGCTCCTGATGGATCCGGTTTGAGCTTTACTGCTCAAACAGAAACTGAAACAGCCGAAACTGCATAAGAAGAAACAGGTCGTTCCATAGAAGTGGTATACGCATTATGCGGTGTGCAGCAGGGGTGGTGTGGGGGCTATGGGAATTGGTGCTTTTGCAACTCAGTGCTCAATGTCTTTCCGTTTCTCCTGTTTCCCGTACCCCCTCAACCTTTTATACAGGGGTCGATCTCCAGTCGGCTGTGCAGACGGTGCGGTTACTCCGCGTTGACCTGTTCGATTCTGATTCGCTGTCTTTGTACTTTGTTCCGCTGGACCGATTCGGTAACGCTGATTTGCGATCGGATACGGTAACCGTTCAGATACAGATGCAAGCATTGCAAAGCCGGATCCCCTCAAAGCTGCTTTTTCAGTCGGTTGCTCACCGATGGTGTAATCGCCAGCCGATTGACCTGGTGTTGTGTGTTGAGTATACCGATGCAACCTTTCCGTTCTTCGGCATTATTGCGCAGGCGTTGCGATCAACATTGGCTTTACTCCCACCAGCATCTACTGTAAGTCTGGTGTTTTATAACCATTCGATCAACGCAACGCAGCTCCAAACGCCATTGGAAGATCATTCCTCACAATTCCATTTTCTGGAATTTGCGCCTCGAAGTGATCTTTCCGCCTTTCTCCGGGCACTTTACCATACGATAGCAATGCCGCTGGCTTCTCCGGATCACCGAAGGGTTGTTGTCCACATTGGCGGAGGAGAAGATAACGCTTCATTGGCAATTTCTCTTCAAGACGTCATTGAAGCAATTCGGCAGCAGCATGTGAATCTTTTTTTTGTTGGTGTGGGTGGATGGGACAACACCGCGTTGCTTTCTCAGTTTGAAGCTCAGGTAGCAGCACCGTTGTATTTTCCGTCATCGATAGCACTGTCTGAGCTAAAAAGTATCTTTCAGGAAATCTTTTTGAGTTTGCAGATCGCTTATCGGGTGACCGTTGGATATGCGCTCTATCGACAGTGGCAGCAGGAGAATCGCCATTTCAATATTCGATGCAGAATAGGCTCAAAGCTGCTGAGTAATCCAGTTCGAGTAGAAATAGACACAGAACAACGAACGATTTTACCCCACCAGATTCTGGCGACTTTTGCGACAGGATCCAGCCGCGTTGATCCTGTTTTTGCTGAGCAGTTGGATCGGGTCGTGGAGTTACTTCGGGCAAATCCAGAGCAGCGAATTGTGCTTCAGGGACATGCCAGTGCATCGGGGACAGAGCAGCGGAATCAACAGCTCAGTTATGCCCGTGCACTTGCAGTAAAACGGTATCTGGTACGCAAAGGGATAGCAGCCGATCGGATCCATTGCATTGGTCTTAGCTCGACCTCTCCGATTTACCCTCTTCCGTATGCTGATTGGCAGCGGCGGCTCAATCGACGGGTGGAACTTCGGTGGCTGACACCTGCTTTATTGCCGTACGAGATCTATGCGGAACGAACGGTTTCAGAGGAGCAGGCTTATCAGTTAGCAGAACAGTGGCGGTCGCGGGGATTGAATGTTTACGTTAAACCCATTCAGCGGCACCGTCAGACGTTCTTTCAGGTTGTGCTCTGGGGATTTGAATCGCGGGATCAGGCAGAGGCGATGCGGAAATTGCTGCAAGAGCGGTATCAAGTGTCGACGCTGGAGGTAGTGCCATAGTCGGGAGGGAGACACGAGAGCTTTGATAATAGTGCTGTTTTGCTGAATCACCAGTGGAAAAGATCGATTGACTTCCGGTGCGGAACAGAACTTGATCCGCTTTTGCATTGTCCGCTTTTCCGAGTCCTCAGTGAAGCAGGTTTGTTCTGTTGAAAGCGCCAGACCCTGTGTAACTTTTGGCGGTAATGAGCGATTAACATCATTAGTTGGTAGCAGGTATGGGTGTGAATTCGAGAGCATATAGCGAACTGAGTGACGATGCGGTGTTTGAACAGGTGAAGTGTGGAGACGTGGCGGCGTTTGAAGAAATCTATCGTCGGTATAAGCAGCGGATTTTTGCCTACTGCTGGCGGATTGTTCGGGATCGATGGTTAGCGGAAGATGTGTTTCAACAAACTTTCTTGAGTGTCTTTGAACATCGGGATCAATATACGGGGGGTAACTTCGCAGCGTGGATCTACACGATCGCGAGGAATTGGGCATTCAAAGCACGGGCGCGGCAGCAGCGCATACAGGGACACGAAGTACAGGAACCGGAAGAAGGCATTGATGCAATCGCCCCTGATGCTTCACTGTCGCCTGAAGCTGCGGCAGACTACGCCATTGTGCTGGAGCATATTGCCAGGTTGCCTGTTGAGTATCGCGAAGCACTGGAGCTTCGCTATCTGGATGAGTTGCCGTATAAAGACATAGCCCAGATTCTGGGCATTTCCGAATCACTGGCAAAAGTGCGTGTGTTTCGAGCAAAAAAGATGTTGCAGAAAATGTTAGCGGTGCAAGATTCAGAATGAAAGGGTTACCAGAAGATCAGGACGTTGAGTTACTTATTGCACGGTACTTAGAAGGAGAAGTTAGCAAAGAAGAGCTGGTACCGCTGCTCCAGCAGTATCCAGAGTTGCAGGCGGAGCTGGAGCAGTTGGAATCTCTGGAAACGAGACTCCAAACATTGCCGAAGCCTGACCTGTCTACTTATGAGCCTTTCTTTGATCGTGTACAGGCGCAATTGAAGGAATACCTCCAGCGGAAAGCAGCGCCATCCTCGACATCGGCAGTGGGCAGCCGGATGTTTCGTGGAGGAAGTGTGTTACCGAGGTACTGGATAGTGCTACTTGGCGTGGTGGCGGTGGGTGTTGGGATTGCCCTGTTCTTACGCTCTCAAAAAGCGACTCCCTCTCCTCAGAGTGAGCAGATGCTGCCTCGATATGTTGATTCTGCAGAGTTGGTGTGGGAGTTGCCGGCGGAAGTGGCACGAACCGTGCAGGATTCTGGTAAAAAAGCGCACAACCGTTTGAGCAGTAAGGAGCAAGGAGCCGGGACATTACTCAATCAGCAAAGAGCAGACACTGCGCGACTGCGGGGGATTGCCCGGATAACGACGCCTACGTCTCCAGTATCGCAACAGATTGAACATCTCCATCAACAACTGGATGCCGCTCGCCAGCAGGGGGCAGATATTGCCACTATCCTGGTGCTGGAACGCCAGTTGGGCATTTTATACCGACAGCAGGGAGATCTGCAACAGAGTCGCCGATGGTTGGAACGGGCGGTCGAAGAAGCAGATGATGCGGGGCTGGTCGTACAAAAAGCGCTGGCGCAGGGCGAACTTGCCCTGACGTTGCATGCAATGGGGAAAGAAGGTGAGAGTATAAAAATGCTGCAACACGCGACACGTGTTCTCCGGGCACAGCGGCATCCAGCATATCAACGGTGGCGCCAGATGTTGCAGCGTATTACGGCTGCGCAACAGTGAACGCTCCATTGTCGGGGGTCGTGAGTATGGCACGCAACGAAGCATGCTGAGAAAAAGCTTCAGGCTATCCATTTTCCATCTCCGTCGTGAGTATAGCACGCAACGAAGCATACGGCAAAGCGTACTGCCTGTGGCAATGCTTCAGATGCATTCTCACAGTGTTGCAAGAAGCGAGAAGACCGGACAGCGGTAGCCTTGCCTCATTGATCACTGCATTGTGGTGATGCGGGACCTTCGCCTGAGAGAAGAGCTGAAGAGAAAAAACACGGAGGATTCCTATGCTGAAACGCACAGGAAATCCTCCGTGCTTTCAGGAATCACAAAATGACGACAGCTATCACTCCACAAGGTAATGTTTAAAACGATCCTTGCCAGAGTAAATTTTTAGCCAGCGAAGCGCTTGTACCAATCGTTGATGCGTCCCCAGTGCAGATTGTTCAGGAAATTGTCGATGTATGTTGCTCTGCCCGGACCATCCTTGTGATAGTAGGCATGTTCAAAAACGTCACAGGCAATGAGAGGGATTCCACCCCAGATTGCTCCGTAGTGATGTTCATCGACTAAAACGTTGATCAACCGCCCGCTATAGAGTTGGTCGTACGTGAGCACCGCCCATCCAGAGAGCTTGGCGGAAATGCCGACAGCTTTAAAATCTGCTTTCCACGCATCCAGGCTACCAAATTCTTTCTCGATTGCTGCGACGATGTCCGGACCTTCCGCCGGGTTTCCGCTGCCACCGAGGTTCATCCAGTAGATGTCGTGCAGCAGTGCACCAGCGTGATTCCAGGTAAATCGGCGTTTCAGTTCGCCAAAGTACGAGTAGTTCCCGTTTGCCTTGCTCCGATCTGCAGTTTCCAGTTCCCGCTCAATCGTGTTCAGAGCCGTTACGTATCCCTTGTGATGCTTGTTGTAGTGCCAGTCGGAAGTTTCTGGAGAAATCACGTCTTTGAGCAGCTCTTTCGCTTCCTCATCAGAATACGGTCGAGGATTGAACTTCCATTCGTATGCCATCGCTCTGCCCTTGCTGTTTGTTCAACATTCCCGTTGTTATTGGTCGTAATCTATGACGACTACCGGCGTTTCTGGATGAGCCTGACAGGTGAGGATATAGCCCTCTTCGATTTCTTCATCAGTAAGCGCTTCCCGTTCATCCATCCGCACCCTTCCTTCAATCAATTTAGCGCGACAGGTACCGCAGATACCAATCTGGCAGGAGTACGGTGGATCCAGTTCGTTATCCAACGCCGCCTCTAAAATGGTTTGCTGTGGATCCATTACGATTTCATAATCTTCCCCGTACAATCGGATCTTGATGCGAGCCTGCGTTACCGTTTCGGTGTTGCCAGCATTGCTATCAGAAGCTGCTGAAAACTGCATTCGTGTCGTGTATCGCTTGTTTCACATTACGATTGTTTGAGTGCATCTTCCAGAGTGTGCCAGGCTAAGGTTGCACATTTGACCCGTGTTGGAAAGTCACGAACGCCACTGAAAATGAAGAGTTCTTCCAGATCTGACGATGGAGCTTCCGGAACGTCCGTTTCGCCTTTGACAATCTGGTAAAACAGATCTGCTAATTGCTTCGCTTCTTCCACCGGTTTCCCTTTGATCGCTTGTGTCATAATCGAAGCAGAGGCTTTGGAGATAGCGCATCCCATTCCGGAGAATTTGACATCTACAATCGTGTCGTTCTCAACCTGAAGCTCTAAATGGATGTGGTCACCACAGAGCGGATTATCCCCGTCAGCTTGATGCGTGGGATGTTCCAGGTGCCCGTAATTATGCGGATGCTTGTAGTGTTCTAACAGGACTTGCTGATAGAGGTCACGGATTGGCTCCATTCAAAATTTTTTCACTTGTTGGACTTTATTGACCAAAAAGCTGGTACACCTGCCAGAGCGCTTTAACCATTTGATCGATTTCTTCCGGTGTGTTATAGACGGCAAAGGAGGCACGGGCGGTTCCTTCAACGCCGAAGAAATCCATCACAGGTTGGGTACAATGGTGACCTGCTCGGATGGCGACCCCTGCTTGATCCAGAATAGTACCAATGTCGTGTGGGTGAGTATAGTCCATCACAAAGGACAGGACCCCAATTTTCTGGTTCGCCGTGCCAATGATCCGAAGTCCCGGAATTTCTTCCACCGCTCGTGTGGCATATTCTAAAAGTTGCGTTTCATACCGGGCGATTTTGGATAAGCCGATGTTCTGCACATATTCTAAGGCAACACCCAGGCCAACAGCCCCAGCGATATTGGGTGTTCCAGCTTCAAATTTGTACGGTAGCACGTTGTACGTTGTCTCCTCCAGCGTGACTCGTTTGATCATATCTCCCCCAGCTTGATAGGGCGGTAATCGGTCTAACCACAGTTCTTTGCCGTACAAGACTCCGATTCCTGTTGGACCATAGATTTTGTGGCCGGAAAACACATAAAAGTCAGCATCCAGGCTTTGGACGTCCACAGCGATATGGGCAACTGCTTGCGCTCCATCAATAATCACCGGGATGTCATTCTGGTGTGCCAGCTCGATGATTTTTTCAATTGGGTTGACCGTTCCCAGGGAGTTGGAGGCGTGGACAATGGAGACAACGCGGGTTCGGTCGCTCAGGAGCCGTTCGAAGGCGTCCAGATCCAGCTCCCCTGTTTCGGTAATCGGAATGTATTTCAGCTTCAACTCCTTTTCTTTGGCAAGTATTTGCCAGGGCACCAAGTTGGAGTGGTGCTCCATCATCGAGATGAGGATTTCGTCTCCGGGTTGCAGCAATTTTCCAAACGTTGTTGCCAGCAGATTTAATGCCTCCGTTGTGCCGCGAACAAATACAATCTCAGCCGTTGATCGAGCATTGAGAAATCGCCGCACAATCTCCCGACTCTTTTCGTATGCCTCCGTTGCGTGCTGGCTAAGGTAGTGAACACCGCGATGGACGTTGCTGTTGAATTGCTCGTAGAATTGGGTTAAAGTGTCGATCACAACCTGAGGTTTTTGCGTTGTTGCCGCATTGTCGAAATATGCCAGATGCTGTCCGTAGGGCTGGACGTTCAAAATTGGAAAGTCGGCACGGATAGAGTGCACATCCAGATCTACCGTTGCAGCTACTTCTGGATTCATCGTTGCTCCTTTTGCTTTTACGACGTTGCAAACTGCAAATCTACGAGTTTTCGATCAGCCGCAAGGTCAACAATGTCAAAAAGACGATTGCTCAATTGTTGATCGATCCAGACACGGAGAGGCTCAATCGGTAATTGCTCATATACCTCGGCTGCAAAAGCGTGGAGCAGCAAAACATCTGCGACGGGTTCTGGTAATCCGCGAGTTTGAAGATAGAAAACTGCTTCCTGAGGAAGTTGCCCTACGGTTGCTCCGTGGGTGCAGCGAACGTCGTCAGCGAAAATTTCCAGTTGGGGTTTTGTATACACTCGCGCATCGTCGGACAGAAGGATGTTGTGATTGGACTGGTACGCGTTGGTCTGTTGTGCTTCTGGATGAACGAAAATTTTTCCGTTGAAGATATTTGTTGCCTGGTCGGCAACGATGCTTTTGTACAATTCGCTGCTCTGGCAATTGGGAGCAAGATGTTCGACAGCGGTATGATGGTCAGCAACTTCAGTGTCCCGCAGAATGCTCAGTCCATACAGCACCGTTTCTGCTTCCGGTTCGTTGAGTTGAACGCTGGTAGTGTTCCGGACCATTCCATTGCCTGCAGTAATTGTGTACAACCGGGATCGACTCCGGGCTGTTTGCGCAATGCGGGTTGTGAGAACCCCGTAGTTTTGAGCGGTGTCATTTTGCAAAAAGATAAGGGTGAGTGCAGATTCCGTTTCCAGCCAGATTTCGCTCACAATGTTATGGAACGCTGGTGCTGTCTTGCTCAGGGTGCGAAGATCCAGAATAACCGTTGCCGCCGTCCCGGCGGATAGGCGAATGGCAAAGCGGAGATTGACAAATAATGGGTGGCCACTTTGTGTTATGGATGCAAGGTAGATCGGCTGGGAAGGAGTCTGAGTGATATGGAGCAGTGCTCCTTGGTGGAGAAGGGCGGCATTGAGTGCCACGAAAGGATCATCTTCTGGGGATAACAGTTGCCCGATGGAGTGTTCTTGTTCTCCCAGTGCTGTCCCATCGTGCGATGCTTTATCCACCAGTTGCGCCAGCGAAGTGACCGTTATTCCGCGAGCTGGCGACAGAAGGTGCGGCTGGAAAAGTCCATTGAAGAAGACCACCGGGATTGTTGCCATTGGCAGCGTCTGCGGAAGATGAGGCAGAGATTCTCTGCTCGTTGGAAGTTGATACGGGTGCCGGATGTAAGGGGCTAAGTTGAGATACTTCCATTCTTCATCTTTGGGCGTGGGTAACCCCGTGCGGGCTAACGCGTCCAGCCCCCGTTTGCGGAGTTGCAGGAACGGATTGTGTTCCAGTTGTTCCGGTGTTGCACCTTGCAGGGAGTCGAAGGTAGCACTTAGCAGATGCATCAGCGGTTTTGTTTCTTGTAGATTGGTCATCGCGCGCTTCCTCTCCTTACGTCGTGGTACTGGGCAATTCGATCGAGCTCAGCGTTTCGGAACGGAGCCAGTCGTATCCTTTTGCTTCCAGCTCCAGCGCTAAGGTTTTGTCGCCAGAGCGGACGATCTTTCCATCGTACATCACGTGGACGTAGTCGGGTTCGATGTAATTCAGCAGTCGCTGGTAGTGCGTGATGATCAGATAGGATTGGATCGTTCCGAAAAGCGAGTTGACTGCATTGGCAACGATTTTTAGTGCATCAATATCCAGTCCCGAATCGGTCTCATCTAAGATTGCCAGCTTGGGGCGAAGCACTGCCATCTGGAGAATTTCATTCCGTTTTTTCTCACCGCCGGAGAAGCCGACGTTGACAGCCCGCTGGAGGAAATCATTTCCCAATCCCAACAACTGAGCTGCTTCCCGCACCATTTGCAGAAACGTTCGGGTGTCAATCGGTTCTTCACCATTTGACTTGCGGATTTCGTTCAGCGCTGTGCGCAGGAACGTGAGCATCGAGACGCCGGGAATTTCCACAGGATATTGAAAGGCTAAGAACAGACCAGCAGCAGCTCGTTCTTCTGGTGACATTTCGAGCAGATCTTTACCGTCGAAAAAGACCTTTCCCTGCAAGATGGTATAGTCTTCTCTTCCAGCCAGCACGGCTGCCAGCGTACTCTTCCCTGAACCATTCGGTCCCATAATAGCGTGAATTTCACCGGGATAAATGGTGAGATCAACCCCTTTCAAAATCTGTTTGTCATCGACTGCAACGTGCAGGTTTTCAATTGTCAGCAGTGGTTGTTTTTCGTTGTGCATTGCTCTGCATTTATGATTTGTTCAACATTTCTTAACCAACGCTACCTTCCAGGCTGATCGCCAGCAACTTCCGGGCTTCTATGGCAAATTCCATTGGAAGATGCTGCAGTACTTCTTCGGAAAAGCCGTTGACAATGAGGGCAACCGCTTCTTCTGTTGGGATTCCCCGCTGGTTGAGATAGAATAGCATATCCTCGCCAATTTTCGAGACCGTTGCTTCGTGTTCAACCGTTGCGGTTTTGTTTTCGACTTCAATGTATGGAAAAGTGTGAGCGCCACACCGGTTGCCGATCAACATTGAATCGCATTGAGAGTAGTTTCGAGCATTCTCTGCTTTCTTCAGTACCCGCACCAGCCCACGATAGGAGTTGTTGCTTTTGCCCGCGGCGATACTCTTGGAGACGATCCGACTGCGCGTGTTTTTGCCAATATGGATCATCTTGGTACCCGTGTCAGCTTGCTGGTGGTTATTGGTGAGCGCAATGGAGTAAAATTCACCAACAGAGTTATCGCCCAGGAGGATGACACTGGGGTATTTCCAGGTGATCGCAGATCCCGTTTCAACCTGTGTCCATGAGATCTTTGCATTCGGTCCTTTGCAAATTCCTCGCTTCGTCACGAAGTTGTAGATTCCGCCTTTTCCTTCTTTGTCACCCGGATACCAGTTCTGCACTGTCGAATATTTGATTTCTGCGTCTTTCAACGCAATTAATTCCACAACTGCTGCGTGAAGCTGATGTTCGTCCCGCATCGGGGCAGTGCATCCTTCCAGGTAGCTGACATAACTACCTTCGTCTGCGATGATCAGGGTGCGCTCAAATTGCCCGGTTTTTGCGGCATTGATCCGGAAATAGGTGGAAAGTTCCATTGGACAACGAACACCGGGCGGCACATAGACAAAGGAGCCATCGCTAAATACGGCGGAGTTGAGAGCGGCATAGAAGTTGTCGTTGTAAGGGACGACGGATCCCAGGTATTTGCGCACCAGATCTGGATGTTCCTGAATGGCTTCACTCATCGAGCAGAAAATGATCCCCAGCTCTGCCAGTTTCTCCTTGAAGGTGGTTGCAACCGATACGCTATCCAGCACCGCATCCACAGCAACACCAGCCAGCAACTTCTGCTCTTCCAGCGGAATGCCCAGTTTTTCAAACGTACGGCGGATTTCCGGATCGATTTCATCGAGGCTTTTCGGACGCTGCTGTTTCTTCGGAGCCGCATAGTAGTGGAGACTCTGGAAGTCGATCGGAGGATAATGAATGTTTGCCCACTTCGGCTCTTTCATCTTTTGCCAGGCTCGAAATGCTTTCAATCGCCACTCCAGCAGCCATTCCGGTTCGTTTTTCTTTTGTGAAATGAATCGGATGATCTCTTCATTCAAGCCTGGCGGTGCCAGTTCTTCCTCGATGTTACTAACGAAACCGTACTTGTAATCCGATCCGGTGACTTCTTCTATGATTTTGAGATCTTCGCTCATTGGTTGTCAGGATACCTGCTTGTTGAACTTCTACGCCGAGAAAGAGTTTCCACAGCCACATGTTCGAACTGCTCGAGGATTCTGGAAAGTAAATCCCCGCGTCATCAGCTCATCGATAAAGTCCAGCCGAACACCCATCAGGTAAAACAGACTTTTGGAATCAATAAACACCCGGAGACCATCCAGATCGAAAACAGCATCGTCCGGTCGGGGCTCTGAATCAAAACCCAAGCTATACATAAATCCGGAACACCCTCCTGCTTTGACGCCCATTCGGAGTCCGTATTCCTGAGGAATATTGTTGTTCTGGCGGATTCGCTCAATTTCTTCCAGCGCTTTCCGGGTAATTACAATGCAATCTTCCTCTTCTGCTCCCTCAACGTCGGGCTTCAGGATGATCTGCTCTGCTTCTGTAACAACTGTATGAACCGGTGCTTCCTTCATTCTGCTACTGCTGAGTTGTTGAACATATCCTGCAAAGTTGTCTGCCGAAGCAATTGATCAATCTTTTGCTGAAGTTGATGCATCGGCTCCCGGATAGTGCAAACCGGGGCGATCGCGCAATAGCCATTTTCACATTCAATGAGCGCCGATCCACCTTCGGTGATGTCCAGAATTGTTGCAACACTGAGATCCTGCAAGTCTCTGGTGAGCCGATACCCACCGTGCAGCCCTTGCTGCGAATCGATGATGTGGTGATGAGCTAAAAGGCGCAACGTCTTTGCGAGAAATTCCATCGAGAGTCCGTAACAGTCAGCAATTTCCTTCACCGGTACCGACCGGTCCCTGTGGCGCGCTAAATATTGCAGCGCCAGCATTGCGTATTCCGTTTTTTTGGAAAATTTCAACACTGCTTCGTCCACCCGTTCGTTGACTTTCGACGGATCGTGAAGACGGGAGAAAAACCGGACTATTTTAGTCCGGTTTTAGTGAGTGGAAAGAATGTAGGGAAGTTGCAGAGTGACAAGGGATATGGAGCACAAAGCTAAGGGGCGTCGGCGCGTAACCATTTATACCGATGGTGCGTGCTCTGGAAATCCGGGACCGGGTGGGTATGCCGCCATTCTGCTGGTGAAAGATCCCAAAACGGGGAAGCTCAGAAAAAAGCGCATTGCGCAGGGATTCCGCTGCACGACGAACAATCGAATGGAGCTGATGGCAATTATTCGGGCATTAGAAGCGCTCAAGTATTCAGTGGAGGTTGACCTGTACACCGATTCACAGTACGTTGCCAATGCCTTCCAGAAAGGATGGCTACAGCAGTGGAAGCGGCGAAACTGGCGGCGTCGTGATGGGAAGCCTGTTAAAAATCGAGATTTATGGGAGCGGTTGGATCACCTGCTGCAACGACATATCGTGCATTTTCACTGGATTCGAGGACATAGTGGGATTGCGGAAAATGAGGAGGTGGATCGGCTGGCTGTTCAGGCAGCGCAGGGTAGCGAATTAGCGGAGGATACGGGGTATCAGGCAGAACGTTGCTGAACATTGATCAGCCTGGAGAATACTCACTGGCGGTAAGAACGTGCTTCCAATCCACACAACGCAGCTCTTTCTGCGATCCGCTTTTGCTGTCCAGGATGCTTTGCCGAAGGCAACGGCGAAGGTCGCTAAGGATGAGATTCAAGGGCTGTGGCGAGTCAAGCACGAAAATTGAGGCATAAACGTTTCAGCGAAAAAAATCGCGGCTGGGAAAACAGAGAGCAATGTACAGCGCACATTTCATCCGGTTGTTAGAAAAACTGGAACCGTCCACACGTGAGGTGCTGCTGGCGCTGCTGGAAGAAATTGAGAAGCAGCGGGAGGAGACCGTAACGCGCAAAGAGGTGGAACAGGTGTGGGAAGCTCTGCAGAGCGTTGGATCGGAGTTAAAAGAACTTGCCGAGGCACAGAAGCGGACGGAGCAGCGGGTAGAGGAGCTTGCCGAGGCACAGAAGCGGACGGAACAGCGGGTAGAGGAACTTGCTGAGGCGCAGAGGCGGACCGAAGAGCAGATGCGGCAGTTGGTGCAGCGGCAGGAGCAGTTAGAGGGGCGGATGGATCGGCTGGAGATAGCGATGCAGGA
>WFXC01000012.1 GCA_015490805.1 Candidatus Kapaibacterium sp.
GAGCTGGAATGGGACGGGCGAGTGCTGGGGTATCGCAGGCTGGAGGCGGTAGAAGGTGAGTGGGAGGTGATAGACGAAGGGATGGGGAAGGTGCAGCTTGTGGGGCAGCGGTCGGGAGGATTTGGCAATGGCGAAGTGGTTCGGCTGTGGTATGGGGTGTATGGTGGAACGGATCGGGAAGCGGTCGAGGTAAAGGTGAGGGATGTAGACGTTGGGGATCGGGCGGTGTGTGTGGAAGCGGGAACGGGAGCGGACACGGTGCGCCTGGGGGAGTACTGTTTGCGGGACGTGCGGGAGATCCGGCTGGGGAAGGAGTACGGATTGGAGGCGAAGCAGGAAGGGGAGGAGGTGATGATACGGTACGGGATTGGGCTCAGTGGAGCGGTAGAGGTGGTGCTGTATGACGGGTATGGGCGGAAGGAGGTGGTGATAGCGAGAGGGCAGCAGGAAGCGGGGTGGAGAGAAGTGCGGCTTGGGACGGAGGGGTTGAGCAGCGGGTTACATTTTGTGCGTTTACGGAGCGGGCGATATGAGCAGGTGGTACCGGTGTGGGTGGTGAAGTAGGAGAAGGGAAGCAGGTTACAGGCAGAAGCGGCGGTAGCGATTTGAAGCTCAGGAGCCGGATGCTGCAGCAGAAGAGATCGGGATGGACGTTGCAGAGGAAGCGATTTGTTCCAGCGGTGATGGTTCGGCAATGAGCTGGTGGAACGCTTCTTCCAGCGGCGTTGGTTGCCACTGAAGCATACGCTGGAGCTTAGCAGTATTGAGCGATACGTCTCGCACACGGGTTGTATATTCAGGCACTTCTTCCATCGTGGTTTCTACGATGCCGGTGGTGGGAATACCTGCAATGTGGCAGAACCGGCGGACGAAGTCGACCCGGTTGATCCGCTCCGGACCGCCAACGTGAAAGAGTTGACGCCAGTGCTGCGCCTGCCACAGCCGGAGAATGGCATCGGCAACATCGGAAACCAGAACGGGGGAGCGATATTGATCGGTAAACAACCGCACTGTTTTTCCCTGTCGCAATGCTTCACTGGCAAATCCCGGATAGCCGGGATTCCAGGGCAGTGGATGCCCGAACATCAGGGACGTGCGAACGATGATCCACCGGGACAGCAGCACCTGCCGCTGGAAGAGAGATTCCGCCAATAACTTCGTACGTCCGTATTCAATGATTGGCTTTGCCACATCTTCCTCGACGTAATTGCCTTTTTGCCCGTCGAAGACCAGATCGGTGGAAAGGAAGACCACTGGAATTTCCAGTGCCGTGGCAACACCAATCACGTTACTGGTTCCCACCACATTCATTTCCAGCGCCCGCACCGGGTGTTGTTCCGCCTGCAGGGGATTGGAATAGGCAGCCGAATGGATGATGAGATCCGGATGGAAACGTCGAACAGCGCTGAACAGTTCCTCCTGATTCAAAATATTTGCCTGCACCACCCACGCTGCTAACGGTGTATGGGCATAGAGCACGGGTTGCCGGGTTCCCAGCGCAACTTGATAGCCACGCTGCAGGAACACGGCAGCAGCGTGGACTCCGAAAAATCCCGTGCCGCCAGTCAGAAAAATTCGCTGTGCCATCCCGTTATGCGATCCTGCGCCCCGCAATTGTTGAAACCGCAATTTTTGCCTGAGCCTTTTCTCTCACCCCGATCCCTTCACAATGTTGCACGACGCATCAACGTATGCCGCTATTATCGACCGTATGCCCCGGAAATTCAACGGTACTCCTGCGTCGACTGCTGCGCCATCGTCGCTGCCAGCAATTCATAGAACACTGCCACGGTCTCCATTCCCCGGTAAAAATTGTCCAGGTGAAAATGCTCATTTGGCGAGTGGGCATTTTCCGTTGGCAGTGCAAACCCCATCAAAACCGGCGTTGCCTCCAACTGCTTCTGGAACAGACTCACGATCGGAATAGAGCCGCCTTCCCGAATCAAGTACGCGGGGGTTTGATAGACCGTCTCCAGCGCTTTTAATGCCACCTGAATCGGGGGACTTTCGGGATCCACCAGAACGGGATCACCCCCGTAGAGATCCAGTACGTCAACTTCCACCGTTGGCGGCGCCAGTTGCTGCAAATACCGGGTCGTTTTTTGTGCAATATCTGCCGGGGATTGATCTGGCACCAACCGCATCGAGATTTTCGCTCCAGCCGCTGCCGGGATAATCGTTTTGGCTCCTTTCCCCTGAAACCCGCTCCATAGTCCGTTGACATCCAGGGTCGGGCGGGTCCACAACCACTCTACCGGTGAGTACCCTGCTTCTCCATACAGCATTGGAACGGCAATGGAGTGAGCAAATGCTGCTGGATCAAACGGGATCTGCGCCAGCGCCTGCTGTTCCAGCTCGGAGAGTGGGCGCACATCATCATAAAAACCGGGAATCGTGATCCGCCCATACCGGTCCTTAAGCTGAGCAATCATCCAGCTCAACACATTCGCCGGATTATCCACGGCACCACCGAAAGAGCCAGAGTGAAGATCGCGCCGCGGACCGCGAACGTGGAGCTCTACATACGCCAGCCCCCGCAGTCCATAGCAGACTGCCGGCTTCTCCGGTCCCAGCATTGCCGTATCAGAAATCAGCACGACATCCGCATCCAGCATTTGCCGATGCTGCTTGACAAAATCTCCCAGATGCACGCTCCCGATTTCCTCTTCCCCTTCAATCAGCACTTTGACATTCACCGGCAACCGTCCTTCAACGCGCAGCCATGCTTCCAGCGCTTTCAGTTGCAACCACACCTGCCCTTTATCATCCATTGCGCCACGGGCATAGATGGCACCATCGCGGATGGTGGGACGAAAAGGCGGCGAATCCCACAGATCCACGGGGTCTACCGGCTGCACATCATAGTGTCCATACACCAACACCGTTGGCGCCTGTGCTCCCGCTTCCAGCCATTCGCCATAGACCACCGGATGTCCCTCGGTCGGAAATAGCTGCACATTCTGCAATCCAAGCATCTGCAAATGGTCTCGCAACCACGAAGCGCATAACTGCACATCCTGCTTTCGGGAAGGATCGGTACTGATACTGGGGAACTGCAAAAATGTGATGAGCTCGTCCAGAAACCGCTCCTGATTGGTGCGAAGAAATGTCCGAACCGCTTCACTCATTCTTCCGCTCCTCTGGCTACTGTCACAAACGTTCCGATCTTTGTTTCCATAACGATCCTTTCGCCTGTTCCCGGAGCAAGAACCCTGTTCCGAGAATCAGGGCAACACCGTACATTCCAACGGCGTGGGCAATCGTTGCGTACGCCAGCGCTGTTTCTGGCGACAGTCCATACAACGTATGCAACGTTGCTTTCGTGATGGAATGGTACACACCAATGGCGCCCGGCGTTGGCGCAATAGCAATACCAATGCTGGTCACAAAGCAGAGAAAGTTTGCATCCACAAAGCTGAGCGGTGACTGGTATTGAAAGTCAAAAGCAAAGAACAGTACGTACAGCGAGAGAATGTAGAGCATCCACATTACGGCTGTCTGAAGTGTCAGCGCCAGATACTGCCGCGGCGAGCTCAAAATGGAAAATCCCTGTTTAAAGCGATCCAGCACCTGAAGCGCACGATGGTAAAACGTGGATGAGATACGTTTCAGGGTCACCCGCAACACCCGCTGAATCACCGTGGTCCGCAACAGCAGATACAGGATCACGATAATGCCTGCAAAGGGAATCAGCAATGTATTGACAAAGCTGCGGCTGAAGTCCGGAAACAGCAGTTGCAACTCTTTCTGGTAGAACACAAAGACAAAGAAACCCAGGATGAGAATGCTCAAGATGTCAATAATGCGCTCTACCACCACGGTTGCCAGGGAGGAGGTCATCGACAACTGTTCATTGCGACTCAGCACGTACGGGCGCAACAATTCGCCGGATCGCGGGATCAGCAGATTAAAAAAGTAGCCAACCATTGTTGCTGAAAAAGCATTGACCAGCGAAATGCCCGGCGCAATGGGGGAAAGGATCGTTCGCCACCGCTGCGCTCGAATGAGATGCGCCACAGCGGTACAGGCGCCGGAGAACACCAGCCATTGCCACCGAACCTGGGTCAGCGTCTGCCAGAACTGCGACCACTCGATTCCCTGAATGGCGTAGTAGACAGAGCCAACCAGAATAGCGGTTGAAAAAGCATACTTCAACCACCGCTGCACTCTCCGATTCTTTCCCTGCTCTGCCACCAGACACCGCGCCCCTATGGAACAACTCTGTTACGCACCGTATCACTGCCAGTCCACGGACCAATGCTCGAGTTGCTTGGTACTGCGATTGGCAAACGCACCACCGAGTCACCGTCCTTCCACGGAACAATCTTCAAACCACGAGCGCAACCGCTCCCATTCAATGAAGCCCCCGGCATTGTAGCATATTCCAGCGCTGCTGTTAAACGCAGGAAATCGCCATCACAGCACTCTTCAGGGGTTCTTGGCTGCTGCGTTCCTCCGGAAACATTGCAGCGCCCCTTTTTCCCCCAATGTATCAGCATATTCCTTTCCATCTGTTCACGATGAAACAACCGGTTGCGCGGTGGACACTTTCGATCCAGTCCGATGTTGCGACAACAAGGGTGCTAAGAATTTCCCCGTGATGGATGCCTCAGTCGCCGCTATCTGCTCCGGAGGTCCAGCGGCAACCACGTGGCCGCCGCGATCGCCCCCTTCCGGACCCAGATCAATGACCCAATCTGCCACTTTGACAACTTCCAGATTGTGCTCCACCACAACCACGGTATGTCCCTTCCGCACCAGTGCCTGCAAAGCATCCAGCAGTCTGGCGACATCTTCAAAGTGCAAGCCGGTGGTTGGCTCATCCAGCAGGAACAAAATCTTCTCCGTTGCATTTTTACCAGCCGCCAGATGGGACACCAGCTTCAGCCGCTGTGCCTCACCGCCCGACAGAGTGGTCAGCGGCTGTCCCAGGCGCAGATAATCCAGCCCCACTGTCTGCAGCAGTTGCAGGGGGCGGGTAATACGCGGGAAACCGGCAAAAAACGCCAGTGCTTCTGAAACGGTCATCTGGAGCACATCCACGATGGATTTGCCCCGGTAGCGAACATCCAGCACATCGGAGCGGTAGCGGGTACCGTGACAGGCTTCACATTCGATGAGCACATCTGCCAGGAACTGCATTTCTATCCGAATCCATCCTTCCCCCTGACAGGTGGGACAACGCCCGCCGGAGGGGGAGTTAAAAGAAAACATTTTCGGCTCCCATCCTCGATGCTGTGCTGCTGGCTGGGCAGCAAACAACCGGCGAATTTCATCAAATGCTTTCGTATACGTTGCCGGAGTTGATCGGGAAGAGCGACTGATAGGAGATTGATCTACCAATTCGACCGCATCGATCCATTGCAATCCTTCGATCGTGTCGAAACATCCCACTTCCGAAACGGGCAATCCCTTCAGCCGCCGCACACCTTTGTACAGCACATCGTACAGCACCGTACTTTTGCCCGATCCACTAACGCCCGTAATCGCTACCAGGCAGCCCAGCGGTATGGAAATGTCCTCTCCCTTCAAATTATGCTGCCGCGGTTTTCGCACTATCAACCACTGATCACCGGGAGTGCGGCGCCGCTTCGGTACGGCAATCTTTTTGCGTCCCGACAAATAGGCAGCTGTCAGTGTATCGCCACGCTCCAGTTCAGCAGGTGGTCCCTGGAAAACAACCGTTCCTCCCCGCTCCCCCGCTCCAGGTCCCAGCTCGACGATGTGGTCGGCACTCCGAATGACATCCGCATCGTGCTCTACAACAATCACGGTGTTTCCAATCGATCGCAAATGGAACAGGACGTTGAGCAGGCGGTGAATGTCGCGCGGATGCAATCCGATGCTGGGTTCATCCAGCACGTAGAGCGTGCCGGTGAGGGTCGAGCTGAGCGCTGTTGCCAGATTGATCCGCTGCACTTCGCCGCCGGAGAGCGTATGCGCCAGGCGATCCAGGGTGAGGTAGTGCAGTCCAATATCCAGCAGCACCGCCAGCCGCCGGCGAATTTCCTGCAACACCCGTTCGGCAATCTGCTGCTCTGCAGGGGACAACTCCAGGGTGTCAAAGAAAGCGGCAGCTTCGGCAATGGTCATTCGCACAACTTCGACAATGGAGCGTCCGCCAACGAAAACCTGCCGAGCAGAAGTCCGCAACCGTGATCCTCCACACGCCGGGCACCGGGTATAGCCACGGTAGCGACTGAGAAAAACCCGCGCCTGAATCTTATGCGCTTTCTGTTCCAGCATCTGGAAAAATCCCCGAATTCCCGGATACTCATCCGCTCCATCCCAGAGAATCCGGAGTGCCTGCGGATCCAGACTGCGAATGGGCTTGTCCAACGGGATGCCATACCGTTTTGCTACCCGAATCAGCAATGCCTGATATCGGGATCCTTTGGGCGTCTGAAATGGATGGATCGCTCCTTCCAGCAACGACCGTTCTTTGTTGGGAATCACCAGATTTTCATCGATGCCGATGCTGCGTCCAAATCCCTGGCATTTTGGGCAGGCACCAACGGGATTGTTGAAGGAAAAAAGCTGTGGACGCGGCTCTTCGTACGGAATGCCGCAATAGGTGCATTCGTACCGACTGGAAAAGACCTCCTGCCGCTGCTGCGTCAGATTCCGAACAATGCATTTGCCGTCCCCGTAGCGAAACGCCTGCTCCAGCGCCTCTGCCAGCCGGGAACGCGCCTCTTCCTCGTTGCGGTACACCAGCCGATCGATGAGCACAAACACCCGTTCACGTGGTGTACGCAGAATCGTCTCACGATCCTCTGCAATCTCGCTATCGAAGATAGTGGTTTCTTCACCAAGCACAAAGCGGAAGAAACCAGCACTGCGGAGCGACAGCAGTTGCTGCTCCCGATCGCTGTGATCAACCCGTGGCAATGGGATCAAAATGTACAGCCGATCTCCTCCCTTCAGGGATTCCTCCAACGTTCGCAGCGCAATTTCGGGCGTATCGCGCTGCACCGTACGACCGCACTCTTTACAACGGGTTTTCCCGATCCGACCGTAAAGCAGTCGCAAATAGTCGTAGATCTCCGTCATTGTCCCCACCGTTGAACGGGGATTTTTCGGCACCCCTTTTTGCTCAATCGCAATCGCCGGCGGAATACCGACGATGCGGTCAACGTCCGGCTTCTGCATACGATCCAGAAACTGGCGAGCATAGGCAGAAAGGGATTCCACAAACCGCCGCTGTCCCTCTGCATAAATGGTGTCGAAAGCCAGGGAAGATTTGCCCGACCCGGAAACACCGCAAATTACTGTCAGTGCACCGCGGGGAATTTCCAGTGAAAGGTTCTTCAAATTGTGCGTCCTCGCCCCTTTAACGACAATCGCACCACGGCTGAAAATCGTTCGTTTCCTTCGTTGCCCTTTGCCTGCCAAAGCGGTTGTCTAAGGATATTGTTCAACAGTCCAAAAGAAGCTATGACGAAAGGATGGGCGCAAACAGTGAAAACGGCGTGGGGAGCGTACTGGCAGGACCGCATTTTTCGCCGCTCCTTTGCCAGCGCACTCACTGCGAGCATTTTGACCCTCATCGCCTTTTCCCGGCTGCTCCTCTGGATCGAGCAACGACCAGGCATTACTCTGCCGGATCCACTGCTCCGGTTTTTGCCAGTCGACCTCACCTGGTTGAGCTTTGCGGCGATCTATGGCGGAATCCTCCTTGCCATCTGGAAACTCCTGCCAGATCCACCCCGGTTTCTGACGGGCATCATCGCCTATACCCTGCTGCTCTGGATCCGCTCCCTCACTCTGTGGTTGACGCCGCTGGATCCACCGCCAGCGATGATCCTGCTCCGCGATCCGCTCGTTGAATGGCTCGGCACTGGCGGAACTACCCTGAGCCGGGACCTGTTCTTCTCCGGACACACCGCAGGACTGGTGCTGCTCACTCTCATTCTTCCTCCTTCCCGGATTCGATGGATGATGGCGGGACTGGCAACCGTCGTTGGGATAGCCGTGATCGCTCAGCACGTGCACTACAGCATCGACGTTGTAGCTGCTCCCTTCTTCGCCGCCGGTGCTGCTGCACTCGGCAAGCGCCTGGTACGCCACCTCCATATCTCTCGCCAATTGCTGTGATGGTTGTGAAAAGCGCAATAGGTGCATTGCAAAGCTCCATTCGTGACATCGCCAGCGAAGCAATGGGCTGACAATGGTCATACCCGGACCGGTGAGATGATGGCAGCCGGAAGAAGTCGCCGAAAATCTGATTGGGTGTTCTATTTTCGCGTTCTTCGCCCCTGATATTCGTCTGTTGACCACTCTTAGAACGAACTGAGGGACACTGATGAAGCCGTCGCAAATCTTTTTACCGACGATCGATGAAATGGATCGTCCGCACTCGAACTGCGGGGTTGTTGGAGTGTACGGTCATCCGCAGGCAGCAGTGATGGTGTATTACGCGCTCCACGCCCTGCAACACCGGGGACAGGAAGCTGCGGGGATTGTTGCCGCCCGGCGGGATCCACTGACGCAGAAAGTCCGGTTCTACGCCCATCGGGATAAAGGACTGGTGCTGGAGGTTTTCAGCAATCCCGCCATTCTCAAAGATCACCTTGCCGGCTCAATGGCAATTGGGCACAACCGGTATTCCACAACCGGAGGCACCGATGTTCGTGCCAATATCCAACCTTTTGCTATTCGATATCGCAAAGGCAATTTAGCCCTTTCCCACAATGGGAATCTGACCAACACCCGCCAGTTACGGGAACAATTGCAGCAGGAAGGGGCAATTTTCCAGAGCTCCACCGATACGGAAATTTTTCTCCACCTGATTGCCCGCAGTCGTGCGGAAGATCCCATCGAGCAGATCTTAGAAGCACTCCGCACCGTTCGTGGCGCCTATGCCCTGGTAATGATGACCGATACGCAACTCTTAGCAGCCCGGGATCCGTACGGCATCCGCCCGTTAGCGATTGGTAGAATTCCGCTGGAGACTGGTAAATGGGCGTACATTGTCGCATCGGAAACCTGCGCCTTTGATATTATCGGTGCGGAGTATGTGCGCGATGTTCGACACAATGAACTGATCGTTATCGACCAGGAAACGCTGGAGACCGGCACGATTCATTCCTTTTCCATCCAGCCCAACACTCCTACTGCCCGCCACTGCATTTTCGAATACGTCTACTTTGCTCGCCCCGATAGCACAATCTTTGGACACAGCGTCGACAAAGTCCGGCGGCGGCTGGGAAAGCGGCTGGCAGAAGAAGCACCGGTGTATCCTTCCGATGAGAAAAAAGTTGTTGTGATGGGTGTGCCGGACAGTGCGAACACGGCTTCACTGGGTTATGCGCAGCAACTGGCAAAGCAGGAGATTCCGTCGAAATACGAAATCGGGCTCATCCGCAGTCACTACATTGGACGAACATTTATCGCTCCCGGACAGGACGCGCGGGAAATCCGGGTTAAAGCCAAATTCAATCCGGTCGCTGGCGTGCTGCGCAACCGGACGGTCGTGATGGTGGACGATTCCATCGTGCGCGGTACGACCGCCAAAGCTCTGGTGCAACTGGTACGCTCCACGGGCTTAAAAGAGCTCCACCTGCGCATTTCTTCCCCGCCGGTGCGTTTCCCCTGCCACTACGGAATGGACTTCCCCAGCTACGAAGAGCTGATCGCCAACCATTTCCAGAGCGACCAGCAGCGGATTGGACAGGAGCTGGGCGCTGACTCCCTGCACTACCTTTCCCTTCAGGGCTTGCACGCAGCAGTTCCTCAAGAAGAAGGGATCGGATACTGCGATGCGTGCTTTACCGGGAACTATCCCGTGCCGATCGAAGAAGATGCGCACAAAGACGATCTGGATGTGGAAATGACCATTGAAATGCCTGGATGAAGCGCCTGCCACAGCGTGTGATCTGCTTGACGGAAGAAACGACGGAGACGCTGTACCTCTTAGGTGCTGATCACCTGTTAGTAGGGATTTCCGGCTTTGTCGTGCGCCCACCCCACGCCCGGAAAGAAAAACCGAAGGTTTCAACGTACCTGGAGGTAAATCTGGAGAAAGTTCGGGAACTGCAACCCGATCTTATATTTGCCTGGTCCGATTTACAGGCGGACATCTGCGCTCAGCTCATCAAAGAAGGGTACGAAGTGTATTGCTTCAATCATCGATCGGTCGATGGGATTCTGGCAATGATCGAACGGCTGGGATTGCTGGTCGGCAAGGCTCAGGAGGCACAGGCGCTGATTGATCGTCTCCAGCACCGATTAGCCGCAATCGCTGCGAAAGGAAAGCAACGGAAGCGGAAGCCGCGGGTCTACTTTGAAGAATGGTACGATCCGTTAATCAGCGGTATTCGGTGGGTTTCGGAGCTGATCGAGCTGTGCGGTGGGATAGACATTTTTCCGGAGCTTCGGCAGTACCCCGATGCGCGGCGCCGGATCATCGCGGATCCGCAGGAAGTGGTTCGCCGCCAACCCGACATCATTCTGGTATCGTGGTGTGGGAAGATGTTCAAACCAGAGCGGATGCAACGCCGCCCCGGTTGGGATCAGATTCCTGCACTCCGCAATGGGTGGGTCTATGAAATTCCTTCTGCTATCATCCTGCAGCCCGGACCAGCCGCTCTGACTGATGGCGTTGATGCTATTTGCGACATCATCGATCGATGGGAGGCGGCGCAATCGTGAGCAGCATTTCTCCACAGCCACTGTACTGCAACCGGTGGATCAAAACCAGCAACAACGGCGGACGGCAATGAACGCAAAAGCGCAGATCCGCCAGCAAATGCTGCGCCGACGGGAGCAGATGGACGAAACAGAATACCAGCAGCGATGCAAAGCGATCCATCGGTGCGTCGTCAGTCATCCGACCTTCCGCCGGGCAGCGTGGATCCACACCTATTGTTCATTCAACCGGGAAGTGGATACCTGGCGCATTATCCGCTCCGCCTTTGCAATGGGTAAACGGGTGATGGTGCCGGTTGTCCAGCAGTCCGAGCTCCGTCACATCGAAATTTTTCCAGACCAGTCTTTCCAGCCGGATGCGTTCGGCATTCCTGTTCCCCAATTTGACCACCCACCGCAGTGGCTAGATGCAGCAGCTATTTTGCAACCATCTGATCTGGTGCTTGTCCCATTGCTGGCTTTCGATCCTGATCTCTACCGTCTGGGCTACGGCAAAGGCTACTACGACCGCTTTTTAGCCCGTGTTCGAGCGGTGAAAATGGGCATAGCCTTTGCCTTCCAGCGCCGGGAATCGCCACTTCCCAGAGAATCACACGATGTTCCGCTCGACCTCGTTGTGACAGATCAGGCAGTATATACCAGACAACAGGAGCATCCATGCATCGGCGATCCTTTCTAACGCTCTTGCTGGCATCAGTTGCCCCGGTCGGCTTTGTGCGATCGCGATGGTTGCAGCAGGAAGCCGACTTCTTTGAAGCCCCGGTGGAAACGCAGCAGCGATTTTACGAACTGCTGGATTTAGCCCGATGGAAAGGCTGGGATCAGCTTCCCATTGGCAGGTGTATGGGCGAAGTTGGCAAAACCTTTCTGGGAACTCCCTATGTGGCCGGCACCCTGGAAGGACCGGGCGAAGTGTGCCGAATTAACTTGCAAGGTGTGGATTGTGTCACCTTCTTTGAATACCTTCTGGGATTTGCCCGGACGCTGAAAAAAGGGAAAGCAAAATTCGAAGATTTTGCACGGGAACTGGTGTTCATCCGGTATCGCAACGGGCAACTGGGCGATTACACGTCCCGGCTGCATTATATGTCCGACTGGATTCTCGATAATGTCCGGAAAGGTGTGGTCAAAGACATTACTGCAGCGCTGGGTGGAAAACCCTACCACCCGACCGTGTCCTTTATGTCTCACCATCCCGACCGTTACCCTGCACTCAAACAGCATCCAGAACTGGTGGCAAAGATGCAGCAGATTGAGCAGCGACTCTCGAATGCTCAACTCTTTTTCATCCCCCAATCCGATGTTGCCGCCATTGAGCCAAAGCTCCAGACCGGCGATATTCTCGCTTTCACCACTTCCATCCAGGGACTGGATTATGGTCACACCGGGATTGTCTATCGAGCAGACGGCGCTGCCTATCTACTGCACGCATCCACCGAAGCCCATAAGGTCTTTATGGATACGACTGTTGCAAGCTATCTGGCAAAGCGGGAAAAATTCACTGGTGTTACGGTAGTTCGTCCGCTGGAACCGGTGTAATACCCAAAGCTCGGCTGCGCTGCTTTGCCACTTTTCGCTGTGATGTGAGCCTTTTCTCTGCTCCCCCTATGCCCTGCTCCTCACAGCTATACGATAGGCTCAGGATCGATCCGCGCTGCACCCTCACCTGACCTGAACGGAGCTCAGCACTGCTGTCCTTGATACCAATGCTCTCTGCGGAGGACACAAAGGGACATCTTGTTCGTCTCTGGAAACTTTATAACGGCACAAAGTCGGGTAAAAAATGGCAAGCATTGAAACATTCCCGAATCCCAGACCTGGACGGCGGTACGTCATTACGCACGTCAATCCAGAATTTACCTCCGTTTGTCCAAAAACGGGGCTACCAGATTTTGGAACTATCATCATCCGATACGTTCCGGACAAAGTGTGTCTGGAGTTGAAATCGCTCAAGTACTACTTCTTGGAGTACCGGAACAAGGGCATCTTCTATGAAGCTGTGACGAACCAGATTCTGGACGATCTGGTAGCAGCGTGCGATCCGCTGGAAATGGAAATCATTTCCAAATGGCGGATTCGCGGCGGGATGTATTCGATCATCAAAGCAAGTTACAAACGAACAGCATCGGGCAAAGGCAATGAAAACCCGGATCGGTAAAACTTTCCGATGGGAAATGGGACACCGGCTGCCGTATCACTCCGGCGGCTGTGAGAATATCCACGGTCATTCCTACCGGCTCTGGGTGGAAGTGATCGGCGAACCGGATGAACAGGGAATGGTGATCGACTACTACGAAATCAAAGCCATCGTACAGCCGATTATTCGGCAACTGGATCATTCCTTTCTGTGCGATCGGTCTGATACGATTCTCTGCGAATTCTTCCAGCAGCACCCGCATTTCAAAGTCCAGTACGTTGACTTTCCAACGACAGCAGAGAATATCGCCCAGCACATTCTGTCGCTACTGCTGCCGCACTTTGAACAGTTTCCAAACATTGAGGAAGTGCGGGTACGGGTTGCAGAAACAGAGACGACGTTTGCTGAAGTCTCTGCCCAACTTTCGAACAGGGTCAAACAAACACAAGATCAACAATGAGCGTTCGCGTCCGCTTTGCTCCTTCGCCAACCGGGTATCTCCACATCGGAGGCTTGCGCACAGCGCTGTACAACTTTCTGTTCGCACGCCACCACGGTGGCACGTTTGTGCTCCGGATTGAAGATACCGATAAAACCCGATACGTGGAGGGATCGGTAGAAAACATCATCGAAATGCTCCACTGGTGTGGACTGGACTACGATGAAGGTCCGGGCAAAGGGGGTCCGTACGGACCATACGTCCAGTCGGAGCGGACGGAAATCTACCGTCGATACGCCCAAGAACTGCTGGACAAAGGAGCAGCATACATCGCTTTTGATACGCCTGAAGAATTGGAGCGAATGCGGCAACGGCAACAGCAGGCAGGCATCGTACCGAAGTACGATCGAACCACGATGCGCAATCAGTTCACGCTGGGCGAAGAGGAAACGCAACGCCTGCTGGCAGAAGGTGTGCCGTACGTGATTCGACTGAAGGTGCCGCTGACCGGCGTCATCAAGTTCTCCGACATTGTCCGAGGTGAAATTTCCGTTCCCGCACGGGATGTGGATGACCAGATTCTGTTGAAATCCGACGGCTTTCCCACCTATCATCTGGCAAACGTCGTTGATGACCATTTGATGCACATCACGCACGTGATTCGTGGTGAAGAGTGGCTGCCATCGATGCCGAAACACGTGCTGCTGTACGAAGCTTTTGGCTGGGAAAAGCCGCAATTTGCCCACTTACCGCTGCTTCTGAACCCCGATCGCAGCAAGTTAAGCAAGCGGCACGGACACGTTGCAGTGGAGGATTTCAAAAAGGAAGGCTACTTCCCTGAAGCACTCATCAACTTTGTTGCCCTGCTGGGCTGGAATCCTACGGGAGAGCGAGAGATCTATTCGCTGCAAGAGCTGATCGAATTGTTCGATCTCAAAAAAGTTAACAAAGCCGGGGCAATTTTTGACATTCAGAAACTGCGATGGATTAACGCACACTATTTGCGTCACAAAGATCCGAAAGAGTTAGCCCGACAGCTTCAGCAATACGTGCAGGAAGGTAATCTTGGCGATTTCTCACTGGAGTATCTGGAAAAAGTTGTCATCCTGCTGCGTGAACGGGTGGATCTGTTGCCGGAAATCCTCACCTTTGGCGATTATCTGTTCCATCCGCCAACCCACTTTGAGCAGGAGTACTTTGCCAGAGCGTGGTCTGACGATATCGAGGCACTGATCCCTGAATTGCTTGCGCTGCTGCGGCAAATCGAACCGTGGGAACATATGGTCATCTGGGAGCAACTGAAGGGATTTGCCAAACAGCAGGGAACCAAGATCGGCAAAGTGATGAATGCTCTGCGGCTGATGCTTACGGGCAAATCCGTGGGTGCCGGGATGACCGAAACGATGGAAGTGCTTGGCAAAGAAGAGACGCTTCGTCGCATAGAGCAGTTCGTCACGCAGCATCTGCCGGCGTTACGACAACAAGTGGCGGAAAATGCTTCAGAATAAGTGGGCAGCGCTCCTGCTGAGCGCTTTCTGGGGATTTCTTGCCACCGGCTGCCATACTTCCTCCTGCCTCAAGCAGTTCCCTTCAGCAACGGTACTCCGCTGGGGAATGGTGGATTCAGCCGGAGTGTTGCGCGGATACCAGATCAGCCAGACCGGAACGCTGGATTCCATTATCCGCACAACGCCGACCCAGGATCCTGCTGTTGTCCGTTCGTTGGGTATCATACCAGCCGACACGATCTGCGCCCTGCTGCTCCACACGCGCCAGCTATTCCTGCGCAATCGTCCGCTGTTCGTCCGCATTGCACCATTATCAGCCTACGTGGAGCTGGTATCCTCTGCTGAAACGACCGGTCGACCTACCCGACTGTTTGCGCTGTGGGACCCCCGATTTGAAAATGCCGGGAACCGTGCATTCCGAATGCTATACCAGCGGCTGATGCGGGTGCGTTCGCTGGCACGCTGAGGTGTGCACCTATCGACCACAGAATCAAGAAAGCAACGCCCAAGCAGTTTTACGGAGCACTGAGTTGCAACTTATCGCCCACAGAAGTCGTAATTTTGCGCCCTGCGAAAGTTCGACAAATGAAAAGAAGCGAAAAGATGAAGCGATGGGCGCTCCTGCTGTTTGGTATTCTGTTGTCTTCTGGCTTTGCTCAGCAACTGCATTTCCGAATTGTGGGATACGACGGTCAGCCGCCGGCACGTGCTGATATTCTAATTTTCGGATGGTTCAACGACACAGCCGCCGTGGCAACGACGACCACAGGCGTAGCGAATGTTCAGCTTCCAGCACCGGGCAATTATATGGTCATCGTTGCCGGCACCTATCACTTAGCACACTTCTTCCCAGCACTCTTCCTGCCCGATGGAAAGTATTCAATTGTTGTCCGGCTCCGCCCTCTGCAACCGAAAGGGACAGCATCCAGAATTGCAGTGGTCGCACCAGACAGAAATATCTTTCGCGACAACGCTCCTCTGCATCGCATCGGAAAACAAAAATTTCAGGCAACGCTCCCGGTAACAGATGGGATCGTTCGATACCAGATCGTGGATACCGTTGACGGATCGCTCCGGAGCTTCAACGGGACACAAAGCGACGCATACGAATTCGACGGATCGGATTACATTTCGGTGTTACGTGTTCCGGGGAAAGACTCGGTCACTGTAACTGTGGACTTCTCACAATTTCCCACAGGAACATTTGAAGCGAAGCACGAAATCACGCTTGAGAATCTGCCCGAAGTCGATGCTGTTGTGAAAAGCTGCCAGCGATTCTACGATTCTATTCTGCAACGACGGCGCACCGAGGAGGTCACCGTATCCTGTGAAGCTTTCCGACAACAGTGTATGCAAAAGGGAATGCAACGGCACAAAGCTGCCTCACTCACTACTTTTGCCTACAGTATGCTGCTGGACGCAATGGACGTGTGGGAAAACCAGCGCTGTTTTGATGCTCCCGGTATGCTCCGGAAATTGATCCGCACACTACCGCCTTCCCACTGGCTCTGGGGCGTAGATCAATCCCTTCTGGATGCGTGCGTCAACTACGCTGATTCCGTTCCGGCGCTGCGTTCCTACCTCCCGCTGGTTGCGCTCTCTCATCCGCGGCGCGACGTGCAGGCGATGGCGATGGTCGCGCTGATCAAGGATGCCTATATGCACCACCGCTTCGCGGTTGCCCGCGACCTCATTGCTGCACTCCGAAATCGGTATGGAAAACGCGAGACACCATACCTCCAATTTCTCACTGACCGTTACAACCCGGATAATCCTGTTGCGATCGGCAAGCGCGTCCCATTTTTCCGCCTCCGGGATCTAGATGATTCTTCCACGATCTATATGCCGCAAACGCTGAAAGGAAAGTATGTCCTGATCGATTTCTGGGCGACCTGGTGTGGTCCGTGCATTGCGGAGCTTCCATACCTCCACAAAGCGTACGAAACGTTCAAGGACAAAAACTTCACCATTTTGAGCATTTCCTTCGACGCCAGACCAGACATCGTGCGGCGGTTCCGTCAATCCCCGAAGCATCCAATGCCGTGGCATCACGCCTTTGCTTATGGCGGCTTTCGCAGCAAAGTGGCGAGAGACTTTCGCGTACGCGGCATTCCCAAGCCGATCTTAATCGATCCTGACGGAACCATCATCGCTCTTGAAGGCGAGCTGCGGGGGCGAAGATTGCTCCGCACACTGAAAAAACACCTCTCCCCGTAAGCTGTTCTATGGCGTGCTGATTGGCGTTGCGATGATAATGCGAACCGTCCGACAGTAGTTGCGCCCTTCAGGCAGATCGTTGTTATACAACAGCTTGTCACTCCCTACTGCCCGAATGTGGATCTGATCTCCCCGCACGGTCGGCTGTAAATACTGCTGAACACTGAGGCACCGCTGTTTTGCCAGTTGACGATTGTATTCCGGCGTTCCCGTTCGATCCGCATATCCCTCGATGTACACCTGCGAATTGGGCTCTACCCGGCTTTTGACGATGTCCAGGATGCGGCGATGGATGGGTTTTAAGTCGGCTTTGTCATAATCGAACAGGATGAGTGAGAAGTACTCGTAGCGCATATCGTTCTTGATCTGATACCGCTTCCGCTTGAGTGTCAGTAACTCGACGGGGATCACTGCCTGAGCAACGGATTGATTCCCCTGCACATCCTGCGCTGCCAGGTTGACCGTCACCCGGTCTGTTCCCTTACGCTGCAAAGCAGCAAAAAAGGTTTCGGGCAAGTGCCACGGTAAGGTGTCTGGCGGTGCCACCGTTCCACTAAAGTGTGCGTAGGCGGTATCTTCCGTTTGAACGGTAACTTCCCACCCCGAGAGTGGCAACGTTGCCTGCAGCTTTGGCAAAATCTCTACTAGAGAAGGCATCATCTTTCGCTGAACTGATTGCAGGTAGACAGGCTGAAGAATCTCATACCGACTGGAAGATAACTCCACCCGTCGGTTTTCTTCCCGCCCTTCTGGTCGATCGTTGTTGCTCGGCTTTGCTGGTAGGTTACGATAGCGGACAATGAGGCGGCTGCTATCAATATTCCACACGCGAAGGAAGTAATCCCGCACCGCCTCAGCTCGCCGCCGGGAAAGCTCCAGATTGCCCTTCTCCACTCCCAGGTTGTTGTTGCATCCGGTGATAGTCAACACTGCATCCGGATATTGCTGCATTCGTGCCCCCACAATGTTGAGCAAATGATAGTAGATCTCCAGCGTTTTCGGAGGCAATTGCTGTTCGTCAAACTGCTGCGTTTGTTCCGGCGTCAGGAAATGCATCCGGCTTTTCGACAGATCCGCGTTCCCTTCCTCAAAAAACACATACGGCAACAGTGGATAATACTCCCCGCGTTCAATTTCTTCAACCAGAATCTTGACATTGCGGTCGCGATGCCCATCTTCGTAAACCGCAACGGCATCGACTGCGGCACTGAGCATTGCCGGCGGCGTGGGGGGAGACGCTGGCGCCTTCGGTGTTGCTGGTGGCGTATGGACTTTTTCAAACGGGAAGAGCACTGCCAATTCCAGCCGGACAGCATCAGGTGTCCATTTGTATCCCTCCAGAATACTGGTGAACCCGTGATAGTAGCTCAAGGTTGGTTCCAGTACCAGCTTCTGGTTTCCAAAAACAACGTCCAAGGCATAGTGAAAACCAGTAGCGACTGCAAGGTAGTACGGAATTTTTTGCGGAATTTCTCCTGACGCTTCATTGCGCACTGCCTTGCCAACTTCAGCATACACTGCTGTTTTGGGTTCTAATAATACTTCCCGCTGAGAATAAAAGGACCGCAGATACCATCCGCCGTTGAGTCCCAGATCCAGAAAGAGGGGAACGTCTTTGATTAACTGATAACTGAACCGCAGGTCTGTGCTCAACATTGGCAGACTGGCGCTCAGCTCATACTGTGACACCGCTGGCACTACCACGCCATTACTGATGGCGTTTCCAATAACCTCACGCTCAAAAAGCGTTGCAGCGTTATTCACATAGCCTACTCTCCACTGCGTCAGCAAATCTGGCAACAGCATATACTCCACAACCGCGCCAATGGCGGGACTCATCCCATAGCCACCTTGAAACCCCGGACAGCAGTTTGGAACACCGGGCAACTGAGTAAACTGTGCCCAATGGAAATTGGCTTGGAAGCCAAGGTATCCTCCAATTTTGTACGGCAAAAGCTCCGACACTGGGGGTTGTCCAACAGCAACCGTAGCCAGCATTGCTAAAATGCTAATGCTCAATCCAATGCTTTTCATTGCGCTACCCTCCATTACCGTACAATGAGTAGGGTTTTCACTGCTTCCCGCGCCGGCGATCGGAAGCGCAAAAAGTACACGCCGGTGCTCAATGTTGGCGGCAGTTGAACTTGCAATTGCGCAGCTTTGCCAATTTCCATTCTCGGAATTTCCTCGGCTGAGAAGCGTCGTTCAAAGACTACTTCGCCGCGCGGTGTCAACACCTGGAAGACGCTGGCTGCTTTTTCCACTGCATAAACCGTGACCCGAACCATTTGCGCGCTACTGGGATTAGGCGATACATTGATCCCAAACAAATCTTTGAAATCCAGTAATCGCTTGCCGCCCTGGGTGCAAATGTTGGTCAGGAGCATCTCGCCGTTGCGTGGCTGTATCAGCACCGCTGGATCACTCCATTGATAGGTTATAAAGAGCATTTGCACTGAATCCGATGGTCCCAAAAGCACATCTCCTACGAGCTCACACACCACAAGAGAGTCGCTTTCAATAGCACTAAAGGTTTTGGCGATGGTCGCTTCTGCCTGTCCATCAGGTTGAATCTCGAAGTTCTGGACAGTTGCACCAATGATATCCTGCAGATAGAACAACCGCGTATCCCACCGAACAGTAGCGGTAAAGGTTACCGGTGCTACCATCTGGAAAATGCGCTGATCCTGCTGCGTCGACAGTAATGCCACCGGAATTCGTATTCCTCGATCCTTCGGTTCTACCTCAATCCGCGGGGGAAGGGCGATGATGGTATGCGAAGCAACGCCAACGCCAACAATGGCGACTTCCACGGGATCTCCCGACGCGGGAATAATCCGCAATCTGCCGGTGTAAGGCTGCTCCGCTGTTGGGGCGAAGACAATGGGAATGCGCTGCTTCGATTTGGGCGGAAGCGTAAAAGACGCGGTAACGGTGGAATCGATCGCAAATACGCCCTGCGGGTTAGCACCCCAGGAAAGTTCGGTGACCGTCACCGCTACTGATCCCGTATTGGCAATGACAATGGAATCGAGCTTCGAGTGGGAAATGGGCACTTCGCCAAAATCAATACCCGTTGCCTGCAAGGCCGGTTCGATCCCACGTCCGCGGACAGTAATGTAGGCTTCCAACTCTTGAACCAAGGGAGGAGAATCCTTCTGGGTCGTATAGCCTGTATCCAACACCACCCGGATTACTCCCTCATACTGCTGCTCCGCCTGCGGCGTAAAGCGCACCCAGACTGCCTGCTGTTGGTCTGGGGCAACATCTGTTCCCTGCGGATTGCTCAGCAACTGGAACACTCCATCGGGGTTCTGTACCCATTCCATCTGAAGAATCCGAAGGCTGAGTCTTCCCGTATTGCGTACACACACGGTATCTTCCTTAGAGGCCCCAACCAGTACGGCACCGAAATCCCGGTCGCAGACCGCAACGCCAATACTGGGACGCTGTCCAACCGTTCCCTGGAGCGCAATGGAAACAGCAAGATCACAGGGATCGGACGAGCGGACAATCAACGTATCCTCAAAAGCGCCACTCCGAGTGCCATCCAATACCACTGTAATCCACAACGTATCACCGGGGTCAACGGTTACCGGCAAAGCTGGACTTACAATGGTAAACGGAGGCTGCAAACCGGCGAATTCAGAGACTTCCACAGGAACACCGCCGGTATTTACCACTGCCACTTCTGCCGTGGCGGTATTGCCAAAGTCGACCGTGCCGAAGTCTACTACTGTTAGCGCCGCCTGCAACTGGGCATCAACCGCATCGCCAACCAGCAGAATACGCTTTTCCACATCACAGGGTGAAAATCGAATCACGAGCTCGCCCGTATAGTGTCCGGGCGCCGTTGCGTGGAAGGTAATGGTAAATGGCAAAGAATCACCTGCAGCGATGGTTGCGCCCGGCTGTAATGACGTGGCAAATGGTGGGGTGATCGACACGTCGGTAATCGTCCCAGAAATCGCACCGCCGCTGAGATTGTGCAGCTTCACCGTTTCAGTTGCTAAGGTATCCGCGCACAATACGAGCGTTTCAAATTCCACTGTATCTGGAGCAACGAACAGCACTCCTTCCTTATTCCCTTCCACCGGTATCGTAATCACACCGCTGCACGGTTCGTAGCTGAGCTGTACGGTTCCCTGAAAATGCCCGCTCCCTGACGGACGAAATTGAATGGTAACCGCCAACTGCTCGCCTGCTGCAATCTGTCCACTGCCAGATATCGCTGGCTGGAATGCCGGGTCGGAGCTGGAAATTCCCGTAATGGAGATAGGCGTCTCACCCCGGTTTTCAATAAAGATCACCGTATCCCGCGCTTCCTCGCATCCCAGAATCGTGCCAAAGTCAATAGCATCCAGCGATGCCTGTACTTCCACAGATGTTACCGTTCCACGCAACGTCAGTTGCAATTCGGCATCGCAATTCGCACTGCGGAAGCCAATGGGAACGTTGGCAGTATATGTACCCGCCTGCGTCGGCGCATATCGGAACACCAGGGCAATACTGTCATAGGCTGGAACTGTAACTGGTAACGAAGCTGGCGATACCAGACTGAAAGGCGTCGGCACCGCAATGGATGTGATCTGTAGTGGCTCTGAGCCAGAATTCCGGAGAATCACAGTAGTATCCATCACCTGCAATTCACATTCCGGCATTGGGGGGAATTCAACAGCAGAATGACTCAATGCAACCGTAATTTCTGTTTTCTCACCCGACAACTCAAGAGTGTCCCGAAACTCACAGGGCTCGAATCGCAGATACACCGGTGTCGTATGAGTTCCAACTGTTTGTGGACTATACCGAAAATGGAGTGTCACACTCTGCCCCGCAGGGATCGAAATGGGCAAGGCGGGAGCAGTGTAAGAAAAATTCGGAGACGGAACTTCAACTGCTGTCAACGTTACCGCTGATTGTCCAGCGTTGGTCACAACGACTGTTGAGTCAGCCGATGGGCTGCATTCGCCCAGAGCGCCAAAGTCTAATGCATCCACCGAAGTTGTGATCTGTGGCTGAGGAATGACCGTCACGGTCACAGTTTGTTCCACACTACACCCCTTTGCATCCGTCACTGTCACGGTGTATTCGGTTGTCGTCTCTGGAAATGCATCCGGCTCTGCCACGTTCGGATCGCTCAATCCAGTTGCTGGCGACCAGCTATAGCTGTACGGCGGCGTCCCGCCCTGTGCTTCTGCCCCGATCTGTACCGTATCCCCCTGACATACTTCCACATCGCTCAATGTGATCGTCGGCTTCGGATTGACTGTTACTGTCACAGTCCCCTGCACCGAACATCCTTTTGCATCTGTCACCGTCACAGTGTATTCGGTCGTTGTCTGTGGAAATGCATCCGGCTCCGCCACCTTCGGATCGCTCAATCCAGTTGCTGGCGACCAGCTATAGCTGTACGGCGGCGTCCCGCCCTGCGCTTCTGCTCCGATCTGCACCGTATCTCCCTGACATACCTCCACATCGCTCAATGTGATCGTCGGCTTCGGGTTGACTGTTACTGTTACAGTCCCCTGCACCGAACATCCTTTTGCATCTGTCACCGTCACGGTGTATTCGGTCGTTGTCTGTGGAGATGCATCCGGCTGCGCTACATTCGGATCGCTCAATCCAGTTGCTGGCGACCAGCTATAGCTGTACGGCGGCGTCCCGCCCTGTGCTTCTGCTCCGATCTGTACCGTATCCCCCTGGCATACCTCCACATCGCTCAATGTGATCGTCGGCTTCGGATTGACCGTCACTGTCACCGTTGCCTGCGTCGAACACCCGATCGCATCGGTTACTGTCACCGTGTATACTGTTGTGCTTTGTGGAGATGCCTCCGGTTGCGCCACGTTCGGATCGCTCAATCCAGTTGCTGGCGACCAGCTATAGCTGTACGGTGATGTCCCTCCGGACACGGTGACTCCGATTTGCACCGTGTCTCCCTGGCAAATGGTCTGGTCGCTGGTGGACAACTGTATCGGGGGCGATACCGTGATGGTGATGGATGTGCTGCCAGAGCAGCCGTCAGGTGTGGTCACGGTGACGGTATAGGTAATCGTCGATGGCGGCGTTGCCGTGGGATTGGGAACACTGGTGCTACTGAGTCCCGTTGCCGGTGACCACGAATAGCTGGCACCAGAGGGTTGCGGCTGAACTTCCAGTTGTACGCTCTCACCAGCACAGATTTCCTGATCCGAAGCAGAAATGGTAAAGGATGCGCCAATCCCCAATTTGACAACAAAAGCGTCTTCCTCTCCGTTGAAGCTGGGATCATAGGCACCGCTAGTTGTGGGGAAGTTCGACGAATACGTATAACCAGTTACATACACAGCGCATCCGCTGGCAACAATTGATTTGCCCTCGTCATCCTGCGATCCTCCCAGAAATGTCGAATATGGCAACGCACTACCATTGATGTTTAACTGAGCAATAAACACATCCTCGCCTCCATTGTGGGTTTGATCGTATGCATTGGAGCTCGTTGGGAAGTTGGACGACGACGTTTTCCCTGTCAGATACACGTACGAATCGGTGGCAAAACAATCCTCGGCAACCTCTTCGCTGCTCCCGCCAATGAACGTTCCCCACATTAACTGAGATGCCGAGTGATTGAGTCGAACAACAGCAACATCTCTACCCCCGTTAAAACTCTGATCATATGCCCCGCTGCTCGTCGGAAAATTGGAAGATCCAGTACTGCCCGCAACAATGATGGAATTGGAAGGACCGGGAGCAACTGCATACGCCTCATCGTTATTGTTCCCTCCCACAAAGGTCGAAAAACTAACCTGGGAGCCATTGCCATTGAGTGCCGTGACAAACCAGTCTTTGCCGCCATTATGGCTTGGATCATAGGCACCATTGCTCGTTGGGAAATCGGTGGATCTGGTATAACCACAGACAATCGCCATTCCATTGCCTCGAAGCATTACGTCGTGTGCCTCGTCCCCGTTGCTGCCTCCCAAAAAGGTGCTGTACACTAAATCGCTGCCAGCTGGATTAAGTCGCAGCACAAACGCATCTTTATCCCCACCGAGAGTCCGATCATATGCACCGATGGTTGTTGGGAAATTAGAAGATTCGGTATAGCCACACGCCACCACTCTCCCGTTGTTGTCTACCGCAACGCCGGTACCCTCATCATCCCCACCCCCCCCCACGTACGTAGCATAAGACAAATTACTTCCGTTGCTATTCAGCTTTACCACAAACACGTCCGATTCCCCATTGTGCATCCGATCGTATGCACCAATGGTCGTCGGAAAATCCGTGGATTCTGTGCTACCCACTAAGTATAAATTACCGCTATTGTCCTGGGTCATTGCGCCCGGCTCGTCCTCCCCACTTCCGCCAATGAATGTTGCAAAAATCAAATTACTACCATCAGCATTGAGTTTCAACACAAAAACATCCTCATCACCATTGTGCGCCTGGTCGTATGCACCACTGGTTGTTGGAAAGTCGGCGTCCTCCGTACTACCAGCGACAATGGCATTGCCATTGTTGTCCACCAGAATTGCTTTGCCCTTATCGGAGGAATCCGTGCCAACGAAGGTGCTATACACCAGCGGATCAATCACAACGGG
The DNA here is from genome assembly GCA_015490805.1 of Candidatus Kapaibacterium sp. Taxonomy (GTDB): domain Bacteria; phylum Bacteroidota; class Ignavibacteria; order Kapaibacteriales; family WFXC01; genus WFXC01. The sequence continues at coordinate 24,535 of WFXC01000012.1, forward strand.
CGCATCTGGTAGTGATTCCGATAGTGCAAATCGAAATCCGTCCCCACTTTGAACAAACTGCCCAGTGATAGGAATAGTGTCACTGGAGCGCAGTTGGAACATCCGTGGAGGCGTATGTCGAAAAATAGGCACAAACTGATACCGAAGCTCTAAGGTTCCATCTTCGAGCACTATCGCTTTCCACTGTTCTGGTAGCCGAAAAAGAAGATGCTCAAGATGCTCCGGATGCGCAGCACGAATCCGGTATTCCAGCGCGCCGCTGGCAACCACCAGTTCGTACTCAATGCCAGCAGCAACACACCGAAGTCGCTGATAATGGGAGAGATTGCTCACCCACCGATCAGGGTCATTGCCCAAAAAGAAGTTTATTCTGCCCGCCATTGGCTGCTCCGCAAGGATTGTATCGACGGCTGCTGGAAGTTTCATCTCAAGAGGTGCCGGGGTCGTGTGCCCGCGGTTTCCATCCAGCAAGGCATTCGCACCAGAGCGGGCGGGGAAAAATACCCATCGATCTGGAAAGATCCACACCGTATATCCTTCCGTAACCAGAACGTACCGGACGGATGCGTCCCATTGTCCACGGTTCGGGATAAAGCCGAGATGCTGCCACTGCCCCCACACAGGAAGGAGCAGGCTGAAAAACAGGAGAAAAACCAGGAAGCGATTTTTCATCAATCTATCCCTTTGCTTGTTAAACTCTCACAACCACCGAACAACAATTGCCTGCGAAATCCCCAAAAAATGCTGCCACAAGATGACGTTGTTGCATCGTTCCCATCTTTCCTTCTTCATTTCCTCAACCTGACAGAATAACCCACAGCGGCAAAAAACGTTTCCGGATTCCAGAGGTCGAACTCCGATAGACAGAGCGCCGGGCTCATAAAGTGCTCTTTAGATCAAAAAGGAGACCGCACCAGTGCGACAGTGCTCGGCTTTATCCCCGACATAAAGTGTTCCTTAGATCAAAAAGGAGGGGCGCGACGGGCGGGTCAAATCGGTTGCGGCTTTCCCTCATATAAAGCATTCTTCAGATCAAAAAGAGCTCCAGTGCTCAGCTCACCCCGACTGTCTGCGGAAGGAATGACACCAGTCTCACCAGTGATTTTCCCCGCTTCCCACTCCCTCATTTTTGCCCTCTAATGCGCTGGTAGCTGGAATGTCTCACCTCTGTGCTGCTGAGCAGGAAACAGCACTCTCACTATCGCCCGATTTGACTAAACCCCGATGGGCAGATTGCCGTAAGGTCCTTGCTATGGTCCTATTTTCACCAGCCGGCTCTGCATCCCATTGGCGGTTACGACCGATACAAGATACGCACCGGCTGACAGGGTATGCGGTAACGGTATCGCTACCGTTTGCACCCCGCTGGTGGCGGCAGGAATGTGCTGTTTCGCCACCGTGCGCCCCAGGAGATCCGCGATAACAATGGTGGCATCTCCCGGCGTCGACAGATGCACTCCGATCTGGAGCTGGCGACCGTGCTGGTGTGCATAGAGAATCTCAATAGCTGCTGGCTGCACATCCACTGCTCCAGACCGTACCGAGGTAGCAGGACGTGATCCCTGGCGGAACATCACGCTGACCGATGCCCCACCCAGCACTCCCTGCACATTGCCGGCTGGTGTAATTTTATCGGCTCCAACAGGAACAACCGCAAAAACGTAGTCGTCATTGATATCCAGCGTTGTAAACCCGATCGCTCGATCATCGGGTGAATAATCAGGAAATCCCAGAACTGGCACATTCTGGACCAGCAGGTTCACCTGTTGTGCTTCCAGATTAGCAGCAGCGATATAAAAATTCTGGTTGACCATATCCACCAGTTCAAACGTGATGATGTACGGCGAATTGCTGGCATACGAAGGATTCCCAACGCTGATCGTTTCAGGAAACGGCGGCAATGCCCGCTGTACGATACCGCTCCCAAAGGTCTGCTGCGCAGGATTCCACGCATCCAGTATCCCAATGTCCCAATACTCGACCGTATCTCCCCACTCCGTAACCATCGCATTCAGCATATCGAAGAGCACAAATCGCCCATCATAACTCCACTGAATCGCATCGGGATAGAGCGCTGTTGATGGCTGAGCGCCAGCGTAATCCGGGGTATAAATCTGGAACTGCTTCACCGGTGCCGGATCCTGAGTTAAATCCGCAATGTAGATGTAAGGCTCCGCATAGATGCTGGTCGCAGCCAGGCGTTGTCCATCTGCAGAAATTGCGACACTGCTCCAAATAGGATCGCTGCTCAAAATGGCTTCCTGCAAATTATTCGGGTCAAGACTGACAGCGTGCAGGGTTTGATCACCAGCTACAAAGAGAGCAACGGTTCCATCATCTGTCACAGACGGTCGCCCGATTAACCCGCTCTGCGAAACAACATACTGCTGATTCTGAAGATCAGTCAAAACCAGCGACTCAAGATCCGGAGCGTATGCCAGGATCCAATCTTTCCCCTGCACAGGAGGCAAATCTTTCGGGCCACCGCCACCGCCACCGGAATCGAAAATTTCCACTGCGTCGAACGCCTGCCGCGTCGCCTGCGCTTACTGCCCGTTGCCATAAAGATCAATAGCTGCCTGGATAACCGCCCGCCGGAGGTCCACAAACTTCGAGGAGCGGGTCAAATACGTCGTCAGGGCTCGATAGTAGATTTTCTCTGTTTTTTCTCGCCCAATAGCCGTTGCAATCAGGTAGCAGGCGTGGTTCGGAATCCCACTGTTAATGTGCACGCCGCCATTATCCCCTTCCGGCGTTTCCGGTAGCGTGACATATTCGCTCATCTTTGCTGGCTGCCAGTACGGATCCTGCGGTCCACTCCCTCCATTGTGGGGATCAGCGAAATTCCGCATAGCGCCGGACGGAAAGTACGGTGGCTTCACCACATCTTCGCCGACCAGCCAATCATCGCGATCGACCATCACTCCAAACACGTCCGCCATCGATTCATTAATTGCCCCCGATTGGCTCAGGTAGATCAAATTCGCTGTATGCTCAATTACTCCGTGCGTCATCTCGTGGGCTGCAACATCCAATCCGCGCGCCAGCGGATGAAAAATTTGCCCCCCATCACCGTACGCCATCACTTTCCCATTCCAGAACGCATTTGCCATCGACTGCCCGTTGTGGGTGACGTGAATGACGCTCAGCATTGTCCTTCCATCACCATCGATGGAATTTCGCTGGTGGGTGGTGTAGTAATAGGTGTACGTCACTCCCGCATTGTAATGCGCTGAAACAGCAGCAGGATCACTCCACGTGTTGTTCGGCGAAACAATGTGATAAATAGTTTCCAGATCCGTGTTGTTCGCATTTAGCGTTAAAATTGCTCCGACAGGATTATTCGGCAACTGCGATCGCTGGGGATCAAACATCGGGCGGGAAGCATCCAGCAAATAATACGTACCTCCCAGCTGGTACGTATGAATCGTCCGGGTTTGTCCTAGTAAATCCTGTGCCTGCGCCGTCGCCGGTCCGTCGAAATGGGTATTCCGATAGGCGAAAACGATTTTCCCCGTGTGAGCAGAGACAAAATACTCCCATCGATCCCAGCCAGTGTACACTGTGGCATGCCAGACCAGATACCACTTCGCCGGATTTTCCCGATCGGGGAACCACTGGAGTCGCACCGTGTCGACCATCAGCGACTGGTTCCCGGCGAGCTGTTCCAGCAGCTTCGGTACTTCGCTCCGCGAAATAGATGGCTGCACATCCAGTTTCGCCGAAGGCGCTGGATGGATCCGCGCCGATAACGCATACGCACGACCACTCTGATCAAAGTGCAGAATGAGTTCACTGCCCCAGACCGGAATTCCCTGATGGTGCTGCTCGGCTCGAATGTGGGTCATTCCCAGCGCATCGCGCCAATAACGGAAAATGTGAAATTCTTTCTCTGGTTGCCGGACCCCAAGGACGGGCGCTACAAATTGCAGCGACTGATAAAAAGCGGTGGTACATTCCGCCGGAGAGTTCAGCGAGAATCGGAAGGGAACAATCTGCGTACCGGCAATCCAGTATGGCACTCGTTGCAAAGGGTCATACCACAATGATATGCGGCGCTGTAAAGAGGCTAACTGCATAATGCCCTGACGTTGCAATGGCGTTAACAGCGTGGAAAGCGTCCCGTACAATCGCACCGGTGCATTATCAAAGGAGGCGATTGATATATTCTGCAATGCCGGTCGCTGCTGCGTCGGCCGTTTCCGCTGCTGTGATTTTCCCCAGACAATACCGAAGCTGAGCAACCCGATCACTAGACCCACTGCAAAACGTCGCTGCCACCACATTTTCCAGCCTCCTTCCGCTGTTCAACACTTTCTTCATTGACCGCTCTGCTGCTGTCGCTGCGCAAAGCTTTTGATATCCTGATAGAATTGCCAGACCGCCGCTGGAATCTGCCGCGGATCCGTCCATTGTATCCGGAGGGTATCCCCAGCCTTCCGATACTGCAACCAATATTGATAGTTGCCGGTTTCCCGAATCTGGAGCTCTTGCAGATGCAACGAATCCACCCGCCGGAACCATTGAGCAATGTGTTCTCTGGAGATATGTGTCACCGTATCGATGGTACGATGCAGCCGCTGCTGCTGCCAATAGAGCAAGACCCCAGTCCCCCACAGTTGATACCCCGTGTAGCTTCCCATTACACCGCCGCCTTCACCGATTTCCAGAAAAGTATCAGGAGAAAGTTGCAAGGTTACATCCGAGGATCGGCAGCTAAGAAGGAGCAGGAGAGCAGCACTCAACATCCACCGCATTGTTCCAGCCAGAGCCTGTCCACCAAATTTTAGAAGAAAAGACGTTGAGCTTTGTGCGCTTAGTGATGGTCAGACAGGCAACGCCGTATTCCTCCGGCTACTGTATTGCTCCTGCCACCTTTCCGGCAGGGTTTCAGTATCTTTGCACTGGAAACAAGTGCAATCAACGCCCGGGGGCACTGATGGAAGAATTTACAATTGCAGGCAATATTGTGGACATTGTACAGCGGCGCATCTATCCCGGAACGCTGAAAATCAAAGATGCAACGATTGTGCAAATTCAACTGGAACCTTCAACGGTGTACGATCGCTACATTATTCCCGGATTTGTCGATGCGCACGTTCACATCGAAAGCTCGATGCTGGTTCCCAGTGAGTTTGCCCGATATGCAGTCATCCACGGTACAGTGGCAACCGTTTCTGACCCTCACGAAATTGGCAATGTACTGGGAATCGACGGCGTTCGATATATGATCCACAACGGTTCGTACGTACCCTTCCACTTCTGCTTCGGCGCTCCTTCCTGCGTACCGGCTACCCGATTTGAAACAGCAGGCGCTGAGATCACTGCGGAGGATATCGAAAAACTCTTCGTTGAAGATGGGCTGAGCTATCTCAGCGAGGTAATGAACTATCCCGGTGTTTTGCACCGCGATCCAGAAGTGATGCGGAAAATCGAAATTGCTCAACGACTGGGGAAACGCATCGATGGCCACGCTCCTGGCTTACGGGGCGAAGAGGCAAAGCAATACGCCGCCGCCGGTATCGAAACTGATCACGAATGTTTTTCCTACGAAGAGGCGGTCGATAAGATCCGGGCAGGAATGAAAATTTTGATTCGGGAGGGTTCGGCAGCCAAAAATTACGATGCCCTGATCCCGCTGGTTGAAAAGTATGCAGACAAACTGATGTTCTGTAGCGACGATAAACACCCCGACGATCTGCTTCGAGGTCACATCAACACCCTGGTGCGCCGAACGGTCAAAGAGCACAATGTGCATCCCATTACAGCACTGCAGATTGCCACCCTTCATCCGGTACAGCACTACGGATTAGATGTAGGTTTGCTCCAGATCGGCGATCCAGCCGACTTCCTGATTGTGGACGACCTGTATGAATTCAATGTGCTGGCAACTTACATTCGGGGGCGGAAAGTTGCAGAAAACGGCAAAACACTGCTGCCACACATCGAAGCTGAGACAGTCAACAACTTTGCTGCCCATCCAATCCAACCCGAAGCGCTGCAGGTTCCGGCGACCTGCGAGCATATCCGGGTGATCGAAGCCATCGACGGCGAGTTGATCACCAGAGAAAACATCGTGCCTGCTCCTATCAAAAAAGGGCTCATTGTCTCAGATCCAAAGAATGACATTCTCAAGATCGTTGTGGTTAATCGCTATGCTGATGCCCCACCCGCAATTGGATTTATTCGCAACTTTGGACTCAAGCGAGGCGCGATCGCTTCATCGGTTGCACACGACTCACACAATATCGTTGCCGTCGGCGTGCGCGACGAAGAAATCGCCAATGCCATCAATGCCATCATCGAACACCGCGGCGGCATTGCAACTGCGCTCCAGGATCACACGGAAGTATTGCCACTACCTGTCGCTGGATTGATGGCAACCGATGACGGCGAAACGGTTGCAAAGCGATACAGCAGTATGGATAAATTCGCCAGGCAAACGCTGGGCTCTTCCCTGCAGGCACCCTTTATGACCCTGTCTTTTATGGCATTACTGGTGATCCCTTCACTCAAACTCAGTGATCAGGGACTTTTCAACGGGGATCAATTTTCATTCGTCAAACTGTGCGTGGAGACGTAAGCAGAGGAACCGTTTTATCAGGATGCAGCAACCATCCGCATATATGATAACGGCTCGCAAATGGCGCCCCCAGCGATTTGCGGAAGTGGTAGGACAGGAGCACGTGACCCGGACGCTGCGCAATGCCCTGAAGCAACACCGTGTTCACCACGCCTATTTGTTCGCCGGTCCTCGTGGAGTCGGGAAAACGACAACGGCGCGCATCCTGGCAAAAGCGGTAAACTGCCTGAATATGGAAGATGGCGAGCCGTGCAACCAGTGTCAATCGTGCCAGGCTTTTCTTGAAGGGCGCTCAATGGATGTGCTGGAAATTGACGGTGCTTCCCACAATAGCGTCGACGATGTTCGAATGCTCCGGGAGAATGCCAAGTATCCGCCGAAAAGTGGGCGGTACAAAATTTACATCATTGACGAAGTGCATATGCTTTCAACCGCCGCCTTCAATGCTTTACTCAAAACCTTAGAAGAACCCCCTCCTCACCTGCTGTTCATCTTTGCCACAACAGAGCCGCAGAAGCTCCCGGCTACCATTATCAGCCGATGCCAGCGCTTTGATTTCCGGCGGATGAGTATTCCGGAAATCGTGCGCCATCTGACAAAAATTGCGGATGCCGAAGAAATCGAGGTTGAAGAAGAAGCGCTGCTAACGATCGCCCGAAAAGCGGATGGCTCAATGCGTGATGCCCAGAGTATCTTCGATCAGTTAGTCGCTTTCAGCGGCGCAAAGATTACCTATGCAGATGTGCAACAAACGTTTCATCTGATCGACCAGCAGTTCTTCTTTGAGGTGGAAAAGACCTTAGCGCAGGGCGATCTCCACGGTGTCTTCCAGATCGTGCAACAACTCTTTGCACAGGGATACGATTTCAGCGAATTTCTTTCGGGATTAGTCGATCATTATCGCAATCTGCTGGCGGTCGTTGCAACGGGCTCAGCCGATCTGGTCACCTTAACCCCGGAATGGCAACAGCAGTACAAAGAGCGAGCTAAAGCATACTCTCAGGCTGCTCTCCTCAACGTACTCTCCGTGTTGACCTATGGCGAGCAACAGCTCAAATTTGCCTCGAATCCCCGCATTTACCTGGAAGTGCTGCTGGCAAAAGTTGCTTTGCTGGACTCGGCGCTGGATCTGGCGCAACTGCTGGAGCAACTCCAGTCTCCGAACGCCCCATCCTCTGCAAAGTCGAGCCAGCCAAAAACAGCAGTAGCAGAAACAGCAGCACCGTATCAGACAACGTCTTCAGCATCTTCTCCATCTCCACCAGCCGGTGAAAAACCGCCAGCAGGGAAAACTTCCAGAGAAAAGCCGGTAAAATTGACCCAGGAATTCGTGCTTCGCGCTATTCAAGAATCTGAAACGTTTCGGGGCATTCGCCGCCTCCTGCTCCGCAAAGATATGGTGAAGATTACGGTTGATGGCAATGCGGTGAAGATTACCCCAAGTGATCCCTTTGTAGGCGAAACCTTAGCACAACGCCAGCAGGTGTTAGCACAATTGCTTTCGGAAAAGTGCGGGCAATCGGTATCCGTGGAAATCGAGGGCATTAAAAAACCAACGATCCATATTTTTGAAAATCTGGACACAACAGAATCTCCTACTCCGCAACCTTCCCGAACTTTCACTGAAGGTAAAAAACAGGCAAATGCAACAGCAGACTCGAACGATGAAGCAGTGGAAAACGAAGCTGAAAGAAAGCTGAAAGACTTCTTTGATTTGAAGCGAGTGAAATAAAATGCAGGAACAACGATGGAAAAGCAGCCGGCACCTCCGTTTGAAGGAGTGACGGATACGGGAGAAAAGATCAGTCTGGAACAGTTTCGCGGAAAGTGGGTGATTCTATACTTCTATCCCCGCGATAACACCCCGGGCTGTACCGCCGAAGCCTTAGATTTCCGAAATGCAGCGGAAGATTTTGCAAAACACAACGCTGTGATTCTGGGTGTCAGCCCTGATCCCATCAACCGGCATCAAAAATTCAAGCAGAAATATCAACTGCCCTTTGTGCTGATCAGCGACGAAGATCATTCCATCGCTGAACGATATGGTGTATGGAAGGAAAAAAAGCTGTATGGCAAAGTCTTTCCGGGCATTGAACGAAGTACGTTCATTATCGATCCCGATGGAAATATCGTTGCAGCATTTCGGAAGGTGAAGGTAAAAGGGCACGTGCAAACCGTTTTAGAGACGTTGCAACAACTGCAACAACAAACACAGAATTAAGGAGACGGAAGATGGAACAATCTCGGAGTACAGCGCCATTCGTTGATTCACATTGTCACTTAGATGTTGAACAGTTTGAGCCAGATCGACCACAAGTAATCCACCGGGCACGGGAAGCAGGGATCCGTGCCATTGTCATTCCGGCTATCGAACCGGCAACCTTCGATCACTTGCAATCAGTGGTGCTTTCGGATCCAATGCTTTTCTGGGGCGTTGGCATCCATCCCCACAGTGTGGGAACGTACGAAGAAGAATCTCTGGAAGTGGTAGAATCCTGGCTCCAGAAGGGCGAGCGTGTCGTTGCCATTGGGGAAATCGGTCTGGACTACTACTACGACTTTTCACCCAGAGACAAACAAAAAGCCTTTTTCCGTGACCAAATTCGGCTGGCAAAGCAATACCAGCTTCCTGTCATCATCCACAACCGGGAAGCAGATAAAGACATATTCCGGATTGTCGAACAGGAACAAGACGGAACGCTCCGGGGTGTTTTTCACTGCTTTTCAGGTTCACCGGCGTTAGCTGAACGGGCACTGAAACTGCAAATGTGCGTTTCATTCACCGGAATGATTACCTTCCCGAAAGTACGGCTTCAGGAAACAGTGCAGGCGGTTCCGCTGGAACAAATGATGATCGAAACAGATAGTCCATATTTAACGCCCGTGCCCTATCGTGGAAAACGGAATGAACCCTCTCGACTCCCCCTCATCGCAGCGAAAATCGCAGAGTGGAAGAAAACGACCATTGAGGAAGTTGCAGAAAAGACAACGCAAACGGCAATGCGACTCTTTCGCCTAACAATCGCAGCTCTTGCTACTTTTCTTCTGGCATTCCTGTTGCCATTCCGGGCAACGGCTCAGCAGGACACAGGCCGCGGCTTTGTCCATCCCTTTCAAAAATTCATTGGCGGCGGTGGCGTTATCGGAATGATGACCTTTGTTGAAACGCCTGACAGCGGGCGGGATCGCTCCTATGAAGGACTGCCAGCTTTCGGCGGCGTGCTCAACTGGTTTTTTACCGACCACCTCTTTCTGTCCGCTTCCTACGTCATCGCGAAAAATACCAAGGTACAGCGATTTCAGGCAAATCCCAACTATCATCACGTATTGGACTTTGCAATCAATTACACGCCAATTCCGTACAACCGAATGGCTTTTTACTTTTCCCTTGGAATGTCCTATTTTTACAACAATCTCAACAACCGACGAAAGGAAAACTTTTTAGGCTCCAACTTCGCCATTGGTCTCTACGGCAACATTCGAACGCCTTACGGGGTCATTGTCCCATCAGCCGAATGGCGGGTCAGCTTTATGTTGGGCGATCGCATTCTGGACTACGATCCGAATCCCAATGATCAAAACCCGGAGCGGATTCGGCAAAATGTTCCGTACTTCACATCGATCCCCCGGTTCTTGATCCAGTTCTTTCCGGAATGGTAGCAATGCAACGCTACGCGAAGATACATCCTGACAGGCGCAAGGAATAGATGGTGCACGATATTGCAAAGCACAAGCACAAATACAAACAAAACGGGGTTGAGGAATGGGAAATATCACGGTCGTCAATCACGCGCTCATCCAGCGAGATCTGTCCATTGTACGAGATAAAAACACTCCGCTGCCATCGTTTCGTGCAGCGCTCCACCGAATCGCCGTGGGATTGGTGTACGAGGCAACCCGCAACCTGCTGCTGGAAGAAACACCAATCGAAACACCGCTGGAACCAACCACAGGATATCGAGTAGCGAATCGGATCGTTTTTGTGCCCATTCTTCGGGCAGGACTCAGCTTTTTAAATGCCGCCCTGAGTGTCGTTCCGGAAGCCACGGTCGGTTTTATTGGCATTCGGCGGGATGAACAGACCTTAGAGCCGCACGAATACCACTACCACGTTCCACCAGCGGAGAATGAGCATACAGTGGCGATTATTTTAGATCCGATGATTGCAACTGGTGGCAGTATGGTCGCAGCCCTTAATCGCCTCAGTATCGATGGATATCAGCACTGTGCCGTTGTGGCTTTAATTGCAGCGCCAGAAGGAATTGAAAAAGTCCACTCGTACTATCCAACCGTACCCATTTTCTTAGCTGCCTTAGACCGGCAACTCAATGATGCTGGCTATATCCTGCCGGGTTTAGGAGACGCAGGCGACCGTTTTTGTGCTACGACATAAACGACTGCTTGTCACCGGGGATCTCTAAGATAATCACTTGCTGGAGGTTTCGAAGGCGCTCTTCGTACTGCGCTCGCAACTGCTCTATCTGCTGGCGATGATCTTCCTCTCGCTCTGCGAGAATCTGGGACAATCGCAGCAATTGTCGCCGCATCCGCAGGATAATCTCAATACCGGGAAGATTGACTTCCAGATCCTCCATCAAACGTCGAGCACGGCGAATTTCTTCCAGCCAGATGCCTTCAATATACCGCCGTCCCTGTTGCTCCACTATTGGTATCAGCTCGACCTGAAGGAGAAATTCGATCAGCTCCTGTTCCACTTTGCACGCAGCAGCCGCTTCCTCAATGGTTATCAAAACCGCCCTCTCCATCGCTCCTTATCCCTTCGTCCTGTGCAACTGAGCCAGTTGCTCGAAAAGCTGCCGTTCCTCATCTGTCAACCTGGTTGGAATCTGCACATTGATCTTAACGTACAGATCTCCTCGCTGCTTTGGTGAACGATATTTCGGCATTCCCAGTTTGCGGAGTTTCAAGGTTGTGCCCGGCTGCGTCCCCGGTGGCACTTTTAATTTGACCTTTTTACCATCCAAAGTCGTTAACATCACCTCTCCGCCCAGAACCGCAGTGTAAAGATCCACCGTTACTTCCGTGTAAAGATCATCTCCCTGACGGCGGAACCGTTCGTGTGGAAGGATTTTCACGGTGATATAAAGATCTCCCCGTGGACCACCTTGATATCCCGGCGCCCCCTTACCTGAAATTTTGAGCTGCTGTCCATCCTGAATGCCCGGACGAATCTTAATCCGAATCTTTTCGCCCTGGACAGCAATAGTCCGTTCTGTGCCGTGAAATGCTTCTTCCAGCGTAATGGTAATGGTCGCCTGATAATCCTCCCCTTTCCTTGGACGTGCTTTTCGCCGGGGTCCGCCACCAAAGAGATATTCAAAAAAGTCCGAAAAGCGGAAATCCTCGCCAAACAGATCACCCAGGTCTTCCGCTGAGGTCGTATAAACTCGATAGCCTCCACCACCCTGCTGTGCGCCAGCTGTCTGGCGGAGAAACTCTTCCCAACTGATGCCTCCACCAGCACCACCTGTCTGCTGGTATTGCTTCCAGTAAGCACCAAACTGGTCATACTTTTTGCGCTTTTCCGGATCGCTCAATACCTCGTATGCCTCGCTGATCTCCTTGAATTTCTCCTCTGCTTCCTTATCACCGGGACGCACATCAGGATGATACTTCCGGGCTAATCGCCGGTATGCCTTTTTGATTTCCTCCTGCGTCGCATCCCTGCTAACCCCCAGAATTTTGTAGTAATCCTTATACTCCATCTGCTCTCTCCAGACTTCACTGTCCTACAAAATTCGTTAAGACGAGCATTACCCCCGTTAGTTTGTGCTCCTTGTGCACTGGATCGTTGTAACATTCGTTAAATAGAGTTCCACAACAAGCGGTGGGCGTAGCTCAGTTGGTAGAGCGCCAGATTGTGGCTCTGGTGGTCGCGGGTTCAAGTCCCGTCGCCCACCCTCTAATTATCCTTCCACGGTCGCAACGGAGCGACGAGTTGCCAGCTTCCAGAGAAGGAATGTTACCAGAGCAATTCCTCCCTGAGCGGCCATTGTTTCAACAGTGGCAAAGATTCCCAGCAGAGGAATATCCATAACTCCAGGAATTGGAAGCACTGAGATATAACCTGCTTCTTGGAGTGCGTGAATTCCTTTACCTGCCAAGACCATTGCCAATATGACCATAGTAACGGATGAAAGCTGGAACAGCCGGCGGAATGGTATACGTTGCGAAATACGTTGCAACACCCACGCTGTTATTCCCAGAGCAATAGCGGAAGTTGTTAATCCTGCTAAGATTCCATTCTGAGCTGCTTGTGTTCCCTCAAGATTGAGAGCGGAAAGAAAAATCACCGTTTCTGCTGCTTCCCGAAACACAGCAACAAAAACCAAGATGAACAAGCCAACAGCATTCTTTTGAGATACTAAGGTCGGCAGACGCTTCTGCACAAATTGCTGCCACCCAGCGGCAGTTGAAGATTGGTGCAACCAAAAACCAACATAGATTAGAATGACAACTGCTACCAAAGCCCCAACCCCTTCAAGCAACTCACGATCTCGTGCTCCCATCTGGATAAGAGCATCGGCAAAAAACCACAATACGACACCAATACTCAAAGCAGAAAGCCAGCCAGCGTGGACAAAAGAGCGAAGGTGATGGGCATCTAATCGGCGGAGTACGCTTAAAATCACAATAATAATTAGCAATGCCTCCAAACCCTCGCGGAAAATAATAGCAGTTGCCATCCAGAAGGTAAATCCAAAAGTAAATATTTGTTCTGCAAACACTTCACGAGCTTCCCGAAGTGCAGCCCGAATATCCGAAAGAAGTACTAATGCTTCCTCACTATCTTCCTGCTCCAAGGCTGTCCGGAGGGACAACATACTGCGTTCGATGCGGCTCCCAAGACCTGGAGCCTGGACCTGCAAAAATTGCTCTAACGGTTCAATCATCTCCAGGTAAACGGTTAATACCTTCTGGGATGCAACTGCATACTGCTGACGATGTACTTGCTCTATTATGTGTTCAAGAGCTCTTTCGGCCGCATTTAGGTACGCCTCAGGTGTATTCGCTGGTTCAAAAGTGCGGACTGCTGCTAACAGTTCTCGAGATCCTCTCCGTTCCTTCGGGAAATGAGTACTCAGCCATTGCAAAAGTGTCCGATCATCGCTTCGACTGATGAAGGCCAACCGTGTCAAGATTGAATCTTGAATGTACCGTGGTAGACGAGTCTTCTGAGGATCATAGGGTAAGGCTTTGACAAAAAACGCCAGTGCCCATAACTGCTCTTCCGAAAGCTGCGAAAATGCCGGCATTGCCGTACCCTCCACTCCCAAACGAACAGTATTGTAGACAGAAAGTGGAGAACTCAAAAGCTGAAATAAAGAATCTGTGAGATCACTCGGTGGAGGCTGAAGCGCTACGCCTGCTGGACCATCTCCATATCCCTGATCCCCATGGCAACTTTGGCAGTACCGCTGATACAGACTCTTCCCTTTCTGTAACGATGGCCAACGAACAGGTGCTACTTGCAAAAGCTTAGCCTCAAAAAAGCTATTCCGAATCCTGGTAGTAATTGCCAGTATGCTGTCATGCGGAGCTTTTGCCCCTATCATTTTTTCCAGATCTTCTAACTGTCCACGAATATCATCAAACAGCGAGGGCGGTACTGCTACCCGCAATGAATCCCAAAGACCTAACAGCCGCTTGGAAAACTCTTGCATTTCTGCATACTCAAACGTATCCACCACTGCTCCCTGCGCCACTGCCCGAGGATAATCTCGCCCAATATAATCGAGAAGGTTGGCAACTACCGAAATTTCAGATGGCGCCGCTATCAGCACGCCAGCACAAAGCGTGCTATACCATACAGACAAGATTATCTGCCAAAAGTGCCGGTATGCTGCTGTTGGAGATTCCACGTCCGCACAAACGTTATTTAGACAAAGTTCAATTAAGCAGAGAATGAGAAACGTTTCTCTATGCTAAATATTTCGTGCTGTTGCCTTGCAACAATGAACAATGTCCAGGTATGAGCACCGAACAGGCCCTCTACTGGTTAAAGATCCCGACAAACCAGACGATATTTGCAAATGAACGGACTTCAGGATGAAGCACAGGACAAGGACTGTCAGTGTGGAACGAGTTACACGGAGGTAACCGATGCCATTAGCAATTTTTGGTGGCGGACGGATCCGCACAAACACGCCGGCAGAAAACGCATACAATGCGCTGCAGGCTGCTAATTCCGACATCGCGCTGCGCCAGCTTCGCCTTTCAACGGGTAAGCGGATCAACTCTCCCGCTGACGACGTTGCGGGATACATCACATCCCGTGCGTTGTTGTCTCGCGTAGGATCCCTGCGGTCAGCCCTCAATGCGGTGGGAGACGCGAAAAACGTAACCGGTATCGCGATGGACGGGCTGGACAACATCGCCTCTCTGATTACGAAAATCAAAGAAGCAACCTCAGCAGCCGCATCAGGCGCTCTGGGCACGGATGAGAAAGTATCGCTGGCACAAGCAGCCTACCGATTAGCAGAGCAAATTCAAACAGTGGTAAACTCAACGGTCTTTGGTGGCAAAGAATTATTAGCCAATACCTTCTCCGGCGACTTCGTCATCGGATTCCGAGCGGATAATTCATTGATCACCTTAGGTATTGACCTGACGACTGCTAACAGCTTTGTGGTAAATGTCAATGTGCAAGGGAACCCAGATTTTGCAGGTGTAGCTGGCTTAGACCTTACGTCTTTAAATGCAGTTTCCTCAACTGATCTAGGAATTTTCAGTTCTACTCAGATCGCCACAACGTTGGCGAGCTTAGCATCTGCCTTAGATAACATCAACACAATGGCGTCATTCTTGGGTGGGATTACCAATCGCCTGCAATCTCAGGAAGTTGCATTGCAGTCGCAAATTACCAACTACAATGCAGCGATTTCCCGAATTGAAGATGCGGATGTTGCACTGGAGCAACTGGAATTGATCAAAGCGCAATTCCTCCAGCAAAGCTCGGTCATCTCCCTGGCACAAGCCAATCAATTTCCGCAGGTCTTCCTGCAGCTTCTGACGGGCTAATAATCGCCTCGAGATCGCAACATATCCATCAGATCTTCCCGGCGGTGGCAACGCCACCGCCTTTTTGATTTCTCCCTATTCTTGCAATTTTTCCACCCATCTGCTGTCACTACAACTAAGGGGAAATCTACTCCTTTCTGCAGCACTGAGAACTCAACGTTGCCACGCTACACCCGCAGGAAATCCAATGCGATTTTGAAGAAAGCACCAAGGACATAATTGCGGAGTCGGAATCGATTATCCGTAAACCACGCAATCTCCATCCCGAACGCCACAGGATATCCGGTAAAATTCACTCCCATTAAGGCAAAAGTGTAAGCAGGATAGCCGAAGTACAGATCCTGACGCTGGAGACTGGTTCCGATCCCCAATCGAAAGACATCACTGAATTCCAGCTCGACTGCAATGTCGTGATAGGCGTTGTGCAGGAAACTCTGAAGCTGCGGAGCATACATCTTTCGATAGGTATAGGTAATTCCCACGCGATCGGAACTTTCTACAACGCCGAAAGCATCCCGCACAAAGCCGAAACGGTAAAACAATCCGGCTGACACACCAAGCTGCCCGTATTCCTGTTGGGCATTATCGTGGTATAAATATGCCGGATGCAGCCCAAGTTCCAGCGAAAAACGGGGTTCCAGGCGAGCATAAATTTGTGCTTCTTTTTCCCGAATCCACTGCAGCTTTTCGGCGATCTCCCGCCGCTGCTGATTGAGTTGTTCCAACTGTCGCTGGATTTCTTCTCGCTGCTGCTCCAACTCCGCCCGGAGTCTGCTGCCTTCCTGCAAAAGATACTGGCTCTCATACTTCTGCCGTTCAAACGCCGCTTTTGCCCGTTCCAGCTGACGACGCTGTTGCTCCAACTGCTGCCGTTCCCGACGCAACTGCTCCCGATCTCGTTCCAGCATTTCCCGCTCTTTCTGAAGCTGCTGAAACTGTCGCTCGTACTCGGTTAACCCTTCAACGACGATACCGTGGGTGTAATACCGGATCCCACGGCGGCGCAGCACCGGGATCACAGCACTGATCTTTGTTGCTCTTTGTCCAGTCTGCTGCAGTTTAATCCACCCCTCGTTGCTCCGCATAAGCTTGTACCCTGTCACCACGCCAACCACCTGCCCTTTTCCATTAATCAACGGTCCCCCACTATTTCCTTCATCGGCTGCCACGTCGTGTTGGAGCAGCGTGGGATTTTCCTGCAGCGAAATTTTAGAAATAATGCCTTTGCTCTGATTCCACCAGTCTCCATTGGGATGCCCAATAGCAACTACTTCTTCCCCAACAACTGCTCCCTGTGGTTTCAGTGGCAAGTACGGTGTTGCTCTGGAAGGATTGGTGGTAAGGATCGCAATATCCAGATTTGGCTCTTCCAGAACCGGATCAATCGCGATGACCGGTAATCGATCTCCCGACTTCGTAATAACCGTCACATTCCACGGCGTTTGCACATCCGTCTCTACAACGTGGTAGTTCGTCAACACCGTCCCCTGCTCGTTAATGAAAAATCCCGTACCGAAACCTCCAGATGTGGACACAATCACAACCGCATCCACACATTTCTGGTAAATCTTGTCCGCAGCAAAAAACTGCGCCCATCCATTCAACGGTGCAATGAACAATACGACATACCACTGAATCAATATCCACCGCTTCATCAACCACCAAAATCGTTTAACTCTGTGGTGACTACGAAACGAGAAAATCAAAATTCAAGATATGTTGAAATGGTTTTGAGAAGGTTCTTGACTGGTTCCAAGCGCAAAATACAACAACAACTCAAAATGGAGAAATTCAACATACAGCCGCATTCAGAGGAAGAACAATGCAACACTTTCAGAGCTCAGTACTTAGACATATCAAGCTGCAACCGATCAAAAGACCCCAACTATTTCTTTCCGCTTTCGTAACTTTGCAGTTTACGTTTGTGAGCGAGGGGCGTGGGTGTGCAGCAAGTGCTGGATAATAATGTTGGTGTGTTCCAAAAAATCGAGGTAAATGATGAACGTACGGGTGAAGCAGGGTGATGGACAGTCGATTAAAGCGGATGCTGTTATTTGCTTCTGCTGGCACGAAGAGACAGCGTCGCAGTTGGAGAAGCTCCAAACTGTCTTCCCGGAAGCAGCGCTCATAGCCCAGGATCCCGGATTTGTTGGAAAACTCAAGCAGACAGCAGCAACGTATCTGGAGAAAGGTCTCGCAAAGCAGTTGGTGTGCGTTGGGCTGGGGAAACGGGAAGAGTTTCGCCTGGACAACCTTCGGAAAGCAGCAGCAACGGCTGCCCGCTACGCTATTAGCTACCAGTACCAGAGCCTGGCAGTGCTTACACCGGACATTGAGGGAGTGGAGCTGGAAGCTATTGCCCAGGCTATCGTCGAAGGAATATGGTTGGGCAAGTACAAATTTGACCGGTACCTTTCATCCGAAGAAAACAAAGCTCATCAGAAGCTGCAAACGCTGTACCTGCTCCACCCTGAGCGCCAGGCTTTGCGCACACTGCGAAAAGGTGTCAACATTGGCAGCATCGCAGCGGAAGCAACGGTGATTGCGCGGGATTTAGCAAACACGCCCAACAACGATATGTATCCTGAAAAACTGGCGCAGGCGGTCCGGAAAATCTTCCGGCAACTACCGGTCAAAGTCACAGTATTCACCAAAAAGAAAATCCAGCAACTCAATATGCAGGGGCTGCTGGCAGTAAACAAAGGGAGTGTCCGACCGCCAGTGTTCATTGTGCTGGAATACAAGGGGGGCAAAGCAGCGAAAAAGCCCATTGTACTGGTCGGCAAGGGGATCACATTCGACACGGGTGGCATTTCCCTCAAGCCATCGCAGAATATGGCACTGATGCGATTGGATATGCACGGTGCTGCCAGCGTCGTCGGGACGATCTATGCAGCAGCAAAAGCTAAATTACCGCACTCCATCATTGGTCTTATCCCAGCAACGGAGAATATGCCGAGCGGTTCGGCAACCGTTCCGGGCGATGTGATTGTCTATAACAATGGCTTGAGCGTGGAGATCGACAACACTGATGCCGAAGGACGGCTGATTCTGGCAGATGCATTGCTGTATGCCAAACGATACAAACCCCAAGTGGTCATTGATTTAGCAACACTGACCGGTGCCTGTATCGTTGCCTTAGGATATGTCGCTGCTGGAATGATGGGGACAGCCGATCAGGTCAAAGAGCAACTGAAAGAAGCAGCGGAATACACCGGCGAATATGTCTGGGAACTTCCCCTGTTCCAGGAATACGACGAGCAGCTCAAAAGCACCGTCGCTGATATTAAGAACGTCGGCGGGCGAGCAGCCGGTGCCAGCGTTGCTGGCGCATTTCTCAAACGCTTCGTCGGCGATGACTATCCGTGGGTGCACCTGGACATCGCGGGAACAGCAATCCACGAACGCCAGGGAGACTACACTCCCGCTGGTGGCACTGGCTATGGCGTCCGCCTGTTGTTCCAGTGGCTGCAACAGTGGAAACCATAGCAACATTTACTGCTGCTTACCGCTCAGACAGTGTCAAAGAACGGCAATCAGGATCGCAGAAAGTAGTTTGGAACGTCCTCTTTGTGTGCACGTTATATCACAACGCTGGACCAAAGGCACGCGTTGTCCTATTGCTATCTTGAAACTCGACTTAATGAGCTCTACTGCATCCCGCGATACCGTACGTGTGCTATCTTGAGACTGGAATCGCTTGCTAAAAATAGGGGGTTACCTCAGAGGAACAATCTCCATCGACAGATCCAGCGCAGATGCCGAGTGCGTCAAAGCCCCAACGGAAATGTACTGCACACCCGTTTCTGCATACGCCCGAACGGTGCTGAGCGTAATCCCGCCAGAAACTTCCAGTGGCAGCCGTCCGGCTGTCAAGCGGACAGCTTCCTGCACCTGCTCAACCGAAAAATTATCCAGCAAAATGCGATCGACACCACCGATGGATAACACCTCCTGCAGTTCCGAAAGACTTTGTACCTCCACAACCACCGGGATCTGGTATCGTTCTGCATACGCGCGGGCACGCTGCACAGCCGGCGCAATGCCGCCAGCAATGGCAGTGTGGTTCTCTTTGATGAGGATCATATCATCCAGTCGCAGGCGGTGATTCTGCGCTCCGCCAATCGCTGTTGCATACTTATCCAGCAATCGCCAGCCGGGAATCGTCTTGCGAGTATCCAGAATAACGGCAGAGGTCCCCCGAACTGCCTCCACAAACTGTCGGGTCAGCGTTGCAACCCCACTCATTCGCTGCAAAAAGTTCAGCGCTGTCCGCTCTCCCATCAATAGAAGATGTGCAGATCCCTGCATTGCTGCTACAGTCTGCCCTGACTGCACCCGATCGCCATCGCTGACGAAAGTTTCCCACCGTACCAGTTCTCCTAACTGACGAAACACCAACTGAGCAATCGGCAACCCACAGATGACCCCGGAAGCATTCGCAACAATCGTTGCTTCCGCCTGCTGCTCCAGGGGCACCAGTGCCTCTGTGGTAAGATCGCCAATGCCAATATCTTCCTGGAGCGCAATATCAACCAATCGCGTCACTGCAGCGTCATACAGCAGCAACTGTGCTCGATCTATTTTGATCGATTCCGCCATCGCCACACCCTGCTTCATCATTCACTCGCTTTGCGGTGGATTACGAATGGCAAAAAGCAGAATTTTGCAAATGAAAATGGCAATTAACCGTTTCATTACTAAAACGAAGGGCGCAAGAAAAACACAGTGATGGATACGCAAACGGTCAGCCAAGAACAATCGGCAACAACAGAGGAGCCGCAAAGGACGAATGAACCCGCGGAGATGAGTTTTCTGGAACACCTGGAAGAACTCCGCCGTCGACTTTTCTACGCTCTTGGAGGTATTGCTGTGGGTTCAGTGATCGCAGGAATTTTTATCAACTTCATCATCGAAGATCTTCTCCTGCGCCCGGCGTTAGCAGCTCATCTGAAATTGCAGAACTTCCGCCCTTTTGGTCAACCTTTTTTATACTTCAAGGTGATCTTCATTGCTGGCATCATCATTGCTTTTCCTTTTGTGCTCTACCAGTTGTGGAAATTCATTGCACCGGGACTGTATGAACACGAGCGGCGCTGGGTTCGGAGTGTCACCACAGCAACTTCTTTCTGTTTCTTTGCGGGCGTAGCCTTCGCGTACCTTGTCCTCCTGCCGGGAATGATGAACTTTGCAGCCTCCTTTGGGACCGAGAAAATTGCGAACATCATTGACATCAACGAATACTTCGGATTTGTTACGCTGCTGATCTTAGCATCAGGAATTATCTTCGAACTTCCGGTGGTAAGCTTTATCTTAGCCCGAATTGGACTGCTTACCTCGGAATTTATGCGGCGCTATCGCCGCCATTCCATTGTTGCCATTCTGATCTTAGCAGCCGTTTTAACCCCGACGCCGGATCCAATCAATCAGGTAATTTTCGCTATCCCGCTATTTGCTCTGTACGAATTGAGCATCTGGATCGTTCGATTGATAGAACGGCGCAATGCCGTTGGGGCAGTGGCACAACAAGCGACGCAGCAATCAGAAACGGATACACCTTCATGACAACGCCGACGTCAACAACGACGCTTTTACAGTCGCTTCGGCAACCGATTTTGCGGGAGCTGGAACAATTCAACGAGTATTTCCGAAAACAACTCCGCTCCCACGTCTTCCTGCTGGATCTGATCCTCCGATATCTGATCCGCCAGAAAGGAAAGCAGATCCGCCCTTTGTTGGTCTTCCTGAGCGCTAAAGCGGCAGGTGAAATTACGGAACGCACCTACATCGGAGCAACGATGGTGGAACTGCTCCACACGGCAACCCTGGTACACGATGACGTGGTTGACCAGGCAGAGGTACGCCGGGGAATGGCATCAATTCGGGCAGTGTGGAAAAATAAAGCAGCTGTTCTGGTAGGCGATTTCCTCTTAGCCCGTGGACTGCTGATCGCAGTCGAAAATCACGCCTATGACCTGCTCCAGGTCACCAGTCAGGCAGTGAAGCGGATGTCCGAGGGGGAACTCCGGCAAATGCAACGGGCAAAGCTGCTGGAGCTGGACGAACAATCCTACTTTGAAGTGATCCGCGACAAAACAGCCTCGCTGATTGCCACCTGCTGCGAAATCGGGGCGCTCAGTGCCGGAGCATCGCCGGAAGTACGTCAGCATCTTCGAGAGTACGGTGAGGCAGTCGGAACGGCTTTTCAAATCCGCGACGATCTGCTGGATTTCCTCAGCCAGCCCAGCATCCTGGGCAAACCGATCGGCAACGACGTTCAGGAACGCAAAATCACCCTTCCCCTTCTGTACGCCCTCCGAACAGCCCCAGCTAAAGAGCGCCGGCGAGTGCTGAAAATGATCAAACGAAGTCAGCACAATGGAAAAATGTTCACTGAAATCCAGCAATTCGTGGAGCAATACGGAGGCATTCGCTACGCTCACCAGGTAGCCGAGCAGCTCATCACCCAGGCAAAAGCTCATCTGACAACACTTCCCCCATCGAACGCCCGCACCGCTCTTGAAACCTTCGCCGATTTCGTCCTGCAACGTGGTACTTAGCAGCTATAGCGATCAGGGTCTAGAATACATAGACGGGTCTTCCGAACTGCGCACGGCAATTCCCATCTGTTCATAGATCTTTTGCTCCAGAAGTACAGACACAAGTAATTCTATTGCCGCCACCAATGGTCACAACACCTTATTGACTTGCCCCGAATAGTCCATCTCCCAGATTTCCGGAGCATTCGAGATGCTCCTTAGACGCTGCATCGCTGTAACGACACCCGCGGGGATTGAGTTCATTTGTACTTCACTGAATTTCTTTACGCAAGAACAAATTCACCACACGATAGCTGGAATACTAAAACCTTTCGACAGTTCACATTCAAAACCTATCCCAACTTCACATTCGCCCGTATTTGCCTATTTGCCCGTGCAAAACTTCTTCGGGAGGGGATTGTCTTGTCACACTTGCACCTCCGCAAATTCTATATTATCTTTCTCAGCTTTGTACGCATAACACTTTATTCCACTATTTGAAAAGTCACTATTCCTGATCTTCACCTTTGCGTCGGCGCTAAAATCAAATGCTACTAAAATTGGACGCACCATTTCCACTTCACCGTTTGCTAACCTTCCAGCAACCCACTTTGAGTATTCTATAAGCTGGGCAACATCTTTCGCCTTAGCTCTATCCCTCTTCAGCTCGATCACAGTATACCTGTATCTCAAAGGATAGCCAGTATACCTATCGTTTTTGTGATAGACAAGAACATCGATGTTCTTTCGCGTTACGTGATAAGGAACATTGTTAGCAAACCATTCTATGTCCTCAACAGGACCAAGCATTTTTCTTATAGAAGGGTGATTTGGACTATCTATGTTCCGTACGAACCATGCCCTCAGAATATCTTCTAACAAAACCTTACCACCGTCACTGAGTTTGCCCAAGTCAAGTACTAATTCTTTCCGTTTTATTCCTTTAGGATAACACTGCATAGAACTGGGTCTACAAACAGGGTTTCCATGTAATTTTACCAACAGCTCTACGAGCACCTCCGCGGTTTCTGGATTCACTGTATTGATCCCTCTTGGACCTTGAATTTTTCTATAAAACCACCCCCAACACTTTGTTTCAAATTCCCTTGAAGAAAAAAGCAAATCTTCTGGAACAGGATTTGGGAAGTAGTTTAAACACTCTATTTCTACCCTAATCGGCCACGTGCCACCTACAGCTCCAATAGGCGTAGGATCAAAAAATGGCTTGCTTTTGATCCTATAAATTCCATGAAATCCAACTTGCCGTTCGTAGAGAAACACTATATCACCTATTCGTGTCCCCAGCATATCTGCAATCATTGCAAAGTACGGTTTTTGGGGGTTACTCAAATTGCTCTGTATCACTCCCTCATAATCCCCTGGTATTCCTTCAATCCCGACTCCCCAAAATCCGTTATCTCTCACTGTAGGAAAAGTTTTCTTATCTGTTATGAAAATGTGTGCTTTCATTTTTCCCATGCAAAATTCTTTTACACCTGGAACACCTGCTAAACTCCCTTAGCTACTATGGTTTTGCTCCCTGTGCAACTCCAGGATTTGCCTGCATTCTTTCTGTCCGTTTCTCGGTCTCACTCAAACAATTCCGTTGCAAACAGGGAATTTGTCTCCATCAAACACCCACAAACTATCGGTGAGAATTTCATCGTACTCTTTCCATCTGTTAAGATTGATGTCGTTGACCTTATTTGTTTTGATTTCAGTTAATGCTTTCTTCAACCTTTCAAGGTAGTACCTTGCTCTCTCCAGTGTAAGAGCTTGTTCTATCTGGGAGAGTTCGCCCATCAAATAACTGTATTTCATTTTCACTGTGTCACCATTGCTGTCGATGTTCAAAACACCGATGGTATCCCTGTCGGGTGAAACAAGATGGCTTCTTAGATCCCTTAACGCTATTTTTAGTTCTTGCAGGCTTTCCAACGCCAGCAGGTTGTCCAGAACCTCCAGCAACTTCGATCTGTTAATGAGAAGAATGCGGCTTTGCAACGTCTGTTCACTGCTATCAAACAACGTTGCTTGAATCTTCTCCCTCTTCATTTTTCAGCTTCCTGAATATCAAACTCAATCAAACGTTAAAACTGTCCACAAAATCAAACATTTTATACGACTCTGGCACCCTGCAAAACTACCGGTCAACCCAATCTTCCTTCTATCCCCACGTTCCACGTAGGAGCTCGCAACCTTTTCACCCAGGCCACACTCTCCTGCAATGTCTACTGTCCCTGCGCCCATCGCTGAAGAATCTGCGCCACTTCCGGACGGGTGAATTCCGGCGGAAGCGGCTTCCCTTCCCGCAGCAACTGCCGAACTTTCGTGCCGGAAAGAAAAATTCTCTGCTCTGGCATACTGGGCGACGTTTTGGTCGTTGCCATCCCACCGGTCACGGTGCACCAGAAAGCGTGTTCGAACATCAGGGGAGTGATTTGCAGTTGCTCAGGATCTACTTCGTCGAAGATCCGCTGGGCATCGTATGTGCCGTAGTAGTTCCCCACTCCAGCGTGATCCCTTCCAACGATAAAATGTGTGCACCCATAGTTCTTGCGCAGGATAGCGTGGAAAATTGCCTCCCGGGGTCCGGCATATCGCATAGCAGCCGGTAGCACCGATAGCATTACCCGATCCTGTGGATAGTAGTGGCGAATCAATGCCTGATAACATTCCATTCTGACAGCGGCTGGAATATCGTCCGACTTCGTCTCCCCAACCAATGGATGGATCAACAAGCCATCGACAATTTCCAGCGCACACTTTGTAAGATACTCATGCGCCCGGTGCATTGGATTGCGAGTCTGGAAGGCAACGATTGTTTTCCATCCCCGTTTCTGAAAAGCTGCTCTCGTCTCTGCCGGCGTCAACGTGTGCTCCGGGAATTCCGGTTGAAAGCGGTCCAGAAAGTAGCGGATTGGCCCGGCAAGCACGTAAGGACCTTCCTCAAACAGCTTTGCAACGCCGGGATGATTTCGGTCATCGGTACGATACACAAGCACCGCTTCCCGTTCTATGTCCCGCTCGAACTTTTCCTGCACCGCCATAATGGCATAGACTGTACCGGCAGCATCTGTCAGCAGCACTTCATCCCCTGAAACAACCTGCCGGTACTGCTTCAACGGCACGGTCAGCGTCACGGGGATTGAAAACACCAGCCCGGTCGCCAGGCGCATTTGCTCCACAACGTTTTGGTAATCATCTTTCCCCATAAACCCTTCCAGTGGACTCAAGGCTCCAACGCCGATCAGGTAAGCATCGGACAAAACCCGATAGGACACTGGCACCCGGAGTGCATCTTTGTACTCTTCCAGTAACTGTTGCACCTGAGCACCCTGAACAGTACGATTCACCAACGTTCCACCATGGGCTGGTATCGACATTGCAATCTCCTCTCTATTCACAAATACACCCAGTACACAATCGCTGTTGTCAACAATGCTACGGCTAAATTCAGGGGCAAACCAACGCGAAGAAAATCGGAAAACCGATAATTTCCAGCACCATACACAATCAAATTGGTTTGATACCCAATAGGCGTAGCGAAACTGGCAGAAGCAGCAATGGCAACGACTAACGCCAGCGGTAACAGTGGTATGGCACTTTGAGCCGCAACAGAAGCGGCAATCGGAAACGCAATAGCTGATGCCGCAACATTGGTCATCATTTCTGTCAGGACATTGGTCAACAAAAAGACGCCCAGAAGAATCAGCCACTGCTGTCCCGATTGCATCAGAGGCTGGAAAAGCTGCACAACTGCATCGTCGATACCAGCCCCATCAATTGCGGTACTGATGCCAAAAGCAGCACCAATGATGAGCAGTACACTCCAATCCACTGCATATTTAATTTCGCTCAACGGCAGCGCTCCCACAAGCACGCTGGCAACGGCGGCAGCCGCCAGCGCTACCGGCAAACTCAACCAGCCACCGGCGACAACACCCAGGGCAAGCAACAACAACCCTAAGGTCACATAGCCCCGGGACTGTGGTTTCACTGCCTCGCTTCTGGCTTCGCTGACCAGATAGAAATCTGGGGAATGATACCATTGTTCCAGAAAGCCTTTGGGAGCGACTAACAACAGCGTGTCGCCCGGCTGTAGCACCACATCGCCGATTTTTTGCCGAATCCGTTCCCCATTGCGATGAATCGCTAGAATGGCGGCATTGTAGAGCGCCCGGAAGCCACTTTCCCGAACCTTTTTCCCAATCAATGGCGATGTCGGAGAGATAACAACCTCAAAAACCCCTACTTGATCGGAATCATTCAGAGTCCACGGCAGTTTCGCTTCTGGCAACAATCGCAAACCCGGAATTTGCTGCAAATCCATAATCGTATCCGGTACGCCGGTAAAAAAGAGTCGATCCCCGATATACAGTCGCTCTGTTGGAGCCACCGGAGCAATGAGCAGTCCATCTCGCTCAATCTGAAACAGGAAAACCCCCTGAAGATGGCGCAATCCTGCTGCTTCCACACTTTTGCCCACAAAAGGAAATTGCGGCATAATCTCTGCTTCAACTACAAACTCACGCACGTGTTGTTCCAGTTGCTGCATCGGCATTTGCCGTACCGGCAACCACCGAGGAGCGATAAAGGTCAGATACACCAATCCAAGAATAACGGCAGGGACACCAACGATGGCGAAAGTGAACAGAGAAAAAGATTCTGATGTTATGCTGGAAACATAGCCATCAACAAGCAAATTTGTACTGGTACCAATCAGGGTACACATTCCACCGAGGATTGCTGCGTATGAAAGCGGGATCAAATAATGCGAGAGCGGCTTGCCATACCGCCGAGCCCACTGTCGAAGTGGTGCTACCAGCGAGGTTACAACGACAGAATTGCTCAGAAACGCCGAAAGGAGTGCTACCACCGGAAGAAAGCGCCAGAGCACATACGGGGTACTGCGTCCGGGACTTTGCAACACACGATAGCCAAACCACCGCAACATCCCTGTTGATTGTAACGCTGCACCAATGATAAACAAAGCACCGAGGGTCAGCAGGATCGGATGGGCAAATCCCTGTAATGCCTGCTCAACCGAAAGAACACCTCCAAAAATCAACGCCAGCAAAGCTCCAAAGATCAGTATTTCGGCTGGTGCCACCTCCCGGATCAAGGCTCCAACCAAAACAAGGAGCACAACCAGCGTAAAAACAAAGGGGAAATCCATACTGAGCACGTTGCCTCATCTGTCCAAAATGTGCTGTGTAGACGAAAAAGCCCCAGATTCAAGGTTTCAAAACGATGATCGCCGCTCGAATGATCAGCCCCTGTGCCTACGGCTCCCGAGAAAGGGTCAATTCTACCACGCAACGCCATTGACTATGAGGTGTACAACTGGTTGCGCTTCTGACAAACTTCGTGATGAACACGCCGGCTTCTCGATAATTTTTATCTCCCTTCTGGCACACCTTACAGCCCAGTAAAAAAGGCGGCAGAATAAACACACCAAGCACAAAAAGAAAACAAAAAAAGGCGTCCTCCAGCCGCAGGAGGACGCCCTATCTTACACTTAATACCGAACGATCGCTTTAGAAGCTATACCGTGCGCCGATCTGGATGCGCCACCGGGATAGTAGATTATCTCGGCTGTACAACTCCTCAATATCCTGATCAGCCGATGGACCTCGATAACGAACAACTGGCTTGTAAACATCTCCATCTTTCTGATAGCGCCGAAACTCAAGAAGCTGATAGGATTGGAAAGGAATATACAACTGATGACCCCAATCGGAGTTAATTAGATTTAAGAAGTTCAAAACATCCACCGTCAACTGGAATCGATGGTGGTCACCAAACAGTCTTAGCTCTTGGACCACTCGAAGATCAATTTGGTTCACCCAGGGCTCTCGCATTGCATTGCGATCAATAATTCTTCCCCGGTAATCCTTCAGATTCTGAAATCGCTCGACGAAAGCATTGAAATTCTCCCAATCCCCTTCTCTTTCAAAGATTACTTCATCTTTCGAAGCCGGAACATAAATCAGATCATTAGCAGTCCGACCATCTCCATTAGGATCTCCCCGATAGATAAAGTTGAAGGGCCGTCCAGACCGCCCTTCATACAGCAGCGAAATCGTGGTAGATCCCCAATCATAGGTAAACGCATACCCCAAGTTTGCCACGATACGATGTCGAATTTCAAAGTCCGAGGTTGCTAGCGGTGGATTGTTTGGATCGCCCGGAATTTCGTTGTACTGCCAATTGGAAATTGCCCGACTCGACTGTCCACTGTTAATATCCAGCGCCCTACCAAAAGTATAACCAACGTAGGAACGCAGTCCGAAATCAAATTCCTTCTCCAATTGTACTGTCACGTTAAATTGGTAACCTTGATCAGTATTCTTCAGCAACAACACATTTGTAAAGCGATCATCCACTAAGTCCGGATTCCCACGTCCAAAACGGAACCTTGAGATCTGAGAGAACACTGGACGTCCATCAATTGTACGAATCGTGTCAATTGGTCCTTTCAAATTCAGATTCGCATAAGCTATGTCTGTAATAGTTTTGGAGTACAGAATGTCCAATGATCCGCGAATGTCCCACGGCAACATTTTATCGACGCCCAGGTTTACACGGAGCAATTGTGGGAACTTAAAATTAGGATCTGTAATATTAATCTCCGTTGTTGGAACAGCAGTCAAAGCACCTCGTTGCTGTTCATCGCGCCAAATATTAGGATTAAACTCTGGAATGCCACTCCGTAAGTCAACACGCGCCAAATCCATTCCTGTATTGCTATATTGGTTGGACAGCCACACTCCTGGAGTCCTACCGGAAAAGACCCCAATACCACCCCGCACGACCATATCTACTTCCTGGGTAAGATCATAACTAAACCCGAATCGTGGAGAAAGCAGCATCTGCCCACTAGGTACTTCATCGGTGCGATATTGCGGGAATGCCTCCCGGAAATCTGGATTATCCAATGGCTTGTCTAAGAAAAATGGAACATCGAGCCGTAATCCCAATGTAAGACGCAACTGAGGATTGACTTGCCATTCATCCTGTGCATAAACCCCTGCTTGAAGCATACTCCACTCCGCTCGAGGCTTGGGATTACCTGGCAGCTTAGAATAACTCAAACTAAAACGCGAAGCTATACCATTACGGTAGTCTTCTAACGAATAGAAGTCCCACCGTCCCCAATAGTCTTGAATAAACAAATTGCTAAAACTCAGAAGCTCATTATGCGTTCCAAATGTCAGAGTATGGGCACCCAAGAAATAAGTGAAGTTGTCAGTAAACTCCAAGACATCCTGATCTAATGCGTTGGCTTGCGAAAATCGTTCACCACCGAACCGAACCGCACCCAGGAATTTCCCAGACGTATCGCGAAGCGAAACCGTAACCTGTGGAAACTCCTTCGCATTCGGATCTCGCTGATCACGAATCATCAAATACGAGACCCGAAACTCATTCGCCATATTTTCACCCAAGACACTATTAACCTGCAATACTGTTTGATTCTGCAGGCTGCGGAATACATATCCTGCGCTCTCCAATTGGAAAGTCGTACCCGTTCGGTAAATCCCCCGATCCAAGCTGGCATTAACAAAGTTGTTTCGCAGGGTTATCCGATGATTTGCACCCAAATTCATATCGAATCGAGCAAACAGCTTAAGATCTCCCGTCGTGTTTTGGAATTCATTGTAGCTACCAGGATCAAATCCATACTGATTTCTGGTAATATTGATAACCTCATCTACCATCGACCTCGGTGCTTCAAATCCATTCTCAATGATAATTGGATCAGTTAACGCAGGACGTGGCTCTACACGATCCCGAATTTCGGCATTAACAAAGTAAAAGAGCTGATTACGGATAATAGGTCCTCCAACTCGCACGCCGTAGACCAAATCTGTATAATCGCTGAACTTCTGCTTTGAAGTATCAGGGCTAACGCCCACCAAGTCTTGATTATTACCGTAAATGTACGCCGCAGCATTGAACTGATTCGTTCCTCCTCGCGTAATAATGTTAATCAATCCCCCGGTAAATGATCCTTGGCGCACATCGAACGGAGCAACAGAAATTTGTAACTGCTCAATTGCTTCAATACTAATTGGCTGAGCATTCGCTTGTCCCCCTGGCGTTCCTGCATCTGGCAATCCGAAAGGATCATTTAATACCGCACCATCCATCTGGAAATTATTATATCGGTTATTTCGCCCCGCAATGCTGATTCCCCCCAGATTATCACTCGCACCGATATTTGTACCTACAGCTAAGGGAGCTACACGTGCATAATCCTGAATGCTCCGTGTTACTGTAGGCACCATTTCAACAGTTTCAGGATCTAGCTGAAATGTCTGTCCTTCCTGACTACTCAATCGCTCCCCCACCACACTGATAGCTTTTACCTGTATCGCTTCGGTCTCCAAAGCAAAATTAATTTCAAATGACTGTCCAGCTCGAAGATATATCCCTTCTCGGGTCAGCGTCTTATATCCTGTACTTCGAGCTGTCACTTTGTATGGCCCACCAACCCGCAAGCCGACGAGCAGAAAATATCCATCGGGACGCGACACTGCTCCGTACTTTGTTCCTGTTGGTAGGTGCTCTGCTATGATCGTTGCACCCGGAATGGGCTTCCCACCCTCTTGGTCAATGACACGTCCACGAATTTCGGCCGTTGTTCGACCTTGTGCCCAAAGAATTACTGGAAGGAACGAGAGGAAGAGAACAGAAAGAATCTTACGCCTCATAAGCGCCTCCGCCGATTGTTGAACTTAACCCCGCAGCCCCACAGCTGCTCTTTGCAAGAATGCAAATTTATCGCTTTTGTGCTAAATAATTGTTAAAAACACAGCCTGCATCTGCGCAGCTTATTCTGAGCAGGCAATAAGATCCACAGAAATGCTGAACGCAAAACTTCAACGCAGACCTCTCTGATAGAAAACATTACCTTTTCACTATTTCTTCAGTAGCCGCACTGCTCTACAGCCTCGATCGTTAGTGCACTTTCAACGTAGGTTTCAGAAAGCGAAAGTACGGACATATGGAACGATCTATCTTTCGCACGGGCTTGAGCTCCCCGGAAGAGTTTGCTCAACTCTCGGAAACTGAGAAAGCCAATATTTTGTATGTTCTGGGACTATTTGAACCGCAACGGCGGTTGCTGCGACACTTCCTTCGGCTGAGCTTTACCATCGCAGGTTTATTCTGGTTTGTCCTCTGGTTTCCACAGTTAGCAGCACTGAACCCGGAGCAGCTTGCACAATTTAAAGTACAGCAATACCAGCTTTATCTGGTCCTGCTGACTCTTTGGGGCATTGATCTCAAGCGGCACTCCAAACGCTTGGCTTTCCTGCTCCGCTTTTCTGCTGTCCAGGGGAAGCGGTGGTACGAAGTATCTGCCGAGGAACTCCAGAAAACGCAAAAAATGAACCTTTTCGAGCTTCTGTGGAAACTCCCGGACAACCCGAACCGGCGTATCTGGCACTTGCTTCTGCCTCACAGTCTCATCCTCCTGACAATGGTGTTACTGGTGTTGCAATTTCGCCTTCTGTTCCATTAACTCAGTATCTGCCTCTCTGCGCTGCTTCTCCGTTTGCTGCTGATGTAAAAGCACGGGGCAAAATCGCTGTCCATTTTGAATGCAATCCCGGGGACACGGGACAGCATACAATCGCACAATGGCGGTAGGATACTGCTTCCGAATTGCCCGCTGAATGCGCTGCTCCGTCGCATACGCCTGCTCCATTGGCATATCGAACGGCATCACAACATCCAGCTCCATAAAAAGATCCCGTCCGGACTGCCGCGTATGCAACTGACGGAATTCGCAGATCTCGTGCAAATGCTCTACAATCACGGCAAGGATAGCGAGCTGTATGGACTCCGGGAGGGTACGATCCAGCAGTTGATTCAGAGCGCTGCGCACGTGAGGCAGAATCAGGGCAATATTCAACAGGAGCAACGCAAGGGCAATCGTAAAGTCCAGCCATCTGGCAGCTTCGATGTACCCATGCTGCGTTAGCCAATTTCCCACTATCAAGCTCACCAGCACTCCTGCTTCCGCATAGGCATCCAGTTTCCACAAATCGGCGTCATACGCCAGCAGTGGCATCCGATACCGTTCTGCATACCGTCGCTGCAACTTGCTCAGAGTGCCAAGCAGTACCAGGGAAATAGCGGAGTAGGCAATCAGGGGAAAATACTGTGAAATAGGACGATAAACCCCGAAAGAAGAAAAAATTTCACCTCCCGCATAGAGAAGGGCAAAAGCCAGCAAAAGAGAATTGAGCAGAATCCCCAGACTTTCATACTTGCCATAGCCGTAATTATGAATCACATCCGGCGACCGGAAACTGTGTCGGAGTGCGGCTAAAAAAAGAAGAGAAGCCAATACATCGGTTGCTGCTACAATCCCATCACTTTGCACCGTAAGAGACCCAGCCCACAATCCCAGGGCAATTCCACCAACCGCTAACAGGAGTGTTACCAATAAGCCAATGCGGGCGCCAAACAGTGGCGTATGAGGATCGAACCACTGAGACAATCGGCGCAGCCATCGCCACCACCATTGGATCAGCTTCCATTCCATCGCTTTGCTACCGGTTGCTGCTCCAGCCGCTTCTGGAAGTATTCAATGGTCCGTCGTAACCCTTCTTTGCGGTCTATCCGGGGTTCCCAGTCCAGCAACTCCCGAGCACGGGTAATATCTGGCTGCCGCACTTTGGGATCATCCTCTGGCAGTGGTTTGTATGTGATGGAACTGGAGGAATGACAAAGCTGAATAATTTCCTCTGCCAGCGCAGCGATGGAAATTTCATCCGGATTTCCCAGATTGACCGGTTCCACGACATTGGAAAAGAGCAAACGAACAATTCCATCAATGAGATCATCCACATAGCAGATCGACCGGGTTTGCGATCCATCACCAAAAACCGTTACGGGTTCATTCTGCAACGCCTGTGTGATGAACGTTGGAATAGCGCGCCCATCATCAATGCGCATCCGCGGTCCGTAGGTATTAAAAATCCGGGCAATGCGGGTATCCAACCCATGGTAGCGATGATACGCCATTGTCATTGCTTCTGCGAATCGCTTCGCTTCATCATACACCCCTCGAACGCCAATGGGGTTCACATTCCCCCAGTAATCTTCAGGCTGTGGGTGCACCAGTGGATCGCCATAGACCTCGCTGGTACTTGCCAGCAAGAACGTCGCTCCCTTCGCCAGGCTCAACCCCAGCGCCTTGTGCGTTCCCAACGATCCCACCTTGAGTGTCTGGATTGGCAATTGCTGATAATCAATCGGCGATGCGGGGGATGCAAAATGAAGCACGTAATCAACGGGACCTGCAACGTAAATGTAATTTGTCACATCGTGCTGAATGAAGTGGAAATGAGGATGTCCGATCAAATCAGCAATATTATCCGGAGATCCCGTGATGAAATTATCCATACAAATCACTTCAAATCCCTCTTCCAGCAAGCGATGACACAGATGGGATCCCAAAAAGCCCGCTCCGCCAGTAATCAGTGCTCGTTTCCGTCGCTGCATCCACTGCCTCTGTTGCTTTAACAAAAAGGGATAGAAACGGAAGAGGATCGCAGATCGTGAAAAAAGGAGCGACCTCCATCTGGAATCAGGCAAAAATGCTCCCAACAACTTTGCAAAAACCGGACTTGAACAGGCGTGGTAGGTTGCTATTGCTGCGCTGCCGCCTCGCGCTCCTGAAGTATCTGTTGTAATAGTTGATTCACGACCTTCGGATTCGCCTTGCCTTTGGTGGCTTTCATCACCTGTCCAACGAAAAAGCCAAAGAGTTTTTTCTTTCCGCCGAAGTATCGCTGAAGTTCGCCCGGATGCTGTTCTAAAACTTCCTCTACAATCTGTCGCAACGCCGATTCATCGGAAATTTGCACCAGTCCCTCTTCTTCGACTATCTGTTCTGGGTGTTTATCCGGATGCTGGAGCAACTTCTCGAACACGGTTTTCCCAATTCGGCTACTGATGGTTCCCTCAGCCAGCAATTCCGCTAACACAGCCAGTGATGCAGGCGGTACCGGAAAATCCTGAATCTCGATGTTCTTTTCAGCCAATACCCGCAACACTTCTGTCATGATCAGGTTACTCACTCCTTTGATCCGATCTGGCGACGGTTGCTGGAGGGCTTCAACGGCTTCCTCGAAATAATCCGCCACCGCACGCTGTTGCGTCAGAACACCAGCGTCATAAGCCGGTAGGTGGTACTGCTGGATAAACCGGCGTTTGCGCTCCAGTCCCAATTCCGGTAAGCTCTGTCGAATACGCTCAATCCACTCTTCAGGGACTACAACAGGCACTAAATCGGGCTCTGGGAAATACCGGTAGTCGTGTGCCTGCTCTTTGGTTCGCATCGGGCGTGTCTCCTGCCGTACCGGATCCCATAACATCGTTTCCTGCCGGACAATACCTCCGGATTGCAGCACCTGAATCTGGCGCTGGATCTCATATTCCAGCGCTTTTTCCACGTGACGGAAACTATTGAGATTTTTGACTTCTGTCTTCGTCCCAAAGCTGGAACTGCCCTTCGGGCGTACCGAGACATTCGCATCGCATCGCAAAGCCCCTTCCTCCATATTGCCACTGCAAATGCCCAGATATGTGACGATCTGATGAATTTGCTTCAGGAACAGATAGGCTTCCCGCGCAGATCGCAGATCGGGCTTGCTGACAATTTCAATCAGCGGCACCCCTGCCCGATTGAAATCCAGCAACGTATCGATGTCCACATCGTGGATGGATTTTCCAGTGTCTTCCTCCATATGGATTCGGATGAGCCCAATCTTTTTGGTGCTCCCATCCTCTAATTCAATTTCGACCCATCCATCGTAGCAAAGCGGCTCTTCATACTGACTGATCTGATAACCTTTGGGCAGATCGTGGTAAAAATAGTTCTTTCGTGCAAACAGCGAAAAGGAGCGAATGGAACAATGTGTTGCCAACCCCATTGCAATGGTCATTTCGACCATCTGCTTATTGAGTACCGGCAACGCGCCGGGATGCCCCAGGCAGACCGGACACGTATTGGTGTTGGGCGGTGCCCCAAAAGCGGTAGAACAACCGCAGAATGCTTTCGACCGGGTCAGCAACTGCGCGTGAATTTCCAATCCAATAACAGGTTCAAACTCCATTTGCCAGATCGACCTCGTTTTGTCAAAACCTTTACGGATGTTGACGAACAACCCGTAAACGGATGGAACGATTCAGGAACCGCCCTTCGGGTAATCGTTCATCAAACTTCTTCCCGGTATAGCGTTCTGCCACAATGCGATAAGCGCCCGGAGCAATGGATTGCAGAAATTGCGATACATTCTCTGCCCGCTGTTGTGCTAAAATGCGGTTGCGACGCTCTGTTCCCAGCGTATCACTACTACCGTACACGATAATTGTTGAACCCTCTGGAAGCAAATCCACCAGTTGACGTAAAAGCTGCTGATTCGCTTCACTCAACGCGCTGCTGTTATAATCGAAACGCAGAATCGCCTCAAAACGGTCCAGACGGAGCTCAACTTCAATCCGGGGCAGCGTATCCAGTCGAATTTGCGCTGTATCGTAGACTACCAGCGGTGCAGGCGAGTTTGGAACGGTCAGGGTACCAACAACGGAAAGACGATTCGCTGGAGAGTGGAATCGCCATCGGAACGGTAAGGTGGTAGCAAACTGCTCCTCCTGCGTTTGCAGCATCGTATCAACTGGTGGTAATAAATGGATAACAGCAGGATGGCTGCGGAGCGCAGCGTTGCGAACTGTACTACGTACCGCCAGCGTCCCTTCCAGTTCCCGAAACCGCTGTGCTCGAACATACCGGAGCAGCGGCGCATTATGGACAACAATATCCACCCGGCGATTCTCCGCACGTCCTTCAGGAAAGTCAGGATTGGAAGGATTTGCTGGCAAGAGCTGCCAGCGCAGGTGCAAACGCTGCCGAGGAACGCCCAGGCGCTCCAATGCATCTGCAACGGCTTCTGCACGCCGACGTGCTAGCGCTATTCCTTCGGGCTCATCGTCCGATCCACTGGTTGCCCCGATCAATTCAAAGGTTGCTTCTGGATTTTCCTGAGCAATGGATGCAAGAACTGGCAGAACATAGCGATGATAACGGACAGCGTCGGTAACAGTATCCAGCTCCTGCTTCGGGATCATTCGCTGAACATATCGCTGCGGAATGGTTGCACTGCCACGCTCAAAGAACACGGCGTTGACAATCGGCAGGGTAGCAATTAACTCGCTTCCAACATTCCAGTGTACATCATCTCCAAAATCCAGTGCCAGATGCGCCTCTGGTTTAGGTGTAATCGCAGCCGGCGGTGCTGGCGCTGGAGGTGGCGTCGGAAGCCGTATCGGCGGCGGTGGCAACAGGGTATAAGCTACCCCGCCCTGAAGTCCCACCTGCACTGCCTTCCAGGAGGTCTCTGTCGACTGAGAATTCCACGGAATAGCAACGGACAATGTCTGGAGCACGCTCCACTGGCGACTGAGCTGGAGTTGATGCTCCACTGCTACAATATGATGGACCAAAACGGATCGCCTCGATTGCACTGTGCCTTCTGCCAAAATTCGTTCTTTCAGCCGCCGACCATTAACAACAAACACCAATGGATTGTTGGGATCAAAACGTTGGCGCTGTACATACGTTGCCTGTAGCGGGAATCCAAGCTGCAGCCCCGTTGCCAGTGTTAACCAGGAACGTTGAGAAGTTGAGAGGAAGCGATATCGAACCATTGGGGCAATAGCAATGTACTGCCACGTACCTTCCAGTACATTTGTGATTTGTGCCGTTTGGATCTCCGTTGCACCCGGAGGACGATACGAGTACAATCCGGTGTTTTCCATCGCCCCGCTGTAACTGCGATAACCCAGCTCAAGGGAAACACCAACCGTAGCAGTCCACGGATACGTTGCCCGCACTGTTGCCAGCGGTCCCCATCCCCCACCACTCTGATACCGACCACATTCAATGATTTGCTCGAAGCGCTGGACATCTGCGCTCAGGAAATTGCGACCGATGCCGCCCAGCAATGAAAACTGGGCTATTGGCTTCTGGATCGTCTGGGCATGTCCCAGCACAGCAGCAGAAAGCAAAAAGGCTATCCAGCGCAAAAATCTCCACATTGCAAGCCAACCGATTGCCTTTTGTGAACATTTTGCAAATCTACGGATTTCCTCTGGATTACCCGTTCGGTCGCTGATTCGCTATGCCGGCTGCCAGTTGATCTCCTACCATGCAACTCACTGTACGTGCTATGAGCGAAATCGGACAACCTGTCTTTACAAATACGCCTGTCCAGCACAACTTTTTGGGGTGCCGTTTTCCAGTGTTCGATAAAGCCTCACCCACAATGGAAGACACAGTGACGTCCCACGAGCATCTGGCGGCGTTATCAGGCATTATGGCACCATAAATACACCAAGCGTTGCGAAACGCTCTGTGCGGTCATACAACATCCCGTGGTAACTTTTGCCATTGTAGAAACTGAACTGGAAGTAGAGCGGTAATGCGGGTGGCCACACTTGCAGCACAATTCGGTGATTCCAGAATCGATTTCCACCAATCCCAACGTTTCGTAATCGATAGCCTGCAAGGAGATGATAACCGCTCACCGTCAGGTGCAGTGTTGCCCCAACAGCCGGCTGGAGTCGATCCAGTTGAGCAGGAAGTACAGAAAACAGATATGCGATCTCGCTCAGCACGTGCAATTGTGCAAAGATCAATCGGAGCGTTGCCGTCACAAACTCCTGGCTGTAGACAAATGAAGGGAGGCGATCGAACGCTCCATCGACCACGTGAGCGGAGATATGTCCCAGCCGTACCCGGAGTTGCCACGGGATATTCAAAGTGGTTCCGGCGCGCTGATAGTCAACGCCAAAGTAATAGTCAATCAGTTCCACGGGGAATTTGAAATGCGCTTCCCGCCGGAGACGGCTTATCGTAAAACCCTCAGCGCCAACTTGCCATCTTTGCCCCTGATTTCCAAAAAGGCGGACGTATCCTCCAAGATATAACTCCAGCGAATCACTGCCGATAAATGTGGCTGCGCCGATCCTCGGCTCCCAAGGCGAAGCGATCCAGGGACGAAATATGGGCTGCGCAAAGCTAAGGGCAACGGTACTCCACCATCCAATTCCCCACAGCACCCAGTTAGCTACTTTTGAACTTGTCTTCATCGTGGTAAAACAGCACGTTGAACGTGGTCAGCGAACCATAGCACCGCGTGATGTACGCCTGTAACTTTACTTTATCAGCATCCGACAATTTCTCGTGATTGTTAATTTTCTGCTCCAGAATCCGCAGATTTTCCCGGATCAACACAATTTTATGAAGCAGCCGATCGATGGGAATTTCGTATTCTTTCAGCCCCTCTTTTCCCGGCAATAAAAACACGCTTCCACCTTCCCATTTCGGTGCTAACTCTGCTGAATACCGTGATTCCATCTCATCAACAATGGCTCGTGCTAATTGCTGGATCTCCTCTTGAGACAACATTACCCTTGCGCTTTTTGTCCTACACTGCCTTCAGGGAAAGTGCAAAAATACGGAAAATCCGAAGAAAGGAGCGGACGAGAGCATCCCCAAAAATTCGTTTATCCCACTCACGCAGGCGCAAAGGCACAGTGTCACCATCAATC
Organism: Candidatus Kapaibacterium sp.; assembly: GCA_015490805.1. Lineage (GTDB taxonomy): Bacteria > Bacteroidota > Ignavibacteria > Kapaibacteriales > WFXC01 > WFXC01. Next base: position 63,334 of record WFXC01000012.1, read on the forward strand.
TTTTTTTGTATCTTTGCAGAATCTGAGAAGCTTGTTTCACAAAATGGTAGCAGCACTATGAAACGATGGATCTCGATTTTAGCATTTCTCTTTGTTCCCTCGATCTTTTATGCCCAAGGCTTTGGAATTGGTCTGCAGGTTGGTCCCCAAATTCCCATTTCCGATTTTGGCGATGCATTTGATGTTGGTCTGGGATTTAATGGAGTTTTTGAATATGCTGTCTCTAATCAGCTTGCGGTGAATTTGACAACTGGATACCACTGGTGGAGTGAATCAGCCCAAGCAGAAGGGGCCGAAGCTACACTCCGTTTTAGCACCATCCCAATAATTGCAGGATTCACCTTCTTCTTCTTGCCCCGTGATATATCTCCGTTTGCTGGTCTGAAGCTGGGACTTCACATCGAAACTTTAAGTCTTACAGTATCGGCGCAAGAAATAGATTTGGGGTCAGAAAGCGAAACCCAAACCCATTTTGGTTTTACCCCAGAGCTTGGAGTTCTTATCCCTGTATCTCCAATGCTTGGCTTCACATTCACTGCCGAATACAACCATATTTTTGGAACGGAAGGCGACAGCGATGTCACCTACTTCGGGATCAACGGTGGCGTACTGATCCATCTGGGGCATCATTGATTTCAATACAAACGCATTCCGAATTCACATCAATACAGATCTGAGATCAAAGCTGTTTATTGGCAGCGTCATAGTACTTGTCCAATAGACAGCGATGCTATTCCGTTGGGTTGTAGAATGCAAGCAATCCATTGAAGATCTCTGCACAAGCACAATAAGTGCATCTTATCCAGCGTGGAATTGAACACAGATGTTACTCTGCCTCCGATTTCCAATGGCTGCTCCAGACTTCGAACATCTAACAGCTAATTCTGCCAGCAGAAAATGGAACCCCACACCACTGTTGGCGTCGGCATAAACAGCGTTACAGGGAAAGAGATCAGAAATATTTGGAACAAGCTCCAGATTTTTGCTCAACTATCCTTCACAACATAGGCCCCTGCAATCCACCAAGTCTGCATAACACATCTTCTCTCGCTTCCGGATATCGATAGTGCGTTTTCCCCCAGTTTTTCGATATTTGCAACTTTCATACTCCAACGATTCAGCAACAAAGAACGGAGTAAAGTTGATGCGTTTCGTATTTGGAATAGCCCTGTGGACAACGGCCATACCGTTGATCTTTGCTGCCTCTTCTTTCCAACAAGAGGTACGGTATCAGATTCAAGCAAAGCTGAATCCTGATACCAAAAAACTCTGGGTGCGAACTTTTATCTGGTATCGCAATAACTCGCCTGATACATTGTCAAAATTGTACTTCCATCTCTACTGGAATCTCTTTGCTGAAAACAGTTATGGGCGGCGAAAAAGTCGACAGCGATCGTGGATCACGCCGCCGGTGAAGGTGCTGGCAGTATACCGACAACGTCGACCGAACAAACCGCTACTGTACAAAGTAGACAACACCGTGATGGAAATCATTCCGCCCACCCCCCTACGTCCCAGCGATACTGTCACATTGACCATCGAAATTGAAGAAACAATCCCTCTGGAAGGAATGCGGATGGGATACTGGGGATCGGCTTTTTCTATTGCCCACTGGTTCCCTTCTGTCTGTGTTTACGACCGCTACGGATGGCACAAATATCAATATCTGGGCACCGGAGAGTTTTACGAAGAGTTTGCCGATTTTGATGTCCGCATTCAGGTACCTGCAGTGTATTCAGTCTTTGCTACTGGCGAACTGGTCAATGCCGAAGATGTACTACCTGTCGCCGTACGTGCCCGGCTGGATTCAGCGCGTCAATACGAAGTTCCTGTACGGATTGCTGATCTTGCAACTTTGTCACAACAGCGTCCAGATACAGTTGATACTCTTACGTGGCACTGGCGTGCACAAAAGGTCCGGAGCTTTGCCTTCACTGTCTACAAGGACTATTTATGGGATGCACAGGGGTGGAACAATACGATCATCCATGTTGTCTATCCAAAACGGCTGGAAAATTTTTATGCAACGGATGGTCTGAAAGCTGCAGTCTTTGCTGTCCAATTTTTGAGTCGATACGTTGGGCCCTATCCATATCCCAATATGTTCGTGACCGTGGGAGGTGCCTCTGGCGGAATGGAATATCCGGGAATCGTTTTTATGACCCGATGGCTGGGTGGCGGTGTAATGCGCAAGATCACTGCGGAAATCATCATCCACGAGGTCGTCCATAACTGGTTCCCGATGATACTCAACACCAATGAGCAAGAATATGCTTTTATGGATGAAGGGTTTACCACCTTTTTTACAACTTTGGCAGTCGAAGCGTTCTTTGGACGCTATGAAAATCAATTTCCCCGTGAAACCTTCTGGGAACGCCTTATTCTCCCCCCATTGGATCAGCGCACCGAGATCCAGCTCCGAACAATGCAATGGGCACTCCAAGGGCAAGAAGAACCCATAATGACTCACTCAGAGCGATACGCTACGGGACAAGCGTATCGCATAAACTCGTACAACAAAACTGCTGCTGTATTGCTAATGCTCCAATATGTTATGGGTGATAGTGCTTTCCAGGAGTTATTCCGGGAATACTACCGACGCTACCGATTCCAGAACGTAGAACCCCAGGACTTTTTCGCCTTAGCAATGGAAATTGATCACCGCTGGAATGGTCGGCGCGACCTTCGATGGTTCTTTGACCAATGGTTTGAGAAAACGTATACCTTAGACTACGCTCTTACCGACTTTTCTTGGGAACAGCGAAAAAAGAATCTTTACACCGTGACGGTAGAAATCACCAACCATGGGCGGGCAATTATGCCAGCCGATGTTGTGATTGATCTGGAAGATGGTCGCAAAGACACAATTTGGTTTTCAGAAGAAGACTTTTTCAAAGGTACGCGAGTCGTACGAAAGTCCAAGATGGTTCGGAGTAAACCAGTGTATGCAGAAATCAACCCGGATGGACGGCTGCTGGATATCAAACGGTACAATAATACCTCCGATTGGCCCCTTCGGGCAAGCCTAGAGTTTGCTCCGTGGATACAAGATGGTCCCAAAAGTCTCAAGTACTACCGCATCCACTTCTTTCCCACATTGTGGTTTAACAACACCGACAAACTTCAACTGGGGCTATCCATCGGCGGCAACTATTTGCAAACTCAGCACGCTTTCCATCTCCAGTTCCTTCAGGGCCTCCGTTTCGGTCCTTTTTCTACTGGTTTCATACGGGAGTATACCCATACCGGCGGAGGCAATACCCCCCAATATTTTCTCCGTTCCGCTTTCTTGGAAGGACGTTCCGCACTGCTTGTGGGCGTCAAACTCAAAGATCCATTATTGGTAACGGCGGAGGCTGCGTACTTCAACCTGTTCGACTCCGCTTACGTTTTCCGGTATCAGTGGGACCCCGACAATCAGGACACAACAGCACTGCTGTCACAATGGTGGTGGTGGATTCGAGGAAGCCTCGGCACCCGCATTTTCGGTAACAATGGAATACTTCAACTGCGCTTTGAAGGTGGCAGTCGGATGAGTCCGGGCACAGCACTACCATACGTCCGATGGGACGGGTACTGGCAGCAGCAGTTTGAACTTCCACTCCTGGGATGGAACCTGAACTTCCGCCTCTACGGGGGCTTTTCTCCAACACCACTCCCTGCACCCAAAGCCTTCCGGCTGGCATCTGCAACACCATTTGAAAGTTATTGGTGGGACATCTACCGTTCCCATGGCATCCTCAGTCAGACATTTCTCCGGAATCGGCACAGCGCTTACGGGGGAGCGCTTCTCCGCGGCTACGCCGACCAGGATCAAAGCGGTTCCGTCGTGACCGCCGTCAACCTCTCGCTGAACGTCGATCCCCTGATGCGGATGTTGCCACGGTACATCCAGTTCCTGGGCAGTATCCTGAGAGTGTCGCTGTTCTATGATGTTGGAATGATCTGGAAAGATCCACAACGTATTCGCTTCCAGCGTCGATGGTACCAGGATGCTGGCATATCAGTTTCCTTGCTTTCGGGATTAGCATCTGTTTCCCGTGGATTCAGTGGAATGTTTCACCTCTTACGTTCCATTGGGATTACCGACATCCGTTTCGACTTTCCCCTATTTGTTTCTCATCCTAAGGACGGAGAGAAACCGTGGCAGTTCCGATGGCGCGTCAGCTTTCGACACGCTCTTTAAGGGCGTAAAAGCAGGGGCGACCCGTTGGGTCGCCCGTGGGTGAAGTATCGCTTCGCCCCTACACATTCATAGGGAGCGCACCTTCAGGGTGCATCCTTGTACCTTCTGCCGACTGAAGTCGGCGCTCCCAGTGGGATGCTCTCAGTTCGCTGAAAACCCACGCTCTTAGGGTGTATCTACTGGGAGCGCACGCTTCAGCGTGCATTTTTTGCCGACGAAAGTCGGCGCCCCCTGTCGGTGCTTTCTATTGTTGGGAGCACCAAGCAGCACAATGGGTTACGGAAGTAGTACAGAACCTGTCAGTGCTTCCTACTGTCGGGAGCGCACGCTTCAGCCTGCCTTGTCATTGGGAAGGCAACTGTTGTATGCCGCGATTGTAGTGCGCGAAAGATTGCTTCAGCGCGCCTTGTCGTTGGGAAGGAACCCCCGCCGGATGTCCATAGTAAGCCAGCAGTTTGTTCTCCCATCTTTCTTGCCGACTAAAGTCGGCGCTCCCAGTGAGGGATATTCAATAGCAAAAGGTCTTGCTTCCTCAATACTCTGCTCTATCTTTGGGAAACACGCGAAGGTAATTTTGCGTCCGCTACTTCGGCAAGTGCTGCTCTAATTCCTGCTTGAGCGCCTCAAATGGCAGTGCGCCGGAAACGCGCCACAAAATCTTGCCTTTGTAGAAAAGGATCAGGGTGGGAATGCCGCGAATATGGTACCGTTGAGCAATGTGGGGTTTTTCATCTACATTGACTTTCACCACCAGCAGCCGCCCTTTGAATTCTTTAGCAATCTTTTGCAGCACCGGTGCAATAATACGACACGGGGCACACCATTCTGCCCAGAAATCGACCAAAACAGGTAATTCCGAGCTTTGAATCAATTCATCGAAAGATTTCGGCAACTTCTTGGTTTTTGTCTCTGCCATTGGCACACTCCTTTTGCTTTACCTTACAGAAGTCCTCTCGCTTTTTGCTGTAGTGCCCGTACATTCCGCAGTACAACCATTCGCCGCTGCAATTCAACCCATCCATTTTGCTCAAAACTTTTCAATAAGCGGCTTATAACTTCCCGAGCCGATCCCAATTCGTACGCTAACTCTTCGTGAGATCGGGAAACGATGAAACGACCATCTTGTTGTTCCGCAAACTCCAGCAGCAACTGTGCCAGCCGTTCATCCAATCGGCGGAACACCAACTCTCCTACCAGGGACAGCACCTCAAAGAACCGTCCCGCCAGCAACTCAAAGATAAATTGTCGGGCTGCCGAGGAATGCTGGATCAGCCAATGTAGCGTTGTCAATGGAATAAACGCCACAAGCGCCTCTTTTTCCACCACCGCCGAAGCTTGGTACATATATGATGATAGTGCACAGGTGAGCGCCAGAGAACAACTTTCCCCCTCAAAGAGGCGATACAGAGTTACCTCTCGATTACCATGTCCGGTCTTAAAAACCCGAATCACCCCTTCAACAACAAACCCTGCTTGCGCACATTGATCGCCTTCGGTAAACAAATATCGCCCGGCTGGCAACCGGGCGATTGTGAAAGACACATCTTTCAAAAACGGGAATAACGAAATAGCTTTTCCTCGATACTGCTCAATGTCTGCGTCAGTCAGCATCCGTCAATGGAACTTATCGGACTATTGGTCCTTTCCATTGACGGATACCGCCATCCATATCGTAAATAATTTTGAAACCGTGTTTTGCTAAAATCCTCGACGCTGTCCGACTACGATTACCACTGCGACAGTAGACAATCACCGGTTTGTCCTTATAGGCTTCAATCTGCTTGATCTCTTGCTCCAGCACTTGCACCGGAATCAACTTTGCCCCCGGAATATGCCCCTGCATAAATTCTTCCGGCGTTCGCACATCTAACAATAACAACCCAAGAGAATCTTTTTTTGCCAGTAACGCCTGAACAGTATCTGGCGGCACTCGCTTCACCACACTGCTGTCTGTGACCGCCTGCTGTGTACAGGCAACGTTGGCCAACAACGTCCAAAATAGTCCCAACCATACGAAGGAAAACAATGTACGCTTCATCGATCTACTCCCGATTTTTGTGGAACATTCTTTTGCTGAGGTTTAACCATTGGCCCATGCCAGGTTTGCAATCCTTCTTTCAAGTTACAAATCATTCGAACTGGCAGGTGTGCTTTCTCCAGAATCTCAACAGCTCGGGCACTCCGCTTTCCATTGCCACAATATACGACCAGCGTATCATTCCGGGAAACCTTCCGCTGTAACTCCGCCAGTCGTCCTGGCAGCTCTTCAAGCGGAATGGATAGCGCACCGGGTAGGTGTCCTTTGAGAAACTTTTCCCGTGGACGAACATCCAGGATGATTAAATGCGTCGTGTCCGTCCTGTTCAAAATCTTCTGCAACGAATCCGCCGCTACGTGCTGAACCGGCGGCTGCCCTTGTTGCTGCATCGCCGCCCCACACCACAGACTGCTTATGCCGATGCTCAGCCATACCACAATGAGCGATCCTAAGAATGTTTTCCCTGCCATCTTTCCCCAGAAGTTTGCTTCACTTAACGATCTGATTTCCAGACGATACTCACTGCGCCGCGAATATCGCCCAGTTGATGATTCCGGGCTTGATCGTTTGGATACTTCCGCTTCAGAAATGCCAGCAATTGTGGCTCCAGATCCTCCTCTGGACCGTGGCACTGGAGGCACACGGCTGTGTTGATCACTATGGGCTTCAGAAATCGATACACCGTGTCGGCTCCTTCTGCAACAGCCTGCAATACCGTAACAGTATCCAATCGAACGCCCCGTGCCTTCATCTGTTCAAATTGCTGCAACCAACGATGCTCAAAGGCATCGGCGGTATCTGCCGGGTTACGGGGACGAAGGCTGACGCGCCGAATCTGAATCCCATATCGCTGGCTAAAATGTTGATTGAGAAGCTGTGCTGTGTCAGAGCATACCTTTACCGCTTCAACGGCACCACGCCCCAGGTGGCGTAACAATGTACGTTTTAACGTTGACAGGTATTCTTTCGTCACCTGCTGAAACCATTGCCGTTGCGGCGGCACCGGAGCACCTGGTTGCTGGATAGTCCAGAGCTGCCACACGGCAAAGAGCGCCAGGACAATCCAGATCCACGATCGATGCGATCTTTGCATAAAATTTCCCATATTTGTTTCACAGAATCGTGACGCAAAACTCTGAAAAAACGATGAAACGCTTTGTAACAACGTTACATTGCATTGGCATCACAATCCGGCACACCCGCGGCGTTTTCCGGCAAGTCCGACGCAACCCTGATCCGGAGCGTCAGTGGTTTCACTCGATGGCTCGGCAGTGGGCCCAGGATTTGATTCGAGCAGCCGGTATATCCTTATCCGTCGAAGGTCTCGATCTGCTCTCCCCGGACCATCAATACGTGTATGTCGCCAACCACGCCAGTTATATGGACATCCCCATTGTGTTAGCGACACTGCCGGGCAACATTATCATCGTATACAAAAAGGAGCTGGAAAAAATCCCGCTCTTTGGGCCTATGCTAAAAATCTCCCCTTTGCTTCCCATCGAACGTGAGAATCCTCGCAAAGCTTTTGCTACTCTCCGGCAAGCACTGCATCTTGCCAATCAAAAACGCTCATTACTGCTCTTCCCCGAAGGAACGCGTACGCCAACGGGTAAACTCCAGCCCTTCAAGCGTGGTGCTTTTCACTTAGCTCTCCAGGCAGGGCTTCCCGTCGTTCCCATTGCAATCGCCGGCACTTACGACATTCTTCCACGTCATCGCTGGACTATCACCCCCAACCTATCGGTAGCAGTCTTCATAGGAAAGCCCATCGAGGTTCCTGCGCAACGAAGCAAACAGCAAGAGCAGTACATTCAGCAGCTGGCAGAACAAACGATACAAACTTTGCTCCAACGTCATAGACCCTCCGAGCAACAAACTGTCTCATCAAAAGAGGGACACAATGATTGATGCAAAGACTGTCGAGACCATTGCGCAACTGGCGCGACTGGAGTTCTCAGAAGAAGAAAAAACACTCTTTGTGGAACAATTTGCCAAAATTGTAGCGTATGTCAACGCCATCAACAAACTGGAATTAGACACATACGAACCGTTGGTCAACGTACTGGAACTAACGAATGTGTTCCGGGAGGATGAAGTTCAGCTATCTCTGCCTGTTGAGGAAGCGTTACGCAACGCCCCTTCACGGAACGAAATGTTCTTCAAAGTACCGAAGGTCTTAGGGTAAATGTCATCAGCCGTTGGCATTATTCCTGTCCGATATGAATCCACCCGTTTCCCCGGTAAGCCATTGATCGATCTGGAGGGAAAATCAATGATCGAGCGGGTATGGGAAGGGGCTCGGTCATCGCGGCTGTTAGAGACTGTCGTCATTGCAACGCCTGATGCTATCATTGCTGAGCATGCCCGATCGTTTGGTGCTTCAGTCGTGCTCACCCCCGATCCTTTTCCCTCTGGTTCCGACCGGGTAGCGTGGGTCGCACGCCATTACTTTCCCTATGCCGACATTATCGTCAACATCCAAGGAGACGAACCCTTAATTACCGGTGATCTCATCGATCAGCTCACTGCCGCTCTTCGTAGCATACCAGGGGCAGATGTAGCAACATTGATCGAGCCGATCAATGCGACTGAAGCAGTTACAGACCCTTCCGTCGTCAAAGTCGTTTGCAATCAGGCGGGCTATGCCTTATACTTCTCGCGAGCACCCATTCCCTACACACGAGCGATTCCCGAAAGACCTTATTACTACAAACACATCGGCATTTACGCTTTCCGCTCCTCGATCCTTCAGGAATTCGTGACGTTCCCGCCTTCTCCACTGGAACGCATTGAAGGGCTAGAGCAACTCCGCCTCCTGGAAAATGGCAAAACGATTTTCTGCATTGAATCCCCCCATCCACTCATTGGCGTCGACACCCCGGAAGACGCTGTCATGGTGCGAGAATTTCTCCGCCAGCGCCAGCCTCCTTCGGAAGAACCACGCTCACTGGGCGAAAAACCACCACAGATGTAGCCAGCGTATTATTTTCAGCCGATGCCTCTTCTTTTTGGGAAGGCAAGGCAGCAAAGATAGGCAACCTCTATAGCTTCTCCCCCACAATCAGCATACCCTCCAGAAATGAGAGCAGCAATCCATCCTCCCAGGCTCTATGGAACATTCCAGTCCAGAAGATCAACGTAAAATTTACCGTCTTCCCTTCACCCTATTGCATCCAGACAGGATGCCTTACTTTGGCGGTCCAAATAGAACAAATGCATTTAACATAAAATCACTACTGTCGGGCAGAGTAAAAAAGGCGTGGAGTCCCAATCCTATCCGATGTTCTTGGGCAACAGGATAAACGCGAAGCGTAACTGAATCTACCGGAATCGGAACCGTAACCAGCTCTCGTTTCTCTACAGTCCGAAACCAAAACAAAATGCGGTTTTTCTGAGTCAGATCACTATCCAGCAACAACTTTTGTGGGACAACCGCTATAGAATCTAACACCAGTTGAAACCGATGAAATCGATAATGTCCTTCCGCAAGCATAGAATCTGAATCTGCTACGCCTGCAAACAGTGTTGTCGAAAATACCGCAGGAGTCGCCAGCGTATCGAGCACCGGTTGTTTCAAAAAATGAAATTGCCAATCGGAAGAATCTCTCACTGGTGGGATAGTCTCAATATCATACTGCTGTAACTCCACCGCCATTGGTACCACCGGTTCAATCCACCGGCTGCGGGGCACATCCAGATCTGTAGGGGTCGTACACTGGACTATGCCACCAAGTACAGCTACAAATACCAATCTCTGTTGCAAGAAGCGGCGTATCATAGCCCAACCTTTAGCCCATAAATCAAGTTCAATTTTTGCGTTGCGAACACTTTTTCATAAACCTGATACAACAATGCGCTCCCCTCTATTCCTAATTGCAAAGCAACGTTGTCGGTAAGTTTCAGTGAAGTTCCCAGCGTAGCTTTGAACAAAGGACCGACCTGTGTTCCACCAACCAGCAGCTCTGTAAATGGAACTACTCGTGGGAATAACTCCCACTGTGTACGATAAAATCCACCCGCCCACCATAACACTGGTACCTGTTCATAATAAACCCGAACGTCGTATTCTTCACGCTGTCTCTCCGTTTCCATATGAGCGACCAAGTAAAACCGTTGCGGAAATGGTTCTCGCCCAACAGCCACTCCTACAATGTGATGCGGCGCAATCTGGTACCCAAGCTGGAGTTCAAACGGTCGCTCCAACTGTCCGGACAACCTCTGTATCTGGGGATTCGACAGCATTGTCATTGTTTCCCGATACGCTCCTTGAAGCTGATTCCAAGACACTGGAGAAATGAGATTATCCAAAGTTAAAGCCGGTAATCGCTGTGGTACCGGCTCAACTGATGGTCGGAACAGGGGCTCTGTTCCTAAGGGCACAGATATTGGTGAAACACCGGTTACTTTTGGCTGCACTTCCCCACCTTCCTCCACCAGACGCGCAGCTTCCTGTGCTTCTACTTCTTCGCTACCTTGTTCAACCACACTCACAGGAAAATGATAATGTGCGGTATCACCTAAAACTGGTGGCTGGGAATATGCCGACATTGTAAACTCTACCACTGGTAGATCTGGCATCTCTGCAACCGCCTTGGGTGAGTGAGCAGGCTGTGACCACTGTCCGGCAAAGAAAATAGCTAAGGAAAGCAACACTCCAACGACTACTCCCCCTCCAAAGGTCATTAGAGAACCAGCTATAGAAGGCTTTCCTCGGAACAGCCGATCAAAAACTGTCTGTGTTAACTTTGGCGGTGGTGTACGGACAACCTGCTCTCGCAAAGATCGATTCATTAACACCAGGTGGCGAAACTCCTCTCGGAGTTCTGGATACTTCGCCAACGCTTCGAATATTTCCGCTTCTTTACCAGACTCCAATTCTCCTTCAAGCAGAAGGTGAACCCAGAATGAATATTTCTCCATCAAATCCATTGTCCTGTCTATCACTCAATTTTACATATGTTGTGCAAAGTCTTTGATGTACGGGGCTAATATCTTTTGCACTTGTTTCCGTGCTCGATAGGCGCGAACTCGTGCCGCTTCCTCCGAGATATTCAACGCCTGAGCGATCTCAGCATATCGGTATCCCTGATATTCCCGAAGAATAAAAATCTCTCGGAGATCGTCCGGCAATAATTCCACTGCCGTTTCGATGAGTTTTAACATTTCTTCGCGATCCGGATCATCTCGTGTTGGATACATATATTCTTCATCAAAACTCACAATCTCTTGCCGGCGTTGCCGCTTCATATTCAAGCAGGTATTCCGGGCAATTCGCAGCAGGTACGCCGGCAAATTTGTCATTTCCCGCTCCTGCTGTGCGCTTTGATAAAACTTAGCAAAGGTTTCCTGAAATGCATCTTCGGCGTCCTCCTTGTTCCGAAGAATGGTGCGACAATAATTGTAGATCCGGGTGGCGTACCGCGAATACAGTTCAGCAAAAGCCGCCTCTGCTATCGGCTTTTTCTCCCGGAGCAATCCGAACAATTCTGCATCGCTGTAGCCAGAATAATCCATTCTCGCCGTTTTGCCACTTCCAGAACCAACAGAATTAACACTACCTCAACAATTTCGTTACACTCCACTGGATAACTCTGCGCGTCGGCAATCTGTGAAAAACCCTACCGGTAACCACTCTTTAGGAATCCACTGACATTCCTTGAGATTCGCCATCTTACCACTATGTTGCCGAAAAATTCTCTACCCAACGGATTACTCTGCACTTCTTTCTGGCCCGTGCCTATGGAGGCTGTCGGAACTGGTAGCTTATTCCAAATGTAAACAGCGTAAATTTTCCAACGTTGAGATCCACCGCCAATTGCACAGGATGAAGATCTATAGCAACTCCTACAATCCATTTGATGCCTGTATCCTTGGCAATAATGGCAGTACGCTGCGGCTTAGTATCACCGGGATAGTCTGGCGGATCAGGGATCCACTCGTCATCTTGAGGGATCCCATCCCCGTTTTGATCGACCCACCGGATGAGCTTTAATTGTGCCTGGAGCGATCGCGGCAGCACATAGGTGTATGTTCCGTTAACATTTAAGTGTTCCAATGCCAGCGCCGTAAACAACTGCCATTTTTCCCATCGGCGGCTGGCCTGCACACTCAGATTCCAGATATCAGCATTGGCTTCTAACCTCGCATTGGTTACTCCAACGGTATTTTCCAGCGACGTCCTCTGATATGCACCTTGTACCGCTACATCAAATGGGAGGCGGAAGTAGCGGGAAATTTGATGTTTGAGGGCCATTCCCCAGAAGGCAAATTTTCCCACGGCGGTATCAAATTCAATTGGTGGCACAAAGCGCAACAAGAGTTCTGTTCCCCATAAGCCGCCAAGTGCCAGTTGTGGCACAGCGGCAAAGATGGCGCTAATATCAGCACCCGTTGGCAATGGAAACTCTGTTGGCATTGTTTGAACAACTGATGCCACCAGGGCAGTATCGAATTCTGGATAGAATTGCTGTACCAGAGGATAAAACGCTCGTACTTTCTGCTCCAGATATGTTCGTGGAATCACCAAACGAACCTGGTCGTATCCAACAACCGTGGGAGCCTGCGCCGGCACAACAATGGTGCTATCCACGTACAGCCCCTGGTACAGGATATACCGCAGCAGGTGACGCAAAAGCCCGACAGTATCCCGGATAGCTACTTGAGGGGTAAGCTGGAGGTAGGGCAAAACATTCAGAGCCGAATCGTATGGCAGTTGGGGAATATACATTTTTTGATCTCCCCGAACAAAGCCCAGCATCGCTTGAATTCCAAAACGCACATACCACCGATCATCGCCAACCCACGCGGTCGCAGTAAACCGGGCATTTGAAGTTGCATTGGCAATCTCTACCAGTGGTTTCACAAAGGGCTGGGCATTCAACTCAAAAAGATCCCGGCTAATGGCACGAGCTAACTCTACCGAAAGAGGATTATATTGCGATTGAGCGCTCATAATCCCAACCACACACCAAAACCACCACCCACTCCACCATCGGAGCATAACCACCTTTTGTGAGTTTGTCATCATTCTTTTCCACTTTGTTTTGTAAGTTTGCATTGTTCTTTGTCAGGAAGTCTCATAAACAACGGAGTAGACGATGAAATGTAACGTCGGCACAATTGACCGAATCGTTCGGACAGTGCTTGGAGTCATTCTTCTAATTTGGGGCATTACTGCTTCCCTGTGGTGGGCTATTGCTGTAGGTATCATTATGCTGGTTGTCGCCGGCATTCGTTTTTGCCCCATATATCGCCTTTTTGGTATTTCAACGTGTAAACCAGAATCGGCGCAGCCAGAAGAAAGTACCCCAGCAGCTTAAGCAAAGCAGTACGAGCTGCACCCGCACAACACCATTACAACCCGCTCGCTGATCTTCAGAGTGTGCTCTACGGATGCGATGACACAGGAGCAGGCGCTGACGGATAATAAAAATCCGCAATCTCGGCTGCTGCGATAGCCTGCGATTCCAATTCTGCAACGTCCAGCTTTTGCGCCAGTGTATGGATCGTCGCTAATTTTGCTTTTGTCACTACATTTTTGGGAATAAACAGCGTACAGCAATCTTCGTCGGGCAATAAGGAAAGTTCATAGGTTCCAATTTCCTTCCCCAGAGCGATGATCTCTTCTTTGTCATCCCCCGCCAGAGGACGCAATACGGGCAAAGACACCACTTCATTCACCGCTTGCAAATTCTCCAGCGTTTGTGATGCCACCTGTCCAACGCTTTCACCAGTCACCAATGCCAATGCCTTTTCCCGGCGAGCGATCGCTTCCGCCAGCCGATACATTGTCCGACGGTAGAAGATTACCCGGTATGGAGCAGGAATCTGGAGCATAATCTGCTTTTGAATCTCAGCAATCGGAACCAGGTACAATCGCGAATGATACTGCCACCGGGTGAGATGCTCCACAATCGTCCGTGCATTCTGCAACGAAGCTGGCGTTGTATAAGGCACGCTATGGAAATGCGCAAAAACTATTGAAACACCGCGTTTCATCAATTTCCACGATGCGACGGGTGAATCAATTCCTGTGGACAGGAGCGCCACTGCTTTGCCGCTGACCCCTACCGGCAATCCCCGCGCACCGCGCAATCGGCTGGTATAGCATACAGCCGACTGGTCAAACAATTCAACGGAGAACGTCCAGTCGGGATGGGAAAGATTCACTTTCAATCCTGTCTGCTGCTGAATCAATGCTCCAAGATGAGCTTCCAGTTGCCGGGAGCTCATCGGAAAATTCTTCTGCGAGCGTTTCACCCGAACTGCAAATGTTCTCCCTGTTGCAAACGGAGCAAAAACTTTTGCTGCCTCCTCCAGCTCTGCCAATCGTTGCGATAGCAAAACGCCGGGAGTTAACGTAGCAATACCGAAGACGCTCTGCAACCGGTGCAGGGCTTCTGCAGCATTCTCCATACTCCCGACGGGCAATCGCAGCAGGAAACGACCATATAACCGCTGTGGAGCCGGGAGCTTTAGCCCCTGCAATGCCTGTCGAATGTTACGCAATAGCTTTTGCTCAAACCGCGGGCGATTCTTCCCTTTGAGTCCCAACTCCCCATAATGAATGAGGATTACCGCTACCGGCTGCTCACCATCAAGCTGCTGCGATAAATCTCCAACGACTTGAAAAAGCTGCTGTATCGTCAGATGTTCCTGCATCACCTCTTGCCTCCCTGAGTCTATCGTTGACTCCTTTCCATTGTGCAGATAGAGAACGCTGCTATTACGGCACTGACACTCCAAAAACAAAAAAGCGCCCCTCCCCATCAGGAGGGGCGCCTCTATAGCTACTACAGCCAATGCTGTAGAGCCGCCCCCACGTTCTACTTCGCTACTGTCACCGGATAGGTCACCGTGCTCCCACCAGCATCCATCCGCAGGAAGTACGATCCCGAAGCAATACTGGCTGGCAATTCAACCGTCAGCGTATGCTGTCCAGCCGTAACGACGCCTTCATACAGGCGGAGAATTTCCCGACCGGCTGCATCGTACAGTGCCAATCGAACGGCACCCGCCTGCGAGGTTACGTAGGTAATTCGGGCACTTCCCTGTACCGGCATTGGGTCAACGTGCAGGATAGTTGTTTCAGCAACGTCTGCCGGCTGTTCTGTATCCACACTGGTCACCGTTGCCCGACCGACCAACTGTACCTCTGCCGGAACACCTGTGTTATTAATCAACCGCAAGGTCGCTTGCTTTTCACCACCAGTCGTTGGTGCAAAGCGAATTGTGAGCATGCCCGTGCTACCCGAAGCGATCAAAATCGGTGTCGGTGTCTGGATACTGAATTCATCCTGCGCTGGACCAACGATGAGCGCTTCACTGATTTCTAACGGAGCATCACCATTGTTGGTGACAGTCAGTTGCAACTCGCGGAAGCTATTCGGTGTTACTTCTCCGAAGTCCAGCGTGGACGCAACGCTGATTTCCGGCGCACCACCAATTCCCATCAGCGTCGCACTGACGACGCCATATTCATCAGTCACAAAACGGAGGAAAGCATACTTCAGTCCGCTGCTCAACGGCGTAAAGATTACCCGCACTGTCTGCGATGCACCGGGCTGGAGCGTGAAGCCAACGGTATTGTCTGCACGGAACATTTCCGCATCTTCTCCTTCAACCTTCACCGAGTACACCACCAGTGGAGCCGTTCCCGTATTGGTAATGTTCAACGACATCTCACGGGACCGACCAACCGGCAGGCTACCAAAGTTCAGCGTTTGCGCACTCAGTGCCACACCCGGTGCCACTGCACGTCCATACAACTGGACTTCTGCCTGTCCGGTATTCGTTTCTACATACAACCGGGCAAACTTATCACCAGCTTCGGTCGGCACAAAGCGCAGTGCGACGACTACTTCATCCTCACCCTGCAGAGTCGTCGGTAATTGCTCTGATACGCTGACGATCGTAAAGTCTGCTTGTGCCGGTCCGCTCAAACTCAAGCCACGCACTTCAACAGGCAACCCAGCCGCATTGCGAATCGTCAGCACCTGATTGCTGACTTCTCCAACGCGCACATCGCCAAACTCCACCGATGTTGAGCTCAAAGCAACGCCCGGCACTGCTCGCAATCCGCGCAACTCAACACTCCGCGGCTGAATAGAATTCGACTCTGCAATGAGTCGAGCATCGGTAATATCCAGTTCGTCACCCGGTAGCAAGGTCACAACAACGTCAAAGGATTCTCCAGCACCAACTTCAATGCCAGATGGTGCCGCCAATTGGAAGGCATCCGCGTGAGCACCAATGATTGCTAATTGGGTAATTGCCAGCGGATATCGCCCAATATTCGTGACCGTTACCGTTCGCTGTGCTCCAACCGTTTTATCGACCGTGCCAAAGTCTAACACGCCATTGACAATATCAGTACCACTAAATTCAATTTGTGGCACTGCACCATCACCACTGAGATCAATGGTTACGCTAGCACCATCGAGGGTGAAGTCCAACTGTGCCGTCCGAATGTTCGGCTGTGATGGATCTTCTGGTAGCACATTTGGTGCAAAGGTAACGACAATCGGATCGCTGGACTCACCTGCCAGCACAGGGATCACATCTCCCGCTTGCAATTCAGCGCCTTGATACTCGACGCGATACTCGGACTTGTTCGGTCCGCTAATGCCGTTGAAGACCGCAACGACGTCATAAGCTCCACCAGAGTTGTCGATGTACAACTCAGAAGAAGCTTCGGTAAAGACCCGAACCGCACCGAAGTCAATCATATCATTGGAGAAAGCGGCAGCCGAAATGCCATTTCCAACACAAGTCACTTCATAATACTGATCCCCCATCGCGTCAGGCGAGTAGAACGTAAAGCTCGCTGATGCCGATCCCAGTGCCGTTGGCGTAAAGGTAAAGGTAATATCCAGAGAAGAATTCGCTGCAACAACCACACTCCCACTACCGGCATCGTGGCTAAACGGACCAACACTTGCCGGCGGCAGTTGAACGGTGACATCCGCATCACCGTTATTGATCAACTTCAATGTCAATTGGGCACTCTGTCCCACAAACACATTGCCGAAGTCCAGAATACCGTTGCTCGGATCCAAGCTCAAGGTAACTGGATTCACTCCTTTGCCCGTAATGGGGACTTGCAGCACGTTGACACCTACGGTCAGCGGTACATCCGGAATATATGCCACATCCAACTGCGCGTCCCGACGCCCCACTTGCATCGGAGAGAATTCCACCACTAAGGTGCGGCTTTGCCCTGGCAACAACGGCGTCTGGGTGTCACCAACCAGATTATACGCGTTGGGTTGATTTGCGTATAGATCAAATCCAAGATTCAGATAGTCAAACTGATGCGAGTACAATGGGCCGCCACCCACGATTGGCAGTGTGAGGGGCTCAAAATACGCCGGGAAGTTTCCATTGTTTGTAATGGTAATCGTTTGCTGCGCAACATCGTTGAGTTGCACATTCCCAAAATCAATCTGGGGCGGATCGACAGCAACATCAGCAAACAATGCAGTTCCTTCTAGATTGAAGACAATTTCGGGCTGGCAAATGTCCGTTGTAATAATCCGCAACACCGCGTGACGCTTTGTTTTGCGTTGCCCATCGACGAATGGACGCGGTTTGAAATGGATATACAGATTCACTGCCGGCTTCCCATCAACTCCGTGGATATCCAGTACATACGGCGTCCCAATCGTTGCACCACCACCCAGATCAGCAACCCATTGGATGAAGCTCTTACCGGCACCCAGCGCACCCAACATCACCGGATCGACTGGATAGGCAACCGGATTCGGTTCCGACACGCCGCTGGGCAGATCAAAACCTACAATTTCAAAGTCTGGGAAGTCGACGCCTTCAATAAAGATAGCTTTAATACCAATTTTTCCGGTCGAAAAATCGGCTCCCGTTGGCGTATTCCCCGTTTCCTGGCTGTTCCGCAGTGTAATAGCAACAAAGTTTGAATCTCCAGAAAATACACCGGGACGGTACGGATACGGTAAATCAAAGTTCACCGTTGCATTCGGTGGCAAGTAATTCGCCCCGAAGCTTTGATTTGCAAAATCTCCCAGTTCCGTGCGCAGCGCTGGACGCAACGATGAACCTTCAACGATCAGCTCCAGATACTTGTACACATCCCCATCGTAGGTGAAATCGACGTCGTTATTGCGATTCGAATGCGGAATGCGGACTACTCCGCGCAACGAGCCAACCGATGGGGGCATCAGTTGCGACGGGCGGAAAATGACATCGAAGCTCAGCGTATGATAAGCAGGCAACTCCACAACCGGAGTTGCGTTCAAATCAACCATACTAACCGGATTCCCCAACGCATCACGGATGACGGCTGGAGTATTGTAATCAATCGAAAAGTCATCCGAAAGTGCCGGGACAAATATATTATTTCCTGGACCACCCAACTGATACACTTGGGCCTGATCAAAGTAGAGGTACACCGGCGTTACTGCTCCATCATTGACATTCCCGATGGATGTCGGAGCAGGAATTCCATTGCCAACAGTTAAGTGCAGATGCACCGTATCCCGATTGGCAGGTGCACCGAGCAACCCACAGTAATTGTCATAGATCGCTTCACGCCACGCTCGGTACACCGGCGCTGGACGCATATAGCCACCATCGATAACAACATCGCTCACACCGGTCGCATTCGGATCGACCACCGGGAAGGGACGAATCCCCTCACCAAAGGCGTTATATTGTAACTCGACCGTTGGAAACTCAACGCCAACGAAACTTTGCACTAACCGCACCACACCATTGCTTACACCGACGCTACCGGTCGATCGAGTGCCGGCATCATAATGCACCCAAATGATTAGTTTCGTCGATGTACTGGGAGAAGGTGTCCCTGTCCATCCTAGCGGTTGCAGATCGAAGGGGAACACCACATTAGCAGGAGCACTGCCACCAGCCGCTGCTATCAACTCCGGTGTAGTGACCCGCACGACATGAAAGGCTCCTGGAGCACCCGTCAACGCAAACGCTTGAATATCCCCAGCAGATAGCCGCATTGGGGCATTCCCATGATTGACTAAGGTATAGACAATCACAGTATCTCGAACACCGAAGTAAGTTGGGATGCTAACTCCCCGGCGCGCTAATTCTTCTGCCGGTGCATAATAGCCCAAGGGCTTGTCACTGCTGGTTGCATCAGCCAATTCGTGCTTACCAAAATCTACATCGTACGCCACAGCAGTTCCTACATGCATTGCGGGATCATAATACTTGACGTGCCCCACCACATTGATGGAGTACGCATTCAGTAAGTTTGCCGATTGTGCCGCTCCCGTTGGGAGATTGGCATCGGTGAGAATTTCAATGGTTCCAACCCGATCGGCACCAATGTTGTTCAGATCTGGCGTGTTCGCACGGGTCGGCGAAAAGACTACATCAAATCGGACATATGCAAGATTATTTGCTGGATCCATTGGATCCTGACTGTACAACGGCTCTAAGGTAAACTGCACATACGACTCACCATTGATGGTGACCGACTGATAGCTTACGCCACTGCTGGCGAATGGTCCATCCAGCGTAAAGGCGGCAGACGGTGCACCGTTTTCAAAGATCGATTGTCGCACGTAGAAGGTTGCCACCGCATTGCCATTGTTCACAATGTAGAAAGAGGTCTTTCCTGGTGCACCAGCGAAGGTAATCACACCACCCCACGGTAACAGATCATTCACTGCACCCCAGTAACTGGTTACTTCCAGATCCACTCCGGCATCACCAACATCTGTTGCCGGAACGTCAACACCCCCTTCCCGGATTACCAATCCACTGCCGCTCAGCTTCGGCACGCCAGCGGTGTTAATAGGAGCTTGCTCACTGGAGCTTACTTGTGCCTTGATCGCCCGCAGAAAGCCGCGATGCAACCGAATCGTCGCATTCAATGTCCCTGCTTGTGATAGATTCTCGCTGGCACCAAAGGTTGACCCAGCACCATTGGCGTAATTGTGCCAGAACCCCGGATCGCTCGGAACCGGCTGCGAATTATCGGTAATGACAGCGTCAAAGGAATAACTGGTTGCACCCGTCTCCACCGACGGTTTGACACCAAAGCTGGTCCCCTGACTCCACGGAAAGTCGCTGCTGGTCACCTGCGGCGTGTACGTGACTCGATAGACCGCTTCATCGCCCGGTGCCAGGTTCGTACTGCCGGTTACCAACACAGCCGTTGCGGAGAAACGATCATTTAAATTCCCGCTGTTCAAATTCGTAATAGCGGCAATGGTCAGGTCTGCACTTCCGGTGTTTTTCACCAAAAACTGCTCGCTGAAGCTTTCAGGAACGCTGGGATTGCCTGCCGAGGGACCAAAAATCCGATTTCCAAGATCTAAGGTTGGGACACTCTGATTACCCGGAACATCCGTCGACAGAGGAACTGCGATTGACACCCGCGGGGCAAGCGACTGCGCACTGACGTTCAGCGTTGCAATATCAGCACCACCATTACAGGTTTGATTTCCTTCCGGCACCACCAATTGGACGCCGCTGTAATCAGCAACCCACGTCATCGGATCCGCCGCTGCTGCGTGTCCCGCGCCAGTCGGTGCGAAGGTTACGGTGACATCAATACTCTGTCCGGGATTAACAGTAACAATTGCCGGATTTACAGAAAAGGAAGCAGCACCTGTCCCCGTAAGGCTCAACGTCCCGGTCCACGCAGAAGTACCATTATTTGTCAGGGTAATCGTGAGCGAGGTTGAAGATCCCACTAAGGTTTGCGGAAAATTCAGCGCTCCCGAAACAGCCAGATCCGGATGCGTTTCTGTCCCCTGCAATGGCAGATTGGTCCCGTTGTTTGGATACATCACAACGCCACTGGCAACATTGACCGTCATAACTCCAGTCACCAGCCCACTGGATGGACAGTTACCGGTAAACGTAATGGTGGCTACGTCTTGCGCCCCAGCCGCAATAGTGCCGCTATAGCTGGACGAAAACTGTGCGTTCGAAAAAATCAATCCATTGACGGTAATAGCATTTGCGCCAACATTCACCAGCGTCACTGTTTGCGTTGCCGTTCCTCCATCTGCATCAACGCTGCCGAAGTCTAACGGTGAGGCTGCGATCACCGCAATGGCATCGTAGTGCTGCGTAGCGATCGAGGGAACAGAATTAACCACCGGTGGCAAATTGTTGTACGTGATCAATTTCGTATTCGCATTCGCATTGGCATCCTGCACTTCATTGCCCGGCGTCACATTGCCGTTGAACACCAGGTAATTGTTCGGCGCATTTTCATCAGCATCATTCACTAATCCAACCGTAGCAGATTGGTTCGTGTTATTGGTTCCACTGCCATAACTGAACCGAATACCATTACCTGCTGCCGTCAACGTCAGTTCAAACGTAATAAAGCTGGTCGCTGTCCCCCATTCCATTGAGCGCCATCGCACCTTAAATTCGGAGCTATTGCCTTCATAAGAAACCGCACCATTATTGCCGACACGCAGATCATCCCATAATACTGCCAACATCGGCGTATTGTTGAATTCCCAATTCTCAGGATCGTTCAATGGCACACTGGACAGTGAGGACGGAAAGCTATTGTTGTAGCCCAGCGCAACCCATCCATTGGAAGAAATTTTCACCTGATTGTATGGCTGCCCATTGAAGTAGAAGGTGAACGGCAAATTGATGGCGCTGCTGAGTGCATCATCTGTACCGGCACCAAAGACTACATTTGCCAGATCCAATCCCGGATTGGCAATTCCAGTGCTGTTATTGGAGAACACGTACATCCCAACATTAGCCGTTGGTGCCGGCGCCGTAATGCTAATATTGTCAAGCGCAATTTCATCTCGGGAACCACCGGTTACATCATCTCCTGTCCATCGCAGGTAGAAATACCCGCCGTTGGGAATGTTAATACCGGTAATAGTAACAGTCCGCGTTGCACCGAGCACAAATCCCAGCGCATCGCTATTCCCCGGCGTTTCATAGTGAGCGGCTGCGACAGTGGTATAGGTTAAATTGTCGTCAGAATACGAAAAATCCAGTTGATAACTGGAATTCTGGTCGTTGTTGACATAAATTTCGTAGCTCACTTCGAGTTCCGTGATTGCCTGCCCCGTGTTATTCTGGATTCGCAGCGTCAGGGTTCCCGGAGTAAAATCACTACTGGAGGGTTGGATCATAAACCGATAATCGCCACCACCAGCATCCAGGGCATATAAACCACCCGTTGACACTCCCCCAGTCGACATCCCTCGAGCAAAGTCTCCACTGGTCTGCGTTCCTCCGAAATTCAAGTTTCCGTCCGATAATCCCGTAATCGCCCAGTCGTCGGAATCCAGTTGTCCTACTCCTGGCGTCGGAGTAAATCCTGCTCCTCGCCATCCATCAAAGTCAATCGTTACGGCCGTGTTAAACGCCGAAATCTGCACCTGTGCCTGGAGGTTCGACACCAGCAGCAGATTCAAAGCGACGATTCCAACGAATCCCACGAGAAAAGCCGTTACACGTTTCATAGGCAAAACTCCTTTTTCTATACACACACCATTAAATTGCGCCATCATTCTGCACATTTTTATACACTTCACCACTTTCCAAAAACCATTGGGTGCAGTAGGAAGGGTAACCTAACGTACGGTCTTTGTGCCCTGCTTTTTACATTTAACGGAAACGTAAATTTACAACTTTTTTCGCTCATACGCAAACGTTGTCAACTTTTCACCATCGCAGCAGCCGCACTTCATCGAAATAAACCGTTTGCCGCGTTCGGAACAATGCCAGAATAATCGCCAATCCAACGGCTGCTTCAGCCGCAGCAACTGCCATTACAAAGAGCACCAGAATCTGTCCACTAATGTCGCCCAGATACGCTGAAAACCCGATCAATGTCAGATTCACCGCATTGAGCATCATCTCAATACTCATAAAAATCACAATGGCGTTTCGACGAATGACCACGCCCACCATTCCAATAAAAAAGAGCACGGCTGATAGCAGCAAAAAGTATTCCAGTGGAACGGTTTTCATCCGACTGCCTGCTCCTCCTGTTTCTGAATCCCTTTCGTCTCTACGGAAGTACCTGGTATTTCCAGTTTCTTCTTTGCCAGTACAATGGCTCCTACAACGGCAACCAGAAGCAACAGCGAAACGGCTTCAAAAGGAAAAAGATACGTCGTAAAAAGCTCTCGCGCCAGTGCACCAATTGTACCGATCTCTGCCGCTTTTGCCGCTATTTCCGGATATGCAATCGGTGCCGCTGTG
The DNA here is from genome assembly GCA_015490805.1 of Candidatus Kapaibacterium sp. Classification (GTDB taxonomy): domain Bacteria; phylum Bacteroidota; class Ignavibacteria; order Kapaibacteriales; family WFXC01; genus WFXC01. Next base: position 86,769 of record WFXC01000012.1, read on the forward strand.
AGCGCTACGGCTAAAAATAAGAGCAGCAAGCCTCCAAAGACCAGTGCAAAAATCGCCCGTGGCTGAAAGCGTTCAGCCAACTGTTCTTCCTTGCCAAGATTCAGGAGCATAATCACAAAAAGAATGAGCACCATAATAGCGCCAGCATAAACCAGAATCTGCAACACTGCCAGCACCTGCGCACTCAAAAACAGATACAGCGCTGCCAGTGATGCAAAGTGCAGAACCAAAAAAAGTGCTGCGGCAACCGGATTTCGCCTCGTGATCGTTGCCACCGCACTTCCAATCGCCAAGATTGCAATCAGCACAAACAGTATCAACTCGCCACTCACGGTCGTATCTCTTTTTCGTTTCCTCAAACTGCAAAAATACGGATTTTCTCCAACTGCACAAGTGCAGTCCCCATCATCCCAGCGATGCTGTTGCCGGCTCTGAAAAACACCATCCGCCATCATCAAGATCAGCCCCATCCTCGCAAGACACCACAACATCCTCCAAACCGATGGAATGTTGCCTCATCACTGCTATTCAGTCTCAGATAGAAGTCCTTTGCAGAATTCCTGCTTCCTTACTTCTGCTGTCTCTTGCGCCACAACTGCAATTCGCGAATCGTTCCCCCTTCCCGATCCACACCGATGCCATAGCTTCCCGCAGGCGGCACTGGCACCGTGGAGCTGCCACCGGGCAGCGGCGTTCGCCAGCGGTTATTGTTCTGAAACACTGTGCCAGCAGCAATTCCCGCCATCGGGCGATACTGATCCTGCCCACCCAGATCCAGAAACAGCCCGATGGAATGCAACCAGTAAAAGTAGGCTGTCAATGGAGAATACTGCTGCGCATACTGATAGGGTGTTGCTGCCCCAAACATATTCTTTAACGCACCGAACACATATTCATCATCGCCACCAAGTTCAAAAAAGAACGCCTGTGATCGAATCTGGGAAACCCCAAAGGAAATCTTCTTTGCCCGGTAGAAATCATTCCCGCTCCGATCCAGAAAGAACGCCACGGTACAATCCCAGCCAAATCCCAATGCCGCACCCATCGTCTCAAACAGCTCGTGCCGATCGTCACCCGCTTCGTCGATCAACGCACCGATCGCAAAGTGTGCGCCAGAAGCCTGGGTGAAGTAACACGACTCATATCGGTCATTTCCTCCTTCATCCAGCAAGATGCCGATGCCGAACCAGTACGCCGTTCCCATCGACCAATTGCCTGACACGTACCGATCATCACCGGCAAGATCCACTAACACGCCCAACCCTCCTGCCCAGCTATGTCCATCAGAACCATCGCCCCGGCGTCCGCCGCCAAATCCCTGCGCATTGCTGATATTGACCTTATAATCCGAATGGTAATCCCCGCGATTAAAAGTCGCCGCCCACGGTTCCGCATAATACAAATCATTGCCGGCATAATCAACCAGAATGCCAATGCCTCCGAACTCCCCATCTCCCTGTCCATTCCCCAAAATCCGGTATTCATCCTTCCCGTCCAGATCCAGCAACACCCCAATGCCCAGCATTCCCGATCCCTGAGCGATTGCACCCGCAGCGAACTGATCGTCCCCCGCTTCATCAACCAGCACTCCCATCCCTACCTGTCCACTTCCCTGCGTAATGTTGTGGCTCTGGTACCGATCATCACCACGACAATCCCATAACACCCCAATACCGAGAATCCCAGCGCCGAAACTCACATCCTCATTGGTCTCATACCGATCATCGCCGGCAAGATCGATCATCACCGACACCGGATTCTGAAGTGCTACTGCCCCAGCACCACTGCCAGAATGCGTATCGTTGCCTCCAAAGTCCACGACAAGCAGCGGGTGATCCGACCGGAGCGTATCATTGCCGCTTCCGCCCAGCAGAATTTCTCCCAGGGGTGTTTCCAGCCGCAGTTGAAAGGATGACGGTATCCAGAGGGGACGCATCGTATGCACAAACGCTTCTGTTGCTGCTACACTTTTGATTGCTGCATACAGAAAAGCATGCCAGTCGACTGCTTCCATCGCGTCATCAATTTCGGGATAGTACACCGTGCCGTCCGACTGAGTAGTATGCAGATCCCGAATCCGAACAACGCGAGCAGCAACGTCTGCTGGCACCTTCCGCATTGCCACCTGATACCAGGACACAGCATCAGCCAGATTATGCAGCAGCAGTGCCAGCGATCGCTGCACCGTTCCTGGTAGCAAAGAATCGACCGCCTGCACAAAGCGATCCCACGGCTTTTCGGTATTCACATAATCCCTCCGAACGGAGGACGATACGGTAATCGCTCTCCCAGTTGCCACAACCGGGTCAGAGCATTCTCCAGCGAAAATTGATCGGTATACTTCGTCACCACGTTAGCACTATAAGGGCGAAATCCGGTTACCCATCGATCAACGGTCAGAAAATAGAACGCACGGTAAACACCATCGGCATTATTGAGTCGGCGTTCTGGATCCAGATACGTTGCCGCTGCTTCAGAAAAACTTCTGGCAAACTCGTAGATACTCATCGGACGTTGCCACAGCTCCAGAAAGAATGGCAATCGGTACGGAAGCCGCCGGGGATCTGGCATCCGAACCCACCGAGCCTGCGGCGTAAAGCCCAGCGAATCTCGCGTCCATCCGATCGAATGCAACAATGAATCCAGAAAATCCTGCGATGGCGCCACCGTGAAGTTCAATCCCCAGAGAACAATCAGGATCAGAAGCGTTCGCATGCTTGTCACTCCTCAATTTCACCACCAACACGGGCGCAAACGGGAACCCCAATGTGGTATTGAAGGACAGGCAAGTTCAAGAACCTTCTTATCGCAAGCACACGTTTTAGCCACCCGAAGCGCACGCTTTAGCGCGCAAATTCTCTCTCACCCGGATCCTCTCCCGGAGGGGAAGGGAATTCCCTGCTGGCAAAAGCCAGCGCTCCCGACACACTACGAACGCACAGATCTGCCTCGACGGTCAGATACCGCCTTCCTCCTACTTCACCACCCACACCGGTACCACCTGCTCATATCGACCGCTCCGCAAACGCACAAAATGTAACCCGCTGCTTAACCCCTCCGTCCCAAGCCGCACTTCTCTCCACCCCGCTTCCTGCTGCCCTTTCGCTACTACCACCTCCTTCCGCCCATACCCGTCATACAGCACCACCTCTACCGCTCCACTGAGCCCAATCCCGTACCGTATCATCACCTCCTCCCCTTCCTGCTTCGCCTCCAATCCGTACTCCTTCCCCAGCCGGATCTCCCGCACGTCCCGCAGACAGTACTCCTCCAGGCGCACCGTGTCCGCTCCCGTCCCCGCTTCCACACACACTGCCCGATCCCCAACGTCTACATCCCTTACCTTCACCTCGACCGCTTCTCGATCCGTTCCACCATACACCCCATACCACAGCCGCACCACTTCGCCATCGCCAAATCCTCCCGACCGCTGCCCCACAAGCCGCACCTTCCCAAGCCCTTCGTCTACCACCTCCCACTCGCCTTCCATCGCCTCCAGCCGCCGATACCCCAGCACTCTGCCATCCCATTCCAGCTCAAGCTGCAATGCCTCCACCTTCGCTTCCCCACTGCTATCCGCATACACCACCCGCACTTCCGCCTCCTCGCCCGGTAGCTTCTCCTCATCCACTGCCTCTACCCATACCCCGATCCCCACCTGCTCCCGCCTCCCTCGCACTTCTACCTGCTCCTCCCCCACACTGCTTTCCACTGCCACCATCGCCTGATAGGTGCCCGCCTCGCCCGGCA
>WFXC01000013.1 GCA_015490805.1 Candidatus Kapaibacterium sp.
CAGACGGACGATCATCCGCAAAGCACGGGATGAAGCGATCGAAGTGATAGAGAAAGAAGGGAGGTTACGGGATTTAATTGCGGCGTTGCGTCAACTTGCGCGAGAAGATCCGAAGTTAGCAGAAGTGCTCCGAAGTTTCCGGTTGTTGTAGATCAAAATTGGTAAGCTGAAGTGAACAAGTAAATTGGTGGAGATCTAAGGAACGGTGAGGGAGGATTTTGATGTTGTGTGCTGTTCTACATTTGAGAGGAAATGTTGATGCTTCGGAAGTGTAAGTATCTTGATATTTGTTCAGGAGACCCAGGATGAATTTATCAGGGAAAAAAGTATTAGTGACGGGGGCTGGGGGTTTTATTGGAAGTCATTTAGTGGAAGCGCTGGTGCACTATGGTTGTAAAGTCCGGGCATTTGTGCGCTACAATGCCCTGGGTCTGAGAGGGTGGTTGGATCGGTGCGCGCCAGAGGTGCAAAAGCGAGTAGAAATTTGGGCAGGGGATATTCGGGATTTTTCCAGTGTCCGTAAAGCAATGGAGGCGCAACAGGTGGTTTTTCACTTAGCTGCTCTCATTAGCATTCCTCATAGCTATCGAGATCCAGAAAGTTTTGTGCAGACGAATGTTGTTGGTACGCTCAACGTGCTTCAGGTAGCAAAAGATAGCGAGGTTGAGCGAGTTTTGATCACCTCAACGTCGGAAGTCTATGGTACTGCACAATATGTACCGATTGATGAGCAGCACCCACGACAGCCGCAATCTCCCTATTCGGCGACGAAAATTGCGGCTGATAGTCTGGCGGAATCCTTTTATCGAAGCTATGATCTTCCTGTGGTGATTGTGCGACCATTTAATACGTATGGACCCCGGCAATCTGCGCGTGCGGTCATTCCAACGATTATCACACAGTTGCTTTCAGGGATGCAAACTATCCGGTTAGGGGCGTTATTCCCCACACGAGATCTGGTGTTTGTGGAAGATACAGTACAGGGATTTATCAGGTTGGCGGAAGCTGATGAGGCAGTTGGCAAAGATGTAAACATTGCAACGGGGCAGGAAATTTCAATAGAAAAGTTAGCACACTTGCTCATTCAGATGATCAATCCTGAAGCACATATTGAAGTTGACAGTGAGAGGTTGCGTCCACAGAAAAGTGAAGTTGCAAGGTTGTGTGGGGATCCTGGTTTGTTGCGACAGTTAACGGGGTGGAGCCCAGAGCATACTTTGCAAGAGGGGTTAAGCAAAACCATAAAGTGGTTCAAGGAAAACCAGCATTTGCCCTTTTATCGGGCTGAGGAATATGTGGTATAAAGATTTTGTTGGGTTTGTAAAAAAACTTTATCCCACCAATCCGGTCGTGCTCCACAGCCCTGTCTTTACGGGCAGGGAAAAAGAGTATCTTGCTGAGTGCATCGATTCGACTTTTGTATCGTACGTCGGGGAGTTTGTGAAACGGTTTGAGAAGAAAGTTGCCGAGTACACTGGCGCCCGTTATGCTGTGGCGACAGTCAATGGAACAGCAGCGTTGCATCTGGCACTGAAAGTTGTTGGTGTCCAGCCGGGGGATGAGGTCATTACGCAACCATTGACGTTTGTTGCCACTGCGAATGCCATCGCTCATTGTGGTGCCGTTCCGGTTTTTGTAGACGTGGAGCGAGATAATCTGGGAATGTCGCCGCAGAAATTGCAGGAATGGCTCGAGGAGCATGCAACGCTTCATCCAGCGACGAAGCAATTGATAAATCGCCAAACAGGTCGGCGTATAGCTGCTGTTGTACCGGTACACGTGTTTGGGCATCCGTGCCGCATTGATGCAATTCTGGAGGTTGCTAAGCGCTTTCATTTACCGGTTGTTGAGGATGCCGCTGAAGCACTGGGAAGCTGGTATCGCGGCAAGCATCCGGGAACTTTCGGTGTGGCAGGGATCCTGAGCTTTAACGGGAACAAGATTATTACGACCGGCGGCGGGGGGATGGTTCTGACCGATGATCCGTCCATTGCGGAACAGGCATACCATCTGAGTACGACAGCGAAGAAAGCTCATCCGTGGAAGTATGAGCACGATGCGGTGGGATATAATTACCGAATGCCCAACGTCAACGCAGCCATTGGCGTTGCCCAGATGGAGCAACTGGAGGCATTTGTTGACAACAAAAGGCAAACGGCAGCAGCGTATGCCGAGTTCTTTCGTCAAAAAGATATTCCATTTATCACCGAGCCAGAAGGCGCACGTTCAAACTATTGGTTGAATGCCATTGTGCTGGAAAATTATACTGAGCGCGATGTTTTTCTGGAATTCACCAATGCACAGGGCGTGATGACCCGTCCCGTGTGGACCCTGTTGCACCATTTGCCGATGTATCAGAGTGCTCCACGCGGCGACCTTTCGACCGCTGAATGGCTGGCAGAACGGATAGTGAATATACCGAGCGGGGTGAGAAGTTGACAGATAACAAGTTGAAATATCGTATTGCCTTTTTTGCTAAGGATCGTCCATTTATGCAGGATGCATTGCAGCTTTTAGAATTACATTTTCAGACAGTAGATAGCTTTATTGGCTCTGCAACAGATCCATTCCCATTGTCGGAACCTCAAAGTTATGACTATCTGGTTTCTTATCTTTCTCCATGGATTATTCCAGTGACACTTTTACAGAAAGTAAGGATTGCTCACGTGAATTTTCATCCTGGAGATCCGCGGTATCCGGGCATAGGGTGTACAAACTTTGCCCTGTATAACGAGGAGTCTGAGTATGGTATTACAGCGCATTATATGGCAGAAAAAGTTGATACGGGACCTATTATTTTAGTAGAAAGGTTCCCCGTGTTTCCGAACGATACCGTTTATACTCTTACGCAACGATGTTACGCTTATATTTATCACGCTTTTACTAAGCTGTTTCCCTATATGCTACGCGGAGAGCCTTTTCCGATAGGTGACGAACAGTGGCAAAGATCTCCCTATCGTCGGCGGGAGCTTGAAGAACTGTGTCGGATAACGCCAGATATGCCGCCTGAAGAGATTCGGCGTAGAGTGCGAGCCTGCTCCTATCCGGGATATCCGGGGGCTTATGTTGAATTGGGAGGAGTTCGATTTGAAGCTCAAGGGTAGAGAGAATGGCCATAGCTGTCATCGCTGTGCATCCTGACGATGAGACCTTAGGAGCTGGTGGTACGCTGCTTCGATACCACCAGGACGGAGATGTACTGCATTGGGTGATTGTTACAACCGTGAAGGGAATTCCGCAGTATGCTGCAATGGAACATACGCGGGATCGGGAGATCAAACGGGTTGCAGCAGCGTATGGCTTTCAGCAGGTGTGGTCCTTAGGGTATCCGACAACACGGTTGGATCAGATTCCACGTGGTGAGATCATTGCGAAAATCAGCGAGGTGCTGCACCAGATAAGACCTGACATACTCTACGTTCCTTTTTATGGTGATGCGCATAGTAATCATCGGATCATCGTTGAAGCGCTTCATTCCGCCACAAAAGTATTTCGTTTGCCGCCACTCCGGGCAGTTCGAATGATGGAGGTGCTGAGTGAAACGAATTTTGCACTCTCCGGAACGCTCCCGTTTACGCCTAACTACTATGTCGATATTACACCATTTCTGGATCGCAAAGTTGAGATTATGAAAATCTATCGCTCTGAACTTGGCGCGCATCCCTTTCCTCGCAGTGAAGAAGCAATTCGGGCATTAGCAGTCATCCGTGGAAGCGAAAGTGGATTCGGTGCCGGAGAGGCGTTCGTTACACTCTTCGAGCGATGGTGAAGATGCATCGGGGTACCTATAAATGTGGAGAGGAGGGTTGCTGCGATGATGATCGATGACGATGACAAGGTGGAACATACGCTGGGAATGAAGGGGTTTTGGTTCAGATGGAGTGCATATCTCGGTATAGTGCGAACAGCAGTGGTATTCGTTGGAGTATGGATGGGAGGAGTTTTGGGAGGATTGGCACAGCAGCGGGTTACTAACGAGATGATTTACCAGCAGTTGATAGAAATTCGTAAGCAGCAGGCGGTATTCGATGAACGGTTTCAACAGATCGAAAAGCGATTTGAGTTGATTGATAAACGGTTTGAGGATATCAATAAGCGGTTCGAGGATATCAATAAACGGTTCGAGGACATCAACCACCGATTTGAGGATATCAATCGGCGGTTTGAGAATTTGACCCAATTTTTGTGGATTCTCAGCGGGATTTTCACGACTCTGGTTGCTGTTGTAATTGGATTTGCCTATTGGGATCGACGGACGATTATTGCTGAGACGAAACCTCAAGACAATCGAGGAGTTGGAGCGGGAAGTCAAGCCGGGACGGTTACGGCGGTTGGTGACGGTAGTGCGGCAGTTAGCAAAGGAAGATGAACGATTGCAAGAGTTGTTGCGGAAAGAAGGATTGTTGTAGGAATAGTGGTGCACGTAGCACGGCTACGAAGGATCGCTTCTTCGTTTCGGTGTATAGCGTGTGCGTCCGGAAATAATATGGGTGGTGTAAAAAAGCAATAGTGACAAGGTCAAATGGGAGAGCGTGTATTTGTTATTGCGGAAGCCGGGGTCAATCATAATGGACAGTTAGAATTAGCCAAGCAGTTGGTGGATGTTGCCGTTGAGGCAGGAGCTGACGCAGTAAAATTCCAGACCTTTATTCCCGATGAGGTTGTCAGTACCCGGGCGCCAAAGGCAGTCTATCAGTTGCAAACCACGGGTCCGGAGGAGTCCCAATTGGAAATGATTCGTAAACTAACCCTTCCATTTGAAGCATTTCAGGAATTGAAAGAATATTGTCAGCAGCGGGGTGTTCTATTTTTATCGACACCTTTTGATATTCCCAGTGCCCGTTTCTTGTACCGGGAGCTGCAACTGCCGATCATCAAGATTCCATCAGGAGAGATTACCAATTACCCGATGCTTCGGGAAATTGGGAGCTACGGGGTGAAAGTGATTCTCTCAACTGGTATGGCAGACCTGGGAGAGATTGAGGATGCATTAGATGTTCTGATGGTGAATGGGACGAAGCGGGAAGATATTACCGTACTCCACTGCAACACGGAATATCCAACGCCGATGGAAGATGTCAACCTCCGGGCGATGGTGACGATCCGGAACGCTTTTCAGGTTGCCGTTGGCTATTCGGATCACACTGAAGGGATCGAAGTTCCTATTGCAGCGGTCGCGCTGGGCGCAACCGTGATTGAGAAACATTTCACACTGGACAGGACGCTCCCAGGTCCGGATCACAAAGCCAGTTTGGAACCGACAGAGCTCCGGGCGATGATTACCGCGATTCGCAATATTGAGAAAGCCCTGGGTAGTGGAATTAAAAAACCGTCGACTTCAGAGCAGCGGAACATACCGGTGGTGCGCAAGAGCATTGTTGCCCGCCGTTCCATTCAGGCAGGCGAGGTTCTCAGCGAGGAGAATCTAACAACCAAACGCCCTGGAACCGGGATTTCCCCAATGCGATGGGAAGAAATAATCGGAAAACCCGCTCCCCGGGATTTTGCTCCGGATGAGCTTATAGAGTTTTAGGAAAAGCAGCCAGCAATATGATGGTGTGTCTATAGTGGTGGGAAATAAATTTGTTCTGGGAAATAATGCGTGGGGAAAGATGAATGTAGAAAGTTTTCTGTCCGTCTGGTTCTTGCGCCCTGAAAATGCAGCTTTAGGATTTCTTCGAGCCAGCTCTGTTTGGAAGAGCGGGTTTACTTTTAGTGGAACGACTTTAGATATAAGTTGTGGCGATGGAGTTTTTATGTTTTTGTTGTTGGGAGGTGAGTTCTGTCAGGAATTCGATGTTTTTCTTGATGTAGCAAACACGAAGTTATTACAGCTAACTCAGGATAAAGTTACCGATATTTTTGATTCCTACGAAGAACATTACCAGCTAGACCACATAATCGAGAAATATCCTGAAACTACCATTACTTATGGTACTGATTGGAAAGCATCTCTGTTGAAGAAAGCGGAAAGGCTCCGTATATATGAGCATCTGCTTCAGCACGATAATAACCTTCCTTTTCATTTTCCGGATGAAAATTTCGACCGGATGTACTCCAATAGTGTCTATTGGGTTGACAACGTTGAAATGCATCTCCGGGAAATAGTACGCATAACAAAGCCTCAGGGAGAAATATTGTTGCAAATAAAGACGCCAGATTTTATACAGCTTCATCCCCAGTTTTGGGGTACATCTTGGTTGTCTCAAGAAAGCCTTAATATTTTGGATCGAGGTCGGCTGGCAACGTGGCCAAGCATTCGTGAGATTGACTGGTATGTTAGAACAATAGAAGAATTGGGTTGCCAACTTCTGGAAAAGATACCGGTGTATAGTAGGCAGCAGGTGGAAATATGGCATGTAGGGTTAAGACCTATAGCTCACTTTTTGATCTATCTATTTAATCGACTTCCTCTTGAGGAGAGAACGGAGTTAAAAAAAGAATTCGTTCAATATATCTATCCTCTGGTTCGGGATATGGTAAACATCCCTATTGATGAGGGAGATGGTTACGAATTTACTCTCAGGTTTGTAAAGAAAGCTCTATAGGAGTAACAGTGCAGTCGGGAGAGGCCAAAAGAAATAAAGACCGGCGAACGATTTGCATTTTTACCGGCACTCGAGCGGAGTACGGGTTGCTGAGACCGTTGCTCAAAGCTATTCAGGAAGATTCTGCATTGCAGTTACAGTTGCTGGTCTCTGGAATGCATCTTTCACCAGAATTTGGGTTAACGTATCGTGATATTCTTGCAGACGGATTTACCATTGATGAAAAAGTGGAAATTTTGCTTAGCTCTGATACTCCTGTTGGTATTTCGAAGTCGGTTGGATTGGGTGCGATCGGATATGCTGAAGCCCTGGAGCGGCTACGACCAGATATTGCAGTTGTGCTGGGAGATCGCTTCGAGGCGCTGGCGTTTGCTGTTGCTGCGTATATCCATCGCATTCCGATTGCTCATATTCACGGGGGAGAAGCTACGTATGGGGCAATGGATGAGGGAATCCGCCACGCAATTACGAAGCTGAGTTTTTTGCATTTTCCTTCAACCGAGGAGTACCGGCGAGTCATTATCCAGTTGGGCGAGTCGCCGGATCGAGTGTTTGCCGTTGGTGCACTGGGACTGGATAATATCCGGACGATGCGATTGTTGACAAAGCAGGAGTTAGAGCATCAACTGGGATTTCAGTTTGGCGAAAAGAATTTCCTGGTGACTTTTCATCCAGTAACGCTGGAGAAAGGGAAAACAGAATCCTATTTCCGCGCATTGCTCAATGTACTGGATCGATTTCGTGAGATTAAGTTGATTTTCACGAAGGCAAACGCTGACACTGAAGGGCGAATTATCAATCAGATGATCGATCAGTTTGTTGAAAGCCACTCTGAACGAGCAGTTGCTTTTACATCGCTGGGGCAATTACGTTATTTGTCTGCATTGCAGTTTGTAGATGCTGTCGTGGGAAATTCTTCCAGTGGGATCATTGAGGCACCAAGTTTTCATATTGGGACAATCAATATTGGGAGCAGACAGGATGGTCGAATTCGCGCCCGGAGCGTTATAGATTGTGATCCAACAGAAGATTCCATCGAGAGAGCAATCCAGCGGTTGTATTCTCCGGACTTTCAGTCGATGTTGCCGACTGTCCAGAATCCATACGGGGATGGACATGCTGCAGAGCGCATCATTGAGGTTTTAAAGCAGGCGGATCTTCGCTCTGTCATAAAGCCGTTTTACAAAATTGATTTTCAGGTACCCGCATAAATGAGCTTCAGAGCTGTCTTTGTTGGAACGGTTGAATTCAGTTTCTTTGCATTGCAGAAGTTGATTGAGTTGGAACAGTATGTTCAGATTCAAGGGGTGATTACGAAAAAACAGTCAACCTTTCATTCCGATTTTCAAGATTTAACCCCGCTGTGTTCTGCTCACGGAATTCCAGTGCGGTACGTTGGTAATATCAATGATGAGCAGCATCTCCAGTGGATCCAGGAATTGCGACCCGACGTGCTTTTCGTCTTGGGCTGGTCGCAACTTATACGCAGACCGTTGTTAGGTATTCCTTCGATCGGAGCGATTGGTTTTCATTCGGCAAAATTGCCCCAGAATCGAGGGAGACATCCCATTATATGAGCATTGGTTTTAGGGCTGGAGCAAACGGCATCGACGTTCTTTTTTCTCGATGAAGGGGCGGATAGCGGAGATATTTTAAGTCAGCGCGACGTTCCAATTACGTATGAAGATACTGCCCGTACGTTGTACGATCGGATCGTGCGGGTTGCGCTTCAGCAGATCGAGGAATTTGTTCCGCAATTGGCACAGGGAACGTATCAGCGTATTCCACAGGATCATAGTCGCGCAAATTATTGGCGGAAACGATCAAAACAGGATGGGAAGATTGATTTTCGGATGAGTAGTAGAAGCATCTATAACTTAGTCCGAGCCTTGACCAGGCCATATCCCGGAGCTCACATCGAATATCAGGATCGGGAGGTGAAAGTATGGAAAGTTCGGGAAGAAGAAGTTCATTTGCCAAACATTGAGCCCGGAAAAATTCTGGCGCTCGATCAGGATCGTATCCTGGTCAAGTGTGGTGACCAGGCAGTGTGGATTGAAGAGCACGAATTTGAGCACTTGCCAGAAGTAGGAACTTACATTCTTCCGTGAGATGAGCAAGAGCTTGATAGGTCTTATCCGATCACGTATGCTTCCCCTGGCACAGCGGGAAGGATTTCCGTACTACGTGCAGAATGGGCGGTATGTATTGAACGATGGGGAGTGGGGCGGCGGATTCTTTATCGGGATTCTGTGGCACTATTATCGGATGTTGCGCGAGGACGGAAGTATGGAGGAAGCAGAGCGTGTGCTGCGATTGATTCAGCGAAAAATGGAAGAATTAGCGCCTTTGCGGTTTCGCCCCACGTTTGATGTGGGATTTATGTTTTTCTATTCTGCTGTGAGGGGCTACCAGATCCTTGGAGATGAACGGTGGTTGCAGTATGCACGGGATGCGGTGGAAACACAGAAGTCACGATTCCATCCAGCAGCACGGATGATCTACCACGATTATCGCTTTGATGAACGGAGATACACCGGATCTATCATCGATACCTTGCCGGATGTGGTATTACTATGGTGGGCGGCGAAGGAGCTCAAGGATGTTGAGGCAGAGGAGATGGTGATAACCCACTTCTACCGGATTGCTGAGCTTTTGTTGCGTGATGATGGATCTGTGTGGCAAACGGTGTGGTTTGACCCGGAAACTGGAGCTGTGTTGTTTCGGGAGAATTTTCAGGGGGATGCTCCTGATGGTGTATGGTCACGCGGGCAGGCGTGGGGGATTCTGGGATTTGCTCAGGCGTGGCATTATACAGGAAATAACGAGTATCGAGCGTACGCAGAACGCCTGGCGGAGTACTTTTTGGCAAATGTGAACGCTGATGGTACGGTTCCCTGGGACTTCCGAAGTGAGCGCCGGGATATCCTGGATAATTCCGCAGCGGTAATCGCACTTACTGGAGCAAAAGTGCTCAAAGATTTAGATTCCCGGTGGCATCGCGTCGAAGAAGCGTTGCAACCGTTCATCGCTCCACCCGACAAAGAAGGTCTGCTGGATGGGGGGACTTTCTTTGTTCGTTGGAAATGGGGCGTAATGAGTCCGAATATCTGGGGAGATTTCTTCTGGGTTGAAAGTCAGATGATGTAACTTTGCTCCAGAAGATTTTCAGCAGGTTCGCTACAGGATAGAAATCTCATAGCCGAACTGTAGATATGGTGAAAACTGGAGAACAGGAAAAGATAAAGATTACGACCATAGAAGAGCTTCGAACCTTCTTGTCTCGATATTTTGCTGAAAAAGGGAAGCGAGTCAGAGTGGTGCTTTATGGCTCCAGAGCCAGGGGAATGCACCAGCCACATTCCGATGTGGATTTAGCCATTCTCGAGGAAGCGGATATGGCAACGGTGGCGGAGTTGCAGGAAATATTAGAACATTCTCTCCTTCCGCAAAAGGTTGACATTGCTCTTTTTGCCCATCTTCCCAGAAGTGTGCAAGAGGAAGTGCTGAAAGAGGGACAAACGTGGATAGACTTTACAAAACCGTAGCGGCATTGGGTCGCGCAGTGCAACGATTGGAAGAGGCGTTGCAAAAAGTACAGCAGCATCGAGGCGATGAAGATTATGCTTTCTATCGAGATGCGGCAATCCAGCGCTTTGAGTTTACTTTCGAAATTTTCTGGAAGGCTTTGAAAGTTGTTCTGGAACACGAAGGAATTGTATGGCGGAGTCCACGTTCCTGTATACGAGAATTTTTCGCAGTGGGATACGTTTCTGAAGAACACGCCCGCCTGCTACTGGAAATGGTAGAAGCACGCAATCTCACGGTCCATACATATCAGGAAAATATAGCGGAGAATGTAGTTCGGCAGCTTCCGGGATACGTTCCGGTTTTGCAAAGCGTCTTAACAATAATGAGGAAAATTTCCTGACGGGAAACTGATTGAAATTAGCAAGAATGAGAATGAGCAGCGAACAGAGGATATCACTTCAACAGATCGACAGAGATCCCATTTTTATTACGCCTTCTGTGAGCATTACACAGGCGCTGAAGCAATTAGATAAGGCAGCCACAAAGGTTCTGCTGGTCGTGGATGATTCGCTGCAACTTCTGGGGACGATCAGCGATGGAGATATTCGTCGCTATATCTTGCGAAGCGGAACCTTGGAGGGCACGGTCGAGCAGGCGATGAATCCGGATCCTATTGTAGTTTTTGAGGATCATCATTTATCTCATACGGCGCTGCGGGAGCTGTTTATTCGCCGTTCGCTTTCGGTATTGCCGGTAGTGAATCGCGAGAAAAAAGTTGTTAACTATTGGACTTGGCGAGAGTTGTTTGCTGAAGAGGAGCATCCGTCGGTGCAGAGTACAGCGTTAGCGAATGTTCCAGTGGTTATTATGGCGGGGGGAAAAGGAACGCGGCTGGATCCATTCACGCGGGTGTTGCCAAAACCACTGATCCCTGTAGGAGACAAAACGATCATCGAACATATTATTGACCGATTCCGGCAGTACGGTGTGCAACAGTTTTACATTACGGTTAACTATAAAGCAGAGATGCTGGAAGCTTATTTTCAGGGGCTTCAACCACCGTACGACGTAGTTTTCGTCCGGGAGCCTGAATTTCTGGGAACAGCCGGTAGCCTTGCGCTTTTGCGAGACACGCTGTCGACAGATTTCATCCTTTCTAACTGTGATATTATTCTGGATATCGATTTTGCCGATCTGGTATCATTTCATCGGGAGCAACGATCGTCATTGACGTCCGTGGTCGCCATTCAACATTACCGTATTCCTTATGGGGTGGTACAGATGCAGAATGGAGGACAAATTCAAAAGATTATCGAAAAGCCAGAGTATACTTTCCCGGTAAATGCAGGAGTATACGTCATAAGTCCCCGAATCTTCCAGTATCTTCCAGAAGCAACGGCAGTAGACATGCCGCAGTTGATAGATACGCTGCTGCAGTCACAGGAGACAGTCCTGGGATATCCCGTTCCTTCCGGTGCTTATTTAGATGTTGGGCAGTGGGCGGAATATCAAAAGGTAGTGAAGAAGTTAGAATTGTGAGGTAAGCCAAGATGAAGCGAATATTTGGCATCGCAGAAACAGCGTGGCATCATGAGGGGGATTTTGATTTTATGATGAAACTTGTAGAAGACATTGTTACCCGTACACAAGCTGAGTTTATCAAAGTACATCTCCTTTTAGATTTGGATGAATATATGCTCCCGTCACATCCACTCTATTCTGCGATTAAAGATTGGATGTTGAGCGAAGCTCAGTGGGATCAAATCTTGACGATGATCCATCGATCCGATAAGCAGCTCATAATCTTGGCTAATGATACCAAGGCCGTGCAATTTGGTGTGCAGTATCAACCAAGTATTGTTGAGGTCCACGCTACGTGTATTAATGATGTCCATCTTTTGGAGAGTATTCGGTTAAACGTTGGAGCGGATGTCCTTGTTGCTTTGGGGATATCTGGATGTACGATAGAGGAAATTGAGTTTGCACGAAGTGTGCTTGAAATACCCTGGGAGCGACTTGTCCTAGCGTTCGGATTCCAGAATTATCCTACGGATATTGCTAACATTAACTTTGGCAAGCTGCGGCGTCTAAGGGTATTATATCCCTATTCTCAGTTTATCTATGCCGATCACACAAAGTGGGATCATCCTGACAATTTGTTGGTTACTCTTATTGGAGCAGCTCAAGGGGTACAGTATGTAGAGAAACACGTAACGAATGTTTGGGGAGAGAAACGCATAGACAGTGAAGCGGCAATTAGTATCGAAATGTTTAACGAGCTGTGTACTCAGCTGAGGCTTTTGGAACGTTGTCTTGGAGAAGACGCATTGTTATTAGGTGTAGCTGAACAAGAGTATATGGCCCCAGGGATCATGAAGAAAGTACCGGTGTTAATGACGGATGTAAAGCAAGGGGGAGTACTGCGATGGGAAAACATTGGTTTTAAAAGATCTCCATATGTTCCTGATGCTGCCAAAGAAGAGTTGCGATATCCGTGGAGATATGCATTTGAGCGTGATCTTGCTGCAGGAACAATCTTATGTAAGAAAGATTTGAGAAAGATAGAAACAACGGAGCAATGAAAATAGGTTTTTTGATAACGGCACGCTTAAAGTCATCAAGGTTACCCCTAAAGTTGTTATTAGACTTGAATGGGCAGCGAGTTGTTGAGCGAGTCATTGAGCGTGCCAAAAGTGTAGCGGGATGTGAAGAGGTTGTACTATGTACGTCCTATGTGCCACAGGACAAGCCACTGGTAGAAATTGCACAACGCCGAGGTATTTTTTACTTTATAGGGGATCCGGATAATGTAATGCGGAGATTGCTGCAAGCTGCTCTGTTTTTTGGTTTAGGTGGTTTTGTAGGAATTACCGCTGACAACCCGCTGTTTTCTATCTATCATGCTGAATTGATTGCTGATTTGCTGAAGCGGGAACAGTGGGATTACATTTACACAAGTGGAATGCCGGTCGGAGTGAATATCTACGGTGTGCGCACTACCGCGTTACAGATTGCCTGTAAGGTTGCTGAGGAGCTGGGAGTAGAAGATACCGAGATTTGGGGAGTATGGATAAATCAACCACAGGTTTTTCGTGTTAAAGAAATACGGGTCTCTTCACAGTATCAACGTTCAACGTTAAAGCGCCTTACCTTGGATGAGATGCCAGACTATGAATTATTCAGAGAGATCTTTCAGAATTTTCCATCCACCGCTATTCCAGATATTTTAGATGTTTATAAACTGTTCGATCGGGATCCTGCGTTAGAGCAGATCAATGCCCATGTGGTGCAAAGATCGGTGGATCCCGCTATAGAGCGTAAAGCCAATGAGTTTTATCGCGATCAGCAGGAAATAGTGCGTGGAATCCAAGAGGCTATTCGTAATAGTATCGAAAGTTAATTTTTTTAAGGTTTTACAATAATGCATGCAGAGTTTTGACTTTATGTTATGTAGTTAAGTAGTTAAATAGAAAAGTCAGATGTCAACTGTTGACAGGGGATAAAGGATGAAAAATAGGGAATTTTAGTTGTTACGTATGAGAACGGTAACCTTAAGGAGGTTAATTCCCATCCGTTTTATCTATGTTGCATCGAATTAAAGAAGGGGAATGCAAAGAAAATTCCCATAGGAATTCTGCTACTGCTGTTGCTGGCGCTGGATTTTGGTAAGTAAGCATTTCCAGCCAATGATTGAAAAGTTTGAGTTCAGAAAAACACTGCTGAACGGTCGAACAGAGGAACAATGAACAAGAATCTGATGGATATTGTCGCAAGGGTGACCGTAGATTTGCTGTGTATTGGTAGAAGGAAATGGAGGTTTTCAAGAGGATTTTTTAATCAACGGTAATCGTGAACTAAGCTTTGCATACCGATTTACCAGAATATCTGCAGAAAGAAGCATCGGCAGAAGCTGTAGAACGATCTGATATAGTTTGAATAAAAGATACTTTGTACTCTCAATATGGTGTATCTCACTGAGGAGCAATAACTTCCGATCGGTCCTGTTGCTACGTTTGGAAAGAGAGTTAAGGGTCAGGAAAATAGTCTATTCAATCTGCATCAGGAAAAGCGATGTGAAGATACTCTAGGTTTTTGCTTAGTAGTAGGGCAAGTATCAATTGTTCTTAGGTTAACTTTTTGCTGTCATTGAAAAGGAGACTAGTCTGGCAGTATCCGTTGGAGGAGAGCAGGGATATAAATGTGAGAAGAAATGTGAGAAGAACACGTTTATATATCTTGTAAAGTGCTTAACAGATTGAGTGAAACTGGTGCGAGCTGTGAGAGAAGAAGGTGTAATACTCATTCGGATATTCCGAACTTTTGAAATGACAATCGAGAGTAGAAACACGATAGTACTCTCAACAGCGTTGCCTGACTTTCTGGCTTTATCGTTGCTGGTAATTGCGCCGAGTCTATTACCTTGTAAGATATGGCTGTCAGGGAGATATCTCTACGCAGTTAGACGCCGTAGGCGGAAAGCAGTAATTAAGGTTACTACAAGCTGAAGAAGGATGACTTATAATATGGACGTACGGGAGTTTATCGAAAAGGAACGGGAACACTTATATCTTTGGGATTTTACAGTGTGTGATGGGAAATTGCATCTGTGGCCATTTGCGAGGAACTATATCGTGTACTACCTGCACCGGAAGAGTTTGTCTAAGATAATGAGCACATCTTTTGCACAGAAACCAGGATCATCATTTGTTACTGCCAAACAGTTCCTGCGAGATGCACCGCGGCGACAAGGTAGTGTCATATGTCGATATTGGCGCAATAAGGGGAGTTTGCATCGAATTTTGCTAAACAATCCCAGCTTTGCACCGCCCAGGCCAATTGCAATATTAAACGATTATCGATTGGAGTTTTATGATGGAAAGTGGTACTCTCGACTCTTCGATTGGATGTACTACACCCGACCAGAGCTTGTGAATGTTTTGGAATATGGAATTGCTACTGGTTCTCCAAAGAATCGCCAGATCCCAGTATTTTATGTTGATCTGTGGCTTGCTTTGGTAAAGTTGGGAGCGAGGTTCATTAGAATCTCTACATCGGATCGGAATAAAATTGAAAGTTTTGTTAAGATTTTGGAGGATATTTTTGGAAATGAAACTTTGCCTAATAAGATAAATGATAAACTGCTGGAAGTTGTGAGGATGTATTTGTTTTTACAAAGAAAGATTCCGGAATTTATAAAAAAATTTCCCGTTAGACTCATCATTGTGCATGGGGCCACGCGGTCCTTTGATTGGAAAATGGCATTAGTCAAGATATGTCACAACTATGGTGTTATAACAGCGGATTACCAACATGGAATCAGTGTGAATATTGGTTGTGATTTTCCATCAAACTTTTTAAAGCGTGGAGGACTGAAGTTAGAATATTATCCAGATTATTATTTAACTCTTGGGTCGTTCTGGCTTGATAAAATAGCGGTACCGTCCGAGAAGTATAGCATTGGACTTGAATATCCTGATCATTTACGAGAAAAGAGTTTAGAAAATAGCTTTCGTCCGCTGATTCTTATTATTAGTACGTTAGACTACGGAGTAGATAGAAGTATATGCGAAACCGTTGCGAGGGTTTTTCCTGATAAAGAATGCGTTTTGAAACTTCATCCGAATGATATGGTAGGATTGAAGTTGTGGCAGAATAATCCTCCAACTAGGTGGAAAGTCGTTCATCCCAAAACGTCGATTTATACTTTGCTGCCACGTGCACATCGCGTTATAGGCCATACATCAACTGCACTTGTAGAATCTTTAGCTTTCGGTATTCGGCCGTTAGTTTATTCCTCACCGATTTCCCGTGAGCTTTTCAGGAATTTTTCCTTCGAATGGTTTGAGAACATGGAAGAATTACAAGCGAAGTTGCTGCGAATCTCTGACCGATCAGTATTTCTGGATAAAGAAGAAACGGAAGAAATTATCGCGTCAGATGCAAGGAAGCGGTTCCAAAATTTCGTCTATAAGATGCAAATAGCATAATTTTGGCGATGATGAGGAGAGATAAAAGTTTGCAGGCAGTGATTCTTACTTCATGGTTCTTAACAGCTTGTAGATGACAACTTCAGCAATACTTGTCTATTATCAAAGTTGGAAGTTGGATGCACGGATAAGGTGGATAGTTAAGCCTCAAGTTTTAGTAGTAGAAATGGAGAGCGTTGTACGGAGAAAGTGTTCTTTACAGAACAGAGCGAGGTAAAAGAACAAGTGTATCATGTGACAGTAGAGCCTTGTTTGTTCTTATAAGGTTTCCAAGGATTGAGCAGAATACACTCAGAACTTACAATAAGCAGGGACGACAGCACCCGTGTTATACATCTACTTGAGCTGTGTCTCGAGACAGGAAAATATAATAACGTTACTGCATGAAAAGAAGATAACTGACAAGAGAAGAGAGAAATTATATCCTGCTGTTTTCTTTTTTAATGGCGGTGGGATCGTTTGCGGAGCTTGGAAAGATCAAACTTGTTTGAAGAAATATGGAAAAAACTAATACGAGGAAGCTTCTGTTTGTTGGTAGTTCAAAATGACGTTGATATTATCGTTTCGTCATACTATTAGTGCGTATAAATTACGTAGGTGTTCGTGAATTTTACTTCTGTGATCCTTGAGTGTCATCTGAACAGTGTTCTGGTAGTTTGGAGTACTTCTTGTAGTTCACAAACAAAAGGCGAAGTATGTAAATGCAAGACATGCAACAGAAGTTACAAGACAACCTATATGTGGTTCCTTATCATTACTTGGATTTAGCGTTGGAGGAGTATAAATGGGTATATAGCATTGAGTATCTTACAAGATTGAATAACGTTGTATCTCTGCTGGAGGCTGATGACGGAGCATTAATTTTGGATGCAGGATGTGGAGATGGTCGCTTGTGCTTTGAACTTCGTAAGATGGGATATCGGGTTGTAGGGGTAGACTTCTCAGAGCGGGCTATTGGGTTTGCTAAGGTATTGAATCCAGATGTGGAGTTTTTCCTCCAGGATCTGGCAGAATTAGATTTGTCTTATCAGTTTGATGCTGTAGTGCTAATGGAGACTTTGGAACATATTATCCCTGAAAAAATTCCGGTGGTTTTGGAGAGGTTGGTTTGTCATCTGAAGTTGGGGGGACGGTTGATAATTACTGTTCCTTCGCAGTTGCTTCCTTTGAATCCTAAGCACTATCAGCATTTTTCTCCTGAGAAATTAGAAGCTATTTTGTCTCCATTAGTAACTGTAAAACAAATTTTGGGATATACTGAAAAGAATACGTATTACTACGTTTTCAAATACATGCGGAAAGCGGCCACTGTATTGTTTCCGGTTGGCAAAAAGCTCTCAGGGTTTTATCGCTACTTGACATGGCTACGGAGCTATTACGAGTGCAAAGTGGCTATAGGAGATCCCTATCGATCTTTGGGATTGATAGCAGTGTGTGAGAAAGAATAGGATGGCAAAAATCGAAGGGAATGTTGGAAGCTGAATGAATCTGGTTATCGTTAGCTACGGTATGGCTGAGGTTCGAGATGGGCAATATTATGTGAATCAGAAGTGGGGGCAGTTTATTAATGAGTTGCGGGAATACGTAGATAGTCTGGAAGTTGTAATGGAGAAAGCACCAGAAAAATTTCAGCAGTATGCATACCATTTAGATCCTGCAGTTCGCGTGCATCTGGTGGGAGAGTTTACGGGTGGGATTGTAGGTAAACTTCAACAGTTGATGAGAAAGAGATCTGTGCTAAAGCGGGTGATTCGGGATGCAGATCTGGTAATGATCTTTGCTCCGCAGATGACAGCGGGAATTGCTGCAGCGTTAGCGCGGCAGTATCAGAAACCTTATTTTGTGTATGTTGGATCGGATTGGATAGAGGTTGCTCCTTTTATGGTAGGAACTGATAACTGGATAAAGAAACTGCTGGTCCCAGTGTATCGCTGGATAGGAAAGCGTATGGAGCAACGGTTAGTGCAGCACGCATGCTTTGTTTTAGTCCACGGGCGGCATATTTATGATAGGCTGAAGCAGTGGAATGATCGAGTCTTTGAAACGGTACCGATGATTGAACTGAGAGAGGGGGATTTTTTTGTTAGAGAGGATACCTGTCAGAATGACATTATTCGGGTGTTGTTTGTCGGAGTGCTTGCTCCTCGTAAGGGGGTGGAATATCTCCTATACGCTGCGGATCAGGTGCGCAAGCAAATTCCTAAGGTAGAGTGCGTGATCGTGGGAAAGGGAACTGAAGAATATGAGCGATATCTTCGCGACATCGTCCGAGAGCTTCAACTGGAAGATGTTGTTCAGTTCGTTGGATATATAGAACCTTTTCAGCGGTTGTTGGAGTATTACCGATCAGCAGATATTTTTGTTCTACCAAGTCTGGGTGAAGGATTCCCACGAGTGATTTACGAAGCACAGTCTCAGGGGTTGCCGGTGATAGCCAGCAATATCGCAACGTTGCGATCACAGCTTCAGGATGGAGAAAATGCTGTGTTGTTTTCGCCTGGGAATTCCAGAGCACTTGCTGATGCTATTATGCAGTTAGTGATGAATGAAGAATTGCGGAAGAACCTTATTCGGAAAGGATACCAAAGTGTCCAAGGAAGAGTTGGTAAGCGTACAACACCTCAGCAGGTGATAGATTTAATTGCTCAGAATCGTTGCGTGCAAATGACGCAACGAAGATCTCAGCGGATTACAAGTAGTAGAGGGCGTGAAAGAAAACAATGAAATAACAGTCACTATCAGTATTGTTAGATAGAGGAATTGTGTAGCGAGAAGTTCGCGTAAAGAGAGGATTTCATTGGGTGCCGTTTTAAGCACTTAATGCTCTCCCTAGGTAGTTTGGGGCTAACGATAAGTCCAATAAGTTCAAATATTATTATTGTTTTTAGCATTGGACATGGAGCTAAACTTTACTAAATAGGTCTTCGATGCTTTTCTTGTACAATACGTAACTGGGAGCTTATGCAGACAAATATGATGAGTATAAAGTGCCAATGAAGTCCGATGAACAGTTTTAGGAAGATAGTGATGAGACGGATTGTTTTACCAACGTTCTTGCTTTGTGGTGTACAGAGGGGGGGAACTACCTTTTTGTATCGTATACTTGATCAGCATCCTTCAATTGGAATGTCTAAAAAGAAAGAAATCCATTTTTTTACTAGAGATCAAAATTATATGAAAGGGCTCGGATGGTATGCACAGTTTTTTATTCCAATACAGCACTGCATTCATCGTGGAGAGGCAACGCCGCACTATTACCGTTCAGAGAAAGCTCGACAACGAATTCGAAAAGATATTCCAGCGATAAAATGCCTTTTTATTTTGCGAGATCCAGTAGAGAGAAGTTACTCGCACTATTGGCACCATATTCGTAGTGGTGTTGTGTATGGTGATACTTTTCTCGGAGCTATAGATAAGCATTTTGCGTATATCAATAACAGCCTGTATGCAAAACATTTGCTTCCATGGTTTGAGCAATTTTCGCATGAGCAGCTTTGTGTGATTTTATACGATGATTTGCGGAGGGATGCTGATGCAGCATTACGGAAGGTCTGGGATTTTCTCGATGTGGAGCCAATATCGGTTGCGCTGACAGACCGTGTAAATGAAGGGGAATCGCCAAGGTTTTTTTTGTTTTCAAAAACAATACATGCTGCATACGCGAGAGCATCACGGATAGTGCCTACGGCAGTGAGGGATTTCCTTAAGAAGAAAATAAAGCCAATTTTCTATCAGCGAGGATATCCACCGTTGGACCCAGAAATTCGGAGAATGCTCATTGATAAGTACTTTCGAGATGACATTTTAAAATTGCAAGACTTATTAAAAAAAGATCTTACGCATTGGTTAAAGTAGGAAATAAAATAAATGATATGTAATAGTATCTTACGCATTGGTTAAAGTAGGAAATAAAATAAATGATATGTAATAGTACATAGAGAACTTTTTCTTTGATTAACTTCTTTGCTTAACTTCTGCTTACGCACAGCGGTATTAGGAGTAATGCAGGAGTCGTTGGTAAAGTTGTTGATGGAGAATGTGAAAGCATAGAGCGTAAAATGATCTATGAATGTCCACATCCACGGAGTTTGATTTTATTCTTAAGGTATAATTATGTATAAAATATTTCTCTACCAACGCATTGTGCCGCACTATCGCATCGCTGTTTTTGACTATCTTGCAAAGCTTTTGGGGGGCATGTTTCGGGTTATTTTCGGAACAGAGCGGAGCGGAGACAGTGTGAGGAACGATAAAGAGGCTATACGTCAGAGAAACTATTTCGTTCAGGGAAAAACTTTGTATGCTGGTAAAGCATTCTTCATTCCTAAATTCTGGGCTTTAATGTTCAAGTATCGATCTGTCCCAAAAGTTGTGATCTTGCAAGGGGATGTATCGAGCATTGATACCTTACTGTGTTTGCTATTACGATCGGTTTTCAAAGCACGGTGTGTTGTGTGGTCTTTCGGATATCATCCGAAACGAGGTTTTGATCCCAGAGCATTTTGGCAGGATCGCATTCGGCTGTGGATGTTTAACAAGGCAGATGTTGTTTTGGTGTATTGGAACCAGGGAAAGCAGGTAATATCCCGATGGATTGAGTGCCCTGAGAAAATTGTGGTAGCTCCGAATACGCTGGATACCCGTAGATTACATGCTATTTTCCAGCAGCTCAAGGAAAAGGGACGCGAGACGCTGAAAATGGAATTAGGTGTGAAAGAATCATACCACTTAGTCTACGTCGGTCGTTTAGTTGCTGATAAACAGGTGGATTTTTTATTGCGAGCTTTTGCTCGGATTGAAAATAACTATGAAGTGAGACTGACTATTATAGGAGAGGGTCCAGAAAAAGAGAGGCTTCAGTCATTGGCAAAAGAATTAGGGATAAAAAAAGTTAGGTGGTTGGGGGCTCAGTACGATATTGAAGTTACAGCACGGTGGCTGTTTATAAGTGATGCTTTTCTGATGCCTGGAAGACTGGGACTGTCGGTCATACATGCCTTTAGTTTTGGTGTTCCGGTTATATCGTTAGCCCACGGTGATTATTTCCACGGGGAGGGAATTGGGTATATTAAGCAATGGCAAAATGGGGTGCTTGTGGAGGATTACGACATAGATGCATTTGCGGATGTGGTCGGTAAGATCCTGTCTGATTCCGATTTGAGATGCACAATGCGTAGCAGCGCTTTGCAAACTGCTTATGAAGAAGCTTCTATCGATCGGATGATTAATGGTTTTTTACGGGCGATAAGTATTGCTGTAGATGGGAATTAGGCAATTCTGCAATTCTCTGGCGCGAATTCAAAAAAACCCTCATATTGCGACAGTGGTAGGGGTGAGCAGGCACTTGCTATGGCAAATTCGGAAAGTGGTGAATGCCTTTCCTTTTGAACTTCGTATCTCGCAGTCTCGGTTGATCGCGCAGCATAAAAGGTGTGGAGTTTCAGCCCTGATTTATAATCAGGGAATGTATGACTGGAATAATATGCATTTTCTTCCGGAAATTGCACGTTTAGCGAATCTGCATACTTTTATCGATGTTGGAGCAAATATTGGTGTCTATAGCCTTATTCTTTCTGAAGTGTCGCGTTTGATGGTTTATGCTTTTGAGCCGCATCCTGTGACGTATCGTTATTTACAAAAGAATATAGAAATCAACCCCGGACGGTCCATTGTGGCTGTGAATTCAGCGGTTGGGAATGTAGATGGTACGGTGTATTTGACGGATCATCCGGGTAGCGCGACGAATCGCGTGCTGGCGGGGGGCTCTGCTGAGCAGGAATCGGGGCTGATGGTCCCCATATGTCGCCTCGATACTTTTTGTTCCTCGCGAAACATCTCACCAGAAATTGTAAAAATTGATGTAGAGGGCTACGAACTTGCCGTTCTTGAGGGATTGGGGGAGCTTATCACTGAGATTGAGGTTTTGTGCCTGGAATTAAAGCATCAATCAAAGGAAGAAGAAAGAAGAATTCTTGCGCTTCTTGGCGGTGCCGGGCTTGAAGGTCCCTTCTGGGTACGGTACGGTCAGAAACGACTGAGTCGGGAGCAATTCGGCTTTGAAGATCCGGTTTTTTGCAGTGCTAAGATTCTTGGTGTTTTGAGGAACAATGGGTGGATTATCGAAGCTAGATGAGGAAGCCGCATATCTTGATGATTGGCTCTGTACCACCGCCGTACCACGGGTCGAATATTTACTTTGAGAATTTGTTGCGGTCGAGGGTGCAGGAGGCGCTTGCGGTGATCCACCTGGATACGTCGGATCATCGGTCGCTGGATAATATCGAGCGGGTGGACCTGGTGAACGTGTGGCTGGGGGTGAAGAATGTGGTGGAATTGCTCTGGTTGCTGCTGACGCGGCGGTTTGATTTGGTTTATGTGCCGATTGCTCCGTCGTTTCCTGCGTTTCTGCGGGATGGGTTGTTTTTGTTGCTGGCGCGGTGGTTTTCGAAGGCGCCACGGGTGGTGCACCTCCACCGGCAGGGGTTTCGGAGGGAATTCTATGATCAGGCGGGGAAGATTGGGCGGTGGTTTATCCGGTCCGCACTGAAAGGAACTGTCCGGGCGATTGTGCTGGGAGAACGGCTGCGGAAAGCGTTTGATGGACTTGTGCCAGAAGAGCGAGTAGTAGTGGTGCCGAATGGGATTATTCTGCCGATTGATCAGCCGCCGCAGCGAGATCCGGAGAAGCCGGTGGTGTTCGGATATCTGGGGAATTTGTTTCGTACTAAGGGGGTGATGGAGTTGCTGCGAGCATTTGCGGTGGTGCATCGCCGGTATCCGGAGGTGCGGTTGCAGATTGCGGGTGGGTGGCCCGATCAGGATCTTCAGAAAGAAGTGCGGAATTTTATTCGAGATTCCAATTTGGAGCAGAGCGTGCAAATTTATGAAACAGTGACGGGTGCAGAGAAACGGAAGTTTTTTTACGATATGGATGTTTTTGTATTCCCGACGTATTATCGTGAGGGTTTCCCGCTGGTGATTCTGGAGGCAATGGCTTATGGATGTCCGGTTATTTCTTCCAAAGATGAGGGAACAATTCCTGAGGTTGTTGTTCATCAAAAAACCGGTATCTTAGTCGACCCGCGCAACATCGATGAGATTGCAGCGGCGATGGAGTGGATGATTGAGCATCCGCAGGAGCGGATTGCGATGGGGATAGCAGGACGCCAGCGGTTTGAGGAGGAGTACACGATGGATCGGAATGTGGAGCGAATGATCCGGCTGTTTCGAGAAGTGATCGAAGAGAAGGAAGTTAGAGAAAGGCAGGAAATAATGGCGGAGGCGGAATGAAAGATGTAGCGCAGAATAGAAGGCAACCGTACGTTATCTGGCACGAGGGGTATGTGCAGCCGGAGGATTTTGAGCGGCGGAATGGACACCGGGGAGCGGTGGTGTGGTTTACTGGCCTTAGTGGGGCGGGGAAGTCCACGATTGCACGGGAGGTGGAGTGGCGCCTGTTTGAGATGGGGAAGCACGTGTTCGTGCTGGATGGAGATAATGTCCGGCACGGGTTGAACCGGGATCTTGGGTTTTCACCGAAGGATCGGGAGGAGAATATCCGGCGAGTTGGTGAAGTTGCAAAGTTGTTCCGGAACGCCGGAATGATTGTGTTGACTGCTTTTATTTCACCGTATCGGAAAGACCGGGAACAGGTGCGGAAGTTGCTTCCCGAAGGGGATTTCCTGGAGATCTATGTGAAATGTGGCGTGGATACGTGTATTCAGCGGGATCCGAAGGGGCTGTACCAGAAAGCGCTGCGGGGTGAGATTCCGGAGTTCACTGGTATTTCCGCGCCGTATGAGCCGCCGGAAGATCCGGAGTTGGTGCTGGATACGGAGCAGATGTCTCTGGAAGAGTGCGTGGATGCTGTTATCGATCTGCTGGACCGTCGAGGGATTTTGAATAGTCCTTCGAGTGTGTAGGTCTGTGGGGTTTAGCTTCCATCACTGCTTGTGCGCCTTCAGGTTTCTATCTTCCCTCTATCGTCCTGTTAGCCTTGCCAATTTCTCACTTCCGTTTTTTCCCTTTGAGTTCTCCGAATTTGTTTCGGTAGTTTCCAACGAGTAGGGATGTAGGGAAGTTACTGAGCTTCCGAGCGGAGTTTTTGCTTCTTTCCTCGTTTGCTCGGCGTCTTTTTTCTGTTTGGTAAGATACAAGATTCGCTGAATTCAAGCGAATTCTGGAGAAAGTGGCTTGTTGCAGGTCTTCTTTCGGATTGTTATAGTCGTGGTTCGGTGTTGTTGCTACTACTTTCTGAGGTGTCGATGCTGGAACATAAAGTTTTTTGATTTTGTTTTCTGGATCCTACTGTTGTGCAAATAAAAGAATTTTTATTAGACTGATAGAGAAGTGGCAGAGGATGCGGTTTTTATGTTGTAAGGTGTTTTTAGGGGGAACTTCATAGGGGTGGTGGGGAGTAAGTCAATGCAATTACAACTGGGTATGAGGGGTGTTGAGGATGAGGAGAGCAATTTGAGTGGTTAAAGAGGAAAGCAGGATACTGGCGTGACGAGGGAAGGAAATGTTGCAGAGAAAGGCTTGTTGAAGAAGGCTTTAAAACAAGCGCGCCTGTGGGCGTGTCACGAGACAGAGAGAGAATTCGTTTATTGTCAGCTTACAAGTCTATGTGATAGCAGTGAAACTCGGAGTTTAGCAAACCAGTAGCCAGTAGTGAGATAAGGAAGGCCGTAGATAGCGATATGTTCCGGAAACATATTTGGAGATTATTTGCGTGTCTACCTTATTTTCTGCCTGCTCAAGTTATTGTGTTTCAGGATTCGGAAACAAAGCGGGAAGTTGGAGGAGTAAAGATTGTCTGCTTGCAGACGCTTCGTGTATGGTATGCAGATGAAAGTGACCGTGTTTCGGTGGACTCGCTGAAAGATTGTTCGAGTTCTTTCATAGTCGAAGCACCGGGCTATGAAACTCGATCCTTTACGTTGGAGCAGCTTGTGGAATGGAATTATCGGGTAGTATTGCGTCCGAAAATTTTTCAGCTTGAGGGTGTCACGGTCGAGCGCCTTCCATTTTCCCCAGCGTTTATCTGGTCATCAAGAGATGTTGTCGTGTTAGAAGAACGTGCAATTCAGCAGATGTTACCAAGGACTTCAGCAGAAGTGCTGGAGGAAAGTGGAGAAGTGTTTGTGCAGAAAAGCCAGTTTGGAGGCGGTAGTCCCATTTTGCGAGGTTTTGAGGCGAATCGGATTTTGTTAGTGGTGGACGGAGTGCGGATGAACACCGCTATATTCCGGAGCGGACACTTGCAGAACATTCTTTCCGTAGATCCATATAGCTTGGATAATGTGACTGTACTTTTCGGTCCAGCGTCACTGCAGTATGGCAGCGATGCACTGGGAGGTGCTGTTATATTGCGTACAAAGGAGCCAGTACTCAGCTCCGAGGTGGGACGGTCTGCATTTCACGGCACTGCTATTACCACGATGTTGTCAGCGGCAAATGCTGGAATTGCCCATATTGATGCTTCGTTTGGACGATACCGGTGGGCAATAATGGGAAGTATGACCATTAGTGTGTTTGATCATTTGCGTCAGGGCAAGACTCGGAATCCATTTTACGGAACCTGGGGATTGCGATCCTGGTATTCAGCATTTCGGCGGAACAGGGATACGGTGGTTCGCAATCCGTGGAACTATTGGCAGGTGCCGAGTGGATATCGACAGATGGATTGGATGGTAAAGGTTGTCTATGATACTCGCCTTGTTTCACGACATCTTTTGAATGTGCAGTTTTCTACCACTACGTATGTTCCACGATATGATCGACTGACTTTGTTGCAAGAAAATGGATATCCTCGGTATGCTGAATGGTTTTATGGTCCTCAACAGCGGCTGCTGATTGGTTATCATACGCGTTTCCGCTTTCAGAGGACACTCATAGATTCAGCCGTTGGGCACATTGCCTATCAATATTTTGAGGAAAGTCGACATACGCGAGGATTTGGGGATCCGCTTCGTAAGCGGCGATATGAAAAAGTTGATGCTGTGAATGTTCGAGTTGAAGCATATGGCTCTTCCTCTTCATTGCAGTTTGTTACAGGTGCTGAGCTTGTACAAAACATCGTCCGTTCACGTGCGTATGGGGAGAATATTTTTTCCGGCAACCGACATCCTATTCCTACTCGGTATCCTGATGGAGGGTCTCAAATGCAGTGGGCAGCGATCTTTTTTCTGACACGCTGGACTCCATCCGAGTTCGTGGAGGTGTCGGGAGGAATTCGGTGGAATGGAGTAACGTTGACATCCAGGCTTGAGGATACTGTATTTTATCGCTTTCCTTTTAGGAAGATTGAGCAGAATTATGCTACGCTGACTGTTGCTTCGGCTGTGCGCTGGCAGCCCAGATCGGATTTGGCAATGTGGAGTCAATTTGCTTCCGGATTTCGTGCGCCAAATGTGGATGATATTGCGAAAATTTTTGATTCTAAGCCTGGAACTGTTATTATGCCCAATGCTACACTGAAGCCGGAGCGAACCTACACTCTCGATATTGGGGGAGAATGGAATATATCGACGATGCGAGTACGGCTTGTTGCGTTTCGTACTCTGTTTCGTAATGCTATTGTGATACGTCCAGGACAATGGGATGGAAATGATACGATTGTATATGATGGAGTGCCAAGCCAGGTTGTTTTGCCTCAGAATTCCAAGCAGCCTGCGTGGATTCAGGGAATACGCGGAACTGTCCATCTGTTCTTGTCAAAGCAGTGGGAGTTGATCGGTAGTTACACTGCAACCAGGGGATGGAGAGGAATTGGGGCAGGAGAAACCCAACCGTTAAGTCATATTCCTCCACCCTATGGCCGTATTGTTCTACAAGGAAAGTTTTCTCAGTTCCAGTGCCGTTTTGCTGTTCAATGGAATCAGTGGAAACCTTTGAAGGAGTATGACCTTCAAGGGGAAGATAATCCGCAATATGCGACGCCATTTGGGATGCCCGCGTGGTGGATTGGTTCGATTGCAATTGAATGGCAGCTATCACCCAACATAATTCTAACAGGAGAATTAGAAAACGTGTTTGATGTATTCTATCGAACATTTGCTTCTGGAATTAGTGGCGCAGGGCGTTCCTTGAATATTTCGATGAGAGCAGTGTGGTAGATGCTGGGAATCAGCAATGATTTAGGGAAAGGGGAATTATTTGTTGAGGATGAGGATTTACAGCATCCGATTGGTAGGTGCAGGTGCTCGTGTTGTCGCGTTGATTTCAGGTGGGCAGAATAGAAAACTCACTATCGGGGGGCATTGCTCGTTGTGTTGCGTTGTTGTGTCAGAGTGATGGGGTGAAGAAGATGTGGTGGGTCGTCTGGGTGTTGATGATAGGGTGTTTGCCCGGCGTGGTTGTGGCACAGAATACCGGG
Organism: Candidatus Kapaibacterium sp.; assembly: GCA_015490805.1. Lineage (GTDB taxonomy): Bacteria > Bacteroidota > Ignavibacteria > Kapaibacteriales > WFXC01 > WFXC01. Next base: position 27,444 of record WFXC01000013.1, read on the forward strand.
GAGCCGGGTGGACTGGATTCGCTGCTGCGGTCGCCGTATCATACGATTCGGACGCATTTGTGGTATTTGCAGCCTGAGCAATACGATCCTGTGCTGGCAAGTTATACGCTGGATCATCCGCGGCCGGGGTCGGAAGAAGCGCAGCGACTGGCGATTCAGCTTAAGCAGATCTATGATGGGATGGGTCTGCTTGTGCGGATGGATCTGATTCCCAGCGATCCAAACTACGTGGATTCGACGTGGAAGAAGCACGTTTTCTTTCCTTTTCCTCAGGAGTTGCCCGAAGTGTATCTGGAGAAAGTAGGAGATCGGTGGTTGTACTCCCGGCGTACCGTGGATCTTATTCCCACCATTCACCAGCGGGTATATCCCTTTGGGATGGCGAAATTACTCACGGTTTTGTCAAAGTTTGGTACCACTCGGTTCATGGGATTGGCTTTGTGGCAGTACATTGCGACCTTGATATTTGTATTGCTTGCGTATGGAGTCTATAAATTGCTGGGCTGGCTGCTCACTTCCTTTTTTGTACGTGTCTTGCAGCGCTTTGCAAAGGTGCGCCGTATTGCTGATGAATGGTTCCGGGCGGTGGCGCGACCGACGAGTTTCTTGATCGTTTTGCTCCTGTTGCGACTCTTCCTGCCCATTTTGCAGTACCCGGCGACGTTGATGCAGTATGTGGTCGTGCTCTTTAAAATTGCAATTCCGCTGACGCTGACCATCATTGCATACCGCATCGTTAGCCTGGCTGCGCAGTATGCGATGAAGCTGGCGGAAAAAACGGAAACGACGCTGGATGATCAATTGATCCCGTTTGCCCGGAAGATTCTGAAAGTTCTGGTCGTGCTGACCGGCGTGCTGTTCATCATTGACAATCTGGGATATGATATTACGGCACTGCTGGCAGGGCTTTCTATCGGCGGTTTAGCTGTCGCGCTGGCAGCACAGGATACAATTAAGAATTTTTTTGGTTCGCTGGTTATCTTTACCGATCGTCCGTTTCGCCAGGGCGATTATGTGCTGTACAACAACATTGAGGGAACGATTGAAGATATTGGGCTGCGGTCTACGAAGATCCGGACGCCCTATAACTCGCTGGTTTCGGTTCCAAATGCGCATTTAGCCGATGCGGCGATTGATAATCTCGGAATGCGGGTGTATCGGCGGCTGCGGACGGTAGCGTCGGTGACGTATGATACGCCACCGGAAAAAATCGAGCTTTTTGTTGAAGCACTGCGCCGGTTTGTTCATTTGCATCCCGATACGTGGAAGGAGAACTATCAGATTTACTTCTACGAAATGTCCGCTTCATCACTGGATATCCTCATCAACGTGTTTTTCAAAGTTCCCACGTGGAGTGAGGAGCTTCGTGCGCGCCATCAGTTTTTGCTGGGTGTGCTGTATATCGCCGAGCAGTTGGGAATTTCCTTTGCATTCCCGAGCCAGTCGGTGTATGTGGAGAGCTTTCCTGGACAACCGGCGCAACCGACTCCGAAGTCGGAAGTGCCGGCGCCGCAATTGCGTCAAAAACTGGACGAAATGCTTGCAGGGTTACAACCCCGGCTGTTCCATTCTGAAGAAAGTGCGTGAGCTTTGTGTTGGCTGTGGGGCGCGGCGATTTCATTACTGGTAGATTTAATTACCGTTATTGCAAATAGACATTGCCTCGCCCCTCCGTACCAAGATATGCGTGGCGACTGAAGCCGGAATCTCCAGCTTGTTCCAGCGCAGATTTCTTCCTAATCCTGACTCTTTGCCAGCGGGAAAGGGAATGCTATGCCGGCTAAAGCCGGCGCTCCCAGTGGGCGTTTCGCACAAGGTGTTTCCAGAGCGCACACTTCAGCCTACATCCTTTATCCTTTGCCGACTGAAGTCGGCACTCCCAGTGTGTGCCGATGAAAGCTGGTGCTCTGTGCAGGGTGTTCCGCGCACGGTGTTCCTCAGTACTGGGAACACACACTTCGGGTGCGTTTTTGCCGGCTAAAGCCGGTGCTCCCAGTAGAGCATTTCGCACAAGGTGGTCCCAGCCAGCGAGAGCGCCGCTTCAAGCTGCATCGTCGTTGGTAGGATAATCCTCCGGGTTGTCCAAGGCAAGCCAGAGATTTGCTCTCCCATTTGCATTGTTTTGCCGACTAAAGTCGGCGTTCCCAGTTTACTGCAAACGCACACTTCAGCGGGTATTATCCGCACCCTAACCTTCTCCCAAAGGGAAAGGGGATTTTTGCACCTGTAGGAGCAACTCGCTGGGTCACCCATCGGGCGAAGCACTGCTTCGCCCCTACATATCGTGCCGGGAGCGCACACTCTTTGATGTGCATTCTTGCTGGCGAAAGCTGGCGCTCCCGGTGGGGCGTTTTGCATAAGGTGTTTCCAGACAGGGGGAGCGCACGCTTCAGCGTGCAAATTCCCCCTCACCCTGCCCCTCTCCCGAAGAGATAGGGAATGCGATGCCGGCTGAAGCCGGCGCTCCCAGTGTGTGACGATGAAAGCTGGTGCTCTGTGCAGGGTGTTCCGCGCACGGTGTTCCTCAGTACTGGGAACACACACTTCGGGTGCATTTTTGCCGATTAAAGTCGGCGCTCCCAGTAGGGCACCATTCCCAAGCACTGGGAGCGCACGCTTCAGCGTGCAAATTCCTCTCACCCGAATCCTCCCCCGAAGCAGGAGAGAACTCCTTGCCGACTAAAGTCGGCGCTCCCAGAGTGTGGCGAGGAAAGCTGACGCTTCCGGGGTCGGCGCTCCCGGTGAGGCATTGCCCCCTGTATGATTCAGCGGACGCTGGCTGCAAGCTTAACGCGCTCGCGTAGTTTATCGTGCATTGCCCCCGTATGATTCAGCGGAAGCTGGTGGTTCTGGTGCCGATGGGAAGGGGCGTTCGGCAGGGTCAGGAGGAAGTGGTGTGTTGGGCGAGCCAGGGGAGCCGCTGCTGGAGGATGGTCCAGATTTCCGCAGCGATTTGATCGACCGGCTGCGTTGCATCGATGGCGAAGACGCGGTCTGGTTCCGTTTGGACTAAAAATTCGTATCCTTCAATAACGCGCTGGTAGAATTCTGTTTTGCTGGCTTCGAATCGATCCTGGGTGTTTCGAGTTTGCTGCATCCGCTGTTGAGCGATTTCCAGCGGAATGCGCAGGTAGAACGTGAGAATCGGCTGGAGATCATTGGTGGCGATGCGATTGCATTGCTGGACTATGTCCAGCGGTAGTTTCCGCCCGAACGCCTGATAAGCGATGGAGGAATCGGTGAAGCGGTCGCAGATCACGACGTCTCCGCGCTCCAGAAGCGGCTGGATGACCGTGTCGACCAGTTGGGACCGGGAAGCTGAAAATAACAGCAATTCGGTTTTTGGGGTCAGGTGATACGTCGATCGGTCAAGGAGGAGCGAGCGGATGTGTTCGGATACCGGAGTGTTTCCCGGTTCTCGCAGAAGGTGCACCGAAAACCCTAAGTGTTGCAGGGTCTTTGCCAGGCGCTTCGCCTGCGTTGTTTTTCCTGAGCCGTCGATGCCTTCGAAGCTGATAAATTTAGGATGTTGCATTGGCTGTTGTCGATTTCGTTTTGTTTTCGATCCGCAAAGATATGAAATTTTCGATCGTGACAGGGAGAGACCTGCCGTTGTTCTGCTGCGTACTCCTGCAAATTTCCCACTGGTGCAATGCTTCAGAATATGCAGATCACGAGTTGTTCTGCTGCGTACTCCCACAAATTCCCCTATTTTTGTAGTGTTGTTAACCGGGTGTTGTTGAGTTTAACGGAAGGGATGAGCGATGGAATACTTCAATTACATCAACGGGGAATGGGTGCCTGCTGCCAGTGGAAAGACCTTTCAGAACGTCAATCCGGCGGATACGTCCGATGTGATTGGAAGCTTTCCTCTCTCCGGTCCGGAAGATGTGGATCGAGCGGTGAAGGTAGCAGAGGAAGCGGGGGAAGAATGGGCGCGAACGCCGGCGCCGATTCGGGGGAATATTATCCGGCACGCTGCGGATATTTTTCTGCGGCGGAAGAAAGAAATCGCACAGGTGATGACTCGCGAGATGGGGAAACCCCTGTTTGAAACAGAAGGAGATGTGCAGGAGGCGATCGACACGGGATATTATGCTGCAACGGAGGGTCGGCGACTGTTTGGGATGAACACTCCCAGTGAGTTGCCAGATAAAATGAACCTGTCTTTTCGGATGCCGGTTGGTACTGCTGGCATTATCACTGCCTGGAACTTCCCGATCGCTGTTCCTTCGTGGAAAATTTTTCCTGCTTTAGTTGCCGGGAATGCTGTTGTCTTCAAGCCGTCGGAAGATTCGCCGCTCTGTGCTAATTTATTTGCAGAGGTGCTGGAAGAAGCGGGATTACCGAAGGGAGTGTTTAATGTGGTGCACGGGGATGGTACAACAGGAGCGGCACTGGTGGATCATCCGGGTACGAAGGTGATTGCGTTTACGGGATCGACAGAAGTTGGGAAGAAAATCGGCGGACGGTGTGGGGAGCTGAATAAGAAGTGCTCGCTGGAAATGGGCGGGAAGAATGGAATGATTGTGATGGAAGATGCTAATCTGGATCTTGCACTGGAAGGAGTGCTCTGGGGCGCATTTGGGACGTCCGGACAGCGGTGTACGGCAACATCCCGATTGATTCTCCATAAGGATATTCACGACCAGTTCGTGGAAATGCTGATTGAGGCGGCGAAAAAGCTGCGCTTAGGGAATGGGCTGGATCCCAATACCGATGTTGGGCCGATCATCAATGAAGCGCAACTGCGGAAGATTGAGTACTATGTGCAGGTTGGGCAGGAAGAAGGAGCACGACTGGTGCTGGGCGGAAAGCGTGCTACTGAAGGAGACCTCGCGAAAGGCTGGTTCTTTGAGCCAACCATTTTCGTTGATGTAACGCCAGAGATGCGGATTTTCCAGGAAGAAATTTTCGGTCCCGTGCTTTCGGTAGCAAAAGCAGAGTCTTACGAACACGCCATTGCATTGATCAACAATTCGCAGTACGGCTTGTCTTCCTCGATCTACACCCAGGATGTGAATCGGGCATTTCGGGCAATGCGCGACATCGAAGCAGGCATCACGTATATCAATGGCCCAACCATTGGCGCCGAAGCCCATATGCCCTTTGGCGGCATCAAAAACACGGGGAATGGACATCGGGAAGGCGGCTGGACGGTCTTCGACATTTTCACAGAGTGGAAGACCGTTTACGTCGACTTTTCGGGACGCTTGCAGCGTGCCCAGATCGATGTTGAGATCACGTAGGTTTTGATCTTTTGCTCTGAGATAACCGGGCGCATTGACGGAGCACCAGTGGGAGTTTTGGTTGTTATGCCAAGAGGTGGTATTTTTGTGAGTCATTGATGTTGTTGAACAACTCAAGGGGTCCAAGTAATGCGCACGACGGTGATTGCTTTCACGGTGATTGCGATGGTGTTTGCAACGGGTTATCTGTTTTCTCAGAAATTGCCCGATCGGCAAGTAGGCTTTGGTGCCAGTGTTGGGGAGATGTTTGGAGGTGCTTCCGTTGCGTATGCTCTGACGCAGCAGTTTCATTTAGGAGCGTGGATGGGGTTGGAGGTTGGAAGTATCGAAGGGAACAGCGATGTAAACATTTTCTTCTCGCCGTATGGTAAGTATCTCTTTGCTCGCATCGCAACTGCTGCGGTAATGTACGGCGTAGGACAGTTTTTTATTGGTTCGGTCTCGCAAGGGGTGGCAGGTGGTCAGACAGATGCCGGTATTGGATTCGGATTGGGATTGCAGAGTTTTCTGAATTCGACCGTTTCGCTCTATGTGCAATCCTTGCTGTTCCGTGCCCATTTTGGAGACGTAACTGCTTTTTATTTCGGACCGGGGCAGTTCCAGATAGGTGTGGAGTTTTTCCTGCCACGGTGACGATACAACGGCTGAGCATTGCTATTTGATCTATGCTATTGGCAAAGCTCCATCCGGAGCGGCAGCGGGCGGTTCTGAAGGTTTTCGATGCCATCGTTTTCGTCGTTGGCATTGTCGCTATTGCTGCTTTGATTGCCGAGTTCGGGTTTTATCTGCCCCATAGCTGGTTGCCGATCCTGCGGCAGGGGGTAACGCTCATTGTTGGATTGTTTGTGGTGCAGGAAGTGCTCCGCTGGCTGTTTGTAGTTCGCCTGTGGGAGTATCTACGCCAGCGGTGGTTTGAGAATCTCATTGCTGTTGGAGCGTTAATCCATTTGCTTTTCCCATCAGTGCTGCATCAGGGATTGCATCAGTTATTACCGGGCTTGTCCTTTGCACAGATTACGCTCCTGTATCTGGGGATCAGCCAGATGCTGGTGGTGCTCTCGATGATTGTTCGGCTGGTGCGGTACAATGAAGCTCTGGCACGATTGAAATTGTCCCCTTCAGCTCTCTTTTTACTCAGCTTTTTAGTTCTTATTTTGCTGGGCACCTTGCTGCTGCTATTGCCACGGGCAACAACCCATTCGATTAGCTGGATCGATGCCCTTTTTACCGCAACCAGTGCTGTTTGTGTCACTGGCCTGATAGTGGTCGATACGGCAACAGCTTTTACGATTCAGGGGAAAGTGATTCTGTTGATCCTCATCCAGCTCGGTGGATTGGGAATTATGACTCTGACCACATTTTTAGCACTCTTTTTCTCTGGCAGTATTAGTGTGCGGGAGCGTCTGATGCTGTCGACCATCCTGAGTGAGGAGAATCTGGGAGAAGTGACCTCGCTGCTGGTGCGGATAGCGGTATACACTTTCATCATTGAGGCGATCGGTGCGGGGTTGCTCTATTTGAGTTATGGTGTAGAGCAGGGATTCGATTTGCGAAAATTCTGGTTTGCCATTTTCCACGCCGTTTCCGCTTTCTGTAATGCCGGGTTTTCGCTGTATTCGGAGAATTTAGCCAATCCAGAAGTGCAGTATAATTTTTCGTGGACAGCCATTATTTCGGTGCTTATTATTCTGGGCGGACTGGGCGTCAGCGTGCTGTCGAATCTGGCAGAATTGCGTCCGTGGAAGTCCCCGGTATACCGGATGCAGCATCGGTTGACTTTGCACACGAAGTTAGTCCTGGTGACCACGGCTGTGCTACTCGTTGCTGGGACGTTGGTTATTGCCTTTTTTGAATGGAACCATTTGTATCGGGATATGCCCATCGCAGAGCGACTCTATCGCGCATTCTTTTTTTCCGTCACCGCGCGCACGGCGGGGTTTAACATTGACCCTGTCGAGGCACTGTCCCTGCCATCGGTATTTTTTCTATTGATGTTGATGTGGATTGGAGCGTCGCCGGGATCGACTGGTGGAGGGATTAAAACGACGACGTTTGCGGTCGCAGCTCTGAATGTGATCAACATTGTGCGTGGTAAGCAGCGAGTGGAAATTTTTTATCGCCAGATCCCCATCGAGAACATCCGTCGAGCTTTTAGCATCGTTTTGCTGACTGCTTTCTTTATTGGTGCGATGACTGTTTTGCTGTTGCTATTTGAGCCGGATCAGTCGCTGGAAAATTTGCTGTTTGAAGTAACCTCGGCAGTCGGAACGGTTGGATTATCGCGGGGTATTACGTCGAGCCTGAGCTGGCAAAGCAAGATTGTGATTATTCTTGCAATGTTCATCGGACGGGTGGGCATTCTGACGTTCCTGTTCGCGATGTTCCGGCAGGAATACGAGCCACGGTATAAATTTCCTGTTGAAAATGTCATTGTAGGCTAAAACGAAAAGGTACAGCGATGGCACGAACGATGAAATTTGCCGTCATTGGACTGGGATTCTTCGGATTGAATCTGGCACTCCGCCTGACCGAGGAGGGAGCAGAAATTATTGCCATTGACAAGGATGAGCAAAAGGTGGAGTATTTGCGAGACAAAGTGTCGTATGTGGTCGCAATGGACAGTACTGATGAGCGTTCCCTCCGAAAATTGGGGCTTAAAGATATGGATGCCGTCATTGTTGCTATTGGCGAAGATTTTCAAAGTTCGATTTTGACCACTGCTGCTTTGCAGGAAATCGGTGTTCGGCGTATTATCAACCGCGTCACCGATCCTGTTCACGAGCGGATTCTGCACTTAATGCAGATTAAGGAGCTGGTCGTGCCGGAAGCAGAGGCAGCGCATCAGTTAGCCAATCGACTGATGATCAAAGGGGTTGTGGGATCTTTTGAAATTGCCGAAGGCTATAGCATCGTGGAGGTCCAGGCTCCGGAATCCTTTGTCGGCAAGACCCTTCAAGAATTGGATTTGCGCCGGCGATATGAAATCAATGTGGTGACAATCAAACGTCCGGTCAAGAAACGACGGTTGCTGACCTTAGGGGAGAGTGAAGAGGCGAAGATTCTGGGCGTGCCCAGTCCGGAGACGCGAGTAGAGCAAGATGATGTGTTAGTGCTCTTTGGGCAGGAAGAGAAGATTCGGCAAATGTTAGGGCAGGAAGGATGAGGCAGAAAGCGTGGACGATTGTTCTGGCAGCGGTGTGGATGGTGGGAGTGCTGTGGAGGAGTGAGTTTGCTGCGCTCCGGGCGCAATCTCTGGGGACAGAGTACCAACTTCCCGTCGCCGTTTCCGTGTTGAATTCGGCAGCATCGGAATTTGCACCTGCGTGGAATGCAGCGGAAAAGCGGTTGTATTTTACCTCGACTCGATCTGGCAAAGCCCGGTTTTACGTGGCTGCGTATCAGGGGAAAGGGAGCTTTGGCAAGCCCACTGTAGCCGAGGAGCTTAATTTCTTTGATCAGCAATCTTATCTCACGTTTGCAACGCCCAGGCGTGCGTATTTCTCTGCTTTCTGGTTTACCGATCGCCAACCGTATCTGAACATCTTTGAAGTGCAGAAGCACAATGGTCGGTGGGGAAAGCCCCGGCAGGTAGAATTTTTGAAAGCCCGGGCGTTCACATCGCACGCTACCACAGCGCGGAATGGCAAAGTGATGGTCTTTGCTTCCGATCGCCCCGGAGGGCAGGGGGGGATCGATCTATGGATCACCCGGCAGGCGGAAAATGGGGTCTGGGAAGCGCCGCGTCCGTTGACAGAGCTCAATTCTCCTGCCAATGAAATTACCCCTTTTTTGCTGGCAGAGGACACGCTGATTTTTGCTTCCAATGGATTCGGCGGACAGGGAGGGTATGATTTGTTCCTGGCCGTGTTTTTTGAAGGACACTGGCTTCCACCAGTGCCACTGACCACACTGAATTCGGCGTATGATGAATCGGATTGCATTGTGCTTCCTGATCGCTCGATTCTCTTTGCATCGAACCGTCCGGGGGGAAAAGGGGGATTGGATTTTTATATCGCCCGTCCGGTCGTCCATCCTCCACCAGCGCCGCCGCTGCACTGTTCCGTTCGGTTTGTTCCCGAGGCGGTGACGCTGGAGCGAGTGCGAAAAATAGAAGTGCAGCCGTTACTGCCATACCTGTTTTTTCCGAAAAACAGCGACACATTACCGGCGCAATGGTATCGATTGCTCCTGCCGGAGCAGGCACACCAGTTTGACACAGCAGCACTTTCCATCAGTGTCGATACCGTCTATGCCAATGTGCTCAATATCATTGGTCTGCGGTTACAGCGATATCCAGATGCTACGCTGACCATTGCGGGGTATACCAGTCAGGATGAGACCAACTGGGAGCGTTTAGCCCGACAGCGGGCAGAAGCCGTTGCGCGATACTTTCAGGAAGTGTGGCACATCGATCCGGACCGCCTGGTTATTCGCGCTGGGCGTACGCCGCCCAATCCTTCGAACCCAGCACATCCGGAAGGGCGGGAGGAAAACCGCCGCGTTGAGCTTTTCTCTTCCCATCCAGCGGTTCTGGCTCCTCTGTGGCTGGAGCGGCGACAGTATCGACTGCAACCGGAGCAGGTCGTTGCTCAATTTGCAGCACAGCCACTGCACTGGCTGCGTTCCTGGCAATTTCAGCTCCGCTTTGCGCAGGGCAATGCATTCTATACCACTTCGGGCACGGCGCTGCCTTCTCAATTGACGGTGTCCCTGAAGCCCTGGATAGACTCATTGAAGAATGTGGCTTCCTGTGTGGGAGAGCTGGTGATCGTCGATACCTTAGGACGACAAGAGCAATGCCAGCAGTCGCTTCCCATTGCGCTGATGGAGGTAACATACCAGGAACATACGCAGGCAGATGCGTATCAGTATAGCCTGATTCTCTTCGATTACGATCAGGCGGCGCTCAGCAAGCAGCACCGGAAGCAGTTGGAGCAAATTGCTGTGCAGATTCCACCCAATGCAAAAGTGATCGTTCGAGGCTACACGGATGTACTCGGCAGTGAGCAGTATAACTATCAACTGGCGTTGCAGCGTGCCCAGGCGGTTGCCCGCTATTTGCGGATGCTCCTGCCTGCGGCAGAAATCTACGTCGAACCGGTGGGCGAATATACGCTGGTGAGCAACCAGACGCCGTACGGGCGGTTCTATTCCCGCACTGTGCAGATTCTGGTGGAGACGCCCTCCGAACAACGGAAAGAGGGCAGGTAGGGGAGGCGAAAAGGTTGCACTGCCCGCAAAAGCGTTGTGCCGATCAGGATAGACGATGCGGATGCGCGTATTGCCAGCAGATCAGTACATCGCTGGTGGTGGGTTCCCTGCTCTGAGGAAGAAGTAGCAACTGTGCAAAAGCTGTTTGCTAAAAAGCAGAGCAGGGAACAGGCAAAGCGCAGAGACTGAAAATGTTGTCCGGATCGCTGCATCGTATGTCACAGGCTTGCTGTATTTTTGTTAATTGAGCAACAGAGGTGAGACTACAGAAGTCGGAGCAACTCGATGGATTCCTTACGGCAACTGGCGATCAACGAAGAAGGATTTGTGTTCAATCCTGCCACTGGCGAAAGCTGGACGGTGAATAGCACAGGGTTGTACATTCTCAAGTTGCTGAAGGAAGGGAAGGATGAGGATGCCATTGCCCGGCAAGTGGCGACGGAGTTCGACGTGGATCTGGAAACAGCGCAGCGCGATGTCGTTGATTTTATCGAGAAGTTGCGGAGCTATCGGCTGCTGTAGGAGGTAGATTGGGATGGATGTTGTCGTTGGCATTACGGGCATTAACGCCATTGATAATCCGGGACCAGGGATTGGCATTGCGAAAAGTTTGAAAGAAGACCCGGAGTTATCGGTGCAGATCGTCGGGTTAGCGTACGATGCGATGGAGCCCGGCATTTATATGGACTGGATTGTGGATTCCGCCTTCCTGCTGCCGTATCCTTCGGGCGATTATCGCGCCTATCTGGAGCGACTGCGATACATTCGGGCGCAAACGGGGTTGAATTTTCTTTTCCCGGTGCTGGATGCTGAGTTGCCGCTCTACATCAAATACCAGAAAGAGCTGGAGGCGGAAGGAATTCGGACTTTTTTGCCCTCGCTGGAACAGTACAAACTTCGGGGGAAGGATCGACTGGAAGAAGTGGCGCAAACTATTGGAATTACAGCGCCGCGCTCGGCGGTAGTCACCAGCTATGAGGAATTAGCCAGAGCAGCGGAGGATATTGGTTTCCCGCTGATGGTCAAAGGGGTTTTTTACAAAGCTTACAAAGCGTTTTCCTTGCCCGAAGCTGCCAGTTATTACAGCAAGATCGCTGCTGAGTGGGGATATCCCATCATTGTGCAGCAGGTGGTAACTGGCGAAGAGATGAACGTTGTAGCCGCAGGGGATGGCAACGGCAATGCGCTGGGAATGGTGGGGATCAAGAAAACGTGGATAACGGAGCTGGGGAAAATCTGGACGGGCGTGACGATCAAAAATGATCGACTGCTGGCAGCAGCGCAGGCGTTCATCGAACGCTATCGGTGGAAAGGGGCGTTCGAGTTAGAGTGCATTGTCGATCTGGAAAGCGATACGGTGTACCTCATCGAAATCAACCCTCGATTCCCGGCGTGGTCGTACTTTGCCACTGGCGTTGGCGTCAACATTGCTGCGAACATTGTCCGCTCGGCGCTGGGCCTTCCCGTCACGGTTGCAGACTATGAGCCCGGAAAATTGTACATCCGGTTTACCGATGATTTTGTCGTTGATATGGACGTGTTCCAGAAAATGATGCTGCGAGGTGAGCGGAGATGAAAAAGCCGTATGAAAAGCCAGTGATCACGAAAGTTGAAACCGGGTTGATGAACAAATTTGGCAACGCACCTTACTATGCCCGGAAGGTGCGGACGGCAATCGATGGCGTTTCGATTGATGCGCTGGTACAGCAGTTCGGTTCGCCGCTCTTTGTTCTATCGGAGCGGCAATTGCGCGAAAATTACCGCAAGCTGCATCGGGCATTTGCTTCCCGTTATCCAAATGTCCAGTTTGGGTGGTCGTACAAAACCAATTACTTGCAGGCAGTCTGTGCTGTTTTGCATCAGGAGGGAGCATTTGCAGAGGTTGTCTCATCGATGGAGTACGAAAAGGCGCGTCGGCTGGGAATACCGGGTGAAAAAATCATTTTCAACGGACCATACAAGCCGGTAGCGATCCTGGAGCAGGCGGCGGCGGAGGGGGCGTTGATCAACATTGATCACTTCGACGAAATTGCGGATCTGGAGGCTGTAGCAAAGAAATTGGGGAAGCAGATCAGGGTTGGCATCCGGGTGAATATGGACACGGGCATTTATCCCCAGTGGAGCCGCTTTGGCTTTAATCTGGAAACCGGACAGGTGATGGATGCGGTAAAGCGCATCCAGGCGGGAGGACACCTGGTGTTAACAGGACTGCATTGCCATATTGGGACGTTTATTATGGAGCCAGATGCGTATGCTCAGGAAACGGCGAAGCTGGTGCAGTTGAAATATTCGATCGAGGAACATTTTGGATACCAGATCGAGTTTCTGGACATCGGCGGTGGATTGCCGTCAAGGAATCGGCTCAAAGGGACATATTTACCACCCGAAATTCTGCTTCCATCGGTAGAGGAATATGCGGAAAAAATCACGCAGGCACTGTATGATCATTTGAAACCGGGTGATTTTCCCACGTTGATTCTGGAAAACGGACGGGCAATTGTGGATGAAGCAGGCTATTTGATTACCACCGTTGTTGCTTCCAAGCGCCTGCCAGATGGGCGAAAGGCGTATATCGCAGATGCGGGCGTGAACCTGCTGTTCACAGCGTTCTGGTACAAGTTTACCATCGAGATGGATCGGGATTTGCCGGGTGTGAACGAATCCTGTGTGATCTATGGTCCCCTGTGTATGAACATTGACGTCCTCGATGAGGGAACGTCTCTGCCGCCGCTGGAGCGCGGAACTCGCCTGATTTTCTCGCCCGTTGGTGCATATAACCAGACGCAGTGGATGCAGTTCATTGAGTATCGTCCCAACGTTGTGATGGTGATGGAAGATGGGATGGTGGAAGTGATTCGCGAGCAGGAAGATTTGTCAGATATTGAACGGCGAGAGCGGCTGCCAGAAAAGTTGCAGCTTAACAGCATTGCTGCGGAATGAAAGCGCTGACAGCTATTGTCCGGGCAGTTTTGCATAGCTATGCGGAAATTTTCTTTCTTCAAAGTCCGGTTGTCGGTGCAATCCTTTTCCTGACTACCTTTCTCAATCCGACTCTGGGCGTTGCGGGCATTCTTTCGGTGCTGGCAGCATACGCCTTTGCGAAGTTTTTGAAGATGGATAAAACGTTTCTGGAAACGGGATTTTACACATATAACGCCCTGCTGGTCGGATTGTCCATCGGCTTTTTGTTTAAAATTTCGGTCATCACGATTTTTTTTGTGCTGGTTGCTGGTGTTTTGACCTTTGTCGTTTCCGTCCTGCTGGCAAATGTCTTTGGAACGTATTTTCGACTTCCGATTTTAAGCATTCCCTTTGCCATTATCAGCTCGGTGCTGTACCTATCGGTTTCCCGCTATACGAATTTGTTTGTGACCTCGCTCTATCCAAAGTTCACGCTACAGATGCTTGAGGAAAACGTTCCGTATTTCCTTGCCGGATATTTCAAATCTCTGGGAGCAATTTTCTTTCTGCCCAATGTTCTCGCTGGCTGCATCTTTGCCCTCCTGCTGTTGGGTACCTCCCGCATCCTCTTTTTCCTTTCCCTGGTGGGATACTACACGGGGAGCGCTTTTCTGTTTATCCTGAAAGGGTCGTGGTATGCCGCCTTTGCAGATCTCAGCAATTTTAACTTTATCCTGGTTGCAATGGCAGTAGGTGGCGTTTTCCTTATACCGGCGCGACAGAGCTACTGGATCGCGCTTGTTGCCGTGCTGCTGTCAACACTGGTTCTTTCCGCAACGGAGGTTTTCTGGGCGGCGTATGGCGTTCCCGCTTTTACGCTTCCCTTTAATTCGATCACCATTACGCTGCTGTATGTGCTGGGATTGGTGGGATTTCCGTTTGTGGCGCAGGTCATCCGCAAAACGCCGGAGGAAACGCTGGATCATTTTTTGACTTTCCAGAAACGATTCCCCGGAACGCTGCGAACCCTCCACCTGCCATTTGCTGGTGAGTGGACGGTATGGCAGGGCTTTGATGGGCGATGGACGCACAAGGGGCAACTGAAATATGCTTACGACTTTGTGATAACCGATGAGCAGGGGAAAACGCACACCGAAGACGGCTCGGAACTGCAGCACTACTATGCATATCGAAAGCCGGTGCTGTCACCGGTGCGGGGCAGGGTGGTTGCCGTTGTTTCCCATCTGACGGATAATCCCATCGGGCAGGTGGATCGGGAAAACAACTGGGGCAATTACGTGGTGATTTACGACCTTCGCGGGTTTTACGTCGAGATTTCACACTTTGCACAGGATTCGCTGAAGGTGCGCGAAGGCGATTGGGTCGAAGTGGGTAGCTTTCTGGGACTCTGCGGCAATTCCGGTTATTCGCCGCAGCCTCATATCCACGTACAGGTGCAGAGAACCGCGGAGGTTGGCAGTCCTACTTTGCCCTTTAGCTTTGTGAGCTATGTTGCGGATCAGGAATTCCACGCCAATGACCTTCCACCGGAAAAAAGTAAGGTGCGCCCCGTCTTTGCAGATTCCGCTATTGCCAATCGGCTGTCGTTCTATCTGGATAACACCTTTACGTATCAGGTGTTCGATCAAGATCGGGAGGCTGGCAGCGTTTCGATGACGGTGAAAATGGCGGTCGATGGTACTTTTTACTTTGACACTGGCAAGGGAAAATTGTACTTTGGCAGAGATGCCGGAACGTTCTACTACTATCGTCTGGACGGTCGGGATCCGCATTTGCAGATGATGTTCTCTGCAGCACCCCGAATTCCGTTGATCGCAGAAAAGGATATCCGGTTTACCGATTTTCTCCCGCTTAAGATCAGTGTGGGAGCGTTCCGCCGGTCCGTCTTGTTGTTCTTTGCCTCCTTTCACCACGCTGTTGGCGCTTCGCGTTTTGTGGGTACGATCCGCTCCAGAGGTGTGCTGGAAGGGAAGGTGTATCCTGTTGGATCAGCAACACCTATTGCGACCAGGGTGGTGCTGGACGACATCTTTGGGATCAGGGAAATACGCGTCGGTGAGCGCAAAATGGTGTTAGTTGAAACAAATTTTGGTGAGGGGTGATGAGAAAAGATTTGCAGAAACAATGTCTGCTGCCACACCGGCTGCATTACCGATGGGGCATACGTGCTGCAGGATGGATGCTCATTACGCTTGTGCTCAACGTATCGATGGGCGTTGCTCAGTCGGTGAGTGCAGAACCTTCACAGTTGAGTCTGCTGGGATATGCGACGCCATTGCTGTATGAGAATTCTGTTGCAAAAGAACAGGGAGTGTTTGCGGGCGCATACCTGGCGTATGGGTATGGATGGTCGCACCTCTGGGAAGCAGCGCTGGATTATACGGCTATCCGGCTGGTCGATGGGTTTGCATATCGACAGGTGGATCTGACCGTTGCCTATACCAATTTTTCTGTCCCGAATTTCAAATGGCGGATTGGTGCGCACATTCTCGGCAACAATGAGGAGAGACTGGTGCCTGAGGAGAACACCAATGCGGGCATTATCGCGCTGCTTGGCGCTTCGGTTTATCAGTTGTACCACTGGGAAGTTGGCTTTGAGGGAGCAGTGAGTTACTATCCCCGGTATCGGCAGGGGCGCCGCCCATTGCTGGTGTATCAGGGAAAGGCAACGGCTGTATATCAGCTTAGTCGCCCTGGTTCGGTTAGGGGACTGGTGCTGACGCTCAGCCCATCGGTCGTGAAGCTTTCCCGTCCGCAGGGTGGCAACGATCTGTACTTTTCCGTTGATGCCTCCATCGCTGCCTGGATACCCGGCTGGAGTTTCGCCATTCTGGGATACGGAGGAGAAACGATGTTCCCGGTTAAAAATGGCGGCTTTCTGGTGTACAATGTTGCCGAGAAGCGGCGCTATGGCTATGGTGCGATGATTCGGAAAATTCTGTCACCCCGGCTTGCCATAGCGGTGACCGCTTTTCGAGAAAATTTTGCGGATAAGAATTTTTCCAATGATGCGTTTCTGACGACGATAATGGTTTCCGTTGGTGTCACCTGGTAGAAAGGGAAGAGCAATGCGGTGCTGTTCTGTCGTGATCTTCGTCCTCATTACATCGTTGCCAGCACTGGCAGCCGTGGATCTATCGCCGGAGGAGATTCAGAAAGCGTATTGGGATTCGTACAACTACGAAAAGATGCAGAACTACGAAGATGCGATCAAGGCGCTGATGCCAGTGTATGAAGCGTATCCCAACGGCTATACGGTGAACTTGCGCCTGGGCTGGTTGTACTACCTCCAGGGACACTACGCCAATGCGCTGCACCATTACGAGCGGGCGATGAAAGTGCTGCCTGCTTCTATCGAGGCGAAACTGGGGTATACGTTGCCACTGCTGAAACAGCAGAAATATCGGGAAGTCGAGCAGATGTGCTACCAGATTCTGAAGGTGGACTTCTACAACTATTACGGCAACCTCCGGCTGGTGTATGTGCTGCGTTTGCTGGGAGATTTGCAAAGTGCTGAAAATGTTGCGCTGAAAATGCTGAGTCTGTATCCGACCGATGTTGCGTTCCTGACCGAATATGGGTTGATCAAGCAGGCACAGGGAGAGTTGCAGGAGGCGAAGCGTATTTTTACCGATGTGTTGACGCTGGATCCGCAGAACATAACGGCAAAAACGCAGTTGAAGGCTTTGCAGGAGCCGTCCGGGAAAGAAGAGTAAAACCGCAGGTGGTTTGCTGCCGAAGATTCCGGATCTGGCGGGGTCATTTAGCCGATAGTGTTTTCAGGGAAGAAATGCGCGCTGAGTTTGATGAGCTGGATTCGACTTCGGCGCGTTGTTTTCCTTGAGAGGGAGGGTAATGATCGCATCGCGCAAACTCTGGATTGACTGCGGAGTAGTGTTTTCAGGAAAGAGCTGCTCGCCCAGAAGATGGCGGTATTCGTACCAGAGGCGTTACTGCACCAATCGCTGCAATTCCTCCAGAATTTGCAGGGCTTGCAGCGGTGTGGTGTTGGAAATGTCGATGGATCGAATCCGTTTGCGAAGCTCTTCATCTTTGAATTCAAACAGTGTAAGCTGAAATTGCGATGATGATGAAATCGCTTCCGTTCGGGCTTTGCGGGTCGCTGGCTGCTTGCCGCCTGGCTGCGTACTTTCCGATTGCGACTCCAGGGTGCGCAACACTTCTTCCGCTCGCCGGAGTACTGGCTCAGGAATGCCTGCCATCTTTGCAACGTGTATGCCGAAGGAGTGATCAGTATATCCGGGCTTGACCTTGTGCGTGAACAGCAGCGTCCCATCCACTTCCTCCACATCGACGTGGTAGTTATGGATGCGCGGCAGGTGTTCTGCTAAAGCGGTGAGTTCGTGATAGTGCGTGGCAAAAATCGTTTTAGCGCCGATGTGGTTGTGCAGGTATTCAGCAATTGCCCAGGCAATGGAAATGCCGTCGAAGGTGGCGGTGCCCCGTCCCACTTCATCCAGCAAGATCAGACTGCGGCGAGTGGCATTGTGCAGGATGTAAGCAGTTTCCAGCATTTCAACCAGGAACGTGCTTTCGCCAGCCGCAATGTTGTCCTGTGCACCGACGCGGGTGAAGATCATATCAACAATGCCGATGCGAGCACGGTCGGCGGGAACAAATGACCCGACCTGTGCCAGCAGCACGATCAGACCAACCTGCCGCAGATAGCTGGATTTGCCCGACATATTGGGACCGGTGAGAATGTGAATTTGTTCAGTTTCGGTGTCCATCCGGGTTGAGTTGGGAACGTACCGCTCGCCGACGGGAAGTAATTGCTCGATGACCGGATGGCGGCCATTGAAAATTTCCAGCCGTTCGGAGTCTTCCACTTCCGGTTTGCAATAGCCGTACTGTTCAGCGGCTTCGGCAAAGCTCTGGAAACAGTCCAGCATTGCCAGTAAAGAAGCATTGTGTTGCAACGCATCGGCATACTGCAGGACGTTCGTGCGCATTTCGTTCAGCAGTTGCCGCTCCAGTTCTGCAATCTGCTCTTCTGCATTCAGAATTTTCGCTTCAATTTCTTTAAGCTCCGGCGTTGTGTAGCGCTCTGCCGCCGTCAGCGTTTGCTTCCGTTCATAGTCCGCCGGTACTTTCTTCCGGTGCGCATGGGTAACTTCGATGTAGTAGCCGAAGACGTTGTTGAATCCGACCTTGAGTGACGGAATACCGGTGCGTTGCCGCTCTCGTTCCTGATATTCCTTGATCCATTGCTGTCCGTATCGCAGTGCTTCCAGAAGCTCGTCCAGTTGCGGCGAGAAACCCGGACGGAAAATTTCACCGCTTCCCACCGTTGATGCCGGTTCTTCCACGAATGCCCGTTGCAGTTCCGTTGCTAATTCCGTCAGCAGATGGAGCGAATCTCCAAGGGTGCGCAGGGTGTCCGAAGGAAGGGATGTTAGCAGAGATTGAATGGTCGGGATCACCGTCAGTGTGTGGGATAGCAGAACATAATCGCGGGGAATTGCCCGGTTCGCTGCAATGCGGGAAAGAATACGTTCCAGATCCCCAATGGACTGGAGAATTTCCTGCAATTGTCGGCGGACATCGGGAGATCGAAACAGCGCATCGACCGCTTCCAGCCGTTGCTGAATGGGTTTCAGACGACGTAATGGCGCTGCCAGCCACTTTTTAAACAGGCGTCCACCCATCGGCGTCAGGGTCTTATCCAAAATCTGGAAGAGCGTGCCCTGACGCGAGCCATCGAACGTGTAGAAGATCTCCAGATTCCGGCGGGTGGCAAAGTCCAGCGACATATATTCCGATGGATCGTACAGGCGGATAGAGCGGATGTGTTCGACCGTCCCTCGCTGGGTCTCATAAAAATAGTGGAGCACCACTCCAGCCGTCACGATCGCTCCGTTCCGATTTTCAATGCCGAAGCCTTTGAGGGAGCGCGTGCTGAAATGGCGGAGGAGCGTCTCGCGGGCGAAGCTTTCTTCAAATAGCCATTCTTCCAAGCGCGTAATAGCAGGGTCGTAAGAGAGCGGTTGCAGCAGTGTTTCAATGGCAGTACGTTGCTGCTTGCTGATGAGAATTTCTGCTGGCTGGATCATTTCCAGCGTTGTGAGTAACTGCTGCTGAGTAATTTCACACGTGTAGAACTCGCCGGTGGAAATATCAGCATACGCAATAGCTGCCATCGGTGTTTTTGCCTGCTGATAGAGCCACAGCGCAGCAACGTAATTGTTGATTTTGGCATCCAACAGTTTGTCGTTGAAGGTAACGCCCGGCGTTACCACTTCGACAACGTCGCGGCGAACAATGCCTCGCGCTTTCTTTGGATCTTCCAGTTGTTCGCAGACGGCCACGCGGTAGCCAGCGCGCACCAATTTCGGAAGGTAATTGTCCAGTTGGTGGTGAGGAAATCCTGCCATCGGGATATCTCCAGCACTGCCGTTGTTCCGTTTGGTGAGCGTGATGTTGCAGACTTTCGCCGTTGTGATCGCATCCTCATCGAAGGTTTCGTAGAAGTCGCCCAGCCGGAACAATACAATGGTATCGGGATAGCGCCGTTTGATCTGGTAATATTGTCGCATCAACGGGGTTGTCTTTTTCCGCTGGCGCTGCGTTCGTTCCATCGCTGTTTTTATGATTCGATTGTGAGAAAAACGGAAACTGTTGTATATTCGTCAAATGTTTGTTTTTTGACGGTACCGAACCGTCATTGGTCTAAAACGCACGGGACACAAAGCGCTAAGCAACTTAACGAACAATGAACGCTTTTGGTGAAACGGTAATCGCAACAAAGCGAGCACAGCACAATGGATGAGCACAAGTCGCAATCGCCTTCAGCAGCCGATGAGATCACAGCAGCATCGACCGACGCTTCTGAGTCTACTCCTGCCGATGCAAGCAGCAATGAATCCTCTGAGCAATCTTCCGAAGCAACGACAGCGTTGCCTGCGTCGGAAACAGCCACACCGGAACACCAGTTAACGGAACCGGAAACGGCATCTCCCGAACATCAACTGGAAGCGCCGGAGACGGCGGAGCCAGCACATCAGTTGGCGGAATCACCAACCGCTGCACCGGAACGGCAACTGGAAGTGCCGGAGACAGCCACACCGGAACATCAACTGCCAGCGGAGGACGCCGCCGCTCTTCCAGAGCAGCCGCCGTCATCGACTCGTGCTCATCCAGCAGAGGATACTGAAACCGAAACAGCCGCTGACACTGATACAGCGGCTCCTTCAGCAGAAGTATCGGAAGCACCGGAATCTTCTCCAGAAGCTGCCGGAGCATCAGTGGATACGGAAACGGTGCCGCAGGCTGAGGAATCCGCTGTGGCGGAGGAGGAATCAGAAGTGACACCAGCGGCGGCGGAAGGAGAAAGCGAAACGGCGCAAGCAGCGGATGCGGAGGAGCAGGTGCAGGAAGAAACAACATCGGCGGAATCAGTTGAGCCCGAGCAGGATGCAGAATCGACTACGCCGGAGCAGGATGAGGTATTTGCAGAACTTCTTCAGGCAAAAGCGCAGGGAACGCCCATTGAAGTGGTGGGACTGCGCCGCATCCGCAATGGGATTTTGGTGCAATACAAGGATAAGCAACTGTTTTTGCCTGTTCAGTTCATTTCGGAGAAACCGAATCCTCCAGAAAACGAAATTCTGTCCTTCATCAAGAAGAAATTTCTGGTGCACGTCCACCGAATTTTCCCCGATGATCGGCGACGAATAGTTGTAACGCGCAAGGAGATTATTCGCCAGGAGCGGCTGGCACAATTGCAGGAAGGGGAAATTGTGGAAGGGCGAGTCACAGGATTTACTTCTTACGGGGTCTTCGTGGATCTGGGTGGTGTTGAGGGAATGGTACACATTAGCAATTTAGCGCCACGTCCGCCACGGCGACCGCAGGATCTGGTGACCTTGAATGAGAAGGTCAGGGTTCGCATCCTCTCCATCGATCGGGAAACGGGGCGCATTGCGCTGAGTATGAAGGAATTTATGCGGCAAAAAGAACGGGAGTTGCTGGAGAAGCGGTGGCCCCAGATCGTGGAGGAGTTTCAACCCGGAACACGAGTTGTGGGAACGGTGCGGCGAGTTCGGGAAACGGGGGTATGGGTGGAGTTGAAGCCCGGTGTTGAAGGATGGCTCCGCGTTGGAGAATTGAGCTGGGCACGACGCATTCAGCATCCGTCGGAAGTGGTTAAGCCGGGTGATCAACTGGAAGTAGAGGTGATCGGCATTGACGAAGAGCGAAAGCGGATTCTGCTGAGTCATCGGCGGACGCAGCCAAATCCGTGGGAAACGATCGAAGAGCGGTTCCCGATCGGTACTCGTCTGGAAGGGACCGTAACGCATATTCTGGAGAAAGGGGCGGTGGTAAACCTGACGGAGGATGTGGATGCTTTCCTGCCCCGCAGCAAGATGCTGCCAGAGTTACAGCGGAAGCAGCAGCCCTTTGAAGTGGGTGAGCAAGTCGAAGTACTGGTAATGGATGTGGAGCCAGACAAACACTCCCTGATCGTTGGAATGGAAGGATTCGATCGCCCGCTGCGCTCTCCCCGTCCGGGCAGGCGAGGAGGACGGCGTCGGCCCGCAGAGCCAAAGGAAAAGACGGGGCGTGTGCGGCTGATGGATCTGCTTTCTGAAGAAGAACGACGGAAATTATTCGGTGAGCCGGAGCAATCGGAAGAAACACCGGGGACATCGCAGGATACGCCACCGGCAGGCGAGCAGTCTTCGACTGCTTCGGAAGAAGACCAGCCAGAGTCTCCATCCGAATAGTTGATAGAAAGCAAGTGTTTACCATCTGAAGAGCCGGAAGGTTGCAATCGCGGCAGTGGGGTAGTAGCCGCTGTTGCGGTTTATGCTAATGCCTCAAAAGTTTTTCTTCGCAAAAGCGTGGTGGTAGGGGCAGGCCGGTGTATCTGCCCTATGCCTGCGTTGCCAATTATCACCGGTAGTAGAAGGCCGATGTGTCTGTCCTATGTCCGATGGAGCCTGCCTCTGTCTCGGAACCATCAGGTTTAGCCGGCAATAACTGGGAGCGCTGACTTTCGTCGGCAAAGAATGTCCGATATAGGGCATGCCCCAAGGAACGTGTAGGGGCGAAGCAATGCTTCGCCCACGGGCGACCAGCCGGGTCGCCCCTACAGGGGTCAGGATTCCCTCTCCCTCCGGGAGAGGGTTCGGGGAAGGGAATTTGCCTGCTGAAGCATACCCTCCCGGTGAACTGGGAGCGCCGACTTTAGTCGGCATGCACGCTGAAGCGTGCGCTCCCAGTAAACCAGAAGTGCCGACTTTAGTCGGCACGGATGCACCTTAAAGGGTGCGTTCCCAGTGAATGCACACTGAAGCATGCCCTCCCGGACCTTCTCCGACGGTCTTGCCTGTGTCCGGAATTTTTTGTATATTTGTCCCATCCTTGAAAAGTCTGTTTCACAATTTCAGGAGTTGAAGAATGATCACAGCGAAAACATTTTCTGCAAATCGTGTGTGTGTGTGTGTGTGTACACACTCCTGGTTGCGATGACCCTCCCAGCGCTTGCCCAGGGCTTGCACGTCTTTGAACGCACCATCGGCATTTCCAACGCTGTGACCCGAACCTTTGATCTGGAAAAACCCGCCGTGGTCAGAGAAGCAATCGTGGGCGTCA
>WFXC01000014.1 GCA_015490805.1 Candidatus Kapaibacterium sp.
GACATCACTTCTGCAACCACTCTTCCAAGGTCCTCCTTTCCATCGCATTCCCGGCAATCAGCACCACCACCTTATCCTTCCGCTCTTTGTACCGCTCCCACCCGCCACGAATCACCCGCCGCAAAACTGCTTTGATCGTCTCAAAATCCATCGGCTCCCCACTTGCTGCCTGCTCGGCAAGATACCCGGATTCGACAAACAACACGACCGTCTTTCCCGGTTGTTTCAACGCCGAATCAAGATGCCCTTTTACTGCTCTCTGCAAATTCTGTGTCCCTTTGATTATCTGCTTAATCTCCAGAATCTCCTTAATCCTGCCACCCTCTTCCCGCCACCCATCTGCGTGCTTAAACGGCAAATACACCCCCGGCTCTCGCAGCACAATGTGCCAGTCAGTTATGCGCGCGATCTCCTTTGCCGCCTCCAGCTCTGGCATTAACTTCTTCTCCCACAACCGCCGTCGCATCTTCTCTGCCTGCTCCTGCGCATCCTGCCGGATCACCTTCTCAAGAAGCGCCTGCTTCATCGCTTCAATCCTTTCCGGCGTCATCTCCGCTTCCCGCGCTAACTGCTCCGCCCGCTCCGCTACCTGCTCCAGCAGCAAGCGGATTTCGTCGCGCACATTCCGCGCCCCTCTGCCAAACTTCTGCGCCTCGGACTGGTACACCTCCACTCGCCCGCCGTTCGGGCATTCTGGCACTACATTCTACTGGGAGCGCCCCCTTTAGGGTGCAACGTTGCCGACTAAAGTCGGCGCTCCCAGTCAGCACAACCCTGCGTGGTTGCCCGTTATCCACGCACAGCCGTAGGGGCGACCGGCGGGTCGTCCACCGGGGAGCGCACACTTCAGTGTGCATTTTTGCCGACTAAAGCCGGCGCTCCCAGTTTACTTCAGTGTGCATCTTTTTATTCTTTGCCGACCGAAGTCGGTGCTCCCGGCACCACTGGATGGCTCCAACCGTGAGCCTTCCGTTTCTCCTATTCCCGCGCTGAGGAAAAGATTGCTCGAATAACAGCGGCTATGCCTTAAGGAAGGAGGAGCAGCAATACCACAATGGCGGCAATGCTAGAGCGAGCAAGGCGGTACAGCGAGAGGGAGCGATGCTGCACATAGGTAATTCCCCAACTGGTGGCAAAGCACAGCGCTATGATTCCTGCTGCCATTGCAACTCCCTGCTCCAGTGACAACGAATGCGGGAAGCGGCGCGCCGGTCCATCCCACCACGCCGTACCGTAGAGCAGAATCAGATGGAAAATATACTGGAAAAACGCCTTCGAACTCAGCCGTGAAGCCTGTGGATACCAGCGGAGCTTCTGCGGCAACAACCACCCACTCACCGCAACAAGTCCCAGAACGCTGGTGAAGCGGAAGAGAAAAAGGGACCACGAATTAGGATGCGATCCGAGCCACGGGGTCAGCCAGGTAATTGAAGAATGGAACGTCGCAATACCCGCCACTGCACAGATCGCAAAGAGTGGTACGACCATCCTGCGATAATACTGCGGGTGATGGTGCTGCGGCACAGACCAGAGCCAGGCACCAAACCATCCCCCCAGCAGCATATAGGCGGCATACGGAAACACGGGAAAGAATGATCCATACGCAAAGCTGCAATACTGAGCGATGGGCATCGGGAGCCACTGGTGAACCGGCAGTATCGCCATTATCGGCGTTACGCCAACAATAGCAGAACCAGCGATGAACGCCCATCGCCGATACTGCCTCACACTGGCAGTTGCAGCGAATATCAGAGTATTGAGTATCAAAGCTACGCCGATCAACTGCAAAATGTTCACCTTCCAGAACGACTGCCACACTGATGCCGACACATACGGCAAATGGTGCAGTGATCGCGCAGGTAGTACCAGCAGATACCCGATGAGGATTAAGGCGACTGCCCATCGGAAACGACGCCAGAGAATTGCAGGAAGCACTTTGCCGTGAGCATCCCGCTTGTTTGCATAGACCTGCACTACCCCGGATACCATCAGAAAAAGTGGCGCTGTGAAACCGCGGAATTCCTGCCATAGTGTCCACGGAAATGCCGCAAGCTGGTGGGGTGCCACCATCGACGTTACCGTATGCCCGAAGATCATCTCCACGATGGCGAACAGGCGCAGCAAATCAAACAGATACAACCGCTGCTGGGACCGTTGTACCACTGAAACGCTCACTGCTCCTGCGCGTGTTGCCGTACGATTTGCTCCACCTGATTGAGAATTACCTGAGCGCATTCCTGTTTGCTCATCGGCGGATATGATTGCACCCGCTCAGGCATCACGATGGTAATGGTATTTTTTCCCTCTCCGAATCCACTGTCTGGACGGTTGGCATAATTGAGGACTACGAAGTCGCAATTCTTTTTCTTCAGCTTTTCCTTTGCCGCCTCTACGCCGTCATCCGTTTCCAGTGCAAAACCAACAACTACCTGATGCTGTCGCTTCGACTTTCCAACGGCTTCCAGAATATCCGGTGTTCGCTTCAACCGGAGTATCAGCTCCGATTTTCCCTCCTTCTTAAGTTTGGTTTCCGCTGATTCCACGGGAGTAAAATCAGCTACCGCTGCGGCGCCGATAAATACATCTGCTGTATCCCAATGCTGGAGCACAACCTGATACATTTCATCCGCTGTTTGTACTCGTACGACTTGCACACCATCCGGAGGCACCTGATGGGTTGGCCCGGACACCAGAATCACCTTTGCCCCTCGCCTCACCGCTTCTGCTGCCAGCGCATAGCCCATTGTCCCTGTCGCTGGATTGCCGATAAACCGAACAGGATCAATGGGTTCGTACGTCGGTCCGGCGGTGATCACAATCGTCTTCCCCCTCAAAACAGAATGGCGCCGCTGGAATTCTGTCCACTCCAGCTCTGTTTCGAATTGCCGCTGTTCCACCCTTTCCTCCAGCGTTTCCGTCGGCTGTTCCAGAAGGGTTTCAAGTGAACTTTTCTCCTGTTGTGCTGCTGGCTGCTCTCGCTGCTGCTGAAGATCACTTCCGGACAGGTGATGTACGCCCGAACGTTGCTGGAGTAACTGCTCTGCGAATGCAACAATAGCCTCAATTTGGGGCAAGCGTCCAACACCTTCCAGACCACTGGCTAAAGCCCCTTCTTCTGGCATCAAGAAGTGCACTCCCCATTGCTGCAAAGTAGCAACTTTATGGCGGGTAACAGGATGTTTCCACATTTCCACATCCATCGCTGGCACGCATCCCAGCGGCGTTGTAGCAGGCAGGGACAGAGCTGTCAGAGTCACAGGCGTATCAGCAATACCCCCGACCAGCTTCCCCAGGGTCGTCAAAGAAACTGGAGCGATGATCATCACATCTGCCCATTGTGCCCAGTGAACATGCCACGAAGCTGCCGGTTGCAGCCGGGGGTCAAAAGAATCCACCGGGACCAGCGTATGCGTCAAATTCTCCAGCACCAGCGGAGACACAAACCGGGCAGCCGTTGGCGTCAACACGACCCGCACCTGCCAGTCTGCCCGCTGTAAATCTCGAACCAGCCAGGGAACTTTGTATGCGGCAATGCTCCCACTGACCCCTAAAAGGATGCGTTTGCTCATCCACACTCCCCTTCCTGCCAAACTGCTTTGCCTGTCTCAATCCAGACACAGGCAGCAGACAGGACGAGCATTGCTGCTGCCTCGTTTATCGACAGAGCTCCCATAATAACTTCGCGCTCTCGGATCGTCCTTACTTTCCATCTGTCTCCCTTGTGCAAGTACGACCCAATTTCTGCCGGCACTTGTGTTCGCACTGCGCTGGCTCTCCATTCTGCGGATACGATCGACGGTGCTGGGGAGCGATCTTGCTCGCATTGGTACTATGCTGGTTCCCCATCCTCCTTTTTCCTCTCTGCCAGCCAATGGCACAGTTTCTGTCTCTTCTTTCCCTGAACTGATAATCGTCGCTAACCAGCTCTGAATTTCTCAAAAACAAAAAAGCACCAGCAATTCACTGGTGCTTTGCACAACCGCTGCAAAAACGAAAGCTTCGCCTGATTTCACCGGCGATACCGACGCCGTCCTCGCCGACGGCCACGACGAATACGTCGACGTTGCGGCTCTTCCTTCTCTTCGATGCGGAACTTCAATCTGTCTTCCAGGAATTCCTTCATTGCCAGGATGGTCGGCTTGGGAATGGTATCAAATTCTTTGGAGATTTCTAATTGTTCGTGATCAATCGTATCATCTTCGTCATCGGAATTCTCTCCACCAAGTTCCAGGTAGGGTGCCAACTTAGCATAAATATGCTCCTTAATTTCCGCCATAATGCCGTTGGCACGTTTGGAAATCGCCACCAGCGAAGCATAAACACCGTGTTCCTGAGCGGCTTTGCGACGAACTTCAATTGGATTGACACTATAACCCCGCATGGCCTCTCCGTTTTTATACTCCAAAACGCGGTCTTTGACGATCGGTATTAGAAATTGTTGAAATGCAAGCAAACCAGCAATGCTTCCCACTATGCTTTGCTATCCGTGACCCACTCCACACTTTTACGCCCTTCTGCTCTCCTCTGCCAGTGACAATTTCAGGGAGCAAACAGCACTGTTACCACAACGACACCAACTTCTCAACAGCTTCTCTTGCTACAGCGTCAGACGCAAAACTGGAGATAGCATAAAAAAGTTCTTTACCTCAAACGGATAAGCATCACGCAGTGGTGTGGCGTATTTGCCCTCCAGATAGAGCCAGCGTCCAACAATGGGTAAATACCCGTGCACCAGCAGGATCTGGTTAGAAAATTGAACGCTAACGCCGAACGGATACGAAGATTGATGCCGATACTCTAAGCGAGCATAGAGCCAATCCAGAAATTCATCCGGATGATAGGTTCGCAGCCCGGCGATGCCGGAGCGCTGCAAACGGACAACACCGCTGGTATCACGAACCACTGCCATTTCCTGAATTTCAGCGTAGCTAACGCCCAAATCCAGACGGAAGAAGTTTTCCGGTGCAGCTGGATTGATCCACCAGTGATAAAACAATGCTACCTGCCCCGTACTCCGCAGCAATGGGGCAATACCGGTAATGCGCCGGGCAGGATCACCTCCCCGAATAAACTGCACGCCAGAACGCTGGTAGTTTGCATACGTTGTTGGGTTGATCTGTTGTCCATCTGCGCTTTGCAACGGAATTTCGATGTTCGTCCGGACACCAAAGGCAGGATGGAGCGGCAGAAAGAACTCAAAGCCCCCGACAATTTTGCCACCCGGTCCAGCATTGAGCCGGCGAGCAGGAACAAATTCAAACAGTGTATTCTTAGGATTCAAACCGCTGGTTAAGCGGTATCCACCACCCAAATAAGCATTGAGCAGAAACGGAATCGCCTTGTGGGTTTGCATATCCGTATTCACAATCAGGGGACGTTTCAGCAAAATCTTTGCTTCGCCTGCCGACCAGAAGTGATACCCCACTTCATCGGTCCCCAATTTTGCTCGCAACCAGAACCCGGAATCTCCAATTTTCAATCCCTGTTCAAAAACGGACAGCGTAAAGGCGTGATCCACATCAGTTGGTTCCAGGAAATTGATAATCGCTTCCGCCTGTGCTTCGGTAGGCGGAATTTCCGGTGGAATATCTTCGTAGCAATACGTTCGTTTACCATCTGCCGGTTCCCCTTTGTAAGGACCGGAATACACAACATCACCACTAATAATTGCTGCCAGCCGCTCCATATAAGCATCGATTTCCGATGCGACCATCTTTTCACTGCCACACTCCACCAGCAGCAGTGTATAGGGCATTCCCGGCTCCACTTTCGGAGCGGCGGTGATGATAATGTTGTTCATATCCAGATTTTCTTTGGGATAACCAAAAAGCAGAAAGGTCTGGTAAATCTGGATCTGCAAATCCCGCTCGCAAATTCGCCAGCGAGGGAAATATTTGACAATATTCGTGTCGATCGTTTTTAATGCTGCAACAAGCTCTTTGCGATCTACCACCTGGGCAGAGAGCGACGAAAGCATAGCAATTGCAAACAAACCGATCCCGAGGAATACTACCAATACTTTCTGCATCTTCATTGCTCACGACCCTTTTAAAAGTTCAACACAAAGCTCAATGAGGGAATAAACACGCTTTTGTTCTCCCACGGATGGGGATCCCGGAAAGCAACGATGTACGCCTTTGCATCCAGGCGCACCGCAACTTGAGCAATAATAGGAACCTGGAGCCAGGCACCGAAAGACAATGCTTCGTCAAAGTACTGTATGCTGCCACCAAAAGGCGTGGGGAATTTTCGCGCCATATACTCCAGCCGTCCGGAAATACCACCAATCGTTTCGGTCTTCGCACGCCGGAACACCACCTTGACATCCTCACGTGGATCCTCAGGCTGCTTGAGCTGATACCGCCAGTACTCCAGTGCATAGACAGTTGCTCCAAGACCCAGACGCAGTAAGTGATCTTCATCAATGGTCATCCCAAAGGTGTAATGCAATTGCCCGTGCGCGCGGATCAGGTAATCATTATCAGCAGGATCTTCGCGGAACGTCAAGGGATCGGTATTCCGATTTTTGTAAGGACTGGGCTGTGCGTCATCGAAAACATAACTAAATCCCAGATGGAAAACACCACTGCGAGGAATCAGGCGAATGGGGAAATCAAACATCCCCTGCACGCCCCAGCCAGCATACGTCAGCTTTCGCTCCTGTCCCAGCGTGGATGCCAGCGATGCCCAACCGGAAGTTGGCAGCACTACGCCCAACTGAACATTTTGCCACATTGCCATCACTGCCAGGCGTTCACTCCACAGCGAAGGATAATTGATTTCCTCCAGTCCATAGCGAACAGCCAGTCCATATTCGGGCAGGGTTTCATTAAACACAAACAAGCCTTCAGCTAAGGTTGCTGAATCCAGATCTTCCGGAACCGGATAACGTCGATAGCTAATGACATCGTAACTCAGCCGCACTTCCTGGGGTCGGGCATAGTCCAGTGCCTGCCCTTCCGATACCCGCATATATCGTTGAATATCAACATCAGATGGATCGTCTGGCGAGATTTCCAGCGGCTCGCTGACTCCATACACCTTTGGCGCAAAGTTCGTGAAGATATCGCCGATACCCTGCGCTTCCGCCGTTACATTCCGCACTGCCCCCTGCACAATCGCATTTTCCAGATACTCGTACAGGGTACTGGCACCATACGACGTATCCAGCGTCATACTCCGCAACTCATCGATGGTATAGATGTCATCCTCCTGGACAGCACGCAAATTATCCTCTACATACGCTTTGCCGCGGGAAGACACAATCATTGCAATGATGACGGGCGGAAAGTTTTCCTTTGATTCCCTGGTCGTAACAATATACACATTTTCAATCCGCTTACTTGGTCCCTGCAACCGCCGGATTGCTTCCTCTAAAGCTGCATCCACCGCCGGTGTCAGGTCTACCCCCTGATTCATCAATTGCTGAATCGCTCGACTTTTCACGCCACCACTCAGCCGTGCTGCTCGCTCTACAGCAGTGCGCAAAGCAGGATCGAGCGTATCCAGCGCTGCTGTATTCCCACCGCCTCCTGCTTCCTGTATTAGTAATTTTCGCACATTTGACAGCGTTGGATTACGCAAATCGTACAGCGAAATCATCCCATACCGCCAGTTCTTAAAATACTTCAGGATCGACTTCAGCTCATTCTGTGCTGGCAATTCCGCCACATTCATCATCAACAAAGCACACAGCAGCGTCAAAAAAGCGCTCCGTTGAAAAATTCTCATTGTCCTCTGCCCTTCTTTATGTTGCTTTCCCCGTGTATCATTGCTTGCTACGAATCCACGTTAATTAGCGCCGACGACGACGGCGGCGTTGCTGTTCCAATTCCACAGGAATATTGATACTTGCCATTCCAAGTTCAGAAACCTTTCCGTTGATCGGATTGCGAACCCTTGCACCAATAGTAACGCTAACATTCCCACTGACCGATCGCTGACCTGCCGGGATCTTGCCCTTGAGGAACACATCCAACTTTACTTTACCTTCCCCTTGCTCTTCAATACTCACTTCATCGACCTCAAATCCAGCAACTTCTGACTGCACATTCTGCACACCCAGATCCTGCACATCCTTCATCGTTGCCACCTTCCCAGCCGTATCAATATATGGCAAGATAAGATCGATATCTCGCACTGTGAGCCGCACTTTCCCACCAGACAACCACTCCGGTTGTGATATCCCCATATTCTGGAGCTGGAAGTACGGTGGTTCCTGCTTGATTTCACGCGTGACTTCTGGAAGAATTTCCACCTCATCGCCAGTATATGGATGCTCCCAGACTAATTTAAGTGACAGATTGTTCGCTTTCGCCGGCAGCGGGATTTTTGCATCCAGTCCTCGAATCGGTGGGGTTTGCGGATCGTGATCAAACCGTGCATAGATTTTGAACTGCTTGGCCGGGATCTTTCCACCAGAGGTCGGCTTGAGATTGAGCAATAATGCATTCCCATAGTACATATTCCGCAACCGAAATTCTAAATCCTTCCGATTTTGCTCTTCCAGCCCTGTTTCAAACACTTCCAGCGGCGTCTTACCCACCGTCGATTTCCCCATATTTGTCTGCGTAATGCGCACCTCATAGGTGCCCGGCGGAATTGGTTCCGTGGTTCGTGCTTGATAAAAGCGCTTACCGCCTTTCGCTGCTCCCGGCGTTGTTGGCTGCGTTGTCGCCTGTTGATCGATTGGCTGAATGATTAAAGGATATGCCTGCAACGTAGCAGGATCGACCACTTCGCCGGTCGGGAAGTTATTGCCTTGAAATGGACCGGAAGCGAAGTTAAAGATGATGGGCACCGCATCAAACGTATAAATGGCTTCTGGAAGCTCCACATACGGCTCTGCAATGGTAATTGGCGGCTTCACTACCCGGATGTCAATCTGGTAACTCTGGCGGTTCTGCTCAAAATACTGTGAAGCATTGGGTGTGAGCAACTTGACGATATAACTATACAAATCCAACTTGTTGATCACCGCCGTTGGTTCCATATCCAGGTTAACTTCACCCTTCAGCACTTTTTGCTTTGCCTCATTCAACAATCGACCAAAATCTTCAACAGTAAGCTTTCCTTGTACCAGATCTTCAGCAGCCGGTAGATTCAGGGCACCCAGAGAACGTTGCAGTTCCTTCTGCACCACGCGTAGATCTTTGATCTTGAGCTTGACCGTTCCAATATTGACCGTAAAATCGGGCGGTAACTCTTCGGGTGATACAACATCACCGGTAACACCCAGAATCCGATTCGTGCGCGAAACAAAACGCAACTTATACCATCCCGGTTTATTCGGTGGCTGGAAATACACTAAGAAAGCCCGCTTCCGGATTCGCCCTCCTTCCAGTTGTGCTAACCGCTGCGTTTCCTGCTCTGAGTACACAAATATACTGTCTTTTTTCACAGCGAAGTCCGGCGCAAAGTCTCTGGCTGAGCCCAACTCCTTGACGTAGTATTTATACACCGGATGTTGCCAGTCCTTGGTCTTTTCAAGATCTAATTTTAGCTTACGCAGAAAAACCAGCCGCCACTGTCCACGATCCACTACCGGGCCAACTGGCTGGTTCAATTGGTTAAACTCCACGTGCCTTAAACTATCATCGGGAGGAAAATACGGTGGCTCAGCCGAATTACTGGGATGGTAAAAAATCTGGTATTCCAGCTCTTCCACGTTACCTAACCGAATCAGTTTTCGGAGTTCCTCTTCATAGTTCTCTGATTCCGGATCTAATTGCGCCGCTGCTGCAGCAACATCAGTAACACCAACTTCAATAAAATACTTCCGCCACTGCTTAATTTCCGGACCCTCAGAAATCTTTACCTCCTGCAAAGTAATTTCATCTTGCGGACGCGTGCTAATGCCTTCGGTCCCGGCGCCAATTTGTAACTGCGCCAGGATACTTTCCACAATCCGCATTGTCTCCTTTTGGCGACGGATCAGGTTCTCTTCCGCTTCATCGCGCTCCACAATGATAATCAACAGTTCCAGGATCACCGCAAGATATAACACAAAATAAACCTTCCCGGCACCACCACCTTTTGCCATTCCGGTTGCTCCTGCTTAAACAAACGAAAAAATTTTATGCCATACTTACACCGTTAACAAGTTTTCAATTATACAAAAAATTCCAGACTTAGCCGGACACTCTGGACATCTAATGCTTTGAACGAAAGCTGAGTCGCAAAGGAACTCCCTCGAAAGCAAAGTTTTCCCGCAAAGATCGCTCCAGATATCGCTTATAAAAATCCGGGATCCATCGAGGATGATTGGAGAAAAACACAAAATGTGGTGGGGCTGTTTCAACTTGCGTTGCGTAGTTTAATTTAACTTCCTTCCCATTCCTGGAAGGGGGAGGGGTTTTGCGAACCCACTGCTGCAACATCTCGTTCAACTTTGCTGTTGCGACCCGCATTTGCCGTTTTTGATATACCTGCAACGCTGTTTTCAAAAGTGCGGGGACCCGTTGCTTCGTACGCGCGGAAACGAACACCACCGGCAGATATTCTACGACAGGCATTGCTTCTGCTAAGCTCCTGCGCCAGTGATCTGCTTTTTTTTGCTCAGAAGGCACTGCATCCCACTTATTAACGGCTATCACAACCCCTTTCCCTTCCTGAAAAGCTTCATCAATCATCTGTTTTTCCTGCTTATGAAATCCCTCCAGGGCATCTACCACGATAATAACAACATCGGAACGCCGAATAGCAGTTCGGGTGCGCACGGTGCTAAAAAATTCGATACGATCCCGAATACGACTTTTGCGTCGCAATCCAGCCGTATCAATGAGCAGAAGTTCTTTGCCGTAGAACCGAATGCGCGTATCCAGCGCATCCCGTGTTGTCCCTGCAATGGGCGTCACAATGCTACGCTCTTTACCAACAAGAGCGTTCAACAAACTTGACTTTCCCACGTTGGGTCTGCCAATAATGGCAATGCGAGGAATATCCGCTTCTTCCTCTGGTACCGATGCCTGCTGCAAAAAAGGTAAAGCCGTTTCCAGAAGCGAGTCGATATTACGTCCGTGCAAAGCAGAGCAGGGAACGATAGTTTCGCTGATGCCCAGCGCTGCGCATGCATACGCTTCAACATCGTGCTTTGGATCGTCGCATTTATTGGCAACAAGAATAACGGGTTTCTGCAACGGGCGTATCTGATCTGCAAGATGCATATCAGCAGCAGTGAGTTCCGAGCGGGCATCGCACACGAAGAATATCACGTCTGCCTCTCTTAGTACACGCTCAACCTGCTGGTGTATAGCCTGTGCTATCGGCTCCTGAGGATCCGGAATAACACCACCAGTGTCAATGATGCGAATTTTCAAATTCTGCCACTCCAGGTATCCAACCAGGTAATCACGAGTTACCCCCGGCTGTTCCTCCACAATCGCGATCCGCTTTCCAACCAATCGATTGAACAACGTCGATTTCCCGACGTTCGGACGCCCAACTATAACGATTGTACGCATTCCATTGCCTCCTCAATCCATTTGTCAATGTCGCAAAGGGACGAACCCGTAGGCTTTGAAATGTAATTATTCGTCTCACGCCATAATTGTCAAACGATACTCTGTGCACGAAATGCTGGTAAATGGGAAACCATACCGATCCTTATGGGAAAGTAAAGATGGGGCAAGCGTTTTCATTATTGACCAGCGATGGCTTCCCCACCGGTTCGTCATTGAAGAAATCCGCACAGTTGAACAAATGGCAACGGCAATCCGGGAAATGCACGTTCGTGGCGCTGTACTGATCGGTGCGGCTGCCGCTTACGGAATGGTCTTAGCTGCCCGGCAGGCGCTATCTCTCCCGCCTTCCGAATTCCACTCTGCGTTGCAAAAAGCGGCACAACAACTCCTCCAGACACGTCCAACCGCCATTAACCTCCAGTGGGCAATCGAGCAACAGTTGGCCCATCTCCAGGAAAATTCAGATCCTGCTACTACCCTGGCAGCGTTTCTGGCAACTGCCCGGAAAATTGTGGATGAGGACCTGCACCGTTGTGCTTCCATCGGGCAATATGGATTTGCTATCCTCGAACAGCTCATCAAAAAGAAAAGTGGTCAACCACTCAATATTCTCACTCACTGCAATGCCGGATGGTTGGGCTGCATTGACTACGGCACTGCAACGGCGCCGATCTACCACGCTGCGGAGCACAGACTGCCACTCCACGTATGGGTGGATGAAACGCGCCCATGGAATCAGGGGGCACGACTGACAGCGTGGGAACTGGCTCAGCAGGGTATTCCCCACACGGTCATTGCTGATAATGCCGCTGCTCATTTGATGCAGCGGGGAATGGTGGATGTTGTCATCATTGGCGCAGATCGCGTCACTCGCACTGGCGATGTAGCAAACAAAATCGGTTCCCTTGAAAAAGCGGTGTGTGCCCATTACTTCAACGTTCCCTTTTACGTTGCCCTGCCAACTTCCTCCATCCATTGGGAACTCTCCGATGGTGTTGCAGATATCCCGATCGAGGAACGCTCTGCTGACGAAGTGCATTATGTTTCTGGATGGAATGCCAGTGCGCAGGAACTATGTACTGTCCGAATCACTCCCCGGCAATCTCCGGCGCGCAACTGGGCATTCGATGTTACGCCGGCAACCTTTATTACGGGATTCATCACCGAATTTGGCGTGTTTGCCCCTTCGGAACTGGATACCCTTCGCAGTAAGATAGCACCATCAGTTGAAACACCCTATGATACAACCCAACCATAGCTCAGTTGCGAGCAACCAACGCAGCATCCATCCACGGCTCCGACAGACGCTTCAGCGGCATCTTAACGCTCCCTATCAGCGTCCCTTTCCTCCTTTTAGCTCCGATGTCTTTGAAGCACTGGAACATATTTTGAACAATCACTCAGAGTTGCTCATCCTCGACGCAGGATGTGGCACAGGGATGAGCACTGTTCGTCTGGCGCTGCATTTCCCCCAAGCTACTGTTATCGGCATTGATAAATCTGCAGTCAAGCTATCGAAGAATCCCTGGAAGCGTTCAGGCAAATTGCCCCGCAATTGTTTCCTGCTGCGCGGCACCATTGAAGATGTCTGGCGATGGCTGGTCCAGCAAAAGATTCTCATCCATTACCATCTCCTCTGGTACCCCAATCCCTGGCCCAAGTCCCGTCATATCAAACGCCGGTGGTATGGGCATCCCGCTTTCCCTTTCCTTTTCCAGTGCTCTCTGTGCGTCGAATTGCGTACTAACTGGAAGATCTATGCTCAGGAATTTGCGCTGGCAGCAACGGACATCACCGGCAGCACACCTGAAATTACAGCGTTCTCTCCGGTAACTCCTCTTACCCCTTTTGAGCACAAATATGCCCGGCGCGGCGAATCGCTGTATAAAGTACGATGGTACGCCACTGACTGCTAATATCCTTCCGGAATCCAGTTCGAATGACGTGTTGATCTTCCACAAAAAGGTCAAAGTTCGCATTCGAATTTCCTGAGGAAAAAATTTTTGCTTCTCGATTCTTCTTACTTCTCCCACCAGGATCGTACTGGAATACGCAGAGAGAATCCCTCAAGAGCTAAACCAGGTAGTTGGATCGATGGAAAAAACCAGCAACCAAGGAGAGGAAGCTAAACGAAACACCAACATCAAACAAAAAACCGGATCCCCGCAGGGATCCGGTTCTGGTTCCGACAAACCCTTGTTACCTTCGATGAATAGCGAACACTTAGCGGACAATGACGACACGCTGGTAATATCGCTTATTGCCAGCCTGAAGTTCCAGCGTATAGCTCCCTGCCGGCAACATACTGACATCCAGTGTGATCCGATGTGTACCTGCGGTACTCAGTTCTCGAGTTGCTACCTTTGCCACCTGGCGTCCGACAACATTCAGCAATCGGATCACCACAGGAACTGGCTCTGGCAACTCATACCGCACTACAAGCTGATCGTGTGCCGGCTGCGGATGCGGCTGATACAATGTTATATCTCCATAATGCTGTGCTTCTGGTACATTGGTGGTTCCTTGAATGATAAATGGATCCGTTCGATCATATTCCAGCGCAGGTTCGCCCGGATAGATAGCGCGAAGAATAACGGTTTTGGTACCTTCCATTGGCGGCACGACCCAGTCAACGTAACGGCGGCTGGCATCCACATTCGCCATTACGGTTGTCCAGGTTTCGCCATTGTCAGTACTAAGCTGGATATCGACGTATTCCACTGCGTTTTGAATCGTCCACCGCACTCGAGCAACCTGCCCAACCTTCAGGCTGACATCCTTTCGCGGGTAGGTAAAGGTAAAGCGTCCTGCCAGAACTCGGAACTCTTCGGACACTGCCATTACTTCCCGAGATCCATCAGGTAACACTTCGACCATCCGAATCTGGGCGTGACGCGTATTGACAAATGGCACGCGCCAGTAAGCATTCTTTGCCGAAGCGCTTAAGATCGAGGTATTGACTTCCCAGGTCTTCCCAGCATCTGGTGAGAAGTCGAACTGTACCTGATCCAGCCCTTTGGCTTCCCAGAGGATCTGAGCAGTGGAGCCGCCGAAGTATACAGGATCATCGGCCGAAGGCTTCAGAATCCGCGCATAGGCACTCACGATGCTGAAATAGTCATCACTCCGATCTAACTCGATTCCTGTAAAGTCATCCAGGATACGCACCAGGCAGCGATTCGACTCGATTCCGGCTGGCACTGTCCACAACAGTTCTCCAGTTGCAGGATCCAGTGCCTGATCCACCACGTTGTACCACGTCTCGCCACCATCGACGGAATATTGCAACCGAATGCTCTCTTCCCCAGTATGGATCCACTTCACCCGATACGGACGATTTGGTCGCCATTGCTCACCACCGTTGGGAACAACGACTTCAGCCGTGAAGAAGAAGATCGGCTTAATAGTCTCAAAGATACCCTGATCAGTGACATTTGCCCCATCTGTTGTATGCACCACCGTGCTTTCGTACCACTCGAAGGTGATAATGCCAGATCGCTCTTTGATCAAGAATCGCAGCGTACCCAGCAAGGTTGGCGAATCAGGAACCAATGATCCAGGACGGCGAGCATACTGGTCATAATCAATTTCAATCGTTCGCACATTCGGCAGCGGTTTATCTGCTCCAGGTTTAGGCGCCGAGTACGTTTGCGCATACCCTCGTTGCGGCTTATTGTGGAAGGGAGACCCATTGGTATTGTATAGGTTCATGAACTGCAACTTCGTCGGATCATATTGCAACGCAAAGGTTGCATTACCTAATGCAAACGGCTCCCCTTCATTCTGGATATACACATCGACCTCAACATAATTACCGACAAGCCTTGGGACTGCCAGTACTCGATATTCAATCCCGCCACCACTCAGGACGTAATTTCCTAAGCGAATTCCTTTGCGCACAGGTCCAACCTCTTGGGTTAATACCGCGCTGGCAAACCGCTGATAGTTGGCATTAAACCACTCCGAACGCCAAGGATCCTCTCGTGCTATAACTGTCAGTGGGTCGTAGTCAGCAGGTCGAATCCCTGTGGGGAAGGTTACGTCATAAATTGACGACACTTTACCAAAGTTACGATCAACGATGGTACGATCCGTTGCATTAACCTGTCCGTCCCCGGTGACATCTGAACGGACCAAGTTTGTCCCTGCATCCAACCGTACCCGTACGCGGTCTGCTGCGTTTATTTGACCATCTCGCTCCACATCACCAGCAACCATCGAAGCAATAGCATCCACAGCACCAATGACTCCAGTTCGTCCATTGTTATAAATCAGACCTGTATTGGAATAGTAAGTCGCGGTGGGTGAAGTTTCTGCTGGACCATATGCCGTGTAATAGCCAGCCGTTTGCCATGCACTGGACGGCACCGTAGTAATGGTAATATTCGCCCACGTACTGGGCAGCACATTGCCGGCTGTTCCGTTCCACGTCTGGAAGTCCCAGCCAGATTCAATATCCCACGTAGCTTCATTATCTCCGCTAATACGGAACGGTGCTGGAAGACGGGACATCACTGGCAGGTGGTTGATATGGTCAACAACTGCCCAGTAGTTTCCTTCCGGTATCGTTGTAAAGAGCACCGGAACATTGGCATACTTGTTATTACCAGCATTCCGATTAGCAGGATTCAAATCGGAATATCCATTGACTGAGAGTGCAGAATCCATAAACTGTCCCGGCGATCCAGCATTATCTTTGTACAGCTTAATCACCAAACCACCACTTTCAAAAGTGGAAGCAAGATTAGCTTGAATGTTGGCTCCAGTTCCAATGTGATATCCTTCCAGTAATACCCGCACGGTGAAGTTACCACGCGGAACGACAGTAAACAACGGACTTTCTGCTCGCACTGTGTCGATCACTGTTGCTGTTGTAACGCTTAGGCGCAATCGAGCATTGGTCAAGGCAGCTGCTATTGGCCCTTGATCTGTGTAAACCCCATCATCATTCAGATCAGGATCGGTCAATCCTGCATCTAAGCTTCCGGCAAACTGAACCGGTGCCCCTGTACCGTTAAATTGATACTCGCTGGTGGAAGGCAGCGTAAATGCAATCGTCTGGGTTGTATGCCAATATGTGCTTCCGACATATTGATAGGGTTGGATCAACATTCCACCGCCTCCTCGAATGGAAAATTCCAGCGATGGGGGTACCCCTGGAGATCCACTGGTCACCCCTGTTGCTCCCGTATAATGGAATCCAACCCATCGAACTCGGACCGTAGAACCAGTCGTGTTCACCACTTGTTGCTTAAACACTGGCTCCACTACTTTAATGTATGGCTCATTTGCCACGAATTTCAACGAGTCCACGCCATAGAATCGAGCAATGACTTTATTGTTGCTGGAAGCAAAGGATCGGTTAAAGTTCCGATTGACAGAGTTATTAATGAAAGATCCACCGTTGAAATCAAATGCTGCGACCAAATTGGCATTATAGGACGACGTTAAGTCCTTAGCATAGACCGCTTGAGCTCCCCAAACAAATTTAGTCATCGATGTTGGTTCCGCTCCAGCAGTGCTTTCAGAATTCGGAGCCCCTTTCCAGAATCGAATTTCCCGAATTTCTCCAATAAACCCAGCATCAACTGTATCAGCACCAGTTCCCAGCTTGGGCTCATAACCGATGTAGAAATCCGAGGTATCGCTAATATCCACGTACAGATTGCTTCCTAACTGATTCGTGATCGTAGTATCAGCGCTTTGCGGCACACCATCGATATAGAATCGAATGTCCGACTGCCCACCGTTCCCCAGATTGACATAAACACCGACGTGCGTCCAGGCGGAGTCTGTGCTTACGGTCAATGGTTTCTCCAGCGGCTTTGTAGAATCGCTCCTTGCAATACGTTCTACGCCCGCCGTATCGGTAATTCGGAACTCCAACTGCCCAGTTGACAAAAGACGCAGTGAATAGTAGCGATACTTCCGTGCGGTATCCACTTTACTTACGATTGGGAAATATCCCTCCGCAGCCGTCGGGAAACGATACGGTCGAATCCAGGCTTCGATAAAGAAATCATTGCCAGTAATGGCAAAAGGACCGCCATCTTCGACCACAACAATGTCAGATTTGTTTTTGTAAAGTGAGAAGTATGGCGCTACCGTTGCTGGATCTGAGGTGAAGACCACATTGGTATCCCCACCAACGGCACCCCGAATCCGCACCCAGATAGGTGCAGAATAGGCTCCCCCAGCTAAATTGCGAAGATCTGCGCTCTCATAGGGCTCCCACGTTGTTCTACCATTGCCTAAGAGAACGCTGTTGAGCGGTGTACCAGTCGCCGATGAAGCATAGCTCCACGTAGAATTATCCAGTGAGTACTCAATTTGCACGGTGGCATTAGTTCCATTATTCAAACCATAACCAACCCACCGTACTTCGAACGTTATATTTTGCCGGTTAGAGATCCCTTCTCCTCCAGTCGGAGCTGTCAATCGCAAGTGCGGAAGGTCTGGCCGAAACCGAATCGTATTATCACTCCGACTACCTGCCAAGTAGTGAATCAAAGTATCCGAACCATTTTGATAGTAAGATTCACTGGCTAAATCGACATTGCTTCCCTCCAGAGTAAAGTACAGTTCCAAGGACTTCAGAATATTTGCTGTCCCGCTGGTATTGGTTGGATTATCAATTCCTGCTACCCGCTGCCGAATCTCCTCTTGAGTCAAGGCTGCCCGCCAAATTCGAATTCCTTTGATACCCCCATGGAAATAGTTTTCCGCAGGAATTGTAGCACTGGTCGTATTATTTGGATCAACTCCTACCCAGATTGGATGATCTGTCGGTAATGGTCGGATATCAGCAGCGTTTGTATTCACGTATTCTACCGCTATTTCGCCATCCAGAAACAGCCGAACGGTATCATTTTTGACCACTGCCGCCAGATGACGCCAGTTAGCCGCATGACTGTTTCCTAAGGGGATAGCATCACTGACCGCAATCAAAGAATCATACGCCACGACATCTGCTAAATACCCATTTGCTCCTCTTCCTAGCACCTCCCGAACTCGGAAAGCCGGAAACTTTCCATTTTTCAAGTACAAAATCCAGCTCCCCTCTTCGGGCGCTCCAGGACCAGGACTTGAGGCAATAATCCCTGGATTTCCACTGACAACTTCATTTAAGTTCACCCATGCCTCGACCGTAAATTCTGTTGGCGTGCTAAAGGTTTTAGTTGTTTTAAAGTACTCCTGACTGCTACTTCCAGCAATTTGAAGGAAGAAAATTCGACCATAAACAAAATCTGCATCGCTAATATCAAATGGCGTTAACCGCCCTCTGGTAACAATGTTGCTATTATACCCCGTTTCATCCAGTTGCGTAATACGAAGCCGCGCCTGTTCCGATCGTGCTACTAACGTTGGATTAGTTGCCCATACGACTCGTAATGGCTGACGATAAGTAGAAGCAGACAAGGTAAGCGGTGCTCCTGTATACGTGCTAATGATATGAGTTGAAGCTGTTGTCGAAATTTCTCCCGACACGTGATTTGCTAATACCCCTCCCGATACCAAGGAAGCGGTAGACGAGGTCGTTTCCGCTACCCTTCCAACCTCTGTCCACGAATTGCCACCATCAAGAGACAGTTCAATCACATACGCAGTAGCGTTCGTCGCATAGCTAACCTGATCTTCTGCAAAGCCACTTCGTTCAAAATAGATCGGATATCCCACCAACGTGTTGTTCAAATAAGAAGCATCTCGATCCACTACCTCAGAGGGTCCATTAGGATTGAGAATGGTAATACCAACGATTCGGAAACTGCCAGGATTGATAAATTGCACCTGGCTCTCAATGTCGTTTCCATCGACATCAAAGATTCGAATATCCCCCAGAGTCGTCAAAGTATTCCACTGAAAATTTGCATCCTGCGTTGTATCCGGCGTATTGATGATATCAAAAATCAATTTTCCGACGAAACTTCCGCGTCCAGTTGACGACGGCTGTACCCCTCCAGATCCAAGGGTAGCCAATCGAACTTCCAGGGAATACAGTCCATCGGTGGGCGCTCCATAAGCCTGAGTTGCCAGATTGTTATATCCATTAACCCCGTGAAACTGGGAAGTAATCGTTACGATGGGGTTTGCTTGTGTCACATTGTAATGGACCGAATCGGTCGAAGATGGCGCCTGGGTTGTCGCAGGCTGCAAATAAGAACTGTTATAACGAACCACCAAGGATGCATCTCCCAGTTTGGGAGCCGAGCTGGTCAACGACTTGATCCAGATTTCTACGTACAATTGATCTGCTGCCCGCCGCGGGCGCATCGTAACCTGATAGACTTGCGAAAGAGCTGTAGTGAACATCACAAGGAAGGTCATCCAGACAAGAATGGAACGCGTTTTCATCGGACATCCTGCCCTCTTTTATCCAACAAATTTCCCGTGTACCGTCCTGGACACTTTTCTTCCTAAAAGACTTCAACCGCTATTATCGTCACGCTTTCCTCATTCCTTAAATTTATCAGGATAATTGCTCCCACCTCCTTCCCATTTCGCACTCGCACCTTGCCATAACATCGAAAAATTTTACAGAAACTTAACATTTCCCCGAAAATTTTTAAATTTGTACTTTGAAAAATCAGAAATTTTGCAACTTATGGATGCTATCGACAGAAAGATTTGCCAACTCCTTCAGCAGAACAGTCGCGCTCACTTGAACGCTATCGCCGAAGCAGCAGGCGTATCGATCGCAACGGTGAGCGAGCGATTGCGAAAGCTGGAAGAGAAAGGAATTATTCAGCAATACACCACCTACGTCGATCCCAAACAGTGGGGATGCGACATTACAGCTTTTATCTTTGTAACCGTTGAAGGGAGCCAGCATTATCCGCACTTCATTGAACGTTGTCAGCAACATCCGGAAATCTTAGAGTGTCACGCTATTACTGGAGAAGCATCACACTTATTGAAAATCCGGACAACGAATACCGCCACCTTAGAGCGTCTGCTGGCAACCATTCAAAAATGGAAAGGGGTGAAGCGGACATTTACTTCGCTGGTGCTTTCAACGCATAAAGAGCAATTATTACTGCCGATGACGGCTGATGACTCATAAAAAATCTGTCGGAATGTATGTATCACGAAACATGGGACACAAACCAATGAGCTTTTCTTCGGCTTCTTTGCAAACGACTGCGGGGCACAACGGGATTGCGCAATCGGATGAGCAGTTTCCTGCTGACATCAATGCTATCTTTGGAATTCAAACCTTCTCGCTGGAAGCAATGCGAGCCTACCTCCCCGATGATGTCTTTGCCTCACTGGCAAAAACGATGCAGCAGGGAGAACCTTTAGATCCCAATATTGCTGATGTCGTGGCTTTAGCAATGAAAGAGTGGGCAATCGAGCACGGAGCGACCCACTTCACCCACTGGTTTCAGCCCCTGACCGGTGGAACGGCTGAAAAACACGAAAGCTTCGTTACACCGAATGTTGGTGGCGGCGCTGTAGCTAAATTCTCCGGGAAAGATCTGATCCAGGGTGAACCGGACGCTTCCTCTTTTCCCAGTGGAGGATTGCGTGCTACTTTTGAAGCTCGAGGATACACTGCGTGGGATCCCAGCTCTCCAGCCTTCGTAATGCGCATTGGCAATACGGCTACGTTGTGTATCCCTACTGCTTTTGCTTCCTGGAGCGGTGAAGCCTTAGATTACAAAATTCCCTTGCTCCGTTCGATCGAAGCACTGAACAAGCAAGCCCTGGAAGCGCTCCGACTTTTAGGCGAGGAAAAAGTCCAGAAATGCTTCGCCACCGCAGGCTCGGAACAAGAATTTTTCCTCATCCATCAACAATTCTACAATCGCCGACCTGATTTAGTTGTGACTGGCAGAACGCTCATTGGGGCTCGTCCTGCCAAATCCCAAGAACTGGCGGATCATTATTTCGGCTCCATCCCAGAAAAAGTATTGGCATACATGCGGGAAGTCGAATATCGGCTCTACCGCCTGGGTGTTCCCATTAAAACTCGCCACAACGAGGTTGCGCCCAGCCAGTATGAAATTGCTCCCCTGTACGAACACGCCAACATCTCAGCAGACCACCAGCAACTTATTATGAACATCCTCCGTTCCACTGCTCCCAAATACGATATGGTTTGCTTGCTGCACGAAAAACCTTTTGAAGGAATTAACGGCAGTGGCAAGCATCTCAACTGGTCTATTGCAACTGACACCGGATTGAATCTCCTGGACCCCGGCAAAACCCCACACGAAAATTTGATCTTTCTCTACTTTGCTGCTGCGGTTATCAAAGCAGTTGATCAATATCAGGGCTTGCTTCGAGCTTCCATTGCCTCTGCGGGAAATGACCATCGCCTTGGGGGACACGAAGCACCGCCAGCCATTATGTCGATCTTCTTAGGAGATGAGCTCAGCAATATCTTCGAACGCATTGTCGAAGGAC
This sequence comes from Candidatus Kapaibacterium sp., assembly GCA_015490805.1. Lineage (GTDB taxonomy): Bacteria > Bacteroidota > Ignavibacteria > Kapaibacteriales > WFXC01 > WFXC01. The sequence goes on from WFXC01000014.1 coordinate 21,870, forward strand.
AGGAACACAAGCAACTGGAAGGTGGACTGCTGGGTTTAGGAGCCCCCATTTTGCCCTCGTTGCCACGTCACTCCACGGATCGGAATCGTACTTCTCCTCTGGCTTTTACAGGCAACAAGTTTGAATTTCGAGCTGTTGGCGCCAGTCAAACCATTTCCTGGCCCCTCACCATTCTCAACACTATCGTTGCTGATGCCTTAGCGAGTATGAATGAACGTTTGAAGGCGCTGCTGAATGGAGGTTCTTCCTTAGAATCTGCCCTGCGATCCCTGCTCGCGGAGGTATACCAGCAGCATCGCCGTATCGTTTTCAACGGTGATGGTTATTCGCCTGAGTGGCGAACAGAGGCGCAGCGGCGGGGGTTGCTGGAGCTTCCCGACTCAGTTACAGCACTTCAGCAGCTTCACGATCCTGCGATTATCCAACTCTTCGAGCGTCACGGTGTCTTATCTCAAAAGGAGCTGGCAGCCCGGGAGGAAATTTTCCTGGACCAGTATACCAAAACTCGCATCATCGAATCGCTCACACTGTTATCCCTGGTTCGTAAATTCGTACTACCGGCCGCCTTTCACTACGGTCGACAATTGCGAGAAACAGCAAACATTTTCAATTCCAATATTCCTCTGGAAGTCTACACCGATCACTTCGCACTCCTGATCGAGCAACTACTGCAAAAAACGCAAGCGCTGGATCAAGAAGTCGTGCGAATTGAACAATTGCCAGACACGCAACAACGAGCTCAGGAAGCTGTAACCGTGCTGGTACCGCTTTTAGCTGAAATCCGTACCCTATGCGATAACTTAGAAACCTTTATTCCAGCAGAGTTATGGTACTTACCAACATACCAGGAGATGCTTTTTCTTAAATAACACTCAACCAAAAGTGAGACATTGTGCTCTCGAGCTGAAAGCTTAAAAGGCTTCGCCAATAGCAATTTGCCATCGAAACGGTAGTTGGGCTAATCGTTGAACAAACCACAACTGCCGGTGCGGATCGTACACTGGGAACGCTACATCGATCCGTACCGGTGGTGCCGTTTCAACGCCCAACCGAATACCAACGCCAGCATCCAAGGCGATATTGGGGATAATCTTATCCCTGTTGTATTGCTGCGGGCCTGCCAGGAAGCTATTGAACATATTGCCCCAGTCTACAAAAAACGTCCATCCCAGCACTTTCTCAATCAAGGATTCCAGGAAGGTTACCGGCTCAGTCCGATGGCGAAAGCGAAAGCGAAACTCTATACTCCCTTCCAGGACGGAACCGCCTCCAATAATATCGGTCCATCGAGCTAACTCCGCATCGTCAGCTATGGGATATGCAGACAATGTCCGAGTCGCCCACGCCCGCAAACTGTTACTGCCACCTGCAAAAAAATGCTTCTCCAGCGGTACATAAGAAGAGCGATCAATCCAGACAATATGTCCCACTCGCTGCTTCAGAGCAAAAACCCAGCGCCGCCCCAAAGGGAAGAAAAAACTACCATAAGCTTGAATGCGTACATATCGCGAATTGCCCCGTAGAACCGCCGGTAAAATGCCAGCAGCTTCAACGCCTAACGCCACAAAATGCCCCCGTGATGGAAAAAACGGATGATTCCGCGTATCCCCACTGATTTGCCATTCCAGCAGGGAAGTTGTAAAGAATGACTTTTCAAGATTCATAACAGTATCCAGCACAGCGTATAAAAACAATCGGCGGCGGATGCGTAATGAATCCTTTTCCGACAATGCCCTCTGTAGGGCTTCAGCATAAGCAGAAGCAAAATTCAAAGGCTTCACCCGCTGCATATTGATACCAAACTGCATCGAGTTGAAAAAATTCTGTTTCGGCAAATAAACCGGCAACGCAACTCCAAATTGAAAAAGCTGAAGCTGCAACTGCTGGGTTACAAATTGCTGTGCTGCGAGAATGTCACCACGCGCTGCGACCGGATATCCAAATACTTTCATCAAATACGGCTGCTGGAGCGACATCCCTACTTGTAACTCATAAAAAGGCGCAATACTTCCGGTGAAAACGCCGACCGGATCTCGAAGTGCGCCCCGAAAGTACAAACGCAATCGCTGGGCTGCCCCGAAAGCATTCAAATGTTGATATTCCCCAATTCCTCCAAAATCCCACGAGGTTACCAAAGGATACTTTGCATAAAACAGACTGGCTTCAACAGATTCAGTTTTCCGCATCCGTAGCCGTATTCGTAATCCCACAAGCGAATCACGTTCCCATTGCGCCTTCGCAATAGTATCAATTTCCACGTACTCAAACACATTTCCCAGGCGCCGCAGTTGTTTCTCGGTCTCAATCACTCGGTATCGCTGATACCATTCTCCTTTCTGGATAGCAATCTGCTCCCGAATCAATCTTTGCGATACTGGCTGCTGCCCTCTGGTGTCTAACTGTATTTGCACAGTAGCAATCCGATAGCGTTTCCCCGGTGAAAAAAGCAAAGTTACACTGTCCGATTTCGTCGCGGTATTATAGGACACCACCGGAGGATCTACCTTTGCAGCAAAATACCCTGAATCCTGCAGCAGTGTCACCGCCTGCTGTGCGATACCGTTGAGCCGGTGAATAACAACAGGCTGATGACGAAGCGGCTCGAAAAGGCGCTGAATCTGCTGCCGCATCGCTATCTGGACTTTGTCCAGCCCACGAAGCACGATCGTATCGAATTTTGCTCGCTGTCCCTCCCAGATTTCAAAGAGCACCGTATTCAAATGATAGGTCGTATCGCTCACAAAGCGCACCGTAACATCCGCATCGTGGAATCCGTAAGCATTGTAAAGCTGCAGTAATAACTGGCGATCGCTTTCCGCAACAGTTGGATTGTAAAAACTCCGACGCGCCTGACGGATTTCTTCTTCTACTTTCCAGCTTATGCTGCGAAGCCACTTCGGCGCCTGGGGCGTTCGCAGAACCAGATGGGCAAAGCTCAGGAGAAACTGATCTGCTATCCCATACTCTGTCGGCTTCAGATGAACGACTGCCAAGAGTTGGTCATCCGTAAAAAATTCGTTCCCAACAAACACAACTCGATGGATCTCCCACTTCCCAGACGCGAAAGCAATAAATGGGAATATCCACAGGACCCAAAGGACAAACCGCAACCTCCCTGATTGCCACACCTTCTCCTCCTATTGCCCCGCTTGTTACCGGGTTATCGATTATTCAAATTCTTCTTCTTCGTCCTCACCAAACAAAAACAAATCCTGATCTGCATACTCGGGCCAGATGTCCTCCAGGCTTTCATAAATCAGTTCATCATCCAGCTCCTGTAAATTCTCAATCACCTGCAATGGAGCGCCAATTCGTTCTGCGTAATCCAACAACTCTTCCTTCGTTGCCGGGAAAGGGGCATCTTCCAGAAATGAGATAAGCTCAGGCGTCCAGATCATTGCTCCATACCTTCAATATTGTTAAACAAACTTTTTCTATCAATCTTGCTACCCATTTTGCGCTTATAACGAGCAATGCCGGTTATATTGTATTCTCCCTTACGCATTCCAGTACTGTCGGTCTAAGCTTCGGTACTGGATTGCCTCTGCAAGGTGATGCGCAGCAATTTTTTCTGCGCCATCCAGATCGGCAATCGTTCGAGCTACTTTTAAAATACGATCAAAGGCTCTGGCTGAAAGTCCCAATTGGCGCATTGCCATCCGCATCATCGCTTCACCCTCGCTATCAATTTGACAGAAGCGACGAACATCTGCTGATTGCATATCAGCATTTTTATAGACAGCCGGCATCGCTGAAAATCGCCGCTGCTGTATTTCCCGCGCCTTCACCACTCGCTCTCGCACCGCTACCGATCGTTCCCCTTCTGCTTTTGTTGCCAACTGCTCATAAGGTACCACCGGAACTTCAACGTGAATGTCGATGCGGTCTAATAAGGGTCCGGATATTTTCGATACATATCGCTGAATCTGGCGTGGCGTACAATGGCATACCTGCCGAGGATTTCCCAGATTGCCACAAGGACACGGATTCATTGAGCAAACCAGCATAAAATTAGCTGGATACTCGACTGTCATCCGGGATCGAGAAATAGTAATTTTCTTTTCCTCCAGTGGCTGTCGCAGCACTTCTAAGACATTCCGTGGAAACTCTGGCAATTCATCCAGAAAGAGCACTCCGTGGTGTGCTAAGGAAATTTCTCCCGGACGGATTACGGTCATTCCACCGCCAACTAAAGCAGCATTCGAAATGGTATGATGCGGAGCACGAAAAGGTCGAGTTACCACCAGCGCCTCTCCTTGCGGTAGCAAGCCCGCTACAGAATGAATTTTTGTGGTCTCAATGGCTTCTTCAAATGACAGCGGCGGCAAAATAGTTGGCAAGCGTTTTGCCAGCATCGTTTTACCTGATCCCGGTGGTCCAATCATAATCAGATTGTGTCCTCCAGCCGCTGCTACCTCCATTGCTCTTTTCACGTGTTCCTGTCCTTTCACATCCGCAAAATCTACATCGTACTGATCCTTGCGGTCCTCAAAAATAGCCCGGCGATCAACCGACGCTGGCGGAATATCCAGTGCTCCATTGAACCAATCCACTGCTTCTTGCAGCGTGTGTACTGGAATAACCTGCAACTGCTCCACCATTGCTGCTTCAAAGGCATTGGCAGCCGGCAGTAAGAATGTGCGAATTTCCGAATGTTCTGCTGCACAAAGGGCAATAGGCAGGCCACCGCGGATCGCTCGAATTTCCCCATCCAGTGCCAATTCCCCTAACGCCAGTGTTGTCCGCCACCGCTCACTGTCCGCATTGATAACCCCAGCAGAAGCCAGAATTCCCAGTGCCATCGGAAGATCAAACCCACTGCCTTCTTTTTTCACGTCCGCTGGTGCCAGGTTAATTGTAATCCGTTTTTGTGGAAAAGCATAACCAGAATTCTTCAGTGCTGCTGGAATCCGTTCTCGTGCTTCCTTTACGGCAGAATCAGGTAGTCCAACTACCGTAAAATTGGGCAATCCATTTTCCAGATGCGTCTCGATTTCCACCACAAAAGCGGTAATACCAAAGGTGGAGGCAGCAAAAATTCGGGTGAACATTGCGTTGCTCCTGTATCTTTTGAAGGAAATCTTAGCCTTTGATTACAGCAACGGGGCGTAGTTGTGCAACTTTGCGGGCAATACCCGCACGATCGACCACATCTACCACGGAGTGCACATCCTTATAGGCAATCGGTGCTTCTTCTGCCAGCCCGCGCATTGAGCCCGCCTGAGCATAAATACCCTCTGACTCCAACTCCTTGAGCAACTCTGCTGCTCGAACTGCCTTCAATGCTTTGCGACGCGACATTTTTCGTCCGGCGCCGTGGCAGGTTGATCCGAAGCTCCGCTTCATACTCCCCGGCGCCCCCACTAACACATACGAAGCAGTTCCCATACTCCCGGGAATCAGAATCGGTTGCCCCACCGATCGATACTGTTCAATCACCTCCGGATGTCCCGGCGGAAAGGCGCGGGTTGCTCCCTTTCGGTGCACAACAACTTTTTTCCGCTCTCCTTCAACATCGTGCTCCTCAACCTTCGCAATGTTATGCGCCACATCATAGCAAATCCGAATCTTGACATCCGAGCCAAACAACACCCGGAAGGCTTCTCGAACCTCTGCCGTAACCACCTGACGATTCGCCCACGCAAAATTCGCTGCTGCTGCCATTGCGCGCAGATACCGCTGTCCTTCCTCCGACTGAATCGGAGCGCACGCCAGCTCCCGATCCCGCAAGCGAATCCCATAGCGATCCATCGAGTGCAACATCGCTTTAATGTAATCAGTGGCAACTTGATGTCCCAGTCCTCGAGATCCCGTGTGGATCAAAACAACGATCTGGCCGTGAAACAGTCCCAGCGCTTTTGCCGCTGCGTGGTCGTAAAGGAGTTCCACTCGATCTACTTCTACAAAGTGATTGCCACTGCCGATCGTTCCAAGCTGATTTTTGCCACGTTCCTTGGCACGGGCAGAAACTGCCCCAGCATCGGCAAAGTCGATGCATCCAAAAGATTCCAGATATTGAATGTCTGTTTCTGTCCCAAAACCCATTTTAACAACGGCTGGTGCTCCTCCATTCAACACAGCATCCAGCTCTTTAATTGACAACTTAAGCTTACCTCCTTTGCCCATTCCAGAAGGAACTTTTCGGAACAATTCTTTTGCCAGTTGTGGATACCACTTGTTAACCTCTGCATCGTGCAGATCTGTCAGCAACAAACGCACACCACAATTGATATCGTATCCAATACCACCCGGAGAAACGACGCCCGTCTCATAGTCCATTGCAGCAACCCCGCCAATAGGGAAACCATAGCCTTCGTGAACATCAGGCATTGCAATGGCAGCTCCCTGTATACCCGGAAGAGTAGCGACATTCACCAGTTGGAGCAATGCCCGATCCTGAATGATTTCCTCCAGCATTCGCGCAGTTGCAAAGACTCGGGCAGGAACCCGCATTGCCGGATCAAAACTTTGTGGGATCTCCCACAAATAAGGTTCGATGCGGCGAAGTGCTGCTTTGATCGATCCGGTGGCAACTTCTGGCATCTCGATCTCTCTTAAATATCAAACACGACCACAGTCTCCCATCGCCCGCTGGGATTTTGACGAATAAAGCTTTCGTGATATGTTACCGCTTTAATGTCCTCTTCAAACGCCTGTTCTACCTCACATCCCTCAATTCTCGCTTGAAGGGAAACCTTATCTAACTGCTGGAACTGTACAGCGCAAAAAACAGCGTGCTGAACCTGAGACCAGTACAACACTTCTGATAAGAAATCGATGAGCAATGCACTCTGGTCCACGCTCTGCACCCTAACATCTTGCTCTACAAGGCGGCAGTGAGGAAATGTCTGGGTACAAAATCCAGGCAGCACAATTTCCATCATACCGCGCATTGCTTCAGCAAACAGCTCTACTACCGACGAAGCCTCCACGCGAAGGCGTACATCAGCAGTATGGGGCAAAATCCAGAATGGCATCCCGTCAGTATTTCCAGTAAAAAGTCAGGCGCAATACCACATCTGCTGGTGTTGTTGGTACACCTCCCAAAGCGCGATAGCTATTGATCCACACATTAGGCATTAGCATAACTTTTGGGGTAACCTCCCACCGAACTCCTGTAACCACAAAGAATTCCGTATACTTCTGCCCAGCCTGTACATCGGGATCATAATAATCCGCTCGCAACAGATACTCCAGTGTTGAGGCAATAGCATAACGTACAAAAGCACTAAGTACTATCGATGACTTCTCCGTTGCCTCTCCTTTCAACCGCTGATATGCCGCTTCAAATCCAACCTTTGCTGCCCCAAGATCTGCCCCAGCAAACACTTTCCAATGAGTCAGTGCACCAATAACCGTTCGATCTTCTTCCTCCACTGGCATATTTTCATAGTCACCATAGAGCTGATACCAAAGCTTTTTCGATAGCACCTTCCCCTGCAAGGAAACATAGAGCCTTTTATACTTGTTATTCTCCGGTTTTCCGTTCCGTCCATTGCCGACCATAATCTCGTAATTCACGGCCCCCTCCTGATCAAAGCTTCCATACACTTTGATTCCAGCATCGTTCGAAGACCCAAACTTTCGCATATCAAATGGCGTTCGCTCCAGAAATCGATAGCCATAAAACTTCTCTGAAAAGCGCCACGAAGGTGTATAAATAGCCCCAATCTCCAATCCTCGCACAAAAGGTAGCGGTATGACATCTCGCAGATCGACATACGCATACTTCACATATACGCTACGCGAGCCACGGCTATTCAAAATGGCATCGTTCCCTTCAATGATGATTTTGCCCAAAATGTGCGGCGTGAAACGATACTGGTATCCTAAGTAGACTCGCCGAATCAAGAATGCCTGAAAATCTTTTGGCTCATCACTGAAAACAGCTTTACTATACGCATGCTCTTCTCCAGAGACTTTATAGAAATAGTCTCCAAACAGGGTTAAAATTGGTTTACCGGAAGGCTGAAACTCTGAGGTCTGTGCCCATCCAGCAGCAAGACTACCGATCAGCAATGCCAATACCCATCGTGTCATCCTGTGTTTTCCTGCTATTGCACTCATCACATTTATCAGCCTGCAAATATCGCAAAACTCAAACAATTACCTCTCAATCGAACGGTTCTTTTTGTCTTCATTTACCGGACTTTTACCTATATGAACCTTTCTCGATTGCTGGATTCTGTAGCCATTTCCTATCAAAAATTGTCGTGCAGCACGATTTTTCGAGGATTCTGGGTACAAAGTTCTTGCACAATTCCAAAAAAAACCATATATTTGCGATGCGTTAAAAGTTTTTATAAACAAAACGGAGTAGTGTGATGAACAAAACGCAACTGATCGAAGCCATTGCTAAGGACGCTGGTCTCTCCAAGAAGGCGGCTGAAGCAGCCTTGAACGCTTTTATCGCGAATGTTCAAAAGTCCCTGAAGAAGGGTGAGCCGGTGCAACTTATTGGCTTCGGGACCTTCACCGTTGTTAAGCGTGGCCGTCGCAAGGGTCGAAATCCGAAAACGGGCGAACCAATGGTGATTCCCGCCCGCAAGGTTCCAAAGTTCAATCCGGGGCAAGCGCTCAAAGACTTAGTGGCAAAGAAGAAGTCCAGTTCCTCCAGTAAGAAGGCGGCTACGAAGAAAACTGCAACCAAGAAAACAACGAAAAAAGCAACTAAGAAAACAGCTTCAACAAAGAAGAGCAAAAAGAAATAAGCAAGCGACTACAAACAAGCATTGAAGGCACATTTCCCGATAGGGGGATGTGCCTTTTTTGCATCTACTTATCCTGAATGATGAAACACACCAGACATTTGTTGTCAACTGAACATCTGTCTGCACAAGATGTGCTGGCTCTGTTCCGCAGAGCCCAATTTTACCTCTCCCGATTGCAAACCCATCAGGAATTTCCTTCATTATTATCGGGCAAAGTAATTCTGTTCGCTTTCTTTGAACGCTCTACTCGAACCCGTTTGTCTTTTGAACTGGCAGCGAAGAAACTCGGTGCTACGGTACTGCAATTCCATACGGAAAGCAGCAGCTTAGGCAAAGGTGAAACGTTTCTCGACACCTTTCGAACGCTTAACGCAATGTACATCGACGCTATCGTTCTTCGCCACGCCCTGTCGGGCGGTGCTGCTTTCCTTGCGCAGACCGTGGATACAATCGTCATCAACGCTGGCGATGGCGCGCATCAACATCCAACACAGGCATTGCTGGATGCTTTTACACTATGGGATCAATTGCCTCAGCTTGCAGGTAAGCGACTGTGCTATGTGGGGGACATTACCCATAGCCGGGTTGTTCGCTCCGGCATTGCCCTCTATCGCACGCTCAATGTCGACGTTGCTGTTTGTGGACCTCCCACGCTTATTCCACCGATGATAGCGGAGGCGTTCAACATTCCGGTGTTCTATCGTTTAGAAGAAGCTCTCCAGTGGGCTGACATTGTCAATCCGTTGCGCATTCAGCAGGAACGGATTGCAGAAGGTCTGATTCCCGATCTGAAAGCCTATTTCAAACACTATGGGATTCAACTGCACCACCTGGAACAACATCCCGATGCTCTCATTCTCCATCCGGGACCGGTAAACTGGGGGATCGAATTAGCACCCGAAATCCAGCAGATTCCGCAAAACCTTATTCTTTCCCAGGTAACGCACGGCGTTGCTATTCGTGCCGCTTTGCTGGAGTGGTTGCTCTCGCAGTAAACGAGCAGGCCACGTTCGTACTGCTATCTACTTTCCGAAAACTGGTAGAGTCGTTGCACTCTTGCAGTCCCAGGTATCTGATCTGCCTACTTATCCCAAAGCACCACGCGTTTGATGCGAAACTGCTTCCTCAAGAATCGAAATCCACCGTACCGCACTACTGTGTCATCTTCAACAGAAAAATCCCACCGACTCACCGGTGCAACCAACTGTCGCAAGACCGTTACTTCTACCGCTGTCCCCGGCTTTCCCCCTAGCAACTGCTTCACCTTCGACCACGGCTGATTTTCTACACTTACACCGTCAATGGCAACGATGATATCCTCCTCGTTCAGCACTTTCCTCGCCGGAGACCCTTTCGGAAATCCTGTTACCACTGGGAAATATCGGTTACCATCCAGGGTAAGGATACGAGCGTAAATTCCTATTTCTCCCTGCGGATTAGAACCTGAGGTTTTAACCCACGGGATGTACCGGAGAAGTTCCAGAAACAAAAGCTGCGTATAAATTCGGACATCGCTACCAAACAGCCGCCGTCCTCCGAGAACTCCCGTCCATAAAATCTCCGTCCTGGACGAATCCCAGATGTCCAATCGTGCCCAAAAACCGTCTTTCATCTCCGCTTTAGCGGACACCCAGAAATCCGGCTGCTGTGGCGGTTCAACATACCGATATCCCTTCTGCTCCAACCGACATCGAACAAAAAATGCCACGTGTTTCGCTGCGATGGGATGCATAGATTGGCTCAGCCTCATCCCAAAGGTTTTTGCATCTGCCAATCTTTCCCACAGGCTGAAATCTTTCAGAATATAAGGCGATGAAGGTATGGATACCGTAATGGCACTCCACCAAGTGGGTCTTTGATACTGATACCCTCCAGTACATCCTACAATCCCTATTCCCCCAATCAACAGCAACACGATTTTCCCCAACTGCCAACATATTCGTTGCTTCCACAGGAACAGAGCACCACAACCTGTGCTTGTCGATCGGTTCCGAAATTCTTCCATTCTGGGCCCCACCCTTTGCTTTGTTATACTTCCACCACCCTTAAAGAAACGAGATTTGCCGCTGCCTGCTGCTACTGCTTTCATTTTTGAGAAGCTTCCCATCCCTGACAACGGCGATTCACAATAACCACCACTGTTGAGTGTTATATTGCCGGGCAGTGCGAGAAACAAAATAAAAAATTATGCCGAAGCGGACAGACCTCGAATCGATCCTTGTCGTCGGATCTGGACCCATCGTGATTGGTCAAGCCTGCGAATTTGACTACAGCGGGACCCAGGCGTGCAAGGCACTCAAAGAAGAAGGGTATCGTGTTATCTTGGTAAACTCCAATCCAGCAACCATTATGACCGATCCCGAATTTGCTGATGCCACCTATATTGAACCGCTGACCGCAGATTTTATCGAACGCATCATTGCGAAAGAACGCCCGGACGCACTTCTGCCAACGGTGGGGGGACAAACCGCTTTGAATCTTGCTGTCGAATTAGCAACCAGCGGCGTTTTAGACCGATATCAGGTCCAGCTTATCGGATCCTCACTGGAAGCCATTCGTAAGGCTGAAGACCGACAGCTTTTCGCAGATGCGATGCAGCGCTGCGGACTGGAAATTCCCCGTGGCGGCTACGTTACCAGCATAGAGGAAGGAGTCGCATTAGCACGTTCCATTGGTTTTCCCATCATTCTGCGCCCATCATTTACGCTGGGCGGAACCGGAGGCGGTATTGCCTACAATCTGGAAGAATTCAAGGAAAAACTTTCTCTGGCGCTCAAAGCCAGTCCGATTCATCGAGTCTTAGTTGAGGAGTCAGTCATTGGATGGAAAGAATACGAACTGGAGGTAATGCGCGATCGCGCAGATAACGTCGTCATTGTTTGCTCCATTGAAAATATGGATCCGATGGGGGTTCACACTGGCGACTCCATCACTGTTGCACCCGCACAAACGTTGACAGACCGGGAATATCAGCAGATGCGGGATGCAGCTCTCAAAGTAATCCGGGAAATCGGGGTCGATACCGGAGGATCGAACATCCAGTTTGCTGTGCATCCCGAGACCGGGCGAATGGTAGTTATTGAAATGAATCCTCGAGTCTCCCGAAGCTCCGCTTTAGCCTCTAAAGCTACAGGTTTTCCCATTGCGAAAATTGCCGCGAAGTTAGCGGTTGGATACACGCTCGATGAAATCCCCAATGACATTACGCAGCAAACACCTGCTTCATTTGAACCCAGTATCGACTACGTCGTCACGAAAATTCCACGGTGGGACTTTGAAAAGTTCGAAGGAGTTCCTGATGAACTCACGGTGCAAATGCGCTCGATCGGCGAAGCAATGGGCATTGGAAGAACATTTAAAGAATCGCTACAGAAAGCGATCCGAAGCATTGAGAAAAAACGTTATGGCTTTGGCTTCGACCGTCCTGAGTATCTCCATAACGGTACGCTATCCCCTGAAGACCAGGAAAATCTTCGCAATCGGCTCCGGAAACGCACTTCCCAGTCACTGTTCGACCTTTGTGATGCGTTGCGCTACGGCTTCTCTACCGAAGAGATCCACCACCTGACTGGCTACGATCCGTGGTTCATCGAACAATGTCGCGAAATTGTTCAATTTGCTCAGCATTTAATTGAACAACGCCGTCGCTTTGCTTTTGCCGAAGAGTTTCTCCAGTCTCTGACTTCCGAAGATTGGCAAACAATCAAAGCGATGGGCTTTTCGGATGAACAAATTGCCACCATTGCGCAAACGTCAGTAGAGAAGGTCTACGCTATCCGGCTGCAACAGCAGGCAACGCCGGTTTTTAAAGTCGTCGATACCTGTGCAGCAGAATTTGCCTCTTCCACCCCGTACCTCTACTCCACGTACGAACAGGAAAACGAAGCGCCACCGCCAGCATCGAAAAGCATCGTTGTGTTAGGCGGAGGACCGAATCGCATTGGGCAGGGGATCGAATTTGATTACTGCTGCGTTCAAGCAGTGTTTGCACTGCGAGAAGAGGGGTACGAAAGCATTATGATCAATTGCAATCCGGAAACGGTTTCAACAGACTATGACACAGCGTCACGCCTGTATTTCGAGCCACTGACGCTGGAAGATGTTTCCCACGTCCTGCTCCACGAACGTCCATCAGGTATTATTCTGACGTTTGGGGGACAGACACCGCTCAAATTAGCCAGCGGCTTAGAAGACCGAGGTTTTCCAATCCTTGGAACTTCTCCTGAGGGAATCGACTTAGCGGAAGATCGGGAACGATTTGCCCAATTGCTCAATACCCTCCACATCCCCTGTCCACAATGGGGTATTGCCCACAGCGAAGAAGAAGCCGTTTCCATTGCCCGCAGCATTGGCTATCCTGTGCTAGTTCGCCCCTCCTATGTCCTGGGCGGACGGGCGATGCACCTGTGCTATCGCGAAGAAACACTCCGGAAATACGTTCGAGAAGCGCTGTTTGAATCTCCCAATGCCCACGTGCTGATCGATCAGTTTCTGGAAGATGCTTACGAATTTGACATCGACGCCATCTACGACGGTGCAAATCTCCTGGTTGGCGGTATCTTGCAGCACATTGAGGAAGCCGGGATCCATTCCGGGGATTCTTCCTGTGTATTGCCACCATATAGCATTACACAGGAGCAACAAGATCTGCTGATCCGCTATACCCATCAGTTAGCCGAAGCGTTGCAGGTCATCGGTCCTTTGAACATCCAGTTTGCGCTGCACAAATCCAGTGGGACGGTCTATGTGCTGGAAGCAAATCCACGTGCCTCCCGGACAATTCCCTTCATCTCAAAAGCTACTGGCATTCCTTTAGCCCGCATAGCAACCAAAGTGATGCTGGGATATACGCTTCCCGAACTTGGCTACCATCGAGAGATTTTTCTGCCGCGCAATCGAGTAGCGGTCAAAGAATCAGTTTTTCCTTTCAACAAATTCCCCAAAACCAACCATTTTTTAGGTCCCGAAATGCGCTCCACAGGCGAAGTGATGGGCATTGATCGAGATTTCGGACGCGCTATTCTGAAGGCTCGATTGGCAGCAGGCAATCAATTACCGACCTCCGGACGGATTTTCTTCTCTATCAGCGATCTGGACAAGACGCCTCGTGCCGTTCAAATTGCGCGAGGTTTCTACCAACTGGGCTTTGAAATCTGGGCAACGAAAGGTACAGCAACATTTTTGCAAAAACACGGGATCCCCGCTAAGCCAATCAAAAAGCACTACGAAGGACGTCCCAGTATTGTCGACTACATCAAAAACCGGGATATCGATATGCTCATCAACACACCACTGGGAGAGTTTGCTCGCTACGATGAATTTGTGATGGGTCGATTAGCGATGGAATATGGCATCCCATTCTTCACAACCTTAGCTGCGGCGGCTGCATCGCTCAGCGCCATCGAAGCCCTTCGCAAAAAGGAGCCCACAGTGCAATCCCTGCAGGAGTACTATGCAGAAGAATCGTTCCAGTAAAACAGCGTCCGACGTGTGGACTATTGGCGATCTTCTCCGCTGGGGAGCAGCGTACTTTGCTGACCAGGGCGAGCCGTATCCACAACGGACAATCGAACAGCTACTGCGCATCGCCCTGGATATGTCCCGGATGCAACTTTACCTGAACTTCGATAAACCTCTTTCGATCCAGGAGCGCCAGACCCTGCGACAGCTTATCCGCCGCTACCAGCACGGAGTTCCTCTTGCCTACCTGGCGGAAAGGGTGGAATTTTACGGACTCGACCTGCACATTACCCCGGCTGCTCTTATTCCCCGTCCGGAATCTGAACTCCTTGTAGATTTCACTCGCTATGCTGCACCGCTTTTCAGCCGCACACTTTCGGTCTTAGACATCGGCACGGGATCGGGATGCCTGGCTATTTCGATTAAAAAGTTTTTGCCACACGCTATGGTCACTGCCATAGATATTTCCGCCGATGCTCTGGACCTTGCAATGCGCAATGCTCACCGCCACCAATGCGACATCCAATGGGTACAATTGGACATCCTCTCCCATCTCCCTCCCAATGCTCCTTTTGACATCATTGTGTCCAACCCTCCGTACATCAGCGAAACAGAATTTGCCTCGCTTCCCCGATCAGTCCGGGATCACGAACCCCGACAAGCACTCATTGCTTCATCAGAAGGATTGCAGTTCTATCACCGATTTGCTGAGATTTTCTCCGCTGTATTGTCCTCTGGTGGATTTTTCTTCGTGGAAATCGCGCCAACGATTGCTTCCCGGATCCCCTCGATTTTTGCATCGTGGCACATTGCTATTTTTGAGGATTTCCAGCGTCACCCCCGCATCCTGGCAGGAACGACCACTGAGAATCAACTCCATGCTTTGCTTGATACGCTGCCGGGCTATTATCGTCGATGGCAACCGAACACCTGAGATGCTGCTTGCCGCCTGCCACAACGGTTCACCACAGCACAGCCCTGTACCGCCTTATTTGCGAAGAATTTCCAGCCGTGCATACTCTGGGACCAGCGACTTAATGCCCTGACGACGAAAACTCACGACCAGAATCTCCCGATCGCCAGCATACCGTTTGCCAAGAATTGTCCCCACCCCGAACACAGGATGTTTAACCTTCATCCCCGTGCGATACGGTGAACGATCTGGTGGCGGTGAAGATTTCCGTTCCGACCCGAAACGCCGGGCGGTTGCCGTCTGCCGATCACTCTGGAACTGCACCAGATGTTCCGGTATTTCCTGCAAAAATGGGGAGGGCAGCGTGGGCAACCGCTGTCCTCGCTGAAAGCGATAGCGAGCATACGAAAGGTACAGCTTGTGCTTTGCCCTGGTGATTCCTACGTAGAACAAACGGCGTTCTTCTTCCAGCTCCTTTGGCTCCTGATAGGAACGCGGCAATGGGAAAATACTCTTTTCCATCGCAACGATACACACGACCGGAAACTCCAGTCCCTTCGCAGCGTGCAGTGTCAGCATATTGACTCGATCAGCCTCCATATCAGCTTCATCCAGGGACTCAACCAGTGCCATTTCCTGGAGATATTCTTCCAGCGTTGCTTCCGGATGCTGTTGCGCATATTCAGCGATGTGATCCAAAACTCGCTGGATATTCTGCTCTCGCTCATACGCTTCTTCGCTTCCCTTACTCTGGTAGTAAGCCAGCAATCCCGTCGCCTCAATATAACGTCGGGCAACCTCCGGCAAAGCAGTTTGTTGCAACTGTTGCTGGTAGAATCGAACCATATCCACAAAGTTTGCAATCGCTCTCTTTGCCCGGCTTCCCAGAGCATCAATCGTTGCTCCCTCTGCAAGTACCGTAAAGAGCGGTTGCCGCCGCTGTGCTGCGATCTGACGCACCACCTCCAGCGTCTTGCGCCCAATACCCCGATTCGGTTCATTGATAATCCGCAAAAGGCTACTCTGGTCCTGGGGATTGACCAGCAGCCGAAGATATGCCAGGGTGTCTTTCACTTCCTTACGGCGATAAAAAGACAGGCCGCTAACGATCTGGTAGGGAATACCCCGACGGCGGAAGCTTTCTTCTAAAACCTGCGACAGAGCGTTGATCCGATACAACACAGCGATTTCCTGATATTGCCGTCCCTTTCGCACCTCATCTTCGATAAACCCGATAATTTTTTCCGCCTCATCCCGCTCGTCATACGCTTCCAGCACCGTTATCGGTTCCCCCTGCTGGTGTTCTGTCCACAACTTTTTCTTCAATTGATGTCGATTGTGCTGGATCACGGCATTAGCGGCATCCAGGATGGTCTGGGTCGAGCGATAATTCTGCTCCAATCGAATAACAGTAGCGTCGGGAAAGTGCTTCTGAAACTCCAGGATATTGGTAATGTCTGCTCCCCGCCAGCCGTAGATGCTTTGCGCGTCATCTCCGACAACACACAAATTGCGGTGTGACTGTGCCAATAACGACAGCACCCGAAACTGTGCGGCATTGGTATCCTGATATTCGTCAACCAGGATATACTGAAACTGCTGCTGATAATGCTGAAGCACGTCGGGAAAGTGTTCCAGCAAATGGATCATATTGAGCAGCAAATCATCAAAGTCCATCGCATTGTTCTGCCGCAACCGTTGCTCATACAACTGATACACCTGCGCAGCTACTTCCTCCACTGGATTGCGAACCTTCCGGGCAAATTCCTGCCAGGAAATCATCGCATTTTTCGCCCGGGAAATCAAAGCTGCTATACGTTCGGGTGAATACTCTTTCGGCGAAATGCGCAAGTGATCCAGTATTTCCCGTACAACCGACCGACTATCCTGCTCATCATAGATGGTAAAGGCACTGGTATAGCCTAACTTCTCAGCCTGCTGTCGCAGCAGTCGTGCAAAGATGGAGTGGAATGTACCAATCCACGGCAAGCGGATGGCAGCGGACAACAGTTGCTCCACCCGCTCTCGCATTTCCCCTGCTGCTTTGTTGGTAAAAGTTAATGCTAAGATGTGCTGCGGCGCAACGCCCTGTGCAATCAAATAGGCAATACGATAAGTCAACACCCGCGTTTTGCCACTTCCCGCTCCTGCCAACACCAGAAGGGGACCTTCGGTGCATACCACTGCTTGCCGCTGTTGAGGGTTCAATTGCACCAGCAATTGCTCAGGATCAATCGCATATTGCCCTCTTTGATCTGCTTTTTGAAGCTTCATCCTGTTATGTTTATCCTGAAATGATCGATCCAATACTCGCAGACACTTTGTGCCCTTTCCGATCAGGGAATTCTGAGCGTGCACTGCTTCCCCTTCATTTCTGCTGGTATCGGCGGTCAATCGTGCGATTGTTCCCCGCCGACCCTTTATGCTTGATTCTCCACCCTGAGAGCAACAGAGATCAATACCGCAAAATTGCTGCCATCGGTAAATTATCCGGCACCTCGGAAGGCTCTACCGCATAAACAATTGCTCGATTGAGCAGGGCATAAATGGCAACGTCATTTGCAAGGTCCCAATCACCCGGCTGATATTCTTTGTGAACATCGAGCACAACCAGCCCATTGCGTATTTCATAAGTTCCCCAATACTGCACGCCGGTGCCTACGAACAGTGTATCAATGCGTCCCTGAATCGCCGCTGGTAACAAATCCTGAATGGTATTGGCAGTTTTTCCCACTCCTTTGAGCTCATAATACCGATCTTTTGCCGCCGCAATCTGCTGTCGGATATACGGTTCTACGACCTGCCACGCTTTTTGATGGAGCTCTTCCAGCGTAATTTTTTCCGGGTTCCCTTCCAGTTCCAGCACGTGTTCGTACTTGCAGTGTCGAAGAAACATTTTCACAATGTAATCCACGCCGGCCACCACCAAGGGAACCTGCACTTCTGTCACCATTTTGGTCACCCGCTTTGCAACCTCAGCGACATACTGATCCACCACAACCTTTTCCTGACGACCGGGATCATAATACCCGTGCGTTGGTGCAGGCGTTCCTTCTCCTTCTCCCTCGATATGAATCGGTCGATACTGGAGTTGCCGCTCGTGCTCTTCAAATTGAAGCAACTCATCCAGACCGTGAGGAAGATCTTCTGCCGGAATCAGCGCTAAGGTCTCTCGGGATCCCTGATATAACGCGGTCTCCTTTTTGCTGAGCTGGAGCAGATAAAAGCGCGTATCGTGCGTGAAGAAATACAGCAGAGGTTTAAGATGAAATCGATTGGCAACAATCACCAGATCAGAAACTCGAATGGGCAGGCGGAAGTAGCGGAAAAGATTCGGCGAACAAAATAGCGCTAAAGCGTCGCTCTGATACCGCCAGAATCGATCATCATCCAGCAGTGCAAAGGCGGGTTCCAACATCTTGCGAGCCTCTACATTCCGCATTCCTTCCTTGACCAGCAATTCCTGCGCCTTATTCAGTAAATTCTTCAATCGAATTGGATCCTGCCGAATTTCTCTTCCCGCCCGATGCGTTGGCAAGTAGATGGATACAGCATACGGTGATCGTTCTTCGACCAGCATTTGAATATCTTCTTTGCGCAAGACATCGATCGCTCCATTCATTTGCCAGGCTCCCTTATTCTGTGAAACTTCCAGATGTTTCCTCTTTCCGCCATACGTACACACCACGTTGAGACGAACGAATGAAACGAATGCAGTGCTCAATCTCCGGCGAGAGGGGAAAGTGTTGCTGGTAAAATTCCAGCGCTTCGGAGATGGTCATTCCCTGCTGAAACAGCACTTTGTAAAACCGCATAATCTCGTCGATTTTCTGCGGTGCAAATCCCTTGCGACGTAACCCAACGCGATTGAGCCCATAGATTTTTGCCATATTGCCATTGACCAACAAAAAAGGCGCAACATCCTTCGTAATTTTTGTTCCTGCTCCCGTCATTGCCAGCCGCCCAATGCGGCAGAATTGATGGATCAGAGTTGCGCCCCCCAGGACAACATCATCTTCTACTGTTACGTGTCCTCCCAGTTGCGTTGCATTTGCCATAATCACCCGATCACCGATGACGCAGTCATGGGCAATATGGCAATACGCCATAATCAGGCAATGGGCACCCACAACGGTCCGTCCCGAAGCTTTCGTCCCGCGATGAATCGTTGCACATTCCCGAATAACCGTATAATCGGCAATCTCAGCCGTCGTTTCTTCCCCAGCATATTTTAAATCCTGCGGCGGCGTCGCAATCACTGCTCCAGGATAGACCGTACAGTACCTGCCGATACGGGCACCACGGGCAACATATACCGACGCCATTAACCGTGTACCGGCCTGGATCTCAACGTCATCTTCTACCACACAGAAAGGACCAATCACTACATCATCAGCGATTCGCGCGCGTTCCGAAATCACTGCCGAAGGATGGATATGTGGCATAGGTTACAAGTCCTCAGGATTGACAACTGCTGCACGAAGCTCTGCCTGCGCAACGACGTGCTGATCAACAATGGCTTTCGCATCCAGGACAAATGTATTGAACCGCTTTCCGATCAATCGAACGTCCAGGAAAAGCTGATCGCCCGGTACCACGGGTTTTCGGAACTTCGCTTTATCGATGCCGGTGAATACTACCAGCCTCCCTTCCTGAAAACCATCGGAATGGAGAATCAACAGCCCGCTTGCTTGCGCCATTGCCTCAATAATCAGCACTCCCGGCATAATGGGCTTATTGGGAAAATGCCCCTGGAAAAAAGGCTCGTTGAACGTAACGTTTTTGTATCCAATGACTCTCTGCTCTTCCTGATCAAACTGCACGATTCGATCGACCAGCAGAAAAGGATAGCGGTGCGGCATAATTTTTAAAATTCCGGAAATGTCCAGTTCCGCGTTCTTCGCTTTCTTTGCCTGGTATTTTCGTACCAGCTTCTGCTTTAAATACAGTTGGCGGAGTTTCCGTGCAAATTCAACGTTATGCGCATGCCCCGGACGGGCTGCTAATATTTGCGCTTTGATTGGAGCTCCCACCAATGCCAGATCACCCAACAGATCTAACAGCTTGTGCCGCGCTGGTTCATTTTTAAACCGCAGCGGCTTATCATTCAACGTTCCATTATCCCCCAAAAACACAGACTCCTGCAAACCCAGGCGTTCTGCAAGCTGCTGCAACTCCTCCCTTGTTAACTCTTTGTCCACAATGACAATAGCATTTTCCAGATTTCCACCTTTAATCAATCCCTGCTCTCGCAGTTGTTCAATTTCTGTCAGGAATGCAAAGGTACGGGCAGGCGCAAAACTATCGACGAACTCTTTCTCCAGATCAAACAACCCGGTATGCTGACTGCCCAAAGCGGGATTATGGTACTCAATCATTACGGTAACCCGGAAGTCATCCAGCGGAAGTGCTACCAGATCCACTCCTTTTGCTTCATTCGAGTAATGGACGGTTTGATCCACGATCAGGAAATCCCGCGCTCTGGTCTGTTCTTCAATCCCCGCTTTTTGTAAGACTTCTACAAACGGCAAAGCACTTCCATCACCGATGGGGGGTTCATTCGCTGTTAATTCAATGCGACAATTATCAATCTGCAATCCGACCAGGGCGGCCAGAACATGCTCAACCGTGTGCACCCGAACTTCATCAATCCCAAGAACAGTCCACCGCTGTGTATCCACCACGTGATCGACAATTGCCGGAATCTCCGGCGAACCCGGTAAATCGGCACGAACAAATCGATAGCCGTAATCTTCGGGAGCAGGATAAAAAGTAACAGTCGAAGGATTTCCTGTATGCAATCCAACACCAGAAAACGAGACAGGCTCTCGAATGGTTCGCTGCACTTCCTTCAATGGCATCACCGACTTCCCTGCTGTTGTTTGCCCTGTGATTGCTCCATTAGCTGCTGCACTTGCTGCTTCAACTCTCGAAACTCTCTCAAAATTTCGGGTAACTGGCGTAATGCCCCTTCCATTTTCAGCGCCTGCAAATGCGGCTTTGCCGGCGACCCAAAATACGCGCCCGGCTGCCGAAGCGTTTTTGACACTCCCGATTGAGCCTCCACAATGACATCATCAGCAGTCGTAATATGTCCCACCACGCCTGCCTGCCCACCAAACCGGTTCCGCTTTCCAATTGCTGTACTGCCGGCAATCCCGGTTTGGGCTGCTAACGCTGAATGTTCTCCGATAGAGACATTGTGAGCAATATGCACCAAGTTATCAATTTTGGTACCCCGTCCGATAACAGTCGAACCGACCGTTGCTCGATCAATAGTCGTATTGGCGCCAATTTCCACATCATCTTCGATAACCACATTGCCAATCTGTGGAATCTTTTCAAAAGAGCCATCCGAGTTCTCAATATATCCAAACCCATCGGCTCCTAAAACAACACCAGCGTGGATAATGCATCGGCGCCCAATCTGAGTATCAGGATAACACACAACTCCGGGATGCAGAATGGTTTTCTCTCCAATTTTCACTTTTGCTCCAATCGTGATGTGGGCAACCAGCACGGCATCCTCGTCAATTATCGCTTCCTGTCCAATGACAACGTACGGGCCAATGTATGCAGACTCAGCAATGGTCGCTGTCGGATCAATTACCGCCGTATGATGGCGGAAACCTGGCAGATACTCTGGTGGCGATGCATACAGAGACAGAACTTTGGCAAACGCTCGATAAGCATCGGGAACGACGATAAAAATCTTATCGAGGTCCGCCGGGATTGTGAAGTGTTCGGAAATAACAATGACGGAGGCTGCCGTAGTCGCCAAGTATCGCACATATTGTGAATGAGCAATAAAGCTCAAATCTCCTTCCTGTGCATCCTCGATTCGGCTCAGCCCTCGAACGACAAAATCAGGATTACCGATAATTTTTCCTCCTACTGCTGCCGCTATTTCTTTCACTGTCCGTTCCACCATCATTTTCTCTTGTTGTCCGGTGTTTTTGGCTCAGTCATTGAATCCTTTTCTCGCTGAATCTGACGTCTTTCCATCTCTTTTTTTAATCGCTCCTCTTTCGTTGGCGGGCGTCGGGGACGTACAGACCGAGGACGCTCTTTTTTCAGCGGCGCTTTTTCCAGCAGTTTCTCAAATTCCGCTTTCAAGTCTTCGACGTTAATACCCAATCTTTCCATCACCTCGATCGTGATATCATACCGAGGATTAGTATAAAGCAACGGTTGTTGGCTCTTATCCCAGATAATGTCGTAACCCCGGGCTTCTGCTGCCTCTTTAATTGCGGCAGCGATCTTTTCTTCCACCGGCTTCATCAACTTTTTCACTAACTGATCGAACTCGCCACCAGCACCAAATTTCCGCTCAATCTCTTGCTCCAATGCCTGTTTCTTCTTTGCCAATTCCTGTTCTTTTTGCTTGCGTTCAGTAGCACTCCAGATCAACCGATTCTTTTGAATTTCCTCCTCCAATGACTGGATCTCCTGCCGCTGCTGCTCAATCTGATACCTCCACTCCTTTGCAATTTGCATAATCCGCTGATCCACTTTCTGTGCTTCTGGAAACCGCTGGCGAATCAAATCAGTGGCAACATATCCCACTTTCTGCGCCCACAAAGAGACGCTGCTAAGAGCAAACAGTACCAAATATCGCCCCCATCGCCACTGAAGTCGCCAAATGTTCACTTGCCCCTTGTACACAACACCACCGTTTTTACTTTGACCGTTGCAAGTAATCCAGTACCTTATAAGTCAAGTTGTACTTATTTTCAAAATACAGCAGGGCAGGTGCCGCCTTATCAAAAACGAAATTCACCTTTTCTGCTTTGGCTACTGCTTCAATTGCCTGCAGAATCTTTTCCCGAATGGGCTGTAACAATTCCTGCTGTTTTTGAGCAATTTCACCAGTAACTCCAAACTTTTCTTGTTGAAAAGCCAGATACTGCTCGCGCAGCGCCAGGATCCGTTGCTCCATTTGCTGCCGCGCCTGTTCTGTCATCATTCCTTTTTGCTTTTCATACTTTTGCATCTCAGCAATATATTGCTGCTCAATCTTTTGCAAAGAATCTCGGTATTTTCTCTCCAGCTCTTTCAAAATTTGATCTGCTCTTTTTGCCTCATCCAATTGTTGCAAAATAACTTCAGAGTCCACCACCCCAATTTTCACCTGCGCCGGCAAAGAAACGACACAGAAGAAGGCGACAACTACACCAGCGAGAACTCGGATACGCATCGCATTAGCTCCACAATTGATTCAACTCTACTTTTTATCCGCAGCAGAAACGAACAGTAGAAAAATTTAGCGCCCAAACTGAAAATGGAATTTCCAGCCGGAACGAGCACCAACAGTACCGCTGGGCGGATCAAAACCATAACCCCAGTCAAACCCCATCAAGCCGATGGGATTGATCAATAACCGGATACCCACACCGGCGGAACGTTTCAGGTCAAATGGATCCGTTTCTTCCAAAGATCGCCACACATTCCCGGCTTCGGCAAAAGCAAGTAAGTAGATCGGCATCGGATTCAACGTCACAGCAAATCGCAACTCTGCCACATATTTACTGAGTACTTGTCCTCCGAGAATTCGCCCAACTTCATCGCGAGGACCGATCGAACGATCATCATATCCTCGCAAAGGAGTGATTGAAAATCCAGTCAACCCGCTACCGCCCATAAAGTAATATTCGATCGGGGGGATAGTGGTATCCGTCCGCAAACCGGTTACGTATCCCAATTGAGCTCCCAGGTACAGTACCAAACGGCTCTGCCCCTTAATGCGCAACACAGGAGTATACATATCCAGTTGCAGCTCATTTTTCAGATAATCCGTATTTCCCAATCCCAGCGCACCCATAGCATACTGCGTAGTAAAGGCAAATCGAGAACCAATGGTCGGGAAAAAGGGATTGTCATAACTGATTCGCGAAAGCGTTTGCCGAACAGTAAACTCGGTCGTTACTCCTGCACGGAAGCCAGCAAATTCTCCTCTGGATTCATTCCGCCGAAAGCGTATCATCCAGTCTCCCCGGAAGAAAGGATCCGGCGTGCGAAAACGGCGTCCCACATTCACTGAAATGCCCGTTTGCCGGAAATCGAATCCATATCGCTGGCGAGTATCGAATAGATTGAAGCCGATGGTAGTAGGTTCATCAAAGAGCCAGGGCTCGGTAAATCCCAGCACAAAAGTTCGCAAACTGTTGGTACCCCCGAACTCCCAGGTAAAATTAAAAATTTGTCCTCCACCCCCTTTCAAGGGTTCTTTAAGAGAAAAATTATTCAGCGAAATACCAATAGAACCAGTGATCCCAATGCCGGGTGCTAAACCAACCGCTGCATTGAAAGTATCGCTGGAGCGTTCCTCAACGACATACGTAATATCCACGGATGTTTTGTCAACTGGATGAATCTCCGGTCGCAAAGTCTCAGGGTTGAAATAATTCAACCGATGCAATGCTCGAATGCTCTGGATCAGCTTTGACCGGTTGAATACATCTCCAGGGTGGGTAAAAAGCTCTCGGCGAATGACCTTGTCATACGTTTTGGTATTCCCAACAATATCAACCCGTCGGATGCGGAAAGGATCTCCTTCTCGAACTTTGATGGTGATATCTACTGAATCCTGTCCGACCTTTACAACATCTGGCATCAGTTGGACACCCAAATAGCCATTATCCAGATAAAGTGAAGCCACCGAATACTCCGGATCTGCCTGCAAATTCTTTTCAAACTTCTCCTGATCGAAAACTTCACCAGGATGCATATCCAGTCGCCGTAACAGAGTCGAATCGTCCCATACAAGATTTCCATCAAACGCAATATGCCGAACGTAATACTGATGCCCCTCATCGACCCATATCACAATATCCACAGCTTCGTTATCGGGATCAAACACTATGGTATCACGCACAATCTGGGCATCAATAAAACCATTGCGCTGATAGAACTTGAGCAACAGTTCTTTATCCTTCTCATACTCTTCCTGCACAAACTCATCAGATCGCCAGAATTGCCACCATTCCTTTGAATGGGTCTCTTCAAACTGATCGATCAACTCTTCATCTGAAAATGCCTCATTACCCTCGATCGCAATAGAACGGACACTAAACTCAATCCCTTCAGTAATCTTCACATTGACAACGACAAAGAGCGAATCATTTGGATCGGAACGCTCAACCTGTACTCGGGTAAAGGGCATTCCCTCCTCTTTATACTTTGCCAAAATCGCTTTGCGAATCCGATACAAATCGTAAGACCGGATGATATCTCCTCGTGTTTTTCCGATAGCTGCCAGCAGATCCTCTCTTGAAAATTCCTCATTTCCTTCGATGCGAATACTATCCAGCCGTGGTGCTTCCTTCACTCGAATCGTCAAAAACACCCCTGCCGGCGTTTGTCGGGTAATAACAATATCGATGTCCTCAAACTGGCGTCGTTGCCACAAATTCGCAATAGCCCGGCGTAACTCATCCGAGTTTGGAGAAATTTGCTGACCGGGTTGCAACTGGCTAATGGCTAAAATCGTTTGCGGATTGGTATAAACGTTCCCTTCAACATCGATGCCCAAGATTGTCACCGGCTGCGGCTGCTGAGCAGCCACCGGCAGTCCAAGGCACCAGAGCCAGAGAAGAAGCAGCAGCCGCTTAAGGTTCATCTTGTCGCAAAAGGTATTCCACATTGTCAAACTGCTGCCGCTGCTGACGGACCTGTTCCGAGGTTAACCCGAACCGCCGCTCCCGGCGCAAATAGTCCACCAACGCCTGGTACAGATCATTGCGCCGAAAGTCAGGCCAATACTTGTGGGTAATGTAAATCTCTGAATACGCTGTTTCCCATAGCAAGAAATTGCTCAGCCGCATTTCGCCGCTGGTACGAATGACCAGATCCGGATCTGGCAAATCCGCAGTCAACAGGTAGGAGGACACCAACTCTTCAGTAATATCCTCTGGCGATAATTTCCCTCGCCGAATATCCAGGGCAATAAGCTGCATTGCCCGCACCAGATCCCATCGACCGCTGTAGCTCAGCGCCAGGGTCAATGTCAATCCGGTATTGTCCGCTGTTTCGTTAATGGAGCGAAGCAACTGTCGGTACACCCGTTTCGGCAATGCATTGAGTTTACCAATCGCCTGCAATCGCACATTATTCGCTTTCAGTTCGGGCGTTTCAACTTTCAGATAGTACTGTAGCAACTCCATCAAGACAGAAATTTCCTGTTTTGGACGCTTCCAGTTTTCCATTGAAAAAGCGTACAGCGTCAGGTACTGAATACCCAAGGTTGCGGATGCTTTGACAATATCCCGAACGCTGTTGATCCCCTCTCGGTGTCCCTCATATCGGGGGAGCCCCCGTTCCTGCGCCCATCGACCGTTGCCATCCATAATAATGGCAATGTGCCGGGGAAGCTGTGACGATTGTTTCAGCAATCGTTGAATCTCCAGGTCGGTATCCGTCTGCTCTTGAACCCACTGCTGCGGCATTCAGCGGTTTCCTTTCGTTGCTGTTGCGATGGCAAAAACACGAATGACCCTGCCAAATAATGTAGGGAGCGAAAATTGAGGATACTCTGTATGTTGATCCGCAAGCAACACAACAATATGAATATACGTTTTTCTCGCCGAGTCAAGAATTGAGCACGGCTCTTCTGGAAGGAATGAATACAAAATTGAGCTGGTATGCAATGGAAAACGTAAAAACAAGACGATGCGAGAGTGGCGAAAAGCTAATGGCTGAAGAAGTGCGATGGCTTGCCGAGCGGTACTATGCGTGGATTTTCGGAGAGGAATTTTCAAAAGGGGAGGAAAAACGTTTGGAAGAAGCGGAGCGATTTTGTGAGGAAACGGAAAAAGCGCTCTGCTTGCTATCGTGCTGGAAAGAACTTGGTTTTCTTGACGGAGATACAGCGTACCAGGAATTGTGGGTGAAGCGGTCGTGGCTTTGTGCGATGGCATTAGCGGTATATTCGATCTTTGTCCTCTCGACTCAGAGGCGGTGGTTGCTGCGATGGTTCGAATGGGTATTTGACTTTGAGATTGATGTATTTGAAGCAGTCGCGCGGCATTATGGAGTTAACTGGTATAAGTGGCGTTTAAGCTATATGAATCCGCCACCGTGGCAGCGGTCGTTTGACCCTCGGAATTACACACACGAACAGCGGTGGTTCATTTACGGCATCTGGTATTGTGCGAAGCAAAAAGATTATTGGGGGTGGCGGAAATATGCTGATAAACTTGAAGAAAAACTGGAAATTCACACAGAACCGGGATGGTTTTGTCGCGAGCATATCGAGGCTATTATGTCCGATGGAGCTCCTTTGCATTACCTACCGAAAGTTTTTCAGTGATTAAGGAAATCTTCCTGAAAGTAGAGGGCAGCATCAGGAGTAAAGATGACATCGATGCGAATTTTTGAGATTCGGCACTGCAAGTCAGGGCGCGGCGTGCGGGTGCAACTTTACACGATTCAGAGCATTGGCGAAATGCTCTATACCATCCAGGTCGGAGAGACCGGGCGTGGCAGGGTGCTCGGAGTGTTGAAGGTAAAGCTATTGCGCGAGCCGGAAATTGGAACTGGTGAGGATGTGACTATTTATTATGGGAAGATTGATCCGAAGCAGCGGCTACTTGTAGAAACGGAAGCAGCGGAAGACAATGAGCACGCGATCGTTGTGCTGAAGACACCGATTGGATTTCGCGGAAGTAATGATCACCTGGGCGATCTCAAAGGGTACGATGAAAAAGGCGAGCCGATGTTCGAGGAATTTCCCGGTCGGGTTATTGTCAGCGGCATCATTGCGCAGGGGATAGCAGGAAGGATGGGAAGCGGGGATCAGCTTATTGCGATTGTTCCGCGCGGCAAAGTGTTCACAACGCGGCTCTATGGGCGAACGTACGGCGAGCCGAAGGTGTGTTATCACGTTTTTGACGGAGAAACGATTCTGAGTGTAACGCATCAAGAGCGTAAGCTCAGCGATGTATTTCCCCCGTTTCAGTTCACAAAATCGGAGAAAGAGTGGTAGCACGACAGATGTGAAATATGGTGACCAAATGCGCGTGCAAGCGTAAGCGAAGCGAATGATAATTCAGAGCATATCTGCATCCTGATTTCGCACTGAACCAGAGAGAAAATCGCTCAATAGAATTTAGAAGCAACTGTCGGTACAATGAGAAATAATAAGGGAAAGGTCTGCGTGTCTTTCCGTGGGTTACCAACCGATTGTTCTTACGGAGAAAATTGGGAGCAGAATTCGACGTAAGTTAGAATATACAGAAGCGAAACAAATGAGAAGCGTTTTTATCAACTTTACAAAAGACAAGTTAACTTCGGAACAGGTAAAAGCTATCGACGAAGGAGTGCAAATATGTGAGCGCGAGCAGGTTTTCAGTTCTGAAATTCTGGAAGCGCTGGAGCAGGAATGGCTGGAGCCGCAACAGGCAATAGAAATTGCGGAAGATGCAGAGCGTGAGATATGGGATTTTCTCACTGAAGACAGGAATAAAGTGGTGTACTTTCATTTGCCATTTGAGGCGAAGTCTGAGATATTCCAGGCAGCGTGGTATGAAATACTTTACTCTGAAATGGGATTTTATCACTGGATAGGAGAGCGGACGATCCGGTTGCTGTTCTCCCGGTGGCGCATAGCAGATGGACGAAAAGTTTTTGACCAATTTGTTGAACTTGAGCCATCGTTTTGTGCAAACTACTGGAGTAAAGATGGCTGCTGAGCTGCGGGAGATTGTTCGGTAGGTGGGAGGCGCGGGTAACGACTTCAATATACTGGGCAAATTGAACCGGTTCAGTATTACTTGGGTGTCGGTATTACCTATGTGGTAGTTATAGCTGCTATCTCTGGTTAGATGTCGATGGCAAATTAAAAGGTCTTTCCAGTAAATCGAAAGAAGCACCTTGGTTCTGAGTTATCAAATACCGTATATTAGCAGTAAAGAAGATAGGATGAGGAAAATAAGTTGTAGCAATTACTGGAAAAGTTGCGCTATTTTTCGCAAACTGGGCACAAATATACAGCTTATATCCTTTAAGAGAATCTTTTGAGCACCCGAGCACGATAATCACTGCCTATCTTCACCAAACCCTGTAAATTCGCAGATGGACAAAATGAAGCAGTAAAACTGATGCGTGCACAGCACTCCATTCCGCCAGCACCGCTTTCCCGGAAAGGGAGAATGTATGTTGCTTTTATTGCTGTCACTGTCGTACTGATCTGGCTCGCTGCCTTTCGTGCTGCCACGCTGCTTCCTGCGACCATACCGCAACACTTCGACTTTCAGGGACACCCGACCTCCTATGGCGGGAAGGCCATTATCTGGATTATCGCCACCAGTTTCTCCATCGTCCCTCTCTTCTTTTTAGCTCTCATCCGCTGGCGATTCGTGCTGCTGGAACGATACCCTTATTTCCTGAGTCTTCCCGCTTTCTTTGTTGAGCTCCAGCGCTTTCCCAAAGATCAATGGGCTTTCTGGATTAACCGGTATTTCGAGCTGCTGGCAGCACTGGGTCTCTGGATCTCCCTGACATTGCTGGTTATTGAGGTCGAAATTTTCTTCAGTATGGCTGTTGAGTATACCCCGCCGTGGCTCTCGCTGGCTACTATCGTTTTCCTGCTGATTTTGATGGGAGTTTTCTTTGTTCAACTCCGGCGGCTGGCAGCGGAAATGCGACAATCCTTAGAAAAATCAATGCGGGAAAGCTAATGCCTCTGATCCCTATCGGTTTCTGGCGCAAAGAAGCACATACTGACTCCCCAGACATCCCTATCGCCGCTGCTCTACACTTTGCTTTCTCCAATCTGTTCCGAGCGCCTGGCTGGGCAATTATCGGGGTTCTCTGCGCTTTCTCCCTTGTCGCGTTCCTTGTTCTGGAACTTCTGAGGCTCATCTTTCCCCTTGCTGATCCTGCTTTTGCTCCGGACACTTTTATGATTCGGGATTCCTTGCATCTCCCCCGCATTTCTTTCCGTGGCATTGCAGAACATCCAGCCGACATTTTTGTGCTCATCGCTACTGAACTGTTCCTGCTGGGCAGCTTTCTTGTTGCAACGGTTCTTCAATACCGCATTGCGCTCTCCGCCGTGCGAGCTCTCCCTTTGTCCAGAGCAACTTTTGCCCAGGACTTCCGCTTCTCCCTGATGATGAAATTTGGCATTGCGTGGTTGCTGCAAACGCTCATTGTCTATTTCGGACTGCTGCTGTTCATCATTCCGGGAATTATCTGGGGGTTGATGTTTTGTATGACTCTGTGGCTGGCAGTCGACTACCAACTGGATCCCATCGCTGCCCTCAGTAGTAGCCGATTTCTTACCCGTGGCATTCGCTGGAGACTTCTGCTTTTCTATCTCGCTCTTGCCGGAATTGGGATAGTGCTCAGCTTCGTGGTCGTAATTGGGCTGGCTATTCTTATCAGCGCAATATTCGAATTTGCAACGGTTGAAGAAATTGCAAATCAGGGGATCGCTCTCCTGCTGACATTGGCGCTGCTGTTTCTTTTCTTTCCCTTTCGCATCCTGGCTGAAGGTTTTGTTTACCACTGGCTTCTTACTGCCAGAGCACAATCCTCCTCAACGACTACTGCCTACCCGGAGTCCTAATGTTCGTTCGTCTTACTGCACTACCCACAGCACAATGATAAGCGAGCGATGAATGAGAAGATAAAGCAAAAAATTGCTGTTTTACCGACCGATCCGGGTGTTTATCTTTTTAAAGCCAATGATAGCTCCATTCTCTACATCGGCAAGGCGCGCAACCTCCGGCAGCGAGTTCGATCGTACTTTCAGACCCACCGACCGCGGGATGCCAAAACGGAAGCGCTGGTCCGCAAAGTAGCAGACATCGAATATATTGTGACCAACTCGGAAATGGAGGCGTTGATTCTGGAGAATTCCTTAATCAAAAAACACCGCCCCCGGTACAACATCCAGTTGCGCGACGACAAATCATATCCCTATATTCGCATCACCAATGAGCCTTTTCCTCGCGTCTTTGCAACCCGCACCATTGTCCGCGACGGCAGCCGATATTTCGGTCCTTACACCGATGCCCGCCAGCTGCGATCATTGCTGAAAACATTGCGAATGATCTTCCCATTCCGGAGTTGCAAACTGCCGCTTCGAGCAGAGACTATCCAGCAAGGTAAATACAGAGTCTGCCTGGACTATCAGATTCAGCGCTGTGATGGTCCCTGTGAAGGACTGGTGTCAGCCGAAGAATATCAAGGAATGATTCAGCAGATCATTCAGGTTCTCAAAGGACGCATCGACACGGTAGCCCGTGAGATGAAGGAGCTTATTGAGCGGCTGGCGCGCGAACAACGTTTTGAGGAAGCTGCCCGCTGGCGCGATCGGTACCAGTTGCTGATGAAATACGCAGAGCGGCAAACGATCGTGACCACCGAACCGATCGACCGGGACATCTGGGGCATTGCACAGAGTGATACCCTGGCAGCAGCGGCTATTTTAAAAATCCGGGACGGACGGCTGATCCATCGTCACCAATTTTTGCTGGAAAACAGCCAGTACCATTCCGCTGGCGACCTCATTCAGGCAGCTTTTGAACAGTTTTACCTCAACACCGAAGAAATCCCGGACGAAATTTTCCTGCCCGATGAGCCCACAGACCTCGCTGTTTTAGAATCGTGGCTCAGGGAACGGGCAGCCCGACGGGTTCGGCTCTTTGTGCCAAAGCGAGGTGACAAATTTGCACTGATCCAGATGGCGCAGACCAATGCAGCGTATCTGTTGCAGGAAATAGAACTCCAAAAACTGAAGCAACTACACCGCGTCCCGGATGTATTACTCTCCCTCCAGCGCGACCTTCGGCTTCCCACGCCACCCCGGCGCATCGAATGCTTCGACAATTCGCATTTGCAGGGAAGCGACTTTGTTTCTGCCCTGATTGTCTTCGTTAACGGCAAACCGCGTAAAGCGGAATATCGCAAATATCACATTCAAACTGCTCAACCTGGTGATGACTATCAAGCGATGCGAGAGGTAGTGTACCGGCGATACCGTCGTTTGCTGGAGGAAAACCAGCCGTTACCAGACCTCATTGTGATCGATGGAGGAAAAGGGCAATTGCACGCAGCGCTGGACAGTCTGCAAGCATTGCAGCTTACCATTCCCATCATTGGACTGGCAAAACGGCTGGAAGAAATCTTCCTTCCGAACCAATCAGAAAGTCTGCTGCTGCCTCGAACCTCCAGCAGCTTACGGCTGCTGCAGCAAATCCGCAACGAAGCCCACCGGTTTGCTGTTCAGTTTCACCGAACCGTTCGCAACCGCCGGATTTTCACTTCCGAACTACTGGATATTGCCGGCGTTGGTCCACGCACTGCGCAGAAACTGCTCCAGGCATTTGGTTCTATTGCGAACATTCAGAACGCTTCGCAGGATGATCTGCAACGCGTGGTGGGCAAGCGCCAGGCAGAACGCATTTACCGGTACTTTCATCCGGATACTTAACCTCCACTCTGGCGATGCCTGTTTTGCCGCCAGAAAGTCCAGCTATACTTCCCTGGCGTGTGGTTGTAAAGATAAAAGCACACGCCCAAGAGACAGAGATTTTTCGCAAAATTGCTCCGCTGGAGTACAGTCCATAACCAGGAACTCTCCGGGGTCACGAACGAAGGGGTGACCAGAAGTGCTGGCAGATGCACCGTAACCGTTACCACGATCAGGAAAGCGCCCAGAAGAACGGCTGCCTTTCGTAATTGATATCCGATCAAGACCATTGCGCCCCCGGAGATCAGGATGACACCGCACACTATGGAAACCAGGCGCTTCGCCGGTACCCACAGCGGCATTAAGCGCTGGAGCAGGTCGTCGGCAAAGAGATGTTCAGCACCAACGCCAAGAAAAATCAGGCTAAAGAACAACCGAAACAGCAAATCGCTCCGATCAGGCGTCAGCCATTGCGAAAATCGCTCCATCATTGTCGATGCCACTGCGGCAATTGATGATACAAAATCCAGTGGTACAATCGACGAGGCAGCAGGCGGCGGAACAGGATGAAAAACCACGCATCAGGCGTCGCCGGCACCCGCAGTGGTGGCTTACGGGCTCGAATAACGCGATAGATCACTCGAGCAACTGAGTGCGGTGTTGCCAGTGCTCGCTCCATCAGGCGATCGATAAACCGCTGCATTGCCTGATATTCCCATCGGTACGGCTGCTGGGCTTTCTGCTTTGCTTTTTTCGGCAATAGCACCTTGCGAAAAGCTTCGGAGCGCACAAAGCCAGGCTGCACCAGCGTGACAAAAATGTTCCACGGACGCACCTCATACCACAAAGCCTCGCTGGCCCCCTCCAGCGCAAATTTCGATGCACTGTAAGGAGACATTGTCGGCATCGCCATCATTCCTCCGACCGAAGACACATTGATAATCTTGCCTGATCGCTGCGCCCGCATCAAAGGAAGTACCGCTCGAATTAAGTTCATCGGACCAAAATAATTTACCGCAAACTGCTGATACTCTTCTTCCGGCGACATATCTTCCACCACTGCCCGATACGAAATAGCCGCATTGTTGACCAGCACATCAATGCGTCCAAATCGCTGGTGTACTTCCTTGATTACTTCGGTATGCGTATCCAATTGGTCAACATCCAGAGAATAGCAGGCAACCTGAGGCATCGTCCGAAATAACTCAACCAGCGTTGCAAACGAAGCCTGACGGGTCGTTGCCACCACCTGATACTGTCTGGTTGCTGCTAACAACCGGACCAATGCTGCTCCGATTCCTGAGCTAGCACCTGTCACCAACACAACAGGATACATTTCACCCTCCTGCTCACCAAACAATGAATTTACGAAATTTTCGTAATTTGCTTAACAAACAGGAGGTGGGAGCACAGCGGCAGGAAAAAGGCGCAACGGAACGAAACATTCGAATAAACAAAAAAAATGAAACGACAAAATCTCTTATGTGCAACCATCACCATTGTCGTAACGCTTGCTTTTCTTTTCCATCCGTTGTTT
Organism: Candidatus Kapaibacterium sp.; assembly: GCA_015490805.1. Taxonomy (GTDB): domain Bacteria; phylum Bacteroidota; class Ignavibacteria; order Kapaibacteriales; family WFXC01; genus WFXC01. The sequence continues at coordinate 55,907 of WFXC01000014.1, forward strand.
GGGGCTACGCTGGAACCTCACCTGTTTTCGCAAAATGCTGCTCTACCCTCTGCGTATATCACTGCTCTGGCAACTGATCACGATGGGAGAATTCTAATCGGAACCATTCGTGGTCTGGCACGATACGACGGCTACGAAATTCAAACCTTTACTGTACGAAATGGTTTAGCCTCCAATGAAATCTCGGCTCTATTAGTTGATAGCCGCAACCGGATATGGGTTGGTCACAGCAACGGGAAACTCACTCTCTGGCACAACAATGCTTTTCAAATTATTCCACTGTCCAACGCTCCCAATGCTCCCATTGTTTCACTCTACGAAGATAGCCATAACCAGATATGGATTGGCACCCTCGGAAACGGCGTTTTCATCTTAGGAGAGCAAATTTCGCATCTCACCAGCAAAAATGGGCTGCCAGGCAATGCAGTATTCGCCGTTCTTGAAGATAGCCGGCAACGAATCTGGATCGGGACAGAAAATGGATTAGCTATCATCCCATCAGTATCTGCCCTTTCTACTCCCACCCAATGGGAATACCTGGATCGTTCCAGGGGATTGCCGGATAACTGGGTTCGATGTTTAGCAGAAGACAATCAGGGACGGATCTGGATTGGAACCCGTAATGGTGGTATTGCCAGCTATTCCGAAGCCCGCAAACTGCGTGGCAAATCTCCCTGGCAGTATTTTTCGCGTAAGCAAGGATATCGAATCGCTTCATTCATTACCCGACTTTTAATTGACCCTTCCGGCACTCTCTGGATCGGCACTTACGGTGGTGGCGTTGCGCAGATCCGAAATGGTAAATACCTGCACCGATATGGCAAAAATGAAGGGATCCCCAACTTAGATGTCTTGGCGCTTACTCAGGACCGGGAAGGGCAAATCTGGGTTGGCACATTCGGCGGTGGTATTGTGCTTTTTCGGCCTGCCATCATCACTCGATACACTGCGAAAAACCGTTTGCCCAGCAACAACGTATTAGCAGTCATTGACGACCACCAGCAATTCCTCTGGATTGCGACAGACAATGGCTTAGCACAAATTCGGTATCCCACACTTCCCGGACGTCCCTTAGATATCACTGTATATTCACCAAAAGACACAACAGCTGATCTTATCACCGTACTCTTGCAGGACTCCTCGAAACAATGCTGGGGCATTTCCGCCCGCGGTAAGATCTATTCTCTGCGTCGATCTGGAATACAAATACGATTTCGCGCAGCCATTACACAACTCCAAGCTGCTGCTATTGATACCTTGGGCAACTTTTGGCTCTTAGATCGTACTAACAAACTCCTGGTATATTCCCCATCTGGACAACTTCAACGATGGCACACTATCCCCGAAAGCGATGGGGCTGTCCGGGGACTATCACTGGATCCCTATTATGGAACATTGATTTTGACTGATAAAGCACTGCTCCAGTTGCACGATGATCAATTCCGTCGCTTTCCATTCAACCTTACGACGCTTTACCCGACCGTATTAGCCGTGGATCCCACTCATACAATCTGGATTGGCACGAACGGTCAGGGCATCCTACAAATTTCGCCCGAAAATCAACTGCGACGTATGGAAAGTGCACCGCGATTTGTCTCTGATGTCATCACTGCCTTGTTTGTCGACCTTCACAGTCAGAACCTTTGGATTGGAACCAACCAGGGCTTTGCCCGATTTTCGTTCGCTAATCGCCAATTTTATCCGTATGGTCCGAATGAAGGGTTCCCAGCAATTGAAATTAACACCGGTGCTATCAGCCGGGATCGTTATGGAAATATCTGGATGGGCAGCGTTGATGGAGCGTATTCATATCGGCTCACGGAAGCGGAATCCCAGACTTTTATTCCCGACATCGTCATCAAGCGTGTCAAAATTATGGCTTTGGACAGTGCAATTTCCAGCGGCAGCACCATTCCATACGACTATAATTACCTCCTCTTTGAATATGCTGGCATTAGTCTGCATAATCCCAAAGCGATTCGCTACTCTTATATGCTGGCGGGATTTGACACAGCCTGGAGCGCCCCTACTGCCAAACGCTCAGTGCTCTATTCGCAACTACCACCGGGTACGTATATTTTCAAGGTCCGGGCAGGCTATCTGTATGGACAGTGGTCAAAACATCCGGCAACGTTTGAATTCACTATTGCACCTCCCTGGTGGCAAACTCACTGGTTCTACCTTGGTATCGCTCTGCTGCTGACCTTGCTTACCAGCGGCATTCTGTGGTATCGAAACTACCGGGTTGCGCAACTCAATCAATGGTTAGAAAAAGAAGTTGCACGCCGAACTGCTGCATTAGTTGCAAAAACGCAGGAGTTAGAACTGGTCATTCAGGAGTTAGAGCAGGCAAAGCAGCGGGCGGAAGCAGCAAATGAAGCGAAAATGAATTTTTTAGCCAAAGTAACCCATGAACTGCGCACCCCCCTGAACATTATCTTAGGCTTTACCCGTCGCTTGCTCCGTAAGCATCAGATCACCTCTCCCGATGCCCTGAAAGCATTAGATGCTATCTACCGCAATGCGGAAACTCTATTAGCACACATCAACTCTATTCTGCAGTATGCCCGGATGGAAACGCAAAAAACAGAAAGCCTCATTACCAAAGTTGATTTGTCCAATCTCCTCTCGCGGTTGGTCGAAGAATTCCGCCCTATCCTCCACAAAGGAGTGCAACTACAATTGCAGATTCACTCTCAGGATTTAACTGTCTATGGTAATGCTCAAATGATTGATCAAATCCTGAAAAACCTCTTAAGCAACGCAATCCGGTTTACTGAGCAGGGCTCCATTACAATACGTGTATCTACCATCACTGACCATAGTCTTCCCTACTTAGCAATCGACGTTCAGGACACTGGACGCGGCATCGCTAAGGATGATCAACCATCAATCTTTGAACCTTTCCACCAAGGCAAAACTGCGGATTCTACGTCTATCTTTGGTGGTATTGGTTTAGGATTAGCTATTGCAAAACAGTTTGCGATGGAAATGCAGGGAGATCTTCGACTTCTCTATTCGGAATTAGGCAAGGGAAGTACATTTCGTCTGCTTCTGCCACAGAAACTCATATGGAAAGAAAAAATTTTGCAGACATCCAAGAAAATTGAAAAAGTAGAAAATGTTGCCTAACTCTTCTCGGCGGTACTCAATGGCTTCTGAATTCTCCCATATCCATTTGCTCATCATTGAAGATCTACCGGACAATATGGAGCTCCTCAAGCTGGACTTACAGGATCAACTACCCGGCGTAAAGATAACCGAAGCCAGTGACGGGGTCGAGGCACTGGAAAAACTTCGCGCCCAGGATTTCTCCGTTGTGATCTGCGATGTGCTCTTACCCCGAATGGATGGGTTTGAAGTTCTGCGCCAGACTCGCCAAATCCCTCACCGGGAAACGATCCCTTTTCTCTTCCTCTCGGCTCTGAATCAGGAAGAAGCAATCAAAAAGGGCTTAGCCTTAGGAGCTGTAGATTACGTTACCAAACCTTACGACGAAGAAATTCTTGCTTACAAAGTTCGAAATTTAGCCCAGTTGAAATTTTTACAAGATGAGCTCCGGCAAACCCAGGAAGAATTAGAACGTGCGAATCGCTTCTTAGCAGAATTGAACGATGAGAAAAACCAGATGCTTCGGCTTCTTTCTCACGACCTTCGATCTCCGCTCAGCGGCATTCGCGGATTAGCCAGGATCCTGCAAACTGATGAGGCTACCAACCCAGATACGGTCAAAGAATTTGCCCAGCTCATCGAGAATTCTATCACCAATATTCTGCCCATCATTGATGAGCTCACCTTTATATCGCACTTCAGTGCTGGACAGTTGACTAAACAACAGTGTGACCTGGCACAAATACTCCAAAACGTATTGAATTTGCTTGATCCACTCATCAGTAAGAAGAAGATCAAGCTCAGTATGCAGCTTAATGCCTCATCCCTGTTGGCAGATTGTGCGAAGCTACTACAAATGCTCCACAGCCTCATACTTCCAATTGTCGAAAACGCAAATCCTCATAGTACACTGCGGATTACAACTGATATTCCTTCCGCTGCCGCCATATTGTTGCGTATTGAAAATAATGCTACCGAAATTTCAGATGCAATGCTGCAGGAACTTCAAGGAGAAGCGGGCAACAACACTCGACCAATGTCTCCCTTGCGAATGAACTTCCGCTTAGCTCGGCTCATCGCCCAGCTTCATCAAGGATCCTTGGAGATGGCAAAGTCGGGTGATAATGTGGTCATTCGCCTCTCCCTCCCCGTAAACGTCACCAATGAGTCGTGATTTGTACTGTTAGCCATTGTGTATTCTGCCAACACGGAGGGCGCCCTGTCTGGTCTTCGCACTGTAGCATTTGTGAAAGACGGTACTTCCATCGAAACTCAATCCCGAGCTGAGCAAGCGCTGTCCATCGCAGCACTCCAACTATATCGATGCCATAACGTGCGAGACGGGCAAGATTCCACTGTGCTTGCACCCCTGGCTCCCAGATCCACAGCTCTGCATTGGAGAGGGCATAGCTACCCACCTGCACTATGAATTGCATATCTTGAAGAAAGCGGGACGCGAATCGTCCCATATTGATCAGTGCTATGCCATAACCAGTGGGTCGATTAGAAAGCTGATGCTCAAAGGAAGCAATAAATTGTATTCGCGTCAAAAATGCTGCGCGGCGATTGAAGGCCGCCCGAAATTGCAAAATTGCTTGCAAATCGTACTGTGGAACAAGCGCAAATGCTGTCGACTGTCGCTGATCCGTAACCTTCCGCTGTCCTCGTAGTTCAACCCATATAGGATAACGACCTCGCTGCTGCCGCCATCCCATCCGGACCTCCACGCCAGTAGCCCGATAAAAATGCCCACCTTGTGGCTGCAAAGATTGGAAAAGATCGCTGTAGAAGTACCAGAGACTATTCCGTAACCGCATTTGTATGCCGGTATACACACCTATTTCGTTTCCCGGTGGCGTCCATTGACCAAAATTTGTTCCCCACGGTGATCGATACTGCGATGAAAAGTAGCGAGTAGCTACTGCTACGCGAAGCTGACTTGAAAGTCGTTGCTGATACCCTAACCGAATCCCCTGCTGTCCCTGTGGCAACAGTGTCAGTTCGCCCCCAATGGTCGCGGTGGTACCCCGCCACTGTGCAAATACAGTTGTTGCCAGCCACTGTTGATACGGGGGACTATACCGTGATTGGGAGTGAATTGGATGATCATATGCAAAGTATCCTATCGCAGTGCCAACACGCCAGGCTGAATGCCGCAATTCTACCCCCGCCCCTGCAACATATTCCTGAAAACTATGACGTCCTCGAATCTCGCTCTGTGTTCGAAATGTTTCGCCAACATTAATCGAGGTAACTACTCCAAGGCTATCTATACTTCCACTGCGCTTCCGATATGATCCCCACCCCAATAGACAGAGTTGCACTCGAGCACTCGGACGACTTCGATACTCCGCAGCAATCCCGCGAAACCGCATTCCTGCAAACGTGGAACGAAATGGATAGATGCCAACTGCAAACCGTAAAACCGGACTAATGACATCTGTGCTTTTCCAGTTTCCTAAACCATACCACAGTAAATTGCCCAAACCAAGCCGTACACCAAAATCTCCTACGACGACCTTCCACCGATCTCCGACTCTCCAGAAAGTCCCTTGCAGTGCTGCATACTGCAACGGTTCCCCCGGATCCTTGGCAAACTGGAGAAATCCTTGCCATTCTTTGATGGTGACAGTTAAGCGATGAAGGAAAGTCGTAAGATCCCCTTGAAATGTGCCACGATGAATTTGCGAAACTGGGGGAAATCTGGAACCCCAGCGCAGACGATAGACAAAGCTGCGGGACGGTGGTAGCACCTCTAATACAAAAAGCCGTTGAAACAGTTCGCACTGCCAGGAAGCTGCAAAAAACCGACAAAGATCTTCTAAGCTGTTGATATGTCCCGCTGCCACTTCCTTTAAAATCCGGCGGGCAAGCAGCGGGGAAATCCACGGCAAAAACAACAAATCCTCCTCAGTGGCTTCGTAGAGATTGACTGGATTTTGGGTTCGCGACACAAATTCCTCGACCCACTCAGCAAATCCCGGATCTGTTACCATCCCGTAATCCTGCACCAGCGGTAAGTACTGGGCAACACACGTTATGGGAAATACCAATATAATCCAGAATTTCACCGTGCCCATATGTATTCAATGGCAACTTCCACAACTATTCCTAAGATTGGTTGGTAACTAACCACCATCTCGGCTATCGTACTGCCTGCTGGCACCGCTATACTAAACTCGGCTGTTGCAGGAAAAAGCTGATATCCGATTCGTAGCGGTACACCAATCGCTGCTGTTTCAAACAAACCATACGCCGAAGGCGCTGCAAAGCTCCGAAGCAAGACCCCTACTTCCATCGAAGCCTCTGGCTGATGCCAGCGCAAACTTGCTGTTACTTCGTAGATTGCTATGGAAGTTTGTGCACGACGGAAATGTGGAAAATTCTGGACCGTAGCTGCTACCGACCAGACAGTATCAATGCTAAACAGGACAGCAGTTGACCAGCTCCCATCCAGCCACGTTCGAAGCGATCCAAACTGCTGATACCGAACTGCCAGCCGCCCTCCAATAAAAAAGGAGGGTAGCTCTGCATACCCAACCGATAGTGCTGTTTGGAGTTCTGTAAATTTCGCTCCTCCAGTACCGTGAATGATAACGCTCATCGGTAATCCCTGCACAACGGTTGGTAACAATATCCCAGTTGTTAACCGATTTAATGCTGATAGTCCAAATCGGGACGGCTGTACTGCGAAAAAAACCCGATTTTGCACTTCAAGGGTATCCTGAAAATATGCCAGAGCAGCAGGATTGCGATCTACAACCCGAAACCAGGATAATAACGTTCCACAATACGGCGATATCAGAGGAAATCGCTGCTGCGGCAAAGTTTGTCCTTTCCCATCCACGCTGCTACTCAACACTATCAAAAACACAATCCCCAGAGCAGGAAGTCGTACATTGTTTTTTAAACAGGTGTGTGACATTAAATGAGTGATTTCTTTATGCGACAGCGTTCAACTTCGTTACTTGTCCTCACACTGTCTATGCTGGCCTTCTGGCGTTCAACTGCCCAAGAAATTGAAGCAACTGTTACGCTCAATACGGAATTATTACCACCCGAAGAAGCGTTCAATTTAGAAACTTTTCGCTCCGATCTGGAATACTATATTAACAATTCCCAATTTACTGACCAAGAGTGGGAAGGAGCAAAAATTCCTGTCACGATTACGGTTTATTTTACTGGCGGTAGTGACGGTCGGTACACTGCTCGCTTATCTATTGCGGCTGACCGTTATCTTGGCGGTAGCCTGGAACATCGATCCCCACTCTGCCGCATTGTTGATCCCCAGTGGCACTTTTTCTACCGCCCCAATACTGTGTTAACCTATCAGCCAAACCGCTTTGATCCTCTGAGCTCGCTGATTGACTTCTATATGCTGCTGATCATTGGAATGGACGGAGACAGCTATGCTGAACTGGGAGGCAGTGCTGCCTATCAGGCAGCTTACCGCATCTGGGAACTGGGAAATGCGGCTCAATACCCAGGATTTGAACGCTCGACGGAACCCGGAGAATACAGCAAATATCAAGTTATTGCTGAATTAACCTCTGCTGAATTTGAGGATTTTCGCCGCCTGATTTTCCAGTACTACGCTGACGGTCTGGATATCCTCGCAACCGATCCTACCACAGCTCAACAAACAGTAGATGCTCTCCTGTCAGAAATGGTACGCTGGAAGCATCGTCTTGGCAAACCCAGTGTTTTGCTCCGGCTCTTTTTTGACACCAAAGTCAACGAGCTGATCGATCTCTTTCGCAACTATGAAAAGCGCCGGGAAGTTGTCCAAAAATTGCAATACTTAGATCCTGGGCATAGTCTTGATTATCAACAACTGCTCCGCTGACCTTCTTGGAGTATGGATATCGACCAATCTCAACACGCTCGCTGGATGTCCATTGCCTTAGAAGAAGCCCGTTTAGCCGCAGCAGAAGGAGAAATTCCAGTAGGATGTGTTATTGTGCACAATAACACTACTATTGCCCAGGAACACAATCGAGTAGAACAGCGGCAGGATCCAACCGCTCACGCCGAGCTTCTGGCAATTCAACAGGCAGCACGCGTGCTCCGCTCCCGCCGACTGATCGATTGTACGCTCTATGTCACCTTAGAACCGTGTCCAATGTGCGCTGGGGCAATCATTCTCGCTCGAATTCCCGTGGTTGTTTTCGCCACCCCCGATCCAAAAGCCGGAGCAGTAACTTCTTTGTACACTCTCTTGAATGATTCCCGCCTCAATCACCGATGCGCGGTTGTGAGTGGCATTGCCCAAGACGAAGCTGCCAACCTTCTGAAGTCCTTCTTCCAGAGACTCCGACAGGATAAAAAAAGCGGTTCGAGGAAAGAGGGCGAGAACCTCGAACCGCCGGGGTGAAGAATGGGGTTGGTTAGCTAACTGCTATGACGTGTATTATGTTAAGTTATTGCTGATAAAATTTTCAATACCAATGGCAGGAACGCTCTACATTGTACCGGTACCCATTGGCAACCTGGGAGATATTACGCAACGTGCGCTTGCGGTTCTGGCACAGGTCGATATTATTGCCTGTGAAGATACTCGAACGACCCGACAACTGCTCAAACTTTTGAACATCCAGCCCCGGCAATGCATTAGCTACCACGAGCACAATGAAAAGCAGCGAGCATCCCTGCTGATCCAGCGCCTTTTGCAGAACCTCAACGTTGCCTTAGTCAGTGATGCTGGAACTCCGATTCTTTCTGACCCCGGATACGTTCTGGTTACCCAAGCCATTGAGCACAACATTTCCGTTGTTCCTTTACCCGGTCCTACTGCTTTTGTGCCAGCCTTAATTGCCAGTGGACTTCCTCCTGTCCCTTTCGTTTTCGTTGGATTTCCGCCACACAAGAAGCGTCGAAAAAAATTTCTCCAGTATATGCTCTCTTTCCCGGCAACGGTCGTTTGCTATGAATCTCCTCACCGTCTCCTCAAACTCCTTGCAGAACTGGAGCAACTGGATGCCGGCAATCGGCGTGCCTGCATTGCCCGGGAGTTGACAAAGTATCACGAAGAATTTCTTCGGGGATCTGTGAGTGAGCTGCATCTGTTACTTCAGCAACGCTCGACTATCAAAGGAGAAGTTGTTGTTGTGTTGGAAGGAGCACCGAGCAAAGCAACTAATGAAGCTAATGTACCGTAAATTAGTACTCTTATCCATAGGTTTAAGCAATGCCGAATACAAATCCCGCAGCCGTTGCAATAGGTGCTGTGCTTATAGAAAGACCGCATTTATTGGCTATTGCGCAGAAACTTCTTATATTTACGATGTTTTAACGTGGGATGCTTTCAAAAGAGGGCTTGTTAAACTAAAAAGAGGCATGGAACAATGAAAGTTGCACACGGGCTATTCATTGTCCTCCTAAGCGCTGTTGTTGTCGGAACTTTTGGATGCGAAGGATTCACAACCAGCGAACCAACGCAAATTCTACTACCGGGACCTCCTCAAAATCTCCGCGCAACAGCTTTAGACACGAACACTATCAAATTCAAATGGGAAGTTTCTGCAGATGTCAGCGTTGTCAAATATTACGCCTATATTTTGCAGGACTCCAAATTCCGAACGGTTGACTCCGGAACGTTTGACCCAAATCAAACAGAATATGTCAAAAGCGATCTGAAACTTGGAGAAACTTACACATTAACAACCTATAGTGTCTCCAATGACACCATAGGACCGAAAGTCAAGCTGGGATGGGCACCGGCTTTTGTTTTTAAAGATATTGAAGGCGAACCAATTCGCCTTACGCCGGAACGCCCTGGGTTAACCTTTTACAACGAGCTACTGGGCACTCCTGCTATTCTGGACACCAATGGGAAATTGGAATGGGATATTGCTATTGACTTTACGGATGATTCAACTTTTAAAGTTTTCCTGAGTTCACCGACTACTTATCCTCCATATGCTAAGGACTCAGCTCTTCAAGAGCAACTTCGATCTGCATCATTTGCGGAAGATGCAATTCTGGGAGCTGCCAGCGTAGATGAGATGTACAGCACCAAAGCACTCAACAATGCTATTTTCACTGGGAATCCTCAAGAGCTAACCAAATATAACTCCAACGTTGGCTTTATTGTCAAAATCACTTCGAAAGAAGGGAATCAAACCGTTGAACGCTACGCTAAAATTCTATTCAAGAGCGTGAACGGCTCTATTGTACAGGGAAGTGGTGACAATCGATACGTTGAATGCGAAGTTTCTTATCAACCAGTTTCCGGGCTCCCTTACGCTGGAACGAAAAAACTTGATGATTCATCTCCGAATCCATAAAGTTTTGTTTTGACCCTGAAAGAATCGACAAAAAAGGCGCAGATCTTCTGCGCCTTTTCTTTTTCTGCACCAACCCCTCCTTCTATGCGTCTTCACAATTTTTTAAAGAATGTCTCACTCAGTCAGAGCAAATATTTGAAAATGGGATGGTTTCGGAAGCTTAAAGAAAAAGTTACGCAGGCGACCGACACGGTGAAAGAAGCAGTCCGATTTGACCGCTTAAAACAGGGATTAGCAAAAACTCGATCTTCTCTGATCGGCACACTGGAAAATCTGCTGTGCCCAGGACGTCGGATCGATCCTGAGCTATTCGAAGAATTAGAGGCTACGCTGATCACTGCCGATATTGGGGTCAACCTCACAATGGAAATCTTAGAGCGGGTTGAGGCCGAAGCAAAGCGACAAAAGCTGGAGGATGCTTCTCAACTGCTCTCGTTACTCCACCAGGAAATTCTTCGCACTTTCACGCAAGTGCTTCAGGATCATACCCCCCTCACCCAGCGGATTATCACCGGAGAAAAACCCTATGTCATCCTGGTTGTTGGCGTCAATGGTGTTGGAAAAACCACCACAATTGGCAAACTTGCCTATCAACTGAAACATATGGGGATGGAAGTGCTCATTGGAGCGGCTGACACATTCCGGGCGGCTGCTAATGAACAACTGGAAATTTGGGCACGCCGGGCTGGGGTGGATATTATCCAGCAAAAGCAAGGAGCAGATCCTGCTGCTGTTGCTTTCGATACTCTCCAGGCAGCACAGCATCGCAAAGCGGACGTCGTCCTCATTGACACTGCCGGGCGACTTCACAACAAAGAAGGGTTGATGCGGGAACTATCCAAAATTTCCCGGGTATTGAAAAAACTGAAATCCTCTGCTCCGGACGACGTTCTATTGGTGTTGGACGCCACTATCGGCCAAAACGCATTACAACAAGCACGCACTTTCCAGCAATTTGTTCCCCTCACCGGGGTTATACTGACCAAATTAGATGGAACCGCCAAAGGCGGCATTGTTGTTGCCGTCGCTCACGAATTGCAACTTCCGGTTGAATATGTTGGCGTTGGGGAAGGATTAGAAGACCTTCAGCCTTTCGATCCAGAAGCATTTGTAGAAGCGCTCTTTGCTGAAACTGCTTCACCGCCTTCACCTTCGTCTTCGCCAGCGACCGCAGCGCATTAGGCATTGGGAAACCCCCGCTGTCGAACCCACTGTCGGAGCCGTGGAGCGATCCAGAGTGTTATCAGGGCACATACAATGCCAGCCAGCACATCAACGACGTAATGATACCGCAAATAAACGGTTGCCACTATTAAGCTACTTCCAACGACCAGGAAAAAGTACCGCAGATACGATCGATAGCGGAATGCCAGAACAATATTCATTAACGTCATCATCGTATGCCCACTGGGCATACAATCTCGATTAACCACTGCCGCTGGATTCGGCGTACCCGCCGGAATGTTTCCCCCGGCATTGACAAACTCCCGCAATGTGCTGGTCAACCACACGCCCGGCAGCTCTTGATCGAGCAATTCGAAATTATGCAGTGTAAATCGCGGACCAATAGCTGGCATAAAAAAATACAACAGGTACGACACGTAAAATCCAAATACAATGGTATAGGTAAATTCTTGCAAGGTTGCTTCCCGTTTCCGGAGCACCAGTTCGATGCCGTGAAGAATGGGCAAGAAGAAAAACGACATATAAGTCCATTGCAAGTATTCCGTCAGCAGGGGATGGGCAAACTGTGCAAGCCAGTGCGTTGGATGGACACCAAATAGGGAAAAATCCCACTGGATTAGAACATCATCGTACAACCTGGGATTCACCAGCGGCACATAATAATGCACCTGGCGATAAATCAGGTAGATAATCGTAACCACATAGAACTGGTGAAACAGACGAAAAATCTTCCCTCCGTGCAGATAATCTGCTGCCGCAATTGCTAAAATTGCAATGCTAACCGCGGCATTAAACAGCAGCAATTGAGCAGCATTCGGCAAATCGAAATAAAAGTACAAAGCAAAAACAGAGTACACTGCCAGAATGGCAATGGTGCACAGGTCCGTCATTGTCAATGCTTCCCGCAGATTAAAGGCAACGAACGGCTCCTTAACGCTCGAAAAGTTGCTGTAAGCCGGTAAGGATTCGGTGGTAGTCCTCTGGGGAAAGCTGCTCAGGACGCTTTGCCAGAAACGGGTGAAGCTGTGGGGGCCACTCTGCCATCCGCTGCCGAAATGATTGCCCATAGTGTTGCCGTACGTAATACTCCAGCGCGTTGAGCAGTTTTTTCCGACGATACTGGAACACCTGACGTACCAGCGGCTGAATACGCGCATAGGACTGCTCCTGCTGTTGAAACCGAAACAAAACAACGGATGACGAAACTTTTGGCGGCGGCGTAAAAGCAGAAGGAGGAACGTGTAAAAGAATCCTGACTTCTGCATAACTCTGCGCTGCTATGCTCAAAACTCCATACTGCTTTGATCCCACAGATGCAACGAGGCGCTCAGCAACTTCCCGCTGCACCATAACGACCGCCTGAGAAATTCTCCGGGATTGTCGGAACATCCAGAACAGAATTTCGCTGGACAGATAGTATGGCAAATTGCCGATCAGCTTCCACTGAGCGTCAGTCGCACCCAGGTGTGCAAGCTCAACGCTCAAAATATCCCGCTGTAGCAACTGCCGATCTGGAGTGTCGAAGCCAAAGTGCTGCCGCAGAAACTGCACACTCTCCGGATCAATTTCGACAGCGACAAACCTTCGTGGCTGAGCCTGCATCAGGAATTGGGTCAACACGCCGGTGCCGGGACCGATTTCCAGCACCATATCTTCTGAAGTCACGTCAGCAAATGCAACGATCCTGCGTGCTATGCGTAGATCCCGCAAGAAATGCTGTCCCCATCGCTTTTTCGGCTTGACCTTCCTTTTGCCAATGGCCACCTCTTCGCTCCTTATTGGCGATGATAATACCGCTGAAAAGCCTGATGGAGCCGGTGATAAATTTCCTCTAAGGACTGCGAAACAACCTTCGTATCTGCCAGGATGGGCATAAAGTTGGTATCTCCACTCCATCTTGGGACAATGTGAAAATGAACGTGATCGGGCAATCCTGCTCCTGCAACGCGCCCTAAATTAGCGCCAACATTAAACCCATCTGGATGAAATTCCTCCTTCAAAACCGCAATAGCATCTCGTAACAGTGTACACAGCGATTGGTAGGCGTCCAGATCTAAATGCTCCAGCGCTGCAACGTGTTCATACGGCGCAACCATAATGTGTCCCCCGTTGTACGGATAGAGATTCAAAATGACAAAAGCTCCTTCTCCACGATACACCACATACCGCTGTGCATCCTGTTCCGGATGGCGCGCAGCAGCACAGAGGAAACACCCATTTTCCTCATTAACAACTGACTCTTCAAAACTTTTCAGGTATTGCGATCGCCACGGTGCCCACAATCGTTGCATACTCCGTACTTCCCTTCCCTTTGCAAGAGATTGATTTAAAAACGAAAAAAGCCCATTCATAATGGGCTTTTCTCACAACACCGGCAAAAAAATTTCAAGTCGTTACAACGCCCACCGAATATCAACACCCGCCTGAAAAGCGTTGACCCGCCAGTTTTCCACTGTCGTTATTTTCGTCAGTCCAGCATCAAACCAGATACCAGGAACAACCAGTGCTGGAGCAAATAAAAACTTGCGTAAATTCAATTCAAAGAACAGTCCTGCTTTAATTCCAAAGCGGAACGAAGATCGATTAGGAATATCTCCATCCACAAATACCATCACCTGTGCATTATCTTCGTATCGGATGACAGAATTCGTTTTCCTTGTTGTATCGAACTGCGCATTGTTTGGTGACACAATTTCATAGGTTTGCTTTGCTGTTCCTACAATGACAAAATTAACGGTCGGACCAACTGCTACCCCAACCGGAATATCCCGACTGATCATAATCTTGTACAAAGCATCCAGACTGAGCAGCGAGTAATTAATTTCGGCGTGATGCTCTGTAGTAACATCAACAATCTCAGCCCGAGTGGTATCAATGACCGGTAACGTAGCAGTTCCTTCTTCCCGCACAGCAAACGTAACAGGACGTGAATCATAAGTCAAACGCAAGAGAATAGATGATGTCGCTTCCGAAGGATTCCCTAGGAGATACTCAAATGATCCACCAACGAAAAAGCCTGTAGCACTGGCAGCTTCAAAAACTGGACAGGCAGGGTCTCCTTTAAAGGAGCGAAATCCCCCTGAATGGAAATTTTGATTGAATCCCCCAATAGGACCAACGTAGATTCTGGGAGGTGCTGCTGCCGGTGCCAATGGGGTTGCTGCGCCTCCTTGAGCGTAACTTTCCCCAACACCAACAACCATCACAATCGCCAGCAGGCTACTGAAAAGCCGCAATCCGTATCTCATTGAGCTCTTCCCTTTTACCCAACCTATTTTCAACAAAATCCAATTTACAAAATTCTCTGGAATCAGCCAATAACTTTACTTTGAGAGAAATACCACGGGCTTTACAACACAATATTCAGATGCTGGTAGGAACGTCGGCGTATCCGCTCTTGCAATGTTCGCACCTCCAATATCACCCTGCGAAATCCTATACGCTGGAGCCGCTGTTGAAGCTGTTCGCTGCGAGCTACGATAAGCTGCTGTGTTTTCGTATCTGCGGTCCAGAAGTGCAACGTTATCGCCTGTTTCACGACCATTCCCTCTACCACTACACTACCCAGCAAGGCTAAGTGGAGCTCAACAGAAAATGACACAGGACTGTCAAGATCACTTTGGCTCTGCCGTCGTTCAAAAGTTAAGCGTACCGGCAAATGCCGTTTTCCGCTCCACAGCACCCCGGTCCACTGTACCGGCAATCCCCGGCTCCATGCAAGCACATTGTAGGTCATTTCCGCCTGTAGGAACGCTTTGACCCGATCATAGACTGCGTCCGGAACCCTTTGCTCCCCCTCCATTACGGTAACAAGCTCTTGCAAGGAAAGGAGTTGCAATGGTGAAGGTGCTGTTTCCTCTGAGAGGACAGGCACGATAGTCTGTATCGTCTGGAATAGTGCTGATGGTTTTCCGCCCTCTTCGTGTTTTCCTCCTTTCAAATCTCTGGATCCGGTCATAGACTGAAGCACGGTGCGATACTGCAGTAACCACTGTGTTAACTCCGGTACAGAGAACCGGAGCAGTGGCAGCAACAGACTCACCAGTTCTGGTGTCGGGCGAACGTGCAGATATCCCAAAAGCTGGTACAATTCCACCAAAGCCCTGGGCGATATCTGCTCTCCAGCCGGCAACTGCTGCTGTACATACGCTGCTAACCGAAAGAGTTGCTGCAGGTCTCCCTTGAGCACAAAAGGCTGCATCTGCCGGAGATTGTCCAGCAAGTGCTGGTACAGAGGCTCTACCGGCAATTCCAGTGCCTCCAGCATCTCCCGTGCACTGAGTGGAGCAGTACTGGTAATACCCGCCACGTGAAGCCAAAGATGCGCCCCCTCCTGCCGCTGTCTCACCTGAAACAACAAATCAACATTCGTTATAGGACGCATCCCTCCAATGTATGCCTTCTTTTTTCCCATTGGAAGCTCTACTTCCGCTAATGAGCCACTCAGCAGGCGAAGAATACGTCCTCGTAGCAACGATGTACCCGAAGATTGTGTCAGTTGCTGCTTTCTACCTCCACCGAGCGATTCTCCAACGGGGTGCTGTCGACTGTGCACCTGCTCAATATGCTGAAGAATATTCATCATATTTCGCTACTACCGCTTCCTTTTTCCCTTTTTCGGCACTTCTTTTGTAATTTTGAAGTTGTGTCAAACGAAGAGGCTCCAACCGTGCCTGAGGAACCGGAACAATCGCAATCAACTCCTGAGCATATTGGCATCTGGCTACGCGCAGAACGGGAAAAGCGGCATCTCAGCATCGAAGCAATAGCGCAAGCTACGAAGATCCGCTCTACTACAATTAAAGCGCTGGAATCCGGAGAATTTAGCCATTTACCACTACCGTATGTTCGGGCCTCTATCCGTACGATTGCACGGTTTTTCAAAATTCCATCCGAAGAAGTAAATCAAGTATTGCAAGCATACCTACCTCCCGAAAGCACCTCGGTGCCAGCCGCTCCGGAATCTCCTTTCGCCCCTCCAGTGCGTTCTTCCCGATTGATCTGGATTACTCTTGGCGTTGTTTTCTCGCTCGGCATCCTTTTTCTCTGGTGGTACAATTCGGAAAACGCTCCTGTGTCTCCCTCATCAGCATCGCAAACTGGCGAAAACGAGAAATCCGCGGTCCGTGAAGTAGAATTTCCAGCAGCAACAGTGGCTCCGTCACCAACTACCAAACAGCGCACAGATACGCTTATTGTGGAAGCCATTACCACCGACTCTGTTTGGGTCAGCCTCCTTTTTGATAACAATCGCCGATGGCAGGAACTTTTACCTCCCCGCAAGAAGCGGGTCTGGGGAGCAAAGCACTGGATTCGCCTCTCCGTTGGGAATGCAGGGGGACTGCTGCTCATTGTGAATGGTGATACGCTCGGCCCCCTGGGGAAACCGGGCGTTGTACTGAAAAATATTAAAATCACTCCACGGGGTATCGAGCCCTTTTAAGAAATCGATACCCCGGAAGGCCGCTTTACCGCTTCTTCTTCTTATGCCGCATTTTTTTCAATCGCTTCTTCCGCTTATGGGTTGCCATTTTCTTTCGCTTGCGCTTTCGCCCACAGGGCATTACATAACTCCCGTCTTTTTCAACTCACTACTTTTCTATTGCGTACGCTCTTGTTCCGCCGACAACTGTTCCAACTGGTGGAGAAATCGTTGCGCTTCAACAACAATTATTGAATCAGGAGCGTAACGAATAGCTCGCTTCAGGTATTGTTTCGCTGAATCCAATTGTCCGATTTGCGCGTGGAGAACGGCAAAATTATACAGGGCAATGCTATGGGTAGAATCAATTTGCAAGACACGACGCAATTGCAAAACGCCCTCCATCGGCTTGCCTGTTTGCAACAGAGTATAGGCATAATCTGTACGCACATCGGTGTTCAGGGAGTCAAAATGTTGCAGATAGTATGCGTACCAGTGGGCAGCCTGGATGTAGTCACCAGCATCAAAGAGGGCGTTAGCATATTCCAGTACCAATGAATCTGCAGAAGGATTTGCTCGAACTGCCTCAGCCAGAATTTGCAGTTTTGCCTGCAATGCGGGGTCGATGGCCACCGTATCCTGGGATGCTTCTTTCGGCTCAGCCAGTTCTGGCAAAGAAGCACGATAAAGAGCAAAACTCACCCCTGCAATACCGACCATCAATCCCAGCGACAGCGCCAGCTTATGCCATATAGTTTTTTTCATTGTGACTCCGAGTTCCGAAGTTCCGCGATATACTGGCGAAAGCTGCTGGAAGGATGGAATACAGGCACATACGCTGGCGGTGCTTCCTCTGGCTTGCCAGTCTCTGGATGAATGTAGATCCGTGAAGGGCGATGCCGGAGAAAAAAGGAGCCAAACCCTTTAATGGTCACCCGCTCTCCTCGAGCGATATGGCGAGCAATAAGCTCCAGCCATGCATCCACAACCGTTTGTACTTCCAGTTGCGTAATGCCCGTTGCTTCAGCAATTGCCTTGATAAGATCATTCTTTCCCATGATTGCTGCCTGTTTTTGAAACGATTCTCCAGCATCACAAACGATCAGATTTGCTACACTATTGCTCAATCTGTGCGTCTTTTTTAGTTTGTGAGAATGCCTTACAAAAACAACTACCAGGTATGGAATACCAGCAGGAACTGCTGTTCGATGAATGTCGTCAACTCCTTTGCCCCACTGATCCTTTTTTGACAAATGCCGCCAACTTTGCCGCCTGGATATTCCACCGCTTCTCCGATCTTAATTGGGCTGGGTTCTACCTTGCCCGTCCAGACGGGTTGTGGTTGGGTCCGTTTCAGGGGAAACCGGCTTGTACATTCATCAACTTTGGTCAGGGTGTCTGCGGTACTGCCGCGGTCCAGCTAAAACCCATCGTTGTACCGGACGTTGAAGCATTTCCCGGCCACATTGTATGCGATCCCGCTTCGCGCTCTGAAGCGGTCTTCCCTTTGATCCAGGACTCAGTACTCTGGGGAGTTTTTGACCTGGACAGCCCCGCATACCACCGCTTTGAGCCCATTGCATCCCTTCTCCACCAGTTGATGCGTATATTTGTAAATCGAGTAACGATGGACTTACCGTTTGGCATATCAATCGACGCTGTACATCAAAAAGGGAGCTCTAACAGATGAAGCAATGGTTCCTGCGCAGCCTCCTGTGGCTCTTTCCTGCTTTCCTCTGTGCTCAACCGGGATTGATTCCTTACACACCGAAAGCGAATGGAGCACTGGACAAAGTCTTCCAGACCCTGATCCAACAGGGAATGGAAAACCCTACACTTCAGGGCGTGCTGACCTTCTCTGGAAATTTCAACTTCCAGAACGCTGAGTTTTCCTTAGCCTTCGATCTGGAAACCGGAAA
Source organism: Candidatus Kapaibacterium sp. (assembly GCA_015490805.1). Classification (GTDB taxonomy): domain Bacteria; phylum Bacteroidota; class Ignavibacteria; order Kapaibacteriales; family WFXC01; genus WFXC01. The sequence continues at coordinate 74,830 of WFXC01000014.1, forward strand.
GGCACTGGTATGGGTTTATGCTGTTGCTGGCTCAATCAATGGCGCTGATTCCCTTGTGTTCTTTCCGATGATCCAGTTACCTTTTGTCGGATTTACCCCTTTATCACTCCCCATCCCATCACTTCCTGCCCCATTTTCCAACGCTGTGGATCCTGAGTGGATGGATACCGATGAAATGGTTCAATACCTCTCCCAGAACGGTGTTTATCAGGCATTCCACCAAGCGTATCCTGATTCTATCCCGGATCTGGTGTGGCTCAGCAAAGTGTTAGTCCCAATTCCATCCACCCAGTGGACGCTCCAGTGGATCGGGAGTGACCTGGCAACTTCCTTGCTCTGTCGCGTCAATGCGCTGACCGGCAATACGCAATGTGTCGCCATTCCAGTCGGAGTTGATGCCGAAACGTACGAACAAAATCCCTTCGCTGTTTTCCCGAATCCTGCGCACGACGTTCTGCTGATCAAAGCACCTGTTCCCACTTCTGCTTCAACTTTCGATTTACAATTATTCAACGCACTGGGTGAACGGATTCTGAACTTTACACCGGTACCAAACGGTGCTCCTGGCGAATTCTTAGCACCGGTTCGCCACCTTCCTCGTGGATTGTACTATCTGGTGCTTCGTTCTGCCAACCAGATCTACCAGTTGCCGGTGATTTTACAATAGCATTTTTTTTTTACAGAACAAAGAAAGGGACGGACTATGTACTCGCACGTCCGGTCGACGGATCCGGAAATTTTCCGCGTCCTGATGGGCGAATTCCGGCGGCAGCGGGATCACTTAGAAATGATCGCCAGCGAGAATTACGCCTCACCCGCTGTTTTGGAAGCAATGGGCTCTGTGCTAACAAACAAATATGCCGAAGGATATCCTGGCCGCCGCTATTATGGCGGTTGTGAATGGGTCGATCAAGCTGAAGAGCTGGCACGACAAAGGGCGCAGCAATTGTTTGGAGCCGCCTATGCCAATGTTCAACCGCATAGTGGCTCCTCCGCCAATATGGCAGCTTTCTTTACCTTTTTGAAACCTGGAGATACCATTTTGGGAATGGACTTAGCACACGGTGGACACCTAACGCACGGTGCAAAGGTCAACTTTTCCGGTCAGCTTTATCACGCTGTTTCTTACGGTGTGGATCCGCAGACTGGGCACATCGACTACAATCAAGTGGAAGATTTAGCAAAAAGACATAAGCCCAAGCTGATCATTGTTGGCGCTTCTGCGTATCCCCGGGATTACGACTACGCAGCATTTCGTTCCATCGCCGATCAGGTTGGTGCTTTCTTAATGGCAGATATTGCCCATCCAGCAGGACTGATAGCCAAAGGGAAACTTAACAACCCGCTCCCCTATTGCGACATCGTGACCAGCACAACGCACAAGACCCTTCGAGGACCCCGTGGCGGGCTCATCTTGCTAGGACAGGATCGAGAGAATCCATTTGGGATCCGGGCACCCAAGTCCGGGCGAATCAAAATGCTGAGCGAGGTGGTCGACGCCGTCGTCATGCCGGGACTTCAGGGGGGACCATTGATGCACGTGATCGCAGCTAAAGCGGTAGCTTTTCACGAAGCACTTAGCGAGGAATTCGACCAGTATGCGGAGCAGGTCATCCGCAATGCCAAGGCGCTGGCAGCAGCACTGTCTGCAAAAGGCTATCAATTGGTGAGTGGCGGCACCGACAACCATCTTCTGCTCATTGACCTCCGCAACAAGGGAATTACGGGCAAGCAAGCTGAACAGGTGCTGGACAGCGTCGGCATCACGTGCAACAAAAATATGGTGCCCTTTGACACTCAATCACCGTTTGTGACCAGCGGTATTCGTCTGGGAACGCCAGCAGTCACAACGCGTGGTATGACCGAAACGGATATGGAAAAAATTGCTGACCTGATCGACTATACTCTCACCCACATTGATGATGCAAAAGCACATCAAGCAGTTCGTGAAGAAGTCGATCGCCTCTGTGCAGCATACCCGCTGTATCCGACGCTTCCCCGATTCTTAGAAGCAGGATTGCGCATTCTTGCAGAAGAAGGAATTTTGTTACTGGAAGATCTGGAAAGCTTTCTGGAAAGTGTCCGCGATGAGTTTCGACTGGTATTTGGCAAAGCAGAATCTTAAAAAGTGCCCGGGGCGGGATTCGAACCCGCACGTCCTTACGGACACTGCACCCTGAATACAGCGCGTCTCCCAGTTCCGCCACCCGGGCATTTTCAAATTAAATAAGAAGCTTTTGACGTGCCTTCATCAGCATTGTTGTTTTGTCAACTCCGACTATGGTTTGACAAGCGTTAAGTTTTATGAACAAGGAGTCTTACCGAAGAATGAAACTTTTATTTCTGACTCTGTTTTGTGTGACAACCTTTGCCTCGTATTCCCAAAAAAACAGTGTTGTTGACAAACAGGAACTGGAAAAGCTAAAAAAAGAAATGACAACGGTGCAAAAACCGGCGAGCGATACATTGCAGTGGAAACTCGGAGGCGTTGTGAGCGCCAATTTCTCTCAGGCAGCTTTTTCCAACTGGGCTGGTGGAGGTCAAAATGCTATATCACTGAGTACGCTGCTTTACCTTTTTGCTCATCACTTTGGCGAACATTTTATCTGGGAAAATCATCTCCGCATTGGATATGGCTTTCTCACGCAAGAGGAGACAGGTTTTCGCAAAACAGATGACAAAATTGAATTTATTTCCAAATACGGACTAGATGCTTTTCAAAACTGGTTTTATAGTGGTCTCTTTCGATTCCGAACCCAATTAGCACCGGGCTACAACTACCCAAATGACAGCAATAAAATTTCTGATTTTTTGTCTCCTGCCTACATTACGACAGCAATTGGAATGAACTTTAAGCCAGAATTCCCTCTGGCGCTGTTCCTCTCCCCTTTCACAGGCAAAATAACCATTGTTCGGAATCAACAATTAGCAGATGCTGGCGCCTATGGAGTTGAACCTGCCGTTTACGATAGCAGTGGGAACAAAATTCGGGACGGTAAAAACTTCCGCGGGGAATTCGGTGGTTCATTGCAACTCAACTTCGCCGTTGATCTAATGGAAAATGTTCGATATTCCACCATTCTCAATCTCTTCAGCAATTACCTGCACAATCCGCAAAACATTGACGTCCTGTGGGACAATTTGCTTAGCTTCAAGATCAACAGGTACCTGTCCGCTGTCATCAGTGTCAACATTGTATACGACGATGATATTCGCATTGCGGTCGACGAAGACGGCGATGGAACTATCGATGCAACCGGTCCCCGAACGCAAATCAAAGAAGTTTTGAGTTTAGGCTTTAGCTACCAATTCTGAGGGTACATATGGATGAGAGCGCCACAGAGGAGGGTCAAAACGTTGATTTGCAACGGTCCCACTCTTTGCGGAGAGGGTGGGATTCGAACCCACGGTACCCGTCAAGGGTACAACGGTTTTCGAGACCGCCCCGTTCAACCACTCCGGCACCTCTCCCAAAGCTGGAAAGAAATGACGCAAAATCTTGGAGAATCGTGTCTGTTCTTGCACCGTTTCACTGCAACTTTCGTCTTTGTTCGATCCTTGCAGAGGTGAACTAATGGGAGTGTGCAATATGCAATCGGCTGCAGGATGGATTGAGTTAGGTAACCACGTATTTTTTCCTGTTTATTCTCGATTTCCCATTGTTGTAGATCGTGCAAAAGGGTGTATGCTCTATGATGTTGAGGGCAAATCCTATCTGGATTTCCTCAGTGGCATTGGTGTTAATGCTCTGGGATATGGTCACCCCAGGCTGATGGAAGCGCTCAAGGAACAAATTGATCGCTTTCTTCATCTTTCCAACTTCTTTTATCAGCCGCCACAGATCCTCTTAGCACAGAAGCTGCTTCAGCGGATAGGAATGCAAAAAGTATTTTTTACCAACTCTGGAAGTGAAGCGATAGAAGCAGCGCTTAAGTTAGCTCGCCGCTGGGGCGCCCAAAACGGAAAAGGCGAAATCTTGGGATTCATTGGCGGATTCCACGGACGAACTTATGGTCCTCTTTCCATTATGCATCAAGCCCGCTTTCGCGAGCAAATGGGCCCCTTTTTACCCGATACCTTCGTTGCTCCATTCAACGATCCCGATACGCTGCCACAGTTCATCACAGAACAAACTGCAGCGGTCGTTTTAGAAATTATCCAAGGAGCAGGAGGCATCATTGAAGCAACTTCCGATTTCCTCCAAGCTCTTGCGGACCTACACCAAGATCTGGGATTTCTGCTGATTGTAGATGAAATCCAGACAGGATTTGGTCGTACTGGTTCGTGGTTTGCTGTGGATCATACCCCATTGCAACCAGATATGTTGACCATCGGAAAAGCTATTGGTGGAGGACTACCATTGGGTGCTTTGCTGGGGGGATCCAGAGTTGCAGATCTCTGGCAATTGGAACATCACGGCTCTACCTACGGCGGCAATGCCCTCGCTTGTGCCGCTGGCCTTGTTGTGCTGGAAGAACTGGAAAATGGACTGCTGGAGCATGTTCAGCAAATGGCAACTATTCTGGAAGAGCACCTACAACAACTCCACCAACAATTTCCACATTTGATTCGGGAACTCCGTGGACGGGGTCTGATGCGCGGTATCGTTCTCAATCAGCCAGCCGCCCCCTTAGCACAAGCCGCTGTTTATGAAGGACTCATCATCAACGCAACAGCTCGTATTGTCCTACGGCTGTTACCTCCCCTAATTATTTCCGAAGAGGAACTTATCACAGGAATTCGCATTCTTACCCGTCTTTTCGAGCGTATTTAAACAAGCTTTCGGGCAATGAAGCAGAAACAACAGCAGAAGGACGCGAAATCTAAGCCAAAGAAACGAAGATTTATCAAAAAACCCACATATCCGGGTGGATCGAAAGCGCTGGAAGCGTTTATTATACAAAACCTTCGATACCCTGAAGAAGCGCTACGGAAGGGCATTGAAGGAAATGTTCAGGTAGAATATGAAGTCAACGAGGACGGGAAGGTTGTCCGCGCACGGGTTCTGCGGGGCATTGGATATGGCTGTGACGAAGAAGCGCTGCGTGTCGTTCGCCTTCTTCGTTATGAAGGAGTGCGCAATCGCCACATTCACGTTACAACCCGTTTTACCCTTGTAATCCGATTTCGCTTACCCCGGCAAACGCCGGCAGTACGGTATGAATATCGACCAGCATCCGCTTCTTCGGAGCAGTCAGCATCAGTCTTTTCGTACAAGATCTCGGTTTGACATTTGGCTTTGTGCTCCAAAAGCTGAGAAAGGATAAACAAAGCAAAGGAACAACGATGAACGCTGTATTGTTGCACCTGAGCTCCAGTCACTTCGTAGTAGTCCTTCCCATCTTTGCGCTGGCATTCTTCATTGCTGCTTTGATCAAACGCAAACTTACTCTATACCGTATCGGCGCCGCTTTCTTGATCTTAGGAGCCTTACTGGTGGTTCCTCAATATCTAAGTGGCCAATCGGCAGCGGAAACGGCAGAACACGATGATGTGGCTCATAAGTATATGGAAACTCACGAGGAGTTAGCTACCATCACACTCTGGCTCTTTGTTGGCTCTGGTATCATTGCTTTATTGGGCATCTGGCAGGGACGTTCCGAAGACAAAGTACGCCCCTGGCTTATTCTGCTCTTCCTCCTCAGCTTAGCTAGTAGCATCTCTGTCGGACTTACTGCCCACGAAGGGGGAATGATCCGGCACGCTGCGTTGCGGGGTGAAACCGAAGCATCAGCACCACCTGCTTCTGACCACGACCATAACAACGGACACAACCACGATCATAACAATGGAGACCATAATCATAACAATGGGCAAGAGAACCACGATCATAATAATGGACACGAGCACGAAGGTGGCGCAGGACATGCACATTAACGAAATTCAAAAAAGATATGGCTCTTCGTCTCGTTAACTTGCAGTAATACTACGCAATATCTCAAAAGTAGCACTCGCTGCTTTATGCAGCCGCTTCTTTCTCTTGTTGATGCTCTGCTATGAGTTTTTCCTGGAGATCGTGGGGAACAGGCACATATTCGGCAAAGCGGGCGCGGAAGGTTGCCCGTCCTTGCGTCATTGAGCGGAGTGCTGTTGCATACTTATCCAGTTCCGCTAGCGGCATCCGTGCCTTGATGACCTGGTAATGCCCTTCGGTATCAGCTCCCAGAATCAATGCCCGACGCGCTGGTAGATCCCCCATAATATCTCCAACAAATTCTGAGGGGGCAATAACCTCTACTTCGTAGATCGGTTCCAGAATTCGGGGCGTGTCCGACAGAAACGCCTGTTTAAACGCCATCATCGCCGCAATCTTGAAGGAAATTTCATTCGAATCAACCGGGTGCATACTCCCATCGTAAATGCTGACCCGCACATCCCGCACGGGCGCACCAATCAATGGTCCGTGTTGCATAATCTCCATAATCCCCTTCAAAATTGCCGGCATAAAGCGCTGATCAATCACCCCACCAACAATGCAATTCTGGAAGACCAGCTTGCCGCCCCATGGCAGATCAATGTCCTCTGTAGCACGCAGTGTAACATTCGGTGTCGGCGGCATTCCCTCTTCGTAAGGTTCGAGAATCATATACACTTCACCATACTGTCCAGCTCCACCAGTTTGCTTTTTGTGCTTGTAATGCCCCTTGACCACCGATTGGATTGTTTCCCGATACGGGATTTTTGCAGGTACAAAGTTCACTTTGACGCCAAACCGATTTTCCAGTCGCCACTTTGCAATATTCAGATGCAAATCCCCTTGTCCCTTCAAAATGGATTGTTTCAACTCCGGCGAATATTCAACAATCAAGGTAGGATCCTCTTCGTGCAGTTGGTGCAACGCTGCTGCGATCTTCTCCTCATCTTTTTGATCGACTGGCTCCACACCGACCCGTACCTTCGGCTCCGGGAAAATTAACGGCGGAAAGGCATACGAAACCGAAGGATCGTGGAGCGTATCATTGACGTGTGTGTCCTTCAACTTGACCGTTGCCCCAATATCTCCTGCCTGTAAATTGCTCATTTCCACGCGATGTTTTCCATTGACCGCGTAAATACGCGTGAATCTCTCGGTATTCTGGGAACGGTGATTAATCAGATCCTGCCCTACCAACACTTTACCCGAATGCACTTTGAAATAGCACAGATCCCCAACGTGGGGTTCGGACAACACTTTAAATACAAAGAGTGAAGCTGGAAGCCCAGGATCATACGGCACTTTTTCTCCCTCCACCGTTTCCACGGGCGGAACATCTGCCGGAGATGGAGCAACGTTATTGATAAAACCCAAAATCCGCCCGCTCCCCATATTTTTGACAGCCGAAACGCAAAAAACAGGAAAGATCTGCCGCTGCAGCAGCGCCAGCTTCAGCCCTTTGCGCATCTCCTCTTCATCCAGCTCACCTTTCTCAAAATAGAGCTCCATCAGGGTTTCGTCATTTTCCGCTACCGCTTCTACCAGCTCATTATGCAGTTGATCTGCTCGTTCTCGCTCACTGTCTGGAATTGGAAGCTTTTCTGGCTTTCCACCTTCAGGTGGGAATTTATACATTACCATTTTCAGCACATCGATAATGGCATCAAAATCCTTGCCCTCGTTTACGGGATACTGAACGACCGTAACAGCGCGACCGAAGCGCTCCTTTGCCTGCTGGACTGTTTGCTCAAAATTCGATTTTTCGTGATCAACCTTATTGACAACAAAAATGGTCGGCTTCTGCTCCCGCTCCAGATATTCCCAGATTAACTCCGTTCCCACCTGCACGCCATCCGGGGCACTCAGTACCACCAGTGCCGTATCGGCAACCCGCAGCGCAGCAATGACCTCTCCGACAAAATCATCATAACCCGGCGCATCCAGAATATTAATCTTGTGATCCCGCCATTCTACAAACAGCGGGGTTGTAAATACGGAAGATCCCCGATCCTGTTCCACCGGATGGTAATCCGAAGCAGTATTCCCATCTTCCACACTCCCGCGGCGATTAATAACGCCCGCTTCAAACAACATCGTTTCTGCCAGTGTTGTCTTTCCAGATCCCGAATGTCCCAGAAGAGCAATGTTTCGAATGTGCTGTGGATCGTAGGCTTTCATTTTCCCAGTCCTTCCCGTTTGGTCGAACAACTACCCTTAGCGAAACTTCTATATTACAAAAATTTCGCTGAATAACCAGCAATCATCACTGCAATTTCAAAAACACTCTTCATATACCCACAACAACTCTGCCAGTACCATTGCTGTTGCTCCCCACAAAGGCACTCCTACAGGAGATTTCCAGTACGGATAACGTAATCGCTTCCCACTTTTCAGGGGTTGTTCCCCATACTGAATATTCTGCTTCTCCTGCAGCCAGACGATCGGCAGATAGAGAATCCGTCGAACTTCATCGTTGGGATGGAATTCGGGCGGCTGCCATAACACCGCAACCACCGGCTGCATCCAATAAAAAGAAACAGGAATGTACAACCTCGACAATCGCCCTACGAAGGACAGATGCCGGGGGGGATAATGTGGATCCACTTCCTCGTGAAACTCCCGCAACGCTGCTTCTTCATAATTTTCTCCCGCTTTTACCCGTCCTCCGGGGAAACTGAGTTGCCCGGGATGATGCGCTAAGGTTGGAGATCGGAGCGTTAACAACACCGATAGTTTTCTGCACTCTGGATGCCGTCCTAAGGGCACTATAACGGCACTTTCACGGGTTGGCGTACCGGGAAGTGGCGCTATTTCCCGCCCTTCGGGCATCATCAACTGATGGGCACGCCTGCCGGGCAAGGGTTTCCGAAGCTGCTGTTGCAGACATTGAGCCAATCGTTCCAGTTCAGGATCCCTGTACTCCATCCCTTGCAATCCACTCTGCCGGCGCTTTATTGCAAAATAAAAAAGCCCTGCCTCGAGCAGGGCTTTTTTATCGTACCAACGGCTCAATGCTTAGAAAGTACTAATCCGCACCGATATCCAATGTACCAAGCCCAAGTACTTCGTCTGAGCAAAAGCATAGTCAATAGCACCTCGCATATCACCGCCATCATACTTAATCCCCAGACCGGCTGCCAATCCAAACTGATCGTGTCCAAATCGATACCCACCACGGAGAAAAACCAGATTCTTCCAACTATATTCTGCGCCGACAAGAAACTGCTCTGGCGTGTCAGAAAACGTGATAAATTCCCCTGCTACCCGAAGAGAATGATCTTCCACTCCGTGCAATGCATCCAAAGAAATACCGCTACGTACATAGAGTGGCAAAGAATAAGGATTAGTCACCATTACAGCATCAACGGGTCGATGTTTCAAGCCAGGCACTAAATCTGCTGTGATAACTAACTCTCCTCCTTCATACTGTAATTCAGGTCCCAGATTGCTCACCGCAAAACCAAATCGGAGATCGTTAAACTTACGCAATTGATACAAGGTTCCAACATCAAAAGCAATCCCATTAGCTTTCATTCCCCCAATAGCTTGAGAGATATATTTCATTGTCACTCCGAAAGAAAAATTCTCACTCAGATATCCTGCTACCGTCGCGTTGACAGCTAAATCACTGACCTCATAAAAAGCACCACTTCCCTTATCATCAACCACCGTTGTTACAGGAATTAATCCGCTGGAAAAATTGATAACACTGAGTTCCACTGCATATCCTTCGGCTACCGGCAAAGCGACTCCAATGAAATTATGCGTATAATCTCCAATCCATCTTGTAGTTGCAAACATTCCCGATATACCTTCAATATCTGCAACACCTGCTGGATTCCAGTGTACTGCCGACACTCCAGAACTCACCGCCGAAGCTGCTCCTCCCATACCGACTTCTCGGGCACCAACTCCTATCTTCAAAAACTGTGCACCTGCTCCTCCCACCTTCTTAAAATCTCCCGGTCTTGCAGTCGATCCTACTAGTTGAGCACGAAGCGGTCCTATCCCGAAAACAACTAACATAACACTCATCCACAAAGTGACTAATCGCTTCATTGAAGTTTTCCCCACTTTTATCCAACAATTTTTTAATTACGATTGACAAAAAAGGAAAGGACAGTTTATTCTCTGTCCTTTCCCTATAAGGGTTACCACTATCGTGCAACGTTTCGGAAGCCACCAGTTATGATAGAAAACTTCACTATCCCAACTTCCCCATTGGGAGTTTCGATAACTGCAAAGAAAGCTTGACTTTTCGCTTTCTGTCGCCAACTGCTTAAGAGATCCCAGACTGAAAGTGCCTGAATACCAGGTTGTGCTGGATCATCCTCATGTTCGATGGTTCGTACCAGTTGACCATTCAATGTATAAATTCGGATAGTGCACTTCCGCGGTAGCCGAGTAATATACAGTTTTGGCAAATCTGGTGTTTCCTGTCCCAAATGAGCAACGATATAGGGATTTGGTACCACCATTACACTATCCAAAAGATTTGATGTATAGTTCAGCACCGGCACGGTATCAGGTTGTATTTTAATACGAACCTTAAACCCTGGTTCAGGCCATCCCAAGGCTCCACCATATACCGGCAAATATACTTTGTCGCCTGGGCGAAAATCTACAGTCGGCATTGTATCTTGTTTGGGGATGAGTCGCTGATTGGATTTGCGCCCACGTTTATTGGCAAAGTCCAACAAGAATTGAGTACCTGAAGCCAAGAAGACATGGGTAAACTTCACAGTATCTGCACCGTTCACGGCCGTCAGATAATATCGGCCTTGTTTACCAACTGGCATCCCGTTATCCTTATTTGCTGCTTGGTTCCGACGATCTCGCAATTTATCACCGGACCCCGGATTTAACCACCCATACGCACTCAAGTTCCACTGTCCCATAGGAACTGCTTCAGGAATGGGCCAATCAGAAGGTCCACCAATCTGAGATCTACTTCCAAGATCAATCCACACCAATCCGCTCTCCGGATCTGGTACCTGGACCGGTAAACTCATCTCATAATGTGGTATCTCCTTCCCGTACGCCACCAGTACAGAATCACCTTCGGGTGTTGGCCGCTTATACTGTGCCACATTCCGCACTTTGACATTAAGATATGGCACTGCAAATGTAACGCTCTTGGTGCGGGTTTCAATTGTAATCGTATCAATACCACCCTCGGTAAATTCTAATTCATAGATGGCAGGTCCATTATTGAACCGAACATACCGTACAAGTCGCAGCACGTTCCCATCTGGACGATATTCTCCTGCAACTAACTGGATCTTCCGATCCTGTGTTGGCTCAACCCGAACATTTGGCATTTCACCTGGATTCGCGGGTTCGATCCATGGGTCACCGGGACGCAGCTTGCCACCCCACTGCTGCAAATAATAGTCGAAGACAAACTCCAACGCTCCCATCAACGTTTGGTACGGGCGATTCAGTGGGGAGTTTGTGGTAAACGTTCCCCCACGTCCTTGTTTTAACTGGCTATCATACTCGCCCATTCCAAATTCATCGGATAGATTCCAGACATAGGCGTGTTCAGCAAAGGCTGTGATAGCCGAATTTGGCGCTGCTGGATTTGCCGGGAGGCTTGTTTGATAGCGGGCTAATTCCTGACCTGTTTCCACATCTCGTAGAATAATATCACAGGCGTAAATTCCGTAAACCCCAACGTTGCGCGGATCAGAAACAAAAGCATCGGACAAACTAATCGTTCCTGCTACTGCCGGGCGGAATTCTATCTCAAATTCTTTGCCTCCATATAACTGGTAGGCACGCTCTTTATTCAGAACCTTGAACTGGAAGTTGTAAAAACCACCCATTGCAGCAGAATCCTCAACGATCACTTCGGGTCTTACACCGAACCCTACCGGCGGACGCTGCGGAATAGCACGGGTCACGTTCCGCCCAATAATGCCTGTATTAACTAAGCCCCAATAACCTTGCAAAATATCTCCTTCATCGAAAGCCAGCAACCGATAATAATACGGGATGTTGTTGATAAGCTTCTCCGTTGTTCGCACATCCGGCGTTTCAGTTACTACCCCATCCCGATTATCATCCCCAATATCGGCAAACATTCGTTGTGTTGATTCCTTCATATACTTTAAGATAAACGCCCGAGCCAGTGGATGTTCCCCAATGTCTGGGAAATACGTAATAATCCTTTGAGTTGCAATGTAGCTGTACACGCTGTCCAAATTATCATTGACCAATTGAGCTTCTCCAACTTTTGCCCGATTGACAATAATCGTGTCTACCAAATAGTATTCCACCTCTTCTGGAGACATCTGATCCCATACCCAATTCCACTCCGGATTCTTAAAACGCCGTAAAATTATCCGGAACGGATCTCCGGGATCAGCTCCAATAATCTGAATGGAATCTACCATCAAGGGGACATCTCCACATCCCCCTGAAGGAACGACTTGATACTTCGCAGACTTTAAGAAAGCCGGCGGCATCGACCATCGAGCAATTTCCTTCCATCCAAAAGGTCCTCGCCCTTTCGGATATTCTTTTGTTGGTTGCCGTGTATCTACATCAAAGGTGTCCAGATCCGTTCGGCGAGCCCGATAGAGGATGTATCCCATAAAGTCCAATCCTGCTTCAACGTCATCGTAGGAAACTTCCGCCGTTGTATCCCAACGCACAATGACACCATTATCTAATGGCTCCCACGTGACAAAAGAAGGATCTGGTGGCTGAGGAGTTTTGAAACACTGATCATAAACCTCTTGAGCGAATTTATCCTTAGCCACTAAGTTCGCCAAGTCTTCCTGCGTTCCCAAAGGAACTGTCTTGAGTCCTTGTTCGGTAGCTGGCAGTGCCATAATCAGTCCAACCACGACGCGAGCAGTATCCCCCGGTCGCATATGAAAAGGACCGGTTGCCATCAGAAAGCGCTTATCCCCAGGTCCTGCATCCCCTTCCTTTACACGTGCAGATACAAAGTCATAACGTTCTTCATCAGTTGAGGGATCGTTCTGAATCACCCAATTTCGAAATGTCTTCAATCCCAATTCTCCTTCTTTGGGCAAGCGATTTGCTAATCGGCTTACAATAAAGCCATTCTCATCCACGACAGGACTCTCCATAAAATCAAAACCGATGTACCCAAACCCTTTGCCTTCTTCACCCAAATCTCCGTTGGTCCACTGGTATGCCAAATTCAGAGTTGTATCCCAAAAGTAGAAACTCACTCGATCATTAGCGTATCCCCCCGCTCCTCGGATAGTAAGATCCATATCCATTGCTGGAGCCAACCAACAATTATACAGTGTATCATCAGATTGGTTGATCACCTGATAAATAATGAAGATGAAATCAGCATAATCCCCACATCCCCAACTATGAATCATTTGCTGAATATCAACACCTAAGGGATATCCCAGTCGTGCTTTCTCTTCTGCTCCACCTTCATAAAACCTCAAATCCGTGTCTTTGTAGATACAAAAGATGTCTTCGTGTGAAATATATACCGGTCCCTTAGGATAAGTTGATAAATTTCGTTCTGAGACCTCATCAACGTAACTGCCATAGTATGGAACAAAAGCCTCCTGCCCCGAAGAATTATCAATACACTCCCCTGCTTGTAAGGTCGGATGCGTATCCCAAATGGGCCAGTTCTCATAGTCTTCTGGATTTGTAGGTGTCCCATCCGGTGAAAACTTCTTGGAGGAATATAAACGATATTTTTTCGCCAAGTCCTCTCGAACCTCCGGACCATCTTTGACACTGCCAGGGACCATCCAGGAGTTCCCCGAATTGGGGTTGTAAGAAATCACACACAACTTGTTGAAAGCAACCCCTGTATCTGTTTTCACCTTTTTCATCGCAGCAAACCAGACGCCCCCACCAAAAATATACTGATTATTGCTACCACGCGGCCAATATCCTCCTCCAGAGTTTGCTGCAACATCCAACCCGAAAATACCATAGTTTGTCAACTTAAATTGAATAGCACTCACCTGATTTTCCCCCAATTCAAACACTGGAATTGGATCCTGCAACGTCCGCTGCGGAATTCGATTCCGCTTACTCCCTTCTTTAGTCCTTGCTCCCAGATCTCCTATCCCCCACAAAAGAACCATCACAGCTAAAAGCCATAAACCAAGATTTCTTTTCTTCATCTTACCCTTTCCCGCTTTTATGTGACACATACTATTTCCTAACTTCCGTTAAAAGTTCACGGAAAATCCAAAGAAGACTTGGCGTGGAAACTGATAGTTCACGCGACGTGCAATAGCATCTTGAACAAACTTCTGATATGCCTGGTACCGCTCTAATTGAGTGGTAATTCCATCATTATTGAAATCAACAGAGGCATTGTAAAGGCGTCTTCCGGCTCGGTCGTACTGATCAGGTCGGTACGTAATCGAATTATTAGGATCTCCGTCACGGTAATAATTAACTAATGGAAAATCTCCAATCCGGAGGTTAAAATTCTGACCATCATAGTCTGGATTACCAGTACGAGCATATACAGCCACCGGCTCTGTACGATTCAGCAGATTAATTACATCAACAAAGAAACTAATTTGAGCATTATCAGAGAAGATATCTCCGAATACTTCCTTTAGGCGGAAAGCCCGCTCAATCCGCATATCAACCCGCCAGTAATCCGGCTGTCGTTCACCATTATACTCCCCAATTTGATTCCCATTTTTATCCAATCGCGTATAAGGCAAGCCACTCTGATAGAATCCTGTGAAATTGATCAAAGTATTCTCTAATAGATAAATCCCCCCAATTGAAGGTCCTTCATCATTGCCCCACACGAAGTTGAATACCGCATCGATTCGGTGTGGACGATCATAATCCAATGGATACTCTTGCAACGGAAAGACTCGCATCCCACCGGTAAAGGGATCTGTTGCTCCAACGATTACTAGAAAGTAATTTGATCCCGTGCTGGAGGCTGTCCCCTTCGCTTGAGAAAGGGAATATCCTAAGCGGAAACCGAAGTGATCTGACGATGTTGGTTGTTTCCGCAACTCGATCTCGATTCCCCGAGCATTACCATACTCACCAACCGTGACTAAGGAGTATGGCGTGGGGACAGCAGGCACATAACTCAATCCTGTCAAGTTCAGCATATCTTTGTAATATGCCCGGATATCCAGTGCGAAGATATCGCTGAGCTGATTGCTATATCCTACCTCATACATCTTCACCGTTTGCGGCTGAATGTCGGGATCTCCAATAATTTGGTTTCCACGCAATCGATAGGTGTTAAAAGCATCATAGAAGTCATTGAACGGCGGACGGTCAAAGAGCATCGCATACGACACATTGAAATTCGATCGATCGGTCAGCGGATATGCGATGTACAGACGTGGACTGACCTGTACTTTCACTGATGCCTGCTTAAACCAGCCAGCCGTGTCAAATTTCTGATACTGAATCGGAATAAAGGGATTTAGCACATTACGCGCCACTGAGTTCGGATCGATAATATCAACTCGCAGTCCGGGAGTAATGATAATGCCACGATATTGTATTTGATCCTGCACATATATAGCTCCTTCTCGCGGGCGGAATGGTCGACTGGTCAATTCACGCGTTACTACATCATTAGGATCTGCATAGAGGTTTCCTCCCCATTGATCCGTATAGACATCAAAGAAGGGATTACCATCCCACGGCAGTGAATTATAATGTCGGTGCAGCTCATAAAATCGGGCCTCGAACCCCGTCTTCAATTGGTGCTTAAACTCTCCAGTTTCGAATAAGTTGTAGTAATAACCATCGATCTGATAATAGCTCGACCATCGAAAATCGAATGTCCGCGTGTTTCCATGCTCTGCAAAGAAACTTTGCAAAGAGTACGGATTATCTGTGCTGGTCACATCAACCCCGCCTTCGATATAGCCAGTTAGAGGGCTGGGCGCAGGTCGGCTAGCAACTACTAAACCATCTTCTGTGGGAACTGGGGCCAAGTATTGATAGTAAGGATCCAATATCCTATCTCCCTCCGACAGCCGCGAGCCATCCGGCAGCAGAAATCCCTTATCAACCGGTTCCCAAACGGTAAATCCATTAATAAAATCTGGATCCAAAGCTCCATCCGGGATAACCCATTGTTGCGCTTCCATATCCCAATAGATTTTCCGCTTTGAAGCCTCAAAGCGATTGTAGTTCCAAGAAACTGTCAGTTCATAAAAACTGGAGGAAGTAAGAGTATGATTGATACGTGCTATCCATTGGGACAAATACTGATTAGCAACAGGACGCTTAGCTGCATATTCTGGCAGATTCAATTGTACGAAGCCACCACCTTGCTTATAACCCAATCCGGGATCGGTTGCATAAAGCCATCCCCAACTCATTGTTTCCAGCAAAGTGCGTCCATACTGTCCTCCAACAATCAAGTTAATGTTATCTGTAACACCAAACTTCAGGCGCCCTGTAATATTGCCGACCCATCGGCGGTTATTTGGCAATTGTCCAATGTTATTGCCCCAGGGATCAATCACCCCTAATCCATTGCCCCGAAACTGCTCATATTCGTGCCAGGCACTCAAATAGAAAGTAACAGGACGACCTAAAACATCCTTGGACAGCAACGGACCGCCAATACCGAAATCAATACGGCGGCTACCAGATCCCTGGGCCTGAATGCCATTGTCCGCTTTCCCAAACAGTGCCGGAATATCCATCCGGTAGCGGAGAAACCCTTCATACCGATCAACACGCCCTGTCTTCGTCACCACATTGACAACACCTCCCAAAGAACCATATTCAGCAGCAAATCCCCCTTTAATTACCTGGACTTCTTCAGTCCCGAAGTTACTGGTAATAGGAAAATCGTTGAGTCCCACACTCCCAGTACCACCACGAAACTGATCGCTTAGATCCAACCCATCCACTCGAAACTCTGTATGGGTTGGACGGCCACCTCGAATATAAAATCCCGTCCCGGCTGCCAACACGCCCGGCGTCAAAATGACGGTCGCCTGAACTGTCTCCCGCGGAATAGAAGTTAAATCTTCACTGGAAAAATCTGTCATTGCTCCAACGCGAGTATTATCAACTAGGCGTCGTGCAGTTACCACAACTTCCTTCGTTTGCAGCGCTTTCTCACGGAGTACAAAGTTCAGCTCTTCAATAGCGTCCGCTGAGATCCGGACTGTTTTTCGAGCTTCCTGTCGCCCAATCATCCGGGCAACAACCGTATAGGTTCCTGCGGGAATTTTGACAATACGATATGTTCCATCTGCTCGGGTCACGGCTCCCAAGCTGGTCCCTTCTAGCATTACCGTTGCCCCTGGCAATGGTTTGCCATTCTCATCAGTTACTTTGCCCGTTAAGGTCCCGTAGATTCCTGCCCAAAGGGCTGCGGGCATTAAGAAACCCAGTCCCACCAGAATCACAAACAATCGTTTCATCATTCAGTCCCCGTTATTTATGGACAAACTCCTCTTATAACTTTCAGTCCACGTTATCAAATGTTCAATTTTTTCAGAACCCCAATCGCAACACAGAACTTTTCCGACCTTTTTCTTTCCCCAAAAACCCTCTCACCACCCACCAAACGTTCCCTCTCTTTTCCGCTTTCAGCGCACCAGCATCACAACAAAAAGGGGAAGGTAAGGACGCTTGTCCTTGACTTTCCCCTTGCACTTCTGTTATATACTTCCGGTTGCCCTCACCGAGCACCTCCGAAGCTGCTGACGCAATCCGCTTTACCGCACAACCTTCAGAAGCAGCGTCACACTCCGCTGCCCTGCTGTAATCGTGCAATAGTACGATCCAGTACCCATTTCATACTCTTGCGTCTTCAGCCACAGCAGATGCGTCCCCGGCGTTTGTACACCTTTGTCAAAGGTGGCAATGGTTCGACCCAGCAGATCGGAGATCCGAATTTGCACCGGCACCGTCTCATCCAAGGTGTAGTAAATCCGCACTGCTTCCTGCGCCGGATTCGGCGTTGCATAAGCACGCAATTTCAGATCAGCAGTTTCTTTCACATCACTCACACCTTTGAGGCTGCTTGTTGGGAAGGCCAAAAACATCACTTTAGTCGGCTGATCAGTTGGGTATCCACCAGTAATCAGTGTACCGGGTGCATCATCTGCTTGATAGCCGATATACAGATAATCCGTAACCATATTACCCAAGGTTCCATACAATGCATCGACACCATCCGGCGTCAATGGCGTTGGCTCACTCCACTGTCCAGCACTCGCATCGAAGTAGGTAGCATACAGATGACCATACAGATAGTTTGTCGTATCACCGGTTTGCTCATCTACATATACTTTGACATCACCATTTTTCACCGAAGTGTACACGCAGTACACTGTGCCATCTTCTCCGAAACCTAACTGCGGGTAGCGTGACATCGAAAGCCACGGACCCCCGTAGAGAGGCCATGTTCCTTCACCATCCCACTGCCCTCCTGCTGGTGGTGCCATCGGAACAATCGCTTGGGTTCCCTCTTTGTAATAGCCACAGCCGATCTGCAAAACGCCAGCACCGATATAAAACAACGTGTCAGTAGCCGGCACTTCATTCAACTGTCCATTCTGCCAGACCGCTCGTCCCTTAATGTAAGTGAAGACAATCTGAGCCACGTAATGAGCATTTCCATCAGCATCCAGCAACATATCGATGTCAATGCCAACTGACGGTACCGTATCGGTTACGTAAATAACCGTATCCGCATTTACTGTATCCACCACCGTAACCTGCTCACTGTACTGCGGACCAAAAATCGCCTGCGGTTCTCCCCAGGTTTCCCCATTATCCGTAGAGCTGACCGTCCACAAAGTCGAGGTTTCATCGACCCACGCGACACGCACCAAATCGCCCTGCGCTTCCACAACATAGCAATCAGCAGAAATGAGCGCTGGCATATTGCCACCGTTGAAGATAACCTCATTATCCATCGACCAAGTTTGTCCACCATCCGTAGAACGGACATAACCCAATCGCATCACATTGGCACCGCCATTGTAAGTATAAATGGCGTGCAAATATCCCTTGCCGTCAATTGCCAAGCGCGGCCACAAAGAGGGATTCCCATCTGCGTCTTGGGGGCCAGCCTGATATGTCGTCCATACATCAACCCCAATTTCATCATTCCGTGTGAAGATCACTGGGGCGTGGGACACTGTGCCAATTGCACCATTATCAAACTGGACAATTTCTGGCCATCCTCTTCGTGCAGTCTCCATCCGCGTCCAGCCATTTTGTGTTTCTACTGGCACTGGCTCATCCCCACTGATGTCCACCAGCGCATAGTAAGTTCCCCGAGTATTTGTTTCCGGATCTACTGCTGCCATCCAGACCATCTGCGCTAACCCTTCATCGGGATAAATAACTACCCGATCTGGCATTGCATAATTAGTTTGGTAGTCATAATACGTAAATCCAACAGAATCTCCCGGCGCCTGAAGAATCGCACTCCGCACCCCTTGAACCGAGATGCCAGGTTGCATCGCTCGATGAATGGGCTCTGTTCCAACTAATGCTTTGGGTTGCAGTGGTTGTGCCTTGATATTCTTCGGGAACACTATCGGCTGTTGTAACTGCAACGTTGCTAATGGCTTGATCTGTGGACGCAAACTACGCAATTGTGCTGTTTGTTGCGCCATCACTGGAACTGCCAGCAAAACTACTGCTAATACAAGAACCATTCGCTTCATCACGCGACTCCCATCTTTGTTAAACTTCAGCCTCAACAGTTTAAAGCTTCACCCCAGCTTCTTCTTTCGGGTTAGCAAAATTACGAAAAGTTTCGGAAAAGACAAAACCTCAACCATTTTTGCTCCTCAAAAATGTCAGCATTTAACACTTTTTCCTGAACAGGAAAAATGTCTTTTCATAGTTACCGATCGTATCGACGAGCAACAATCATCCACGGAAATACTGCTATTCCAACAGTATACAGCACGTTCCCACCAAGTTCGATCGCGAAGTCTCCCGCAGCCAGAAGATTCGATGGATGGAGGACAAACAGAGCAGCAATCAGGTTCTGGATGAGCGCTGCTAACAACACAATACCAAGGAACCGCGGTCGGGTCAAATTCAAATCGATAGAGCTTTCCGAATAAAAATATCCTGCTGCAAACGCTGCCAGCATCCACGCTAAGGCATCAATGCCCAGAATCTGCAAAGCCGCAAAATCATAGAGCAATCCAGCGACAAATCCATACAGCAATCCCGCCATCTGTCCTTCCCGGAGTGCTATCATCACACAGAGAATGAGCGGTAAATTCGGGATAGCTGTACCGATGGCAATCAACGGCACCAGCGCCACCTGTACAAAGACCAGCAGTAACACCCCAATAGCATAGAAAAGATGCCGCAATCGAGGATCGGTTGAAGCGGCAGGAAGTAATTCGATGCGGGAAGATGTCGTGCGAAATATCGGCATAGACGCTACGGGTGATCCTGATACTGCTGAAAAATCTCCTGCAACTCTGTAGCCATTCTCCACCGCACTACGCCCACCCAGTGTAGCCGGTCGAAAGCCGCTAACGGCGCTAATTGAATCACATGATCCAGTCGATCTGGCGTATCCTGTACACGCTGTACTACTCCGATCGGCAAATAGGGAGGATATCGCGTGCTCACAGGAGAAGTCACAACCCGATCTCCAATGTCAACTGGATATGACTGACTGACACCTTCAAGGTGTAGTTCTTGCTGATCATTCCAGACTACAATTCCCTGATACCGTGTGGATTCCAGCATTCCCGCGATCCGGGTTTTGCGATGAAGCAATGACCGAACGACGGCAAAATGATCCGTCACTTCAATGATATGCCCTACCACACCGTCGGGCGAGAGCACACACATACCCGGCAACACACTATCGCTGCGTCCGACGTTGAGAACAAATAACAAATTTCCGGGCACGCCTATCCGCCCCACAATTTCCGCCGGCTTCACCGGATATGGGGTTGCGTCCTTCAACTGCAATAATTGACGAAACTGCTGATTTTCAATCACTGCCTGCCGCGCTCGCAGCGCCTGCTGCATCAATTGCAGGCTAATACGGCGCAAAGCAGCGTTTTCATTCTCCAAGCCCACAGGATTCGGGAAACTTCCCACGACCTGCTGCACTGCGGCTACACCACCAATGACGACACCGCGAAGATGGGAGAGATGGACAGCATCACTCAAACTCATCAGGGCAAAAGCAATAATGCTCAGCAGGATCAGCACAACATACTCCTTAAAACGCTCGATCCACTGGAGCAAAAGCCACATTGATCCGCTCTCAATATCGCTGGCTTTTCAGCAAGACTTTGGAATAGCTATACAAATTCTCCAGCACTTTCCCCGTTCCCCGCACCACCGCCGTCAGGGGGTCATCCGCCACGTGGACAGGAAGATCTGTTTCCAGCCGGATCCGTTCATCCAGTCCCTGCAGCAAAGCTCCACCTCCCGTCAGCATAATACCGCGATCGTAAATATCTGCTGCCAGCTCCGGCGGTGTCTTTTCCAGCAACGCCCGAATAGCTTCAATAATCATCCGAATTGAATCCCCAAGCGCTTCCCGCACATCCGTCGACGTTGCCCGCACCATCTTCGGCACTCCAGAAACTAAATCCCGTCCTTTGACCTCAATTTCCACCTCTGGATCCAGCGGCATTGCCGATCCAACGCGACATTTAATCGCCTCCGCCATTTGCTCCCCAATCAGCAAATTGAAGTTTTTCTTGAAATACTGAATGATGGCATTGGTCATCTCATCCCCTGCAATCCGAAGCGACTCCATTACAACAATGCCAGATAAAGCGATCACCGCAATCTCCGTCGTTCCTCCTCCAATATCCACAATCAGGTTACCTGCCGACTCTGTTACATCCAGCCCTATGCCAATAGCAGCCGCCATTGGTTCGGCGATTAAATGCACCTCTTTCGCTCCAGCGTGCTCCGCACTATCTCGCACAGCTCGTTTTTCCACTTCCGTAATCCCGGAAGGGACGCAAATAACCACACGGCGGGCAGGTTGCCACGTTGGCGAGACCTTGCGAATAAAAGCTCGGAGCATTCCTTCAGCAATCTCAAAGTCGGCAATCACGCCATCTCGCATAGGACGCATCGTCCGTAAATCGCGATGCGTCTTGCCAATCATCGCCTTGGCTGCATTCCCAATAGCAACAATCCTTTTGGTGGTCCGATCATAAGCGACAACGGAGGGCTCGTTCAAAACAATCCCCTTTCCCTTCAGCCAGATCAGTGTGTTGGAAGTCCCCAGATCAACAGCAATGTCGTTCGATAAGGAAAAAAATCTCAAGAATTTCATAAGACACCGAAAAGTATTTTTATCATTGCTTCATTTTTACTGTCTGTGCCCGTTTCGTTTCGCCGGCAATACGCCCCCGCTTTTCTAAAAAGCTAACTAACGAACAATAGGTTAAAACAGTGAGTGAGCGATAAAAAGAATGAGCCCAGCGCAGCAAAAACACTATAGGCATCTGAAATTCGATCCCGTTGCGTAAGCAGTTCAATAACGATAGGACAGATGGAAGAGCTGTTGCAACAACTTTCGCCGCCATTGAGCGATTTAGTGCGCATCATTATTACGGCTGCCATTGGATTGCTCATTGGACTGGAACGGGAGCAGGCACTCTTTGCCCGGGAAGAAGAACTCTTTGCTGGTGTCCGCACCTATCCGCTGATTACCCTGTTTGGATATTTAGCCGCAATGGTCGCTGCGAATACGCACCCCCTCATTTTCGCGCTGGGCTTTGCTGGGTTTCTTCTTTTCGTTACCGTTTCCTACTATCTGCTCGCGCAGCGTGGTGAAATCGGAGCCACTACCGAAATTTCTATTTTCATTGCTTTTTTGTTGGGAGCGCTGGTATACTTCCACTACACGCTTATCGCCATTGCTGCAGCGGTCCTGATCACCCTGATTCTGTCGCTGAAACTTCAGTTCCAAACCCTTATCCAGAAATTGTCACGGGATGACATTTATGCTACACTCAAATTTATCGTCATCACGGTTTTAATCCTGCCGCTGCTTCCCAGACAACCTATCGATCCCTATGATGCTTTGAGCCTACGCAATCTCTGGTATATGGTTATTCTGGTCTCTTCTCTGAGTTTTATCGGATATATCTTGCTACGATTTGGCAAGGCTCAGCGCGATATTTTACTCTTAGGCTTCATTGGAGGTATTGCTTCCAGCACCGCAACCAGTTGGGAATTTGCCCAGCGAAGTCGCGAGCTTCCGGAACTTACGGTGCAATATGCTGCCGGAATCATTTTGGCTTGTTACGTGATGTTCATCCGTATTCTCCTGCTGGTCCTTGTCGTGTCTCCGCCGCTGGCGCAACAGTTAGTTCCGCCAACGCTTGTCGTATGCCTTGCTGGAGGGGGCATTAGCTACCTTTTATTAGCCTCCCGACTACGCACCCAGAAAATTATGCCGCAACCTTTAATGAAACTCAAAAATCCTTTCCACTTAGGAAGTGCTCTTACCTTCGGCGTCATCTACGGCACCGTGTCTCTCATCGTTACGATCTTGCAAAAGCAAGTAGGACTGGAAGCGGTTTACCTGTTTTCGGGAATCTCCGGTTTTGCTGAAACAGATGCTGTTGCTATTTCCCTGGCGAAACTTTCCCCACATTCCTTCCCGTTGTCTGAAGCCCGCAATGCTGTGTTCTTAGCTTTGCTGACCAACTCCATCACCAAATATGCCATCACCCTCCTGCGAGGCTCGCGGATGTTGTTCCGCTACACCTCAATGGGTTTCATTCCAATGCTTCTGATTGGCTTTCTGTACCTGCTGTTCGCTCCGTAATACATCAGCGAACGCTCGATAAGGTAATCGGGCAACACCAATGGATGCGATCACGACGAAAAGGAAGCCTTTCGGAATTTTGCCTGCAACAGACGCCACACTACGGGCGGGACAAATTCCTGCACATCGCCACCATATCGTGCTACCTCCCGCACAATGGTCGAATTCAGATAGGTGTACTTTTCATTTGGCATCAAAAAGACCGTTGTGACCGACGGCGCCAACTTCCGGTTCATCAACGCCATCTGGAATTCATATTCGAAATCACTCACGGCGCGAAGCCCTCGAATGATCGCGCAGGCGTTTTGTCGCTGTACATAATCGACCAATAACCCGTCGAAGCTATCCACAGTAACATTGGGTAAATGTGCTGTGGCTTCCCGGACCATTTGTAGACGCTCCTGCTCGGCAAACAGTGGCGATTTCGCCGGATTTTTGGCAATCAAAACGATAATCTCGTCAAAAATCTGGGCAGCACGCTCGATCACATCCAGATGACCATTGGTAATTGGATCGAAAGTACCGGGATACACTGCTCGTTTAATTTTCATCATCTGATGCTTCCAATGCTTCTACAAGCCACAAATCAATCAGTGTGTCACCAAACTTCCGACTCCGATAGACAGTGCAATAGGGCGGCGGATCCAGCAAAGAGCGAGCACTGCGTTTCACGACGAAAATACTTCCCGGCTGCACATAGCCAGAGCGCAGCAGGGACGGAAAAACATCGCCATAGGACTGGTGATATGGAGGATCGTAAAAAACTATTTGAAATGCCGTAGGTGCAAACTGCTGTCGGGGAAGCTGCACAAACCGGCGGACGTTCATTCCAATGACCCGCGCGCGTTGCGCCGCTTGCAACTGCTTCAGGATTTCTTTCAAAACTCGAACGTTCCCGCGATCCTGTTCCACAAACAGTGCAAAGGCAGCTCCTCGACTCAACGCCTCCAATCCAAAGCTTCCAGAGCCAGCGAACAAGTCCAGAACCAAAACGCCTTCGAAATCCAGAAGATTGCCCAGCATATTAAACACACTTTCCCGCTGCTGATCCGTTGCCGGTCGCACTTTTCGCAGCTTACTGGTAGGAAGTCGCCGGCTCCGCCACATACCCCCCGTAATTCTCATACCGTTGCAACTTCAGTTTCCTGGACCTGATCTGCCAGCGCAACGCCAATGCACGGGACAAAGAGATGAGCAGTTCGGGCACAGTAAGCCCGCTCCCGATCTCCCAGGGTTGTCGTCAGTCGCCGAAAAGCATTGAGTCGAAATGCTCGAGCGCCCGGTGCCATATCGTGCACCAGTTGCTGCAACTGCGACAACAGACCTCGAGTAAGCTGTTCACCAAAAACCGCAACAGCATCCACAAAGGGGAGATACATCGAGAGCATTTCTTCCAGTACTGTCCGAATGCTCTCTACCGTTCGATCCACCTCTGCCTCCGCTTTCTGTAACTTGTAAATCACAGGCGTGCCCTGCCGAAGTGCGGTAATGTCCAGATACTCCTGCTGGATATGCACCACAACCACATTTTTTTCCCTGAGTTCTGGATAGTTAAACAGCAAAGCGCTATGAGCTGCATTCTGGGCAATGTCATACCGGACCAGCTTACCAAATGCCATTTCCGCAATCTGCTCCAGCACCTTTATCACTTCTTTTTCCAGAATAATGACTGCTACCAACCGCCGTTGATCAGATCGTGGTGCCAGCGGATAGATCCGTATCTCCAGATCCTTGCGATCATACTCAGCAAATTTGGTTTGTAATTCGGTTTCTACCAGCGTCTCCAGCGCTTCATCGGAGGCTTCTTCTGGATAGGGAAAATGATGAACGAAAGCATATTCCATCGGTAATGCGATTGCCACCTGCTCAGCCGCTCCCGCAATTTCCATCAATACTTCTTCCAGCCACTGCTTCCCCTGTAACTGTCCCTGATTGATGAAAACACTATCACTGGTAGCATTTACATACGCCAGCGAAGGATATGAATCCCCATCTTCTAAGAGAGCAACATACGTTCGAGAATGCCCTAAGAAGAGCGACAGTATCGGTTCCATCAAAACTTTTGCCTCTTATTTGTTCACAGTAATCCACGGTTTTAACTTTGCAAACTTCTTGGGTCCGATACCCTTGACCCGCTGAATTTCTTCAATGTTCCGAAACGGATGACGCTGCCGATACTCGATGATGCGACGCGCCAGTACCGGTCCAATCCCAGGAAGGCGGATCAGCTCCTCTTCGGTCGCTGTATTCAGATCAACTTTCCGGGTGAGCATTTGCGACGGGGGTTTCTGTTCGCCAGAGCGTTCCGGAACATTTGCCCGGTTTCTCTCGCGACGCTCTTTGCTTCCACCATCTGCGGCTCCATTGCTTTTCCCAATGCTCCCGTTGGCTGCCTTTATCCCCTCCGTTTCTCCAACCGTAATGTACGGCCGCAATCGCTCAAAAGTTATCCGCCCGATGCCACGGACTCGCATAATTTCTTCGATCCGGCGGAATGGATGACGGGAGCGATACTCGATGATACGACGCGCTAATGCCGGTCCAATCCGCGGGAGCTGCTGCAATTCTTCAAAGGAAGCAGTATTCAAATTGATCTTCGTCGCTGGTAACTGCTTTTTTCGCCTGGTAGGGAACAAGCTTGCCTCCCGGAGCAGCGTATCTCCTGCCACCAGAGCAGCAACCCCTTTTCCTGCCGTATCAACTCCCACACTGTGAGTCAGAGTAACCGCTGCCACGCTATCGAAATACGCTTGAAGCCACGGCTGTGGTTGCTCTCCTGATCGACTGCCTCGAAGAACCAGTCCCACCAATGCCCCTCCCAATAGCAACAGCGCTGCGATAGCTTCGGTGCGCGTCACCTTCAGCCACTGCTGTACCAGATTTAGCATAGAAAAGCGCATTAACGCTCTCCAAAAAGTTTTCTAAAAATACAAAACTTCCGGTGAATATCAAGGCAATATACAGTGCCCTATTGCTTATCCTCTGCAACGAGATGGAAATTGGCTGCTTCCCTCCACCAAAGAATGCTCAAAAGATCAAGAAAAAACCTCTTTGATCTTTCGGAAAAAGTCACGTGCTTTTTCCTGAAAGCTTTGCTGATTGGGGCGAATATGCTCGCATTTCTGAAGCTCTTTGAGCAGTGCTTTTTCACGAGCGCTCAACTGAGTTGGCACATAAACATTGACCCGGATGTACATATCCCCAACACCACCTCCCTGTAGATGAGGAATCCCTTTGCCGCGCAGCCGCAGCAAAGTCCCCGGCTGCGTTCCGGGATCGAGATCCAGTTCAACCGTACCATAGAGGGTTGGAATTTCTAAGGTAGTACCCAGCGCTGCTTCCGGAAAACTGACGACCAGATCATAGAAAACATCATCACCATCCCGTTGAAAGAGAGGATGGGGTATTTCTTCAATGACGACATAAAGATCTCCACTTTCGCCGCCGTGCTTTCCTGCGTGTCCCTTCCCGCGCACAGGAATATACTGTCCAGACCGAATTCCTGCTGGAATCTTCACCGTAATGGTTGTTTTACCCCGAACTCGACCGGTACCTTCGCAGTGGCTGCACGGATCCCGGATAACACTGCCTGTACCCTGACATTGCGGACAAACCGTAATATTTACAAATCGACCAAAGATTGATTGGGACTCCGTTCGAACCTCACCGGTACCGTGACAGGTAGGACAGGTTGCATACCCGCCGCCTCGAGCGCCGCTTCCATAGCACTGCGGGCACACTTTCCACCGCTCGTACTCAATTGTTTTCTCTGTCCCCTGAGCAATTTCCTCCAGTGTCAACTGTACTGTGACGCGCAGATCTTCCCCCGGCTCACCCATGGGCCGCGTCTGGCGCCGCTGCTGCTGGGTACCCTGGAAGAAATCCTCGAAAATCGTACCGCTAAAGATGTCAGAAAATGCAGAAAAGATATCATCCACTGTCTGGCGTTGCCCGAAGCGAGTTCCAGAGGTTCCAAACCGATCGTAACGGGCACGCTTCTCCGGATCACTCAACACTTCGTAGGCTTCCGTAATCTCTTTAAATTTCTCCTCTGCTGCCTTATCTCCCGGATTCCGATCGGGATGATATTTGAGCGCCAAACGGCGATAAGCACGCTTGATTTCTTCCACCGTTGCCGTTCGGGAAACACCTAAAATAGCATAGTAGTCCTTGTATTCGGTCATCGATGCTTACGAATCCTGTTGCTCTGGCTGATCGTTCGACTTTTTCCCCGCCGAGGTAATGACCTTAGCGTGACGCAATACTTTATCCCCGTACATATACCCGCGCTGAATTTCCTGCACAATCTGTCCTTCGGGAGCTTCGTGGGGTACGTGCATTAACGCTTCGTGGAGTTCAACGTCAAATTGTTTACCGACAGTCTCGATTGGACGCACACCCAATTGCTCCAGGATGCCCATCACTTTCGAGTAAATCAACTCAATGCCCTGAATCATTGCCTCAAAATTCTGCTGCTGTTTGCCACTTTCTACCGCTCGGTGCAAATCATCGATAAACGGAAGTAATTCCAATAGCAGCTTCTCATTGGCATACCGCACAATTTGTTCTTTTTCCTTTTCAGCTCGCCGACGGAAATTTTCCAGCTCTGCTGCCCGGCGAATAGCCAGTTCTTTAAACTCTTCGACCTGCTGTCGAAGATGTTGATTTTCCTCTAATAACTTTAAAGCAGCCTGTCGCAATTCCTCGAGATCAGCCTGCTGAATCCATTGAGCATCAATGGATGTTTTTGCTTGCTCTGTTTGCTCTGATTCCATCGGTTCAACTCCATAAGTTTCTTTCAAGGTTTCCTCAGAAATTGTCTTCGATGTTTGGTGCATTGTTCGCCTCCCTTTTGTTCCACCGCCCTTTGCAAGGCATACAACGTGAAAGGAAATGGCTTTATTTTCTGTCAACCGTTCACCGCTACACTTCCATCACTTCCGCTTCTTTCTTCTCAAGATATTCGTTGATTTTCTCGATATATCGATCAGTCAACTTTTGTACCTGCTGCTCTGCCCGCCGCCGTTCATCCTCCGACATATGTTCTTCTTTTTCCAGCTTCCGCAATTGATCCAGCATATGGCGGCGAATATTCCGAACCGCAATGCGTGCTTCTTCTGCTAACTTCCGACACAGTTTGACAATTTCGTGCCGTCGCTCCTCCGTCAATGGTGGGATAGGAACTCGAATAACCGTGCCGTCATTTGCGGGATTTAAGCCCAACTCCGATTCCAGAATTGCCTTTTCAATCGCTCCAAGGGAAGTCTTATCCCACGGCTGGATCAACAACGTATGAGGATCCGGTGCCGTAATGGTTGCTATCTGTTGCAACGGAACCTGGGTTCCATAATACTCTACCTTGAGCTCTTCCACTAATGCTGGAGTAGCACGCCCCGTCCGGATTTTCTGCAATTCCATATGGAAATGCTCGACGCTCTTGCGCATGTGATCTTCGCCAACCTGAAAAACTTCCTGTACTGGCATTGGAATGTCTCCGCTTTTATCACACTTCTTTATCGGACTACGCTGCTACAACGGTTGTACCTACAGACTCACCCTGCACTACTCGCAGAAGATCCCCGGGATTTTGCAGATTGTAAACGACGATAGGAATGCCGTTCTCCTTTGCCAGCGTTATCGCTGTAAGATCCATCACCCGAAGTCCCAGCTTTAAAACCTCTTCATACGTAATAGTGGCGAACTTCTTCGCTGTCGCAACCTTCAACGGATCAGCATCATAGACTCCATCGACTTTGGTGGCTTTAATAATGACTTCCGCATTAATCTCGATAGCGCGAAGCGACGCCGCTGTATCGGTCGTAAAATAGGGGCTACCCGTCCCGGCACCGAATAATACAATGCGTCCTTTCTCCAGATGCCGAATGGCACGCCGCCGAATAAAGGGTTCTGCTATCTGTTGCATCATAATCGCTGTCTGTAGACGGGTTGGGATCTGATGTTTTTCCAGAACGTTCTGCAATGCCAGTGCATTGATAACGGTCGCCAGCATTCCCATATAGTCACCCGTTACCTTGTCAATTCCCTGCTCCTTAGCGTGAATACCGCGATAAATATTCCCTCCACCAATCACGATGCCAATTTGCACCCCCTGTTCATAGACTGCTTTAATCTCTCCTGCCAGGTACCGCAACATCTGCGGATCAATCCCATAATCTCGATTCCCCAATAATGCTTCCCCGCTCAGCTTGAGCAAAATTCTTCGGTATTTCATCGCCATTGGACTTTCCTTCCGCTATTCAAACAAAAAAGCCTCAAAAGGAAAACTCCTTTTGAGGCTTACTCTCTGCACCTTCTGCCGCTATTACTTGCCACAGTGCCCTGTCACTATCCATTTCCCCAAGGCACTCTGCCTCTGTTACTGTTCAACTGGTTGTTCCACCTGTTCACCTAACTGATACCGCCAGAACCGACGAATAGTGACCGGTGATCCTTGTTTTTCTGAAAGCTCTTCCAGATACTTTTGTACCGTGATGTCGGGATTTTTGACAAAGCTCTGTTCAATAAGCGCTACTTCCTGATAAAATTTGTTCATTTTCCCTTCGACAATGCGCTCTGCAATATGTTCCGGCTTTCCCTGCTGCTGTACCTGCTCCCGATAGACTGCTTTTTCTTTCTCCACAACTGCCGGATCCAGATCTTCCCGACCCACTGCTAACGGCGACATCGCTGCAATTTGCATCGCAATATCCCGATATCCCTGCGCTACCTCGTCGCTGGCAGGAGCCTGGTTAAACTCAACCACAACGCCCAATCGATTACCGGGATGAATATAGCTGGTTAAATAACCATCGGTCTCAATCACGGAAAAGCGTTTAATCACAATTTTCTCACCAAACTTTGCCAGCGTCTCATTCAGCGCATCTTCTACTGTCTTGCCATTGATGGACGCCTGCAATAATTCCTGCAGGGTTTGCGGCTTCTGCCGTAAAGCAGCTTCAGCAATCGCTCTGGCAAAGTCGGCAAACTGCTCATTGCGTGCCACAAAGTCCGTTTCACAATTGACCTCGACCAGAGCAGCAGCCGTATGGTCGGGATTTTCTGCAATCCAGATCAATCCTTCATCAGCAGAACGATCCACCCGCTTTGCCGCAGCGGCTGCACCCTTTTTCCGGAGATATTCTACCGCAGCCTCCATATCGCCATTGGTTGCTTCCAGTGCTTTTTTGCAATCCGTCATTCCAGCACCTGTCAGTTCACGCAGCTTTTTAATCTGCTCCAGTGTTACCGCTGCCATTGCTTATTCCTCCGTTTGTTCCTGTTGTTCACCCTGCGTCTCCGCTTCTACGGTTTTAGCCGGCTGATCCTCTGTATTCGGTGTTGAAACTGTCTGCTCTCCCGCCGACGCAGGAGTCTCTACCGCCCGCTTCCGCCGACGGCGCAAACGTGGCCGCTCGATTGGCTCTACCGAGACTTCCCCGGCAGGTACCGCCTGGGGCCCCGGCGTCACCGCCTGCTGAAGCTGGCGCTCTTTTGCGATATGCGAACCTTCTAAGATTGCATCGCCTATGGTTTTGGCAATAAGCTCAATGGTTTGTACTGAATCGTCATTGGCAGGGATCGGATACCGAATCAGCGTCGGATCGCAATTGGTGTCGACCAGCGCAATAATTGGAATATCCAGTTTCCGCGCCTCGGCTACGGCTAAGTGCTCCCGCTTGATATCCACAACGAACAGAGCACCGGGCAAGACATTCATATCCCGAATTCCTTCAAAGACTTTCAATAGTTTCTGCTTCTCTCGCTGCAGCATCAGCCGCTCTTTCTTCCGCAACTTTTCCAGCGTCCCATCCTCTTCCATCTTCTCAATAGTTTCCAGGCGCCGAATGCTGCTCCGAATCGTTACAAAATTCGTCAGCATACCACCCAGCCATCGCTCAACAACGTAGTAAGCACCACACCGCTGGGCTTCACGACGGATGATCTCTTTTGCCTGCGGCTTCGTTCCTACGAACAAAAACTTCTTCCCTTCTGCTGCTAAATTCAATGCTGCATCGTAAGCAATATCCAGCAGCACCTTTGTTTTCCGAAGATCAATGATGTGAATCCCATTGCGCTCCATCAAAATAAAAGGTTCCATCTTGGGATTCCATCGGCGGGTCAAGTGCCCAAAGTGGGCACCCACTTTCAACAAATCCTCAACTGTGACGGGAGATGGCATTCTTGAAACTCCTTTGTTGTTTGTGTTATTCTACTGCACCCTTCATCTTATCCGACCAACACTACCAAACACCGGGTAGTGCCACACATCGGATAATCCAGGTGCATGATTCGTTAAAAAAGATTTTATCGCTTCGAAAACTGGAATCGCTTTCGTGCTTTTTTGCGCCCGTATTTTTTCCGCTCTACCATCCGCGGATCTCGGGTCAATAACCCGGCAGGACGCAAAATCTCTTTTAGTGAAGCATCATAGCTCACCAGGGCACGTGCAATCGCCAGTCGCATGGCTTCTGCCTGCCCCGTCGTTCCTCCACCTCGTATCCGGGCTTTGATAGCAAAATTATTCATCAGATTCGTCAGCTTCAAAGGTTTCAGAATCTCGTCCCGCACAATGGCAATAGGAAAGTATGTTTCAAAGCTTTTTCCATTGACTTCTACCTGCAATTGATTGCTGGGACGCAACCATACGCTGGCTGTAGAGGTCTTTCTTCGCCCCGTTCCGTGATATTGCACCATTACTCCGCTATCCTTTATTTCTCAACTTCCTGCTGACTACGCCCGAAATGGCAATTCCAACTTCTCTGGTTTCTGCGCTGCGTGAGGATGCTCAGGACCTCGATATACTTTGAGCTTTTTCAACATCTTGCGCCCAAGGCGATTTTTGGGCAGCATTCCCCACACTGCCCGTTCAATGATCAGTTCTGGATGACGACGGCGGAGGTGCAAAAAGCTCTCCGTTCGTAATCCTCCCGGATAGCCGGTGTATCGGGTATACACCTTCTGCTCCGCCCGCTTTGGCGCCAATGCTACTTTCTCAGCATTGATGACAATGACAAAATCTCCGCAATCCACATGCGGCGTGTAATATGGCTTATGCTTGCCCCGCAAAATGGCTGCCACCTGTGATGCTAACCGTCCCAGTGTCTTCCCGGCGGCATCAACAACATACCAGCGCCGCTCTACATCCGTGGGACGAACAGCTTTTGTCATTCGATCGGTCGGATGCTGAATCTTTCGTGCCATAGGTCACTACTTTTCCTTTGTTGCGAAATTTGCAAAGTTACAAATTTACGGAAAATCAATCAGAAAAACAAAAGGCTTTCACGGATAAGCAGAACGGAAATTTTAAATCCCGGCGGAGCTATCCGCAACGATGTTCCTGACCTCCAAAGCTCCGATTATTCTTTGCATCTTCCCGGATTGCCGCAAACGACACAAGCACACGCTACATTACTCTGCGAAACATTCAGCAGCAATACCATTAGCAGCAAGATCGGGCGATAAGGAATATATCCGGATCTTAAAACCCTGACTTATTGCGTCGCTTCCTTGAGATCCTCGACAACTTCCCGGATGCGCTGGAAATCAGGTAATTGTGTTGCATCTTCCAGTACTTCCGCATAACGAACAATGCCTTGAGCGTCAATCACAAAAGCCGAGCGCTTGGCAACCCCTTGAAAATCCAACACTCCGGGGAAAAAGTTATCGTAACAGGCACCATAAGCACGGCATACTTCCCGGTTAAAATCTGACAGCAGTGGAATGGTAATCCCATTTTGCTTCGCCCACGCTTCCTGTGTGAAAGGGCTATCTACACTAATGCCCAACACCGTTGCTCCTAAGGAAGCATACTGTTGATACTCGTTGCTCACCGTGCACATTTCCTGCGTACAGACATCGGTAAACGCCATTGGGAAAAACAGTAGAACGACTGTCTGCCCGCGATAATCCTGCAAATGTACAGTTTCGATGCCAGTTTCGGTTTTCCGTTTGAGTGCAAAATCTGGAGCTGGATGTCCAATCTGAACTGCCATTGTCTCATCCTTTCGTTACTTGCACGAAATTCACTCTGGATTTCGGACGCAATCACGTGTGGTCTCGATCTTTATTTTGCCCTTGCAATCTCATATCAACGCTCCATTTAAACGTCAAACACCCTAAGGCGGCAACAAGGTTGGCAAAGAATGAGCAATCTTTTACAGGATCCCCGCTATCAAAACCTGCGGATGAAGCGGGATCAGTTGAGCGCTGAACTCAAGGTTCTTCTGGATGAGTGGTGCTGGATCACGAACGTCCTCAATCCTGCACTGCGCCGCCAATATGACCATCTCTTTGGTGCGTTAGAGCGTCAACTTCAACATTACACGCTTCGATACCTTCGGCTTCAGCGCTTTGCTGAGTTGCTTCAGCAACATCTTGAACGTCATACAGCGATCACCGCATCGCTGCTCCAGACGCTCCAGCGCTTTGCGCTCCAGTGTTATCCAGATCCTCAGCCATCAACCACTGGTGAACCACCTTCCCCTGAAGGCTCATCCGCTGAACACCACCGGCAACTGTATCTGGAACTGGTTAAGCGACTGCATCCCGACCGTACAGGTGTGGAAAGCGATGCTTACCGTAAATACTGGAACACGGTACAGTCCGCCTACCGAGACGGCAACACAGCGCTACTACGTACCATTCTGCAGCTTGTGGAAACGCCCTCGCTGCCAGATACCACTCTGTCCCTGGAAGAGTTGCAAACGGAAATTGCAACCCTGGAATGCCGGATTGCTTACCTGCGGAAAAAAGTGGAACAGCTCAAATCCGATGTTCCTTATCGATGGAAGGACTGTATCAATGATCCTGAGTGGCAACAACAGCACCGAATCGCTCTCAGGGAAGAAATTGCAGAAGTGAAACGTCGTATCGTCCGGATACAGCAGCAACTGTACCAGTGGTTTGGGGATCCAGTGAGAGAATTTCTCCAATCCGAGGATATGGAAAGTCAAGAAGCGGCTTCAATCCAATCGCAATTTGTTTCAACAACATACTTTCGACACCGATGAAACGATATTCAATCGAGCAAAGTGACAAGCAACTGCTGGGCAGTTCTGCCAACATTCACTACGTTCTCCGTTTTGATCGTGCTGCTGCCCACCTCATCGACATTCAGCTACGCATTGAAAATGTAGCGGGACCGATCGAGCTGTACCTTCCTGTCTGGACACCCGGTAGTTATAAAATTCGAGACTTCATCACCAATGTCGGAGATCTTTATGCTACCGATGGGAATGGCAAACCATTGCGCATTGAGTGGCTGAGTAAGAACCGCTTCCGGATTGAGCATACAAGCAGCAGTTCAACCGTTGAACTACGGTACTGTTACTTTGCCCACGAACGCTCTGTCCGTACTTCCTTCGTCAACCGGTGGCACGCCTTTTTGATGCCGGGGAACTTCTGCTTCGCCATCGCCGGCAGAGAGTACGAACCCTATCATCTCCATCTCCATCTGCCTCCTCACTGGCAATCGGTTGCCACCGCTCTTTCACCTGTTACTCCCAATAACACTGACATCCTTGGCGCTTTGAACTACGACATTCTGGTCGATTCGCCCATTCAAATCAGTCCTGATCCTGTGCACCACTTTTCTGCTGCCGGCGTCTTGCACCAACTATCCATCTTAGGTGAGTCTCCCTTTACCATCCCCTGGCTTATTGAGCAACTGCAGCGCATTGTGGAAGTCGAAGCCCAGCTTTTCGGCGGTCTTCCCTACGATCGCTATGTCTTTATGCTCCACTTCTTTCCTGATAGTCGAGGCGGCCTGGAACACGCTCGTTCTTCCGTCTCTGGCTGGGATCCCGCCAGCCTCACGGATTCGGAAGAAATCCAGCGTTTCTTAACCCTGTTAGCTCACGAATTCTTCCACGTGTGGAACGGGAAACGCATTCGCCCAATTGAACTGGGACCATTTGACTATAACCGGGAAAACTACACTTCAATGTTGTGGCTGGCAGAAGGGTTGACCTCTTACTACAACGATCTCTTCCTCTACCGCTGTGGGTTTGTATCGGAAAAGTCTTTCCTCCGCATCCTTGCTCAGGAGCGAATCCAGCGTTTTCTGGAACAGCCGGGACATCGGAAAATGTCCGTTGCGGATAGCAGCTTTCTTGCCTGGGTAAAGCTCTACCGATCTAACGCTGATTCGCCCAACCGATTTCCCTCCTACTATCTCAAAGGAAGTCTCATCTTCCTGCTGCTGGATCTCTTTCTTATCCAAAAGTCTGGTGGGAAAGTATCGCTGGATACCGTTGTGCAAGCGCTGTGGCAGCGGTATCAACAAAATCCGGCAGAAGGTATTACGGAAGCAGAGTTCATTGCCATTGCCGAAGTCAGCACCGGGATTTCTGTCGAGTCTCTGCTGAGCCAATGGCTTCATACAACGGATCCCCTGCCTTTTGAAGCGTTATTCAAAGGAATTGGGTTGCAACTGACCCAGCGTCCTGTGGAACCGGAAACTATTGAGCTGGGCGATACACACTTCACTATGCCACCTGCTAAGGTATGGACCGGAATGACGCTCAAGGAAGGAAAAAATTCCGTCGTGGTTGAAAAAGTTATTGAAGGTTCTCCGGCAGATGTTGCTGGTATTGGGGTGGAAGATGCTATCATCACGATTGCTGGTCATCGAGTCTACACGCCAACTCAGGCAATTGCCCAATTTGCTCGCCATCTCCATCAACCAGTTTCCATTACAGGAAGCTGCGATGGGAAGCTATACACCACCCAATTGACACCGGAGCCAGCAACGGAATACTTTTTAGAACCGCTTTCCAATGCTCCTGATCAGGCACGGCACTGCTACCATCGCTGGCTGGAGCGTCCAGTACGACATACTCACTCTGGCACCGAGGTGCTTTTACGTTGTTGATCCCTCTTCGTCCAGATATAAAGCGTCCGTCTGGATAGGCTCGTTCCACCGGGTAAATCCGGGCAGCGTTTCAATGCGGTACCAGAATGAGCGATACCAGATTGTTCGGGGTGGTTGCTTCACGGGAGCAATCTGTGCTGCCAGAGTTTCAGAGTGGTAGGGCCAATTCATATAGTGGTTGAAATTGCGGATTATATCGGTCACCACGACGCCCAGATCATTCAGGAGAATGCGTTGAAACTCCTGCCAGCGAAAAATGGAAGCATCCCGCAGGGTTAAACCGAAATATCCGCTATATCCTTCGCCCCGCAGTGTTGCAATGCCACGTGCAACAAAAGCTCGAAAAGCACTATGTGTTTCCGGAGGATCGGTAATAAAAACATCGAAGGCACCAACCCATTCATCAGGCAACGGCTGTCGCAAATCGAAGACATGAGCCTCTGCGTTGGTTAATCCCAGTTCAGCTATGACGGTACGATCGAACTCGATTAAACGATCGTCGATATCCAGAATCAGCACTCGCCGTGCCAGCTTCGTCATAGCAATTGCCAGTCCGGTCAGATCATCTTCAGCCCCCAGCACAATGATTTCCTTTTGGTGAAGATCGCCCAAATGCTTCAACATCTGCACCCGGGCAACTGTGGTCTCCGGTGTTACTGATGCCTGATCATAATTCCGTAGAGGCTTGGGACGATCCTTAGCAATTTCAATGAACCGCCGGTAGAATTCTTTGTCCAGCCAGTAGGCATACCCTCGCCCTTCACATGCCGGACAGTGCGCATTGACCGGTGCAACAAGATGAAATTTTTCAGCTAATTCTCTCCCCTGATCTGTGAGAAAAATGCCGTTTTCCGAATCTATGGTTACATACCCCTGTTGCTCCAGTCCCCGCACAATGAGAACACCGGTAGGAACGGGAACATCTGCATAGTCGATCAATTGCCAGAAATCTGAAGTTGCCAACAGTGCTGAAAGAACTCGATAAACATTTTTCTCGTGCAACCGCAGCTTCTGTGCCGCTGCCTGCTGCTGCAAATGCGCTACAAGCTCCGACAACTCCATAGTCTCTCCCTTCGCCAGTTAACAAAACGGCAAATATAGCAAATTCAGTGATCACAATTCCATTGCTCAGATGATCAAAGGATATACTTGCACTTGCTTCCTCTACAATTTCAGCGGGCGAGATTTGCTCTTAGGAGTGCAGTAGGACAGCCAAACAGTCTTGCCACATCGCAACATCTCCATCGCCATCATCCGTCAAACACCGGGAATGTGCAAACAAGAAAGCTTGGGAACTGCGTCCAGCAAAATTCCATTGGTATCAGATTTTGGGACTGATTTTCTGCTTTTTTGCACCGCTGTTTGCCCAATCACCCAGCACCTCTTCAACGATATTGCCGGATACGGTGCGACTTCGCTCTACCACCGCATCCTCTCGGAGAAGCATTGACACACTCATCACCTTTTTCGCCCAGGACACCAACCGATATGAGGTTTCATCCCAAACCCTTGTCCTGGTTGGAAACGCGTGGATCCAGTATCGTAACCAGCGACTGGAAGCACACCGGATCATTGTAAACTTTCAAACCGGCACCTTAATTGCTGAAGCAGACTCAGGGGGTTCGGCAAGATTTCAAGAAGGATCTGAAACTTTCATTGGCAAGCGTATTGAATACAACTTTCGGACTCGTAAGGGACGAATCCTCATCGGAAAAACACAGCGCTCAGAAGGACGGTATGGCGGGTCTATCGTGAAGCAACTTTCTTCTGCCGACTATTTCGTCCAGAATGGCATTTTCACCACCTGCACCAACCCTTTGCCACACTATGCATTCTTTGCCCCGAAGATGCGCGTTGAACGCAAACATAAAATATTTGTCGATCCCTTATTCCTCACCATTGAAGAGTTCCCAGTCTTCGGAATTCCCTTCGGTATTTTCATCGACGCACAGCGTGGCCGCCGATCCGGGTTTCTCATCCCATCCATTTTCTTCTCCAACGCTCCCGGATCGCTCAATCGCGGTACCATTATCGAAAACTTAGGGTATTACTGGGCAATCAATGATTATCTGGATGCCAGATTTGCATTCCGGCTTACCACCAAAGGAGGCTTTACTCTATTCCAGACAACTCGATACGCCGTTCGACGCTTGCTCAACGGTTCTGTACAGGCAGCATACGGCATTACCCGAACCTCTCCGACCCAGCCGTACACAACAGATTGGAATCTCCAGTGGCAGCACAAACAACAATTAGGAAAAACCTCCCGTCTGGACATCGCACTCCGCTTCAGCTCTTCCAATTTTTTCCAGAATGTATCCACGGATTTACAGGAACGCGTGCAGCGTCAAATCCGCTCCGATGCTTCCTTCTATCACCAGTTTCCTGATGGGAGCAGCATTTCCCTCTATTATCAACGAACGCAGGATCTGGCAACCGGAGCAGTTAACGAAACATTTCCCCAATTTACCTTCTCCCTGCCACAGTGGTATCCGCTCCGCTCTTTGACAACGCTGGATTGGCTTCGGAACTTCAACATTCGCTACACAGTCCGTGGCTTTCGGCAACGGTTTGACACGACAACAAAATTCCGGATTGAGCACCGACCTCGCATTGCTTTGCGCCCCCGATTTCGCTTCTTTACCGTTATCCCCTCTGTTTCTTATTCAGAAAACTGGTACTTCCGGCGATTGATTCGAACGGTACGGAATGATACAGCGGTTGTAGACTCGATGGAGTCCGGATTTTTCCGGGAATTCCAATACTCTCTGGGACTTTCCCTTTCCACCCGCCTTTACGGCGTTGCTTTCCTCCAATGGGGAAAGCTCGAAGCAGTTCGCCATATCCTGCAACCAACGATCACGTGGAATTATACTCCCGACTTCTCTGATCCTTCACTGGGAATGTATGGCACATTTGTGGACCCTAAAACAGGACAACATGTGAAGTACTCCTACTTTACAAAAGACGGTGGTGGCGTTAATTCACAATTGCGTCAGTCTGTGCGGATCACCCTCGACAATGTTTTTGAAGCAAAAATCTGGGCGAATGACACAACAACTCGCGTCATTCGGCTGCTCAATCTGGGTTTGAGCACAGCATATAACGCAGCGGCAGATTCACTGCAATGGTCCCCAATCACCATAACGGGACGAACCAGCATTGGACGTTTTTTCTCCTTCAGTGGCTCAGCCCGCTTCCTTCTGTACGATCAGGTTCCCGATGCTGACAATCCATTGACATATCGCACTATCAACCGCTTTTTGTGGACAACCGGGAAAGGTCTTGCACGACTCGTTAATGCCAACTTAACAGCAACCCTGACCATAGGCAATCAATCCTCCGCACCTGCAGCAACAGAACGATCAGCAGACACAACGCTTTCAGCAGCACCAACAGAGAAGAAGCGCTATGCGCTGGAAGACACTTTCTGGGGACAAAATGCTCCGGGCAGTATTCCATTAGCAATTCGCTGGCAGTTAACAGCAACGCTGCAACTGGCTTATGCTGCCCCCACACCTCGATCGGTGAGCCGGACAGCAGCGATCAGCCTGGCTGGCTCTTTTGCCATAGCTAATAGCTGGGCACTCTCTGGTGGACTGTCACTCGATCTGCTTACCGCAGCCATTAACGCCCCTTACCTTGAACTCCGCAAAGATCTCCACTGCTGGGATTTTTACCTGCGATGGTACCCAACGGGACTATCTCAGGGCATTTATCTTCGAATCGGGATTAAAGCAGCACAATTGCGCGATATTAAGATTGAGAAGCGAACAGGCTCTGTTTATTTCTAAGACTGCCGCAACAGATTGCGCGCAATAACAATCCGTTGAACTTCAGATGTTCCCTCCCCAATAGTGAGCAGCTTTGCATCGCGATACAGTTTTTCAACAGGATACTCTTTGGTATAGCCATAACCACCGTGGATCTGAACCGCTTCTTCAGCCGCTCGTACAGCCAGTTCACTGGCAAAAAGTTTTGCCTGAGCCGCTTCCAGGGTATAAGGCAATCCCTGATCCCGCCGCCACGCGGCTTTATAGGTTAGCAAACGTGCTGCTTCAATGTGCGTTGTCAGCGCTGCAAATTTAAACTGCGTCGCCTGAAATTCCGCTATTGGTTGCCCAAATTGCTTGCGTTCAAACGCATACCGCATACTATGCTCTACGGCTGCTTCTGCTAATCCCAGACTCAAAGCAGCAATGGTAATACGTCCACCATCCAGAATGCGCAATGCCTGAATAAACCCCTCCCCTTCTTCTCCTAATCGATGGGATACGGGAACCCGGACATTTTCAAAGACCAAACTGGCAGTATCACTGGAACGCATGCCCAACTTGTTTTCCTTTTTAGCAGCATAAAATCCCGGCATAGATTTATCAACCACAAAAGCCGAAATTCCTTTTTTTCCTCGATCTGGATCGGTTTTCGCCATTACTACCGCAATTTCTCCAACACTGCCGTGTGTAATGAAATTTTTTGTTCCGTTGAGAATGTAAAAATCGCCATCTCTTCGAGCAGTGGTCAACATTGCGCCAGCATCCGACCCAGATCCGGGTTCTGTAAGTGCCCACGCCCCCATCGTTTCACCCGTTGCCAGCCGTGGGAGATACTTTTGCTTGATTTCCTCACTTCCAAACTGGAGAATATGATTACTGCACAAGCCATTATGGGCTGCTACACCCAGCGCAATCGATGGACAGGCTCTGGCAATCTCTTCCACAATGAGAGCCAATTCTATGGCTCCCATTTCTGCCCCTCCGTATTCCGTCGGGACTAACACTCCCAAGAATCCCAGCTCTCCCATTTTGCGGAACAATTCTGTGGGAAACTCCTGCGACTCATCATATTGCAGTGCCACAGGTGCAATCTCGTTTTGTGCAAAATTGCGAGCCAATTCCTGAATCGCCTGCTGCTCTTCGCTAAACTCCAACTGAAATCCTTCATCGTTGACTACATCTAACGGCATCAACAATCCTCCTCAATGTTGTTTCTGTTCCAGCTTGCTTGTTTCTTTAAGCTTACAAAAATACAAAAATCCTCTGCAACCATCTATTCAAAAGGGAATCAAGGAAAGTGTGTAATGAGCAAAAACCTGCTGCTGGATCGCAACTTTCTGCCTTACCGCTCGTTTGTATGTGCACAGTAAGGGTAAGTAGTTCAAATCAACAAAGGAACAACGATGGACTTCTGGAAAAATCTCTTGGCAGGATTTCTGGCAATCATTGTTGCCTTCATAGCATTCAAAGTTCTAATGTGGTTCTTAGGCTTTTTGTTTCACTTCACCTTAGGAGTGCTCGCATTGTTCATCATTGGTTTGTTCGCACTTCCGTTGTATTTCCACTTTCGGAAAATGCTCAGCCGATAACCTATGGTGTTCTTTGTGAGTTAGCTCCGGTTCTCAGAGCGTAGTCTTTATGATAAAGCTTCTGTCTCCACTACTGTGTAATCTTGGCAGTTAAAGGTCCCCGCAATCCCCGATATCCAACCAACTCTGCATAAATACTGCCTATCAACACTTTCGTCGAAACCTGTACTGGAATCTTGCGCTCATCATCACTGAGCCAGATCAGAATGCTGCCTTCGCTTTTAAACAATCCCCCTTCCTGAACCAATGGTTCGATCA
This sequence comes from Candidatus Kapaibacterium sp., assembly GCA_015490805.1. Classification (GTDB taxonomy): domain Bacteria; phylum Bacteroidota; class Ignavibacteria; order Kapaibacteriales; family WFXC01; genus WFXC01. The sequence goes on from WFXC01000014.1 coordinate 117,011, forward strand.
CAATCGTTCGAAATCGTCCTGCTTCCACATCGACAATTTCACGTCCGCGAATGACAACTTTTAAGTCATACACTCGATCCTTGTAAAAATTCTGGAGATACAAAGTATCTCCCGCCCGCATTGTATCCAGCGGCAACGTGCGAACATAGAAAAAGGCGGAAACCACATCGTGGACAAAAAGGGGAATCTGGTAAGCAGTATCTCCAACATAGACCAGGTTTCGATAATGGTCAAATGCTGCGCGAAAATCGCGTCGGTATCCACCTTCTCGAATATGCTGTTCAAAATACCACGGGAACACCCCATCGACATCGACCAGCGTTCGATAATAATTGCGCACCCGATATAACCAATCCAAACTCTTCAAAGACCGAACGTAAAACCGAATATCATAACACTGGCGACCGCTATCACACGACACAAGTTTAGGTAACACTTTGAAAGCTGCTTTGCCCGCAGTTACAAACTCATAGCGAATTTTGAAATACAGCTCCTCTCCGGCGCCAAAAGCAGTGTTCGACACGGTTCGCAATGGAGCACGTCGAATGCCATAACTGCTATCAGCAGCACTCCAGCACCAGACGCTGCCCACCAGCCAGAGAATACTGGCTATGAGAATCCTCACCGTTTACTCCTTCCTTCAATTTCCAAACGAACTGTGGATCAATAGATCAATAACAAAATCCCCTGCTGCTTTACAGAAAGAATGTACACACCTGAGAGATTCACCGATGGCAATTGCGCTTTCCCTTGCCGAAGAGGAATTTTTGCCACCAGCTGTCCGTTCAGGTCACGAAGCTCACCCTGGACAAAAGGAATCGACCGAAAATGCTGAATCTGTACCCATCGCCGTTCCCTGGGAACGAAAAGTGCTGGAAAAGAAGGAGAAGACCGAGGATAATCAACAATCCGACTGACCGAGCTTCGATACCAGACTTGGAGTGACAATTCTTGAACAGCGTTATTATCGATCACTGCCGAATCCTCCTGGGTAAGATTATAAACATACACCTCGAACGGATCAGCCAGGCGTGCCGAATCCACAATACCTGCAACTGTCCACCGAATACGGAGTGGATATCCATCTCGCTGGATATGGATCTGATGTACAATGCTATCTGACGTCTGGGGCATAGGTCGGAAATCTTCCTGGCTCATAATAGGAACTCCCGTGATAGTATCCGTACAGGGCAATAAAAATACCGGAAACAATCCTTCGGGAGGCAACAAAGGAATTTCTGCTTCCAGTGCTGTATCCAGACAAATAGTCGCATCAAGAGCAACTCCCGCCCGGAGGATATACTGATAACTGTTTGGACGTTCACTGGCAAATTGTAATTCCACTCCTACTTGCTGAGCGAAGATGCTCCAGCTTCCTAAAAGGATGCAGATTCCAGCAATATATCGGCCCTGTTTCCACATTCTTCTCCCCAACCTTACTTTGCACTCCACTTTTCAAACAAGATTTTTGGCATACAAACAAAAAAGGCAACCACCCTTACCCGGATGGTTGCCTTTTCTCTACTTTGCAATTAAATTCTTGACAACCGCTACCGTGCAATGACTAACCGCTGGGTAAATTGCTTATCTCCCAGGCTGACTCGACACACATAAACTCCTTCGGGCAGATTCGCAACATTCAATTTTACGGTTTGGGTACCGCTATGCACGTCATACCGATAGCTTGCGATTTTCTTCCCTAACACCGTGATAAGTTCCACCTGTGCCGGCTGATCTTCGCGGGCAGTAATTTCCACAAAGACATACTGTTGTGCTGGCGTCGGATAAAGAGCAATCCCTTCACCAGACACAACACCGATGCTCATCAACTGAACACTTTTCACCCGCGGATCTGTAATGACTACCGCCTCGGAACTTCCCTTATCAATTGTCCCCAGAACTTCGCCTGTAACAGGATTCACAACCTTGTAGGACTGGGAAGGATTCTCAATGGCAACCACGACCGGATATTGCACCCCCTGGAACTGAACAACCGGACTATTAGCAGCACTTTCCACATAACTACCACTTCCAAAGCGGACATCGAACAATCCTGCCGGAGGAACTGGGGGCAATTCGAACCACTTGCTGATTCCGCTTTCTCGAGAGAGATATAGCCGACCAACGTGATGGGCTTGATCGCGAATAACTACCACATCGCTGCTTCGAAGGACATCCTGTTTCCGGTCACGAACAACACCCGCAGCTTTCATTGCATCTAACCGGAGGTACCCCTCTTCATCGGTCTTCACCCAATATCCCTTTCCGGGTTCCATCACGCTGACTTCCTTATATCCCTCATCAGTCCTGTACCAATAGACACCCGAAACTCGTGTTGGAATTGGACTCACATCAGTTAACGGATCAAATTGGATGTTATCCACATTAACCGGTACAGACAGTCCTCCGATCGTATTCCATCCTTTCCCCAATCGCACTTTATATTGAGTCTCCCGTCCGACACTGGTTACCCGGGCCCCAGCAATAATGCTATCCAGCAACGATCCATACTTCACAAAGTATCCCCGTCCTACCTGCAGATTGTCTTCCTGATAATAGGCACCTTCAAAGAAGTAACGCGGCTTATCCAATGCGTTCGGAAACACCGTTTTCCAGAACGGATCTGCCGGACGAACGGGAAGCGACACCAGATTCCATCCTTTCTGGAGAAAAGTAAACCGCTCTACTCTTGGGGTCGCATACTCGATAATAAACGAAGTAATGCGCGCATCTCGAATCGTAAAGGAGTAAATGGTTCCCCCGACGTGTGTTGCGTTGCGCATATCGACACCAAAAATGGAGCCATTCAAAGTATCACGGAGAAAGAGCCGGGCATTGGGCGGAAAGTCGCTTATATCCCAACTGATCACAATCGGATAATCACTTTGTTCGGCTTTAAAGCGACAGAGATAAATAATAGTGGTATCTGCGTGGGCATCTCGAATATCACGTGACAGTGAACGTCCGGTCAAATCTCCCATACGAATATCCGTTTCCGGCGGATACCATCGTGCCTCAAAGGGTACCAATGGATCGGTTTCTGCAACTTCACCAAACAGTGGATCGACACCATCAGAAGCAGATGCTCCAGTACCAAAGATCAGTGTTTGCTGTTGTCCTTGGGCACTTTCTAAGGTAATGCGAATACCGCGTCCTGTTACGTCTTGCTCTTCAACCAGAATTTCCTCATTTGGCTCAATCGGATTCCGCCATATAATGAAGGTTACCCGCAATCGAACAGGACTTACCAGCATTGTGGGGGAATGGAATGTAATATAACCCACATACACTCCCGCTGGTCCCGTCGCTCGTGAAGGATCACAAATGATCCGCAAGCGTAGGGTTGGATCACTTTGGGTTGGGTTCCCCAGGGGATCGTTAATATCCCCCAAAATCCCTTCATCGATATAGTCTACATATCCTTCTCGTGAAGGCTGGGGAATAGGATTTTTCTGCCCAACCGTCTGGAACAACAACCAAGGTTGATCGGACTGAACAAATAAATCAGTAATCCGCGACTGATCGATAATATTCACAACATCCAATTCTCGAGTAACTACTTGAGGATCTTGTGAAGCAGAGTCAATTGTCAACGGATCAATCAATTCCCACAAGGCTTTGTCTGTTCCTGGAACTTCCCGCACCACAGCACTGGGTCCAATATCTGGCTTAAATCCAAGTTGCGGGATACGGGTCAAACGCACGTATGCCATTCCCTTCAACGTGGGTTCTGTATTGAAAGTTAAAAGATTCTCATTGGTCAAACCACCGAAAGGCTCTGGTTGCGGCTGATTTGGTACTGCATCAGGTCCCGTTGTTGGGAATGGATATTGCCATGGATCTCGCTCATTCCATCGAATGGTATCCGCAGCAATGATCAAGGGAGTGTTGGAAGCTGTTACATCACTAATTGTATTCGTTCCATCATCCTGAATCATCACTTTGAATTTTACAAAAAGCAGGATCGCCCAGTCAAACTGCCCACGTTCTCCCGGAGTCGGATTTGTAAAGTTGGTTGGAGACAGAGGCTCCGAAGAGGTTCCTACAATCCGAATTCGCCGTCCATTAGGATCACCAGCGTTTCCCGGAATACGAGTCTTATAAAGAGGATCTGGCCGATCATCCCACTGAATCTGGAACTGTTTAGCAATAGCGAAAGTATCACTACCCCGTGTCCCAATCATTTGCACTCCGACCGCTCTCAGCGCTCGCTTATCATATCGAATACTAAACTGAAAACTCTTGATTGGTTCTGCTGAAGCCAAATTATTCGATAGCCACGGGTTCCGGACATAGACTGGAACAATCAAATAATGATCTTCTTTACCCAAAGGCGCAATGGGATACCATATCCGCAATCCCGGATACCGAAATTGCATATTTTGCTGATACTCACCATAAGCTGGTTCTTGCAACACCAAACCAAGTTGCGGCAATGACGGTGGTTCCACCTGTGCTAAAACATTACTTACAGCAAACAAGGTTACAACCAGCAATGCACTAAGCTTACGGACAAATGGAGAAAACTGTGCCATCATTCTGTTTCCTTTAGCTTTTATAAACATCCCTTTTTGTTTTCTATTTTTTGTATATCCATCTCATATATCGCTCTTGTCCAGAGTAAAGAGCAATAACATACAACCCACGGCTCCAGGTGATTGTCGGAATCCGGTAGTACTGTGTTCTATCGTATACTGGAAGATCGAAAATTTTTCGTCCCATACTATCGTAAACCTCAATCTTCGTCATCGGTAACTTTGTTCGAACTACCACGCCATCCGTTCCTTCTAATACTATCTTCCACCTCTTCACCCGCTCTGCTCCTACACTGCTTATTTGTTGCCATTTAATCATCACACGACCCGTATCAAACCGCGTAACACAATGACAATCCGGCAATATCTGGAACATTCCCAGCGCAAAATTCATCGTATCTACTGTGGATGTGCTCAGCACCATTTGCATCGAAAACGATGTCGAGATCCAGTCGGAATCCCCATAACATCTCCACTCATACCGTTGCCGCTCTGCATTCCATCTCGGCTGATCGCACTGCAAACCATTTGCTGGGAATAATTGTACTCCCCGCACATCACCGCTACCACTAAGCTGTCTGAAATACAATCCAACTGTATCAGCCTGATTGCTAAATACATTCTGGATCTTGACCGTTAACTGCAATGTATCCACCGGCATTGTCAGCACGGTGTCATTTTGATCAACATTTAGCCGAGCTCGCCTACCAGGTTCATCCTCAACTATTAACACTACAGGATCAACATTCCCGATAGTACCTGACACATCCACAACAGTATTGTTGTCCACTTTGCCGAAAGTCACCCGGCGCAGTACAACATAACTCGTATCTGGACATCGGGATCCACGCACGTTTCCTGCAATTGCCACCAGCGCTTCCTGAGGTTTAGCATTGCGCAGAAAACGCTGGACATTACCACCTTCTACAACAACAACCCCATCCTCGACTGTACGCATTTGAACGAAATCCATCGACTCACCCAGCGTGTTCGTTTTTAACAGCGTTGTCAACGCAAACCTCGATGGATCGTATCCAATCTCGACTGCAAACGATAGTAAACTATCTTGCAGGCGAATCGTACCAACGGTTACTACTAAAACCACCCGCTGCACCGAGCCACAAATATCCACAGGCTGACTCCGGATTCCAACCACCTGAGCCGCCGTTGGGAAACTCCCATTAATCAAACTTAGGAGCAATCCCAACCACCTCAATTTCTCAAAGAACTCACAACAAAAAGCTTTCCCAGCCACAGGCTTACAACTGCTTTCTCACGTTTTTCTCTATCACAATTACTGCTTTGCTATTTGATAAATGTCAACGACCTGACCATCTCGGACAATCTGCCAGAAATAGATACCCGATGCCACGGGATTTCCACTTTCATCTTTACCATTCCAACTCAACTGTTGCATTTGCCCAGCTTCTAAACGACCACTCCACAAGGTTCTGACCTTTTGCCCTAATTCGTTGACAACCCGAATTGTGTAATGCCCCGACTCCGGAGTAACATATCTCATCTGAACTTCATTAACAAAGGGATTCGGGAAAACCCGAAGCGCGGTCTGCTCCTTACCAGCACTCGCAATCATTAAGATCGCCCCTTTGCGCTGGACATCGTTAAACCGAAGATCTGATATCGTCACAGTGGTACCTGCAGGACGAATAATCAAATACCCCACGATTCCGGGAGCAAAATCTCCAGTTCCTGCCACCGCCACACGGTTTCCACTCCATTGCGCGTACAATCTCTGATCCTGGTTAACAACACCAACAAATTCTTCAATGGTAGCATTGGAAACTGTAAAGGTAAATCCAACAGTAGAATGCACATATCCATTGAGCCGAACCGGAATGCTCACCATTCCATTGCCTATTGCTTCGGCTGTCCCAAACTCTACGGTTGTCGCTCGCATTAGCGCTGCTGCCTTCCCGTATCCCGGAATGGTATCCAGCAGCCAGGGCAGATCTGGCACTTTCCCGGCAATGTAGTTCAAAATCAAAGCAGCATCGTATTCATTTGCCTGGAAGTACAAGTTGTTTCGAGAATCATCGGCAGGCAGATCATCATAAACCCCAGCGCTTTTTACTGGCCACTCCCGACGATAGACAACCAAGTTTCCATCTTGATCCAGGGAATCGCCGCTATTGTCCAGCTTCCGGGAAGAATACCAGAAACGCCCATTGTGATTCACATCTGCATGGTACGCCTGTCGGAACATCAAGCTATCTAGGGGTTGATTCTGCGCTACCGCCCGGAGAATGGTTAACACGTCATTGAGTGTCACATACCGATTCTGTGGCAATCCCGCATGCAATTGTCCGGGAATTTGAGACATATTGGCATCACCATCCCCCCATCCAGCGATACCCGGTTTCGGCGTAGCGATAAATACAATAATGTTGTTATTTGCGCGAGACGGGGGCCAGATGCTGGTCAATCGCTGGCTCTTGATCACACTATCCTGCCCATCATATCCAGGAATGTAAGCACTGGAAGTGCTGTCTTCTATGAAAAGCCCATTCATAAAGGAGGTATTTCCTCCCTGAGTCAGTGATACTGACTCCAATCCTACCGAAGAACCACTAATCTTTGTAATACCTGGAATGCCACCAATGATTCCATAATGAAACTCAATATTCCCTTGATCGCCCGTTTTTGGCTCGCCAACAGCCGGTGACTCATAGATTTTCACCTGGAAATTGGCAATACTGGAAGGCTGCGGCGCCGGATTAGCTGCGTTGGGATTGTTAGGATCAGTCGGGTCAAAGAAATAATTCACGTTCAAATTCTTCCACTGAATGGTCAGCACCCGTGAACCGGGTTGTCCGGAAATGTAATAAGAAATTTCCGACGGCATAAATCCAATGTCGCTGGGCGTACGATAATAATGATCTCCCCAGAACGGAGCAATTACCCCATTAGGAGAGTTCTTGCTGAACATATTGTTGGGATCATTCGTCCCAAAAACGGCTGGCAAATCTCCGACCTGAACAAAACCATTAACATTGACCTGAATTCGGGTATATCGCTGTCCATCAAATTCAAATTCAAACGGCAACTCAATGCCGAATTCCTGTGTCACAGGATTATAATAAAATCCATCGTCCGGATCCAGAATACTCGAATTCAAAGGATCCCGAAAATCCTCAGCCGGGAGCACCACTCGATCTGTTGGTAATTCCTGATAGGGTGCATTCTCAATCGTATTGGTAAAGTAAGAATAAATCTGTGCAAAAGTGTTTGCTACAGGCAACAAAAGAAGCCCTACAGCAAATGCTGCCACAGAAAAAATCCGTTGCTGCAATTTCATAACTCTTCCCTTTATGTTATTCCAACATTTTAACTGTCACAGTTTTATCTGTTCTCCGGGAACTCCTTTTTATACCAAAGGAGCTCCCGGAAACATTCTGCCGTACTTTACCGCACGACGGTCACCGGATAGAGCAACACCTGTCCATCCAGCTCAATACGATAGAAGTACAATCCTGCTGCCACACGTTGCCCGGCCATATTCACAACATTCCACTCATATCGATAAGTACCAGCAGCAACTTTTGCCTGCCCAAGCACCTGCACGGTTTGTCCCATTACATCCACCACTTCAACTTTCAGATGAGTTGGATGATCCGTTGCCACAACTACCGTCGCTTGATCTTCTATCGGATTAGGATAGATACTAACCTGAACTCCGGATAGCTGATCGCCCTCTGCCACACTGACAGCAGTTGCAGAATCCTTCACAATTTCGAACCCGGTAATCTTCGTATCGTAGACCGTGATTGTAATCTGCCCATTATCATCTTGAATATCAACGCCAGCCGATGCCCGATAATGACCGGTACGCATATTGACGTAAAACACATTCCCCTTAGAATTTGCATCTCGCATATACCAATCAATTCCGGGGAACGGCGATGGTACCGTATTCTTATCCCAGCTAATCGTCACTGGATAGAGTGCTCCCGATTGATCCCCATACCCTACCTGGAATCCTGCTTCCAGCGGGCGATCAGAGGCCTTCGGAACGATATTCCGCAGGATTCCTGTCCGTTCCGGAATCATCCACCGAGCATCGAAAATGTTTGCTGGCGGAATGGGCGGAATTTCAAATTCACAGTAATTGGAATCCAGCTTCCCAATACCACCCAGATCTGCATCTTTTCCTGTTGTCGCGTTGATAGCTGTTCCCCATTCCAGAATCTGATAAGCACCTGCTGCATTTTCAATCCGAATCATGCTGACAAAATCAGTTTCTTCGGAAACCGCAATCCGATAGGTCAGAGTTGCTTGCTCACCCTCTTTATCCACCGCGACAATTTCAATTGTTACCGTTCCATCCGGATTACGCGGTGTATTGTTATCCACCGTTCCTGAGACCGTTACTACAACAGTATCAATTCCACTACCTGTGACAGTAGAAGGATCAACGGTAAATCCAGACGGTTGCGTAACAGTCAGCGTAATTTCCTCTACTGCATCATCGGGGAAGGTGCGCTTCAGATCCAGATCGGTCAAGGTAATTTGCTCACTATACTGTTCCCCAACATCCACACATTCGACCAACGGATCTCGGTACAATGCAGGCGGATGATTGACCATCTGCACTTCAATGGGAATCTGTTTGACGTGTGTCAAACCATACTCATCAGTTACCAACACTGTAATCGTATCGGCATTAGCTCCCAGACGTGGAGCATCTTCCACCCCTGGAATTCCATACAGTCGTCCAGTTTCAGGATCGATCTTCAACCACCGCGGTGTTTTGGCACGCGAAGTAATCTCATCCCAATTTCCTGCTTCTGGATAGCACGGATCACGCAAAATACCCGTTGTAGGCTCATACAACAACTCAAAGGTATGCCGCTGGTCAAAATTGGGATCGTAGACCTTAATGACCCGCGTGGTATCGAACAATTGAGCATTATACTCTTCATCCTCCACAGCAACAGCTACCTGATCAGTAACAATCAACGGTGAGAAATTAATCAGAATTGGCTTGGTAATCATATTGATCCCACCATGTCCGTCGTGAACGACAACGGTGATGATTGTATCGGTGTATAACCACTGATTGTATTGGGATATAGGTTTCAACAAAGTTGATCGCGCCGTTGCCGAATCTATTCGAGCTCGCAGAATACCTTTTTCAGTGAATGCAGCAGCATAAGGATCAGGATTGCCACTTTCATCCTGCAAGTATTCCGGTGCCAACCATTGCGGACGTACTTGCGATAATCCACCAACGGCTGTATCTTCCGGATTATCCCGAACACCGACGGTTGCAAAACCATAAGCAACCTTTCCATATCGGAAATCCCATCCTCGGGCAGCGGCTGCTGAATCTTCCGCTTCATCATCGGTATCAAAATCAACGTCAAAGCGCAGGGAATCGGTCACACTTGCAATCAAGGTATCGTTAGTCTGACAACGAGCATCAACTGCTGTAAACACCGGAATACTGTCAATCACCAGAATCCGGAATCGATACTCAATGGTATGATCCCACGCATAGTTGACAGTATCTTGCTGCAAGAAACGCGCATTACCACTATCATAAACGGTCGCATTGAGATAATCCCGATACAGGTAGATATATTTAGCAATTTCTTCTTCGCTCAATCCTAATTTCTTCAAACTGTCCACCACCTCTGCTGAAGGTGCCCAATTGCGCACTCGGACAACCACCTCTTCACCACCCGGCACTACAAATGGATTTGTTGGCTGTCCCTTGAATTGCAGGTAGCTGATAGCACCATAGTACGAAGGTACATTATAAAAGAGAGTATCCGCATCCAGCCAATAGGACAACCCACTACCCGGTGCAACTTCCCATTCATAGGTCAATGCCGGATACTGATCCGGGAAGAATACGGATCGTGGATCATAGAATTTATTGGTATCCACTGCTGTCGCTGTGAGAATCGAATCCCGTCCAACACCACTCCCTGCCGGACGTGGATAGCTAACATCCTCTTTCAACATAACCAGATTTTGCAATTCTGCAGGCTCCACTTCTTGCAGATCCACAATATTCCCCGTCCATACCGGTGGCTTCGTAGATGCAGCAATACGGAAAGAAATCCCTTTATCGATCGCAGCATTCACACCTTCACGCCACAATACCGTCCGTGAAACGATGAGAATCTCATCACCAACATTCACTGGCAGGGCAGAATACTTCTCACCAGCGAAATAAACTACGTTTTCGCCGCCATTGGTAGAAGCTGGCAGATCGGGACGGTTGGAATACTGAAATCCTGTTCCACCCAACCGATCCTCACTGTGTTCATATTTTCGCCCACGCAGCACTGCTAAGTCCTCATTTTGGGCATTGCGATAGAGGTAATCAAGCAATGTTGCTCCTGAACCAAAGTTTGCCAATCCCTCTGCCGTTCGGCGAATAAACGGATTATTATTCCGATCTGCCGAATCGGGCACAAACTCAACGCGACCACGGAAAACTTCGCTGGTCTTATCAACCTGCTTCAAGTTCACCCGGATAAAGTCACCAGTGTTGTTATTAATGACAAAGAAGACAGTTTCGTGGAATGCTCGCTCATCGTTATTGCTCAATTCCGCGGCACCAGAGTAGTCCGCCCACGCTTCTAAGAATAGTGGATAACCTATCGGATGATCACCGACAAATTCCGTTTGCAGCGCAGCAATGTTGGGATCACTCTCAGCCACAAAAGGATCTCGAGTCCAGCGCCGCACCACTTTGCCAACATAATGTTCGCTATAATTAGGATCGTTTGGATCAGCGCTATACGTCCGAAGATAAGGAGGAATACCAACAGCAAAATCCTCTACACGTGCAAGTCGCCGCTTCGAGTAATCTGCTGTCTTAATATCTGTTCCTTTGTCGAAAATGTCATACACAACCCCTTGCTGGAGGTATTTCTCTGGAATACTCACAGTAAAGTCATCGGAAACCGGAATCGGCGTATAAGAGTACCTACTCAAAGACTCAAACGGACCCTGTTGCTTCCCACTACCGCCCTGGACAAATGACAATTGCGATTCATTGGGATCGCCATCAATAAAGAAGGTTTCCTGAATCGCGTTCCGATCCACAATAATGGTATGAACATCCGGTCCGGTTTGACCCCAGTAATTCCCTTGGAGCAAATTCACTCCACCATAACCAATTCCTGTTGTACCGGCCAGCACTCCTTTCGTATTCGGAGCATCCGGCAGACGAATCAAAAATCGAGCGGAATTATCATAAATGGCGTTTGCCAGAACAGAATAGTCATCTTTGGGATACGGTCCCATAACATCACCGTACAACACCGCTCCTGCCAGATCACTGGATGCTTCATTTTGTCCATTTACGTACGGACCGGTAATAACGTTCTGATCCTTCCCGATCTCAGAGGTTGCAACATTCCCTGTAATCAGGCATCGATTGAACACAAGTGCTAAGTCATAATTATCCGAGTAAACAACAGCCCCGGAATATGCTTTGTTATCCTGGAAGCGGACGCGATCAAAGACGAACATATCGCCACGGGAAGCCATCGGCTGATCAACGATATAGATAGCACCACCTAAGCCGGTTCCATTTTCTGGAATGTTCGTTCCCGGATGGTATCGAGAAACATCACCTGTTTGTGGCTGCGTTGTACCACTACCCATTTGGTCCATATTGGGAATTGCCTCATTTTCCAGAAAGCGGGTCAAGGAGCGCACATCCGCATCAACACTGCCACCATAGGTATAAACATCGTCACCACCAGTGGTATAGGTATTGCCGCTGACAGCATCGAAATCAGTCAGGAAATATCGATTGACGTTGACATCTGGTGCAACGATACACAGCGCACCACCATTACCGTTGTATGCTTTATTCCGCAAGAACTCAACAGCACGGACTGACTTCATTTCGGCATTAAACGCATAGATTGCTCCACCGCCGCGGACCTGCGCCAAAAGCCCCGCCGTAATATTGCCAAAATACTTCTTCAGGAACACTGTATCCCCGACAACATTATCCTCAAAAAGCACACGAGTCAAATCAATAGACCGATCACCAGGATCCAGAGAGCTAAACGTGACCACGCTAATAGCACCGCCGGAAAAGCCTGCTTTGTTACCTTTGAATTCTACCCGATAACCTGCACCGTAGTTCACAGTGGTACCAAACACCCCTCCTGCACCGTAGATCCGGATGCGTTTTTTGGCATAAATGGCGCCCCCATCATACGAAGCTTCATTATTGACAAATCGAATTTTATACCCGTAGCCTCGAGTAACGGCGGTCGCATTGGATCCACCAATTGTCGGAGAAGGCAATAGATTCACTGGATTGGTTGGAACCAGCAGGAAGGTATAGATAGCACCACCACGTGCTGCCGAATTTTCTTCGAAGACTGTTTCAACGCCTCCTTGATCTACATCGTAGCTGGAGCGCACTTGAATGCGTGGGGAATTCGCTGACGCATAAATTGCTCCTCCTTGGGAATAATCGGCGGGATTCGTATTAAACGGCGTCGATGTCGAATTGTTTGCAAATCGTCCAGCAAAAATCACTGATGTTGCATCGCCCACGTAGACCGCTCCACCTTTGGCTCCGTGGGTCACTTTCCCGTTATTCGGTGTTACTGGCTGCAAGTTGATCGCTTGATTGCCTTCGAAAATCACAAAATCCCGATCTGATTCAAAGCCCTGGTTATCGCCTAAGGAGATTTCCATTAAATTTCGTCCGGCGATATACACTGCTCCACCAAAAGCCTGGTTTTTATAGTCGTGATACGGATCCACGGTTGCCGCTTCATCCATATTATCCTGAATGCCGATTGGCACACCATTTTGATCGTACACCTGTACTACATCTGCCAGCAGCACTTTATTATTCCGGAAAGTCAACTGCCGAACTCGTCCAAGATAGATGGCTAAACGCCCATCATCTACTGCCTGTCGCTGCAAATCTGTTAATGGCTCACTGGTGGGATACATCAACTGATCAATGGCTCGAATCTGTTGATTAATTGGCATTCCAGTTTCCGGATCCGTGACATTAGGATTGACAGCATTCATCGGATCGGTGGAATAGTATCCAACGCCCAAATTATCCAGATCGACAGAAGGATACACCGCTTGTGTTCCTCCTGGTCCAAAATCGTCTAATGGAGCTTGCAAAAACTGCACAGCACCTCCTCGGTATCGAGCCATATTGTTTTCAAACACACAATTTACCAACCACGTACGGCTGGAAAACGTAGTCAATGCTCCTCCTGATCCGTTCGTCATCGACAACAGCCGTTTATTGAAAGCTTCATACTGCGCTGCAACGCCCGGCGTTGGCGGCTGGTAAATTGGCACCCGGTCAACGGTAGTATCCTTACGGAAATTCTTGAAATCAACATCCCGGAAGTATGCCGCTTTGGCTCCCGGCAGCACAATGATATGTCCCCATTCTCGCGAAAAGCTATTAACTGGACGCCCCTCAAAGGTAATCCGTCCTGCGACCACATTAACTGATCCTCCACCGGGACGCGACCACGGTGTCACTTTCAGATTCGGATCTACATCCGCAAACTCAATGCGAGAAGCCTTGTAGATAATCGCCTTCCCTGCTGGCAAATTCTGCAATCGGGAATCGGTACCACTCAAGTTGATGTTAAAAATATCTTCTCGCTTTGAAATATTTACTGTTGGTTCGTTAATCACCGAGGCGGAAACAACATTCGGATAGGCGAAATAATCCAGATCCGCATATCCATCTTCAAACTGCGTGTACTGTGGATCCAGCGGATCAATTACATTGGGATTGTACGTTGCAGTCACCCGACCATCGGCAATCAATCGACCGCCAGCCCACACAATAATCCGCCCGTTCGGCAGAAACTCCACCTTGGTTCCGGGCTCAATGAGCAACGTCCCTTCAATCTTATAAGTACCGCTAATGCGGTACAGCGTATCCTTGAGAAAGATACGCGTTTGATTACTCGGTAAAACCCCGGAAATTTCTTTAACTGGTTGTGCCAGCAAGTGCAAAATGCTGAACAGTGCGACGACAACTACGGAAAAAGTACGAATCCACCGTTGCATAGGTCCCTCACCTTTATAATTGTTACTCACTTTTTGATTCCTCATTCTTTCGATTCAATTGTTTCTGGAACGATCGCCTTTCCCAAGCGAACTAATCCGGATTTTGCAAATCCAGCGTAATAAGAAAACGGTGTTGTCAAAATAATTTCTCGATACAGTTGTTCTGCTTTCTCCAATTGCTTTGCCACTTCGTACAACTGAGCACTATATAACAGGTAGCGTTGGTATTCACTCCGGTCTTCTGCTTGCCGTGCCATTTTTTCCCATTTTTCTGCCGCTTCAGCATAGTGAAATGCGGCATCGGCAGCAGTTCCCAACCCTCCCAATCCGCCTAACTGCACATCAAGAGCATCACTCTCATACGCTGTTTCGTAATAAGAACTCGCTTCATCAAACTTGCCCTGAAGCGCCAGTGCATGTCCTGCGAACAAAGCAGCAATTTGAGCACCAGGCGTTCCACTATACTGATCTACGATTTGTTTCAGCCCCATTACCTGTTCCCCTCGGATGCGCCTGGTTGGATCACCTTCCAGCGCCTTTTGGTATTCTCCACGCTCGAAATATGGCAGAATTCTGGACAGTGCGGTCAACGCTTTTTGATTTTGCTCGTGGCGATTCTGAACATAGTAAACAATCCCGCCCACAAGCAGCAATACTCCAACGATCCCCCATCCTATCCAGGGAGCATATTGCTTCACTTCTTCAACAACTGGTGCCCCCTGCTGTCCCTGTTGCTGTTGTTTCCGAATGCGCTGCTTTTCTAACTTCGCAACCTGCACCATAAACCCCGTTTACTCTATGCCAACGCTACTATTTGTAATTTCGTGCGCCCGGAGGGACTCGAACCCCCAGCCTTTGGCTCCGGAGGCCAACGCTCTATCCAGTTGAGCTACGGGCGCCCTGCCGCGAGACTACGAATTGGCAAATATACAACCAATTTCTCAAATAACAATCATTTGTAGCCTCACCAGCAGCGGCACCCACACTCAACCGTCGTAGGTCCCCACCTACTGCACACCGCCTCTTTCCTATCAAAAACCATACCATCTATAATTCCTCCCCGACAAAATCCTCTCATTGTTATTCTGACTGCCAACTGTTGCTTACGCTTACTGTCAGGAAAACCTGACACTGTCTACCCGCTGGACACTTCATTCTCAGGGGTCTGTTCGACGCCTGCCGAAATTTTTGTAGTTTTGTAAGTGAGTAATCGATGCTCGCAACCAAGTGTGATAACAGAAAGGATTTCAAATGAAAATTACGGTCATTGGTGCTGGACATGTTGGAGCAACAACGGCGCATTTGCTGGCACTCAAAGAATTAGCTCGAGAAATCGTGCTGGTTGACATCGTTGATGGTATCCCTCAGGGAAAAGCGCTGGACATCCTGGAATCAATGCCAATTATTGGTGCCGATGTTCACCTGACTGGAACGGTGAGCTATGAACCTACCGCAAATTCTGATATTGTGATCATTACTGCCGGGCTCCCCCGCAAACCGGGGATGAGCCGGGATGACCTTCTGGCAAAGAATGCCGACATTATGAAAAGTTGCGTTGAGCAATCATTTGCCCTCTCCCCCAATGCTATCTTCATTATTGTTGCCAACCCTCTGGATGTAATGACCTATCTGGCGTGGAAACTGACAAAGCTTCCACGAAATAAAGTAATGGGTATGGCAGGAGTCCTGGATACGGCACGGTACCGCACGTTCATTGCTCTGGAGTTAGGGGTTTCTGTCAAAGATGTTCAGGCTTTCGTGCTGGGCGGACACGGTGACGATATGGTACCTATCGTGCGATTGACCCGCGTTGCTGGTATCGCGTTGACAGATCTCCTGCCCGAAGAAAGAATCAACGCCATCGTAGAACGCACCCGCAAAGGCGGCGGTGAAATTGTGAACTATCTAAAAACCGGCAGTGCCTACTATGCACCAGCCACTTCCACCGTTGAGATGGTAGAATCTATTGTGAAAGATCGAAAACGGATTCTTCCGTGTGCCGTAGCCTTAGAAGGTGAATACCAGCTCCACGATGTGGTGTGTGGCGTTCCGGTCAAATTGGGGAAAAACGGCGTTGAGGAAATCGTGGAAATCCAGCTTACTGACGATGAACTAAAAGCGCTGCACCAATCTGCACAACACGTTCGAGAAAATATTGAGAAACTGACGGTGCTACCTTCGGATCAGTAATCGGCGACGCTGAAGTTCCAACCAGCTTTGCAACCGCCTGACCTGTTGCTCAAGCTGGCGGCGTGAACCGGCATTGTAAATCACATAATGAGCAGAAGCACATTTTCGTGCCTGTGGTAATTGAGTCTGCACTCGCAGTTCCCACGTATCGCGAAGGAAAGGTGATACTCTCGCTTTTCGGCACTCCAGTGGCGCTGCCACACATACAATGCAAGTATAGCAATGCGCAATGTGTGCTTCTACCAGCAATGCGCTTTCGTGAATCACGACCCGAACACCTGCCTCCACATAGCGCTGTGTATGCTGAACTAATTGCGCAAACACATAGGGATACAACACTCGCTCAACACATTGCCTCAATTGCGGATCACGAAAAATCTTGTACGCAATCTCCTGCCGAGACAACAATTTTCCCTGATAAAACAATTTCGGACAGTGCTTGCGAAGCCGTTCAACAACACACTGGTCTTCGTACAGGCTCTTTGCTATACGATCTGCCTCCACCACTGGATACCGTTGGGCAAGCATTGCTGCAACTGTACTTTTTCCAGCAGCAATTCCTCCAGTCAATCCTACCAGCAGCACCTGTCGCTGGAGCCGAAACAGGGCATGACAGAACTCGCTTCGTTCCATCGAGCACAACTACTGCTGTCCTTGCTGGGAAATATTCAGCACGACACCAGCAGCAGCGGCATGGAACAGTAAGGACGTCCCCCCATAACTTACAAACGGCAGAGGCAGGCCAGTAGTCGGCAGAACCCCAAGGTTGACTCCGACGTGGACCGCTGCGTATAATCCAATGGCAAAGGTAATACCAGCAGCAAGGAGATACCCTTCGAGATCTGGACTTTGGGCCGCTATCCGCATCCCTCGCCAGAGAATAATGACAAAGAGAATCAACACGCCGACGCAACCGACAAATCCATATTCTTCCCCAACAATGGCGAACACGAAGTCTCCGTAGGATTCTGGTAGGAACAAAGCGCGCTGCACACTATGTCCGGGACCAACACCGAATATTCCCCCATTTGAAAACGCCAGCAAAGCCTGCTGTATCTGATAACTTGGATAATGTCCTGTTTCCAGAGCTTGCAAAAAGGCGTGCAGCCGATCCAATCGATATGGTGCCGCCACAGCATAGGCTGCTCCGATGCCGCCGAAAACCATCGATACTATCATCAACTGATAAAACGGAACATTTCCCAACCACAGGAGAAACAGTCCAATAACGACAATTAACGCCGCAGTCGATAAATTCGGCTGCAATGCAATCAGCGTTGCAGCGCCCAGAATCCACACCAGCAGCGGCATCAATGCCCGGCGATAGTCACGGATATACGTTTGCTTCTGGACCAGCAAAAACACCAGATATAGAATCAAAGCAAACTTTGCGAATTCAGACGGCTGAAACCGCACCGGACCAACGCTCAGCCATCGAGCAGCACCTTTTACCGATGAGCCTAACACTAATACAACCAGAAGGGAAACGAGAGCCACTCCCATCAATCCCCGAGAAAACCTCAAAAAAATATGGTAGTCAATCCGACTGACCCCAATCATCAAAACAATGGCAAGAAGAACCCGCACAGCATGATTCCAGAACAGGGTTTCGGATGAACCAAAGCGCCATTCTGCAAAGCTGGCACTGGCGCTATACACAATAGCAACGGAAAAGAGCAGCAAAAACGCAATTGCCAGCAACAGCCCCCAATCCACGCGTCCCGTAGCCCTCTGCGTTCGCATCGCTCTGGATAACTTAGCTTTTTTCCAACTGTTGTTTCAACTGATACACTGCTTCCTTAAACACCTCTCCACGATGCTCAAAATTCACAAACATATCGAAAGACTTGCACGCTGGAGACAGCAACACCACATCCCCCGGCTGTGCCAGGCAATGCGCTAAGGCTACAGCCTCCTCCATAGAACGTACTTGATATGCCGGAATGTTCGAGAAGATACGCACTAACCGTTCTGCTTCCTCGCCCATCGCTACCAGTGCCCGAACTTTTGCTGCCACCAATGCTTCTAACGCCGAATAATCCTGCTGCGACTCCTGTCCTCCCGCAATCCAGACAACAGGACGCTCAAAACTCTCAATAGCGTACCAGGCTGCGTTTACATTCGTTGCTTTAGAATCGTTGTAGTAGTCAACATTTTCCACTGAAGCAACGAACTCCAGTCGATGTTCAACACCTAGGAATGCCTTAAGGCTATCGCGGAGATCTTCGTTGGAAATTTCCAGCGCTCGGGCTGCTAAAGCCGCTGCCATTGAGTTATAAACATTATGCGCTCCTGGCAACGGAAGCTGATTGCGTGCCATGAACTCTTCCTCTTTATGCTGCTGCATCCACACGATCCGATGATCATCGAACGCCATCCCCTGCTGCACGGGAGAGCGTCCGAAAAACGCAATCCGCGCTGCTGCCCACCGGGCAACTACGCGAACTTTCGGATCATCAGAATTTAAAATTAAGAAATTTCTCGCACTTAACGAGCAAAAAATTCGGCACTTTGCCAGAAAGTACTGTTCCAGATTCCGATGATAGGACAAATGATCAGGCGAAAAGTTCAACCAGACTGCCACAGAAAGATCCAGCGGCTGGCTTTGCTGCAGTTGATAACTGCTGAGCTCCAGCACAACCACTGAGTCATCGGTAAGCTCATTGACGACCGCTGACAAAGGGGTGCCTATGTTACCTGCCAGCTTAGCATCATATCCTGCGCGGCGCAGGATCCAATGAATCATTGCAGACGTAGTTGTCTTGCCATTGGTCCCTGTGACTCCGACGAACCGTGGGTGTACGGTCAAAAATTGCCGGGCAAAATCTATTTCACTCCACACCACAATTCCTCTGGCATACGCCTGCTGAACCAGCGGATGCCAGGGAGAAATGCCGGGAGAAAGCACCCAGAGGGGAAAATCAAACAATCGATGCGAATGCTCTCCCGCTTCAAAATCCACGCCCAAACTTTCCAGCGTTTGAGCCTGGGAAGCTGAGAGCATATTGCGATCACTGACAAAGACCTCCATTCCGTGGGAAACCGCTAAGGCTGCTGCCGCCAAGCCACTTTTCCCTGCACCTAAAATTGCCACCCTATGATTGCTCATCGGTTGATCGCCGCCGCATTTCTTGCTGCAATTGATGCAACCACTGGAGATCGTGAGCTAAATCGATAAGATTACGCAAGGCGCCCGGTGCATCAAAATAAATCTGATGGCACCGTTTCACAAAAGCTGCTGGCGCTTTGTCCGTTGCAAGCAGTGTTTGCAGCTGCGAACGCATCCGGGCTGCTAAAGCATACAACTCCTGTTCCAGTCGATCTGCAGGATACCCTGCCGTTTCAGATCGTCGCAAAGCTCGATATACCTTCCACAATGCACTTCCGAGGAAAATGAGTTCATTGATAACATCTGCCAGATCCTGACGGGCAGCAATATCCAACAATCCCCCGATATCACCGGATTTCCGCAAAGTACCACCGCTATAGTGATGCAAAAACTTCAACACATTTTGCACTTCCGGAAGAAATTCCATCACTGAATAAAATCCAGCGCTATGAGCACAGATCGAAAAAGCTGTTCACAATAGGATTCTGGAGGGACCAACTGCTGGGCAAACAGACTTTGAATAAGACTACAGCTATAAAAATTGCCCTGATGCGTACGAAACACTGCCACCCGGTGAACGGTTGCCCCGTGATCATTCGTAAAGCGGTATACCCCAAACTCTTTTAATCCGAAGCGTTTTTTCTGAAACTTTCCTACAAGTCGAATTGTTCCGCCCGCTTTCCGATATCGCTGAGCAAATTCAGCTCGCGCAACACCAACAATTCCCTGTTCTTGATAAAGCCTATCTTCATCTTCAACGGTACGTACTACGGCAACAACCAGTTGCAATGTATACTCTGGATTCGTCGCAACTGCCAGAATGTGACTCCCCCCCTTCCGCTGAAGGTCAACGAAAAACCATTTTTCTGGTAACAACAGAACAAAATCTCCATCGGGGGGAACAAAAGCGGTTTGGGACATTGGGATTGACGGAAATCCCAGCGTATCCACACGTTCCAACACCTGTTCTTTTTTTACCTGAGGCATTGAACATCCCCCTATGATCCCTCCTATCAACACAAAGCTCACAGCACTCCAGAGCAATATTCGGTTCATCTTTCAATACTTCCAGTTCTTCTCACCCGCACGAATCGCAACATTAAGCACATTTTCTTCCGGCACCAGCGGACAACTATACTGGTCGTCGTACACACAGTAGGGATTGTATGCCCGATTAAAATCCAGGCAATACCATTGTTGTCCGGGCGAATATTTCAGATCCAGATACCGTCCCCCTTCGTACGTCTCCTTGCCATTCGTTGCATCTTTGAAAGGAACAAACAAAAGGTATGGAAAGCGTTCTGCTGTCTTTCCGGTATACTGATACACGGTGAGTTCCAGAGGCTGCCCCTGATATTCAAAATGCAACTTGCCAAAGCGGAGCATTTTACGCACATCGTTTTGATACGTCGTTAGCAAAATAACAGTGTCAAGATCTGGAAAAATCTCGAGGCGAGCGCGGAAAACGAAAGCAGGGTTCGGTGGATAATATGAGAGTCCAGTAAATGTCATACGCTGTTCTCTCGGTATCGGTGAACCCGATGATGAGCGCAACCAGGCATCCTTAGCCTGTCGTTCCGCCCGAAGCGTATCTGCATTCCAGGAACATATACTCTGATCCTCCGATGCAGATGAACACCGGCTGACAAGTCCCACTATCAGGAACATTCCAATGCCAATCCCGACAATGATCGGTCTCATTCGCTTATCGAAAATTTTTCCACATCATCGATGGAACTGGCTGTCGGGTCTTGTCAGCATACTTTGCCGATTCTTTGCGATGGTACGGTTTCAAAACCTTACCCTTCACCTCAAAGTAAATCAATTGTCCGATCGGCATCCCAGCATACACTCGAACAGGCTTACGCACCGAAATTTCCAACGTCCACGTATTACAGAATCCAACATCTCCCTTGCCCGCCGTTGCGTGAATATCAATCCCCAGGCGCCCAACACTGGATTTACCCTCCAGGAAAGGCACGTGGCAATGCGTTTCCGTGTACTCTTCCGTTACCCCTAGGTATAGTTCATCTGGTTGCAGCACCAAGCCTTCCGGCGGAATTTCGATATACCGAACCTTCGGTGGCACCTTTGCATCCAGTATTTCATCTTCGTAAACAGCTAAAACTTTACCGAGATGCACGTCATAGCTATTCGATCCCAGGCACTCCGGTCGGAATGGATCGATGACAATGGTCCCTTTGCGAATTTCTTCCAGAATCTGCGAATCCGACAGAATCACCGTTTGACTTCCCTATTTATCCCACTGTTCCTACACCACTTTCCGCTGCTGCCGCGCTACATTCAACACCAGTCCAACAGCGGCAAAATTCACGATCAGCGCAGAACCGCCAGCACTTAAAAACGGCAATGGAATACCGACAACGGGCACCCATCCCAGTGCCATTCCGATATTTACCACCACGTGATAAAACCACAAAGATAAAATCCCAATCACGAGCATCGACTCAAACACAGACCGGGTTTTTCTAATCAGGCGTAGCAGTCGCCAGAAGAGAAAACCATAAATACCCAGCAACGTCACTCCGCCAGCAAATCCAAACTCTTCTGCCGGAACACAAAAAATAAAATCTGTCCACTGCTTCGGGATGTACCGCAACTGTGTCTGGGTTCCTTCCAAGAATCCTTTGCCCAGAAGGCCGCCGCTGCCCACAGCAATCATCGATTGAATGACGTGGTAACCACTGCCATAAGGATCAACGTACGGATCCAAAAACGCATCAATCCGCTGCTTTTGATGAGGTTTTAGCACGTGCTGATACACCCAGCGTACCGAGGACGCCGCTGCTATATTGAGCAGCAGCACCATTAACAATGCAATAACGGACCGACGTTCGAAGATCCAGAACAACAGTAACACTCCTCCTAAGATAATAGCGCCAACAATCAACGCTACATCTCCCAGGAGCGACAGAAGCATAGCAAAAGGAAGAGAAACTAGGAGGAACAATAGCAGCAAATCCATTCCTCCCCATAGACTCATCCCCGTAGCAATAGCGAAGAAAACGGAGGCCGAGCCGAAATCCGGCTGGAGTAGAATCAGCAGAACTGGCAATGCTGTAATTCCTGCCACCACCAATGCATCTCTGACCGTTTGCAGCGAAACTTCAGGTCGATGCACGTATGCCGCCAGAAATAAAATTGTCCCCAACTTTGCAAACTCTGCTGGCTGCAAGGACAATCCACCGATAACCAACCAGCTACGGGCACCGTAGACAACTTTCCCCACAACTAACACAGCGAGCAACAACAAGATCGATATTCCATACGCTCCCAATGCCCAGTGTCGCAACATCTGAATTGGCAGTAACCACAGCACCAACGCCACCACAATGCCCACGGCACCAAAAGACAACTGCTTCACAAAATACACCTGCAATGCAGCCGTATGGGTTGCACTATAGATAGAGAGCAATCCGATCCCAAAAAGCAGCAACACGGGGAGTATAATGCTTACCTCTGTCCACTGCCCTTTCCGCATCACTAATCACAAATACTTTGAGTGTCCCACTGCATCCCTGTAACCATCTCAAATAATTGACGATACCGCTTTGCCATCTTCCGGACAACATAAGATGGCAACTCAATGGGTGTTTGCCGATCCCACTCTTTCAAAGTACCCAGATAATCACGCAGCACCTGCTTATCAAAAAAAGCAGACCGCCTTCCCTGCTCGTAATCTGCTGAGCGCCAAAACCGGGAAGAATCCGGCGTCAACACCTCATCGATGAGCAGCAACCGATGTTGAGCATCGAAACCAAATTCGAACTTAGTATCCACCAAGATCAGCGACCGTTGTGCCAGATAATCCGCAGCGTAATGGTAGAGCCAGAGTGAACGTTGCCGCAGTTGCTCTGCCAATGTTTCTCCGTAATGGTTCTGAAGCTGTTCAAATGAGACATTCTGATCGTGTCCATTGTGCACCTTCAGAGCGGGGGTAAAGATTGGTTCTGGCAAACGATCTCCATACTGTAACCCCGCTGGAAGTTGGACACCACCCACGCTGCCAGTTTGCTGGTATTCCTTCCATCCCGATCCTACCAGATATCCTCGCACCACACACTCTACCATTATTGGCTGCGCTTTTTGAACGATCATCGATCGTCCCTGCAGCAAATCGCGATAAGGTTCACACGCACGCGGAAAGTGCTGAAAGTTGCAGGTGACAAAATGATTGAGAACCTCGCTCTCTAACCTCTGGAACCAGAAAGTGGACAGCGCAGTGAGAATTTTTCCTTTTTCTGGAATTGGTGTTGTTAATACCACATCAAAAGCCGATACTCGATCCGTTGCAACAATCAAAAGATGTTCGCCAAGATCGTAAACATCTCGAACTTTGCCCCGCCGAATTAAAGGGAAGGTTTCTATGTGAGTAGCTGCTACCGTATTCATCGTGCAATGATGACAAATTCTGTTCGACGATTTTTTTGCCGATTCTCTTCCGTATCATTCGGAGCAACTGGACGACTCATCCCAAAGCCTCGCCAGCGAACCTGCTCTGGGGAAACTCCTCGCTGAATCAATGCTTCTGCGACCACTCGTGCTCGCTGCTCCGACAGCCGCTGATTAAACTCGATGCCGCCAATATTGTCCGTATGTCCCTGCACTTCGATTTTAATGTTGGGATTGCGGATAAGGAACTGAGCGATCTCATCAATAATGCGGTAGGATTCAGGACGTAATGTCGCCTTGCCAAAGTCGAAATAAATTTTCTCGGTCACAAACCGTGTTCCCACAGTATCAAAAGGAGAAAGCGGCGTTTTATCGTAGCTGGCTTCTGCCATAAGATGTTGCTGGTGATAGCGCATACGCAATTGCACATAGTGCCGTCCCGCAAACCGTGGTGGTTGATAGGTCACAACGTAGTAATTGCGCAATCCTCCATAGATGTCATAAAAAATTGCCTCCAGCTCACGTTCAGAGTATGCCTTATAATATTTGCCCCCAGTATACTCGGCCAAATTGCGGAGCAGGCGATCATTGGTATATCCAAATCCAATTGGGAAAATCCGGATTTTGTGTTTTGTAGCAAATTGAACAATTTGTGCATCGGTTATTTCCGAGGCGTTATCATAGCCATCGGCAAACAGCACCAAAATCTTGGTATACCGATCGGGCAAATCAGCAATCAACTGCATCGAACGAAAAATGGCATCGTACAGCGCTGTATAAAGACCGAAGCCTTTGAGTCCCTGCCGTTGATACCGCGACAGAATAACATCCTTATTTCCAGAAAGTGGCACCTCAACGACGGTTTTATTGTCAAACTTCACTACCGCCATCAAATCATATGGGCGTTTCAATTCCAGAAACCGCTGTGCCGCTTCCTGAACCGTTTCAATAACGCCTGCCATTGATCCACCGTGATCCAGGGCAACAACAATGGCATAGGGCAGAGAATCCCGTTCTCCAACTTCGCGGACCGTGAAGGGAATATTCCGAACCGTATCAGGACCAATCCGCTCCTGCAGAGAGTGCCACACCGGAGGAAGGGAATCGCAATACGGCGGCGCCAGATGGGTAACGATATACCCAGCCGTATCAAAGACACGCACATACAGGCGGATTTCCCGTGGATAGTCTTCCGCCTCTAATTTCCAGATTTCCACGTCCAGCCGATCCGTGGAATCCAGACTATCCACCATCTTAAACCCCCTGATCAGCCGTTGTAACTGGAAGGGGCGATCAGGAGTAAGAGCATAATCCTGTTGCATCAAAGCAAAGCCACGCTGCGGCGGCGCCGTAGTGCAACTCCAGAGAAATACAGCCAGAAGAACAGACAACCCCAAAACAGTGATAGACTTCATTGTAATTTTACGGCGACAATCATACCATCACCAACGGGCACAATGCAACTGCGATACCGGGAATGCTGTTGCACAAAACGATTGAATTCCTGCATTGCGTATACATCAGGGTCCGTAGATTGCTCATCGAGAATTTTTCCGCCCATCAACGCATTATCAGCCGCGATGATTCCACCAACTCGTACAACGGGATCCAGCAATTCCCAGTAATCTCGATATCCCGGCTTATCGGCGTCCAGAAAAGCAAAATCAACTGGTTGTGCGAAACGGAAGGCTCGCAACTGCTGATGCGCATCACCAACGACAAGCTCCAGCCGCGCGGCAACTCCCATTTCCTCCGCTTTTTTGCGAATATATGCGGCATAGTCCGGATTTTTTTCAAATGCATACAGCACTCCATCTTCCGGTAGTACCCGGAGCATTCCCAGGGTAGAATATCCTGCTAATGATCCAATCTCGACAACCCGCTTTGCACCAATAACGGTCAATAAGAACTGAATGCATGCCAATTGCTCCGGGGAAATGTGGATTTGTGGCATTCCCAGCTCAATCGACTGCTGTCGCAATTGCCGCAAAAAGGAATCTTCAGCTCCGCCAAACTCACACAAATATTGATACAGCTCTTCTGTTAACGGTACACCTTTCATTCTTGGGCTCCTTATGGTCGCGTCCCCAGTCGCACGTTAACGTTAATGCCATACCGCTGCACCTGTTGCAGAAGCTGTCCCAATGTTTGCAGCACTGTGTCAATCTGCTGATTAAACTGAGGATCCTGCAACAAGCGCCCAACCAAGGTTTGATCAGACTGCAATTGCCGAAGCAACGGTCGAATTTCGGATAATGTTGTATCAAAACGCTGCAAAGATCGATGAAGTTGTTGCACCAGCACAGGAAGTTGTGTTGAGGTTTTCGCCAGATTTCCGAGCAATGTGTCAAGGGGCGATTGGCGAAGCAGCGTATCCAGACGCGCTACCAAATGCTTTGTCGATTGTAATGTTTGTTGTAATTGATCCTGATGCTCATCAAAAAACCGATCCAGGTTCATCGTCAACCGTTGCAAATTTTCAACCGTTCCTTGCAACTGTCGAAGTGTTGCCGGTTGTAAGATCGTTGCATTTAACCGCCTTACCGCCTGATCCAAGTGGCTTAACACCCTGGCAGTCGAATCGATAAAGCGATACGTAGCTGCCAACATCATTGGGATATCAACCCCCGTTTTTCCTTTCAAAGTATCTCCCCGACGAACCGGCGTATCGGAATGTCCGGGAAAGATCTCCACCTTTCGTCCCCCAGTAATCTCCAGCATTTGCAGCACAGGACGTGCATCAAGCATAATATCATCAAGGTGATCCATTCCAATTTTCACCAACACTCCCTGCGAAATGTTACGAAAATCCAGCACCACTCCCCGCTTAACCCCATTAACGGTCACTGGATCTCCCACTTCCAATCCTGGTGCCTGTGGAAATATAACATACACAGGCTGCCAGGCAGCTTCAAATTGGATCCCACGCCCCAAGGTAATGCCCAGTACTACAGCAATCAGTGCGAGTACAACGAAAACTCCGACCTTAACCGCTGCCCGGTCTTCTGCAAACACGGAACTTTTCCCGCCTCATCTTACGTACTTATCAGTGGTGATAACGGTTCGAGTTGCAAATTCGTGAATTCTCAGCTTCAATAACGAATCAGGAACAACTTAGAAAGGCAACTCCTCATCGGTTTCGGCACCGGTATCGAAAGCATCATCTGGAAAATCCGTCGCATCTGGAGGCGGTGTTCCAGTGTCGGGCGTTCCCAGTCCTTCGCGATCCTTGCGCTCCAGAATGAGCATATTCTCCGCGATAATCTCTGTGATGTATCGCTTCTTTCCCTCACGATCCTCATACGAGCGAGATCGCAACTTCCCTTCAATATACAACCGCGTACCTTTCTTAACCAACTCTTGGATGATTTCTGCCAATCGTTGCCAGGCAACGATATTATGCCAATCGGTTCGCTCCTTCAGATTCCCATCCTTATCTTTCCACACCTCTGAGGTTGCCAACGGAAAGGTGGCAATAGCAGTTCCCGCCGCTGTGTACCGGATCACTGGATCTTTCCCCACGTTTCCGATCAAAATCACCTTATTCACGCTTCGTGACATCCGAACTTTCCCATCGTTTGTGAAACTCGCTTCCCGACATCCCAAAATTACAACTTTCTTGTAAATTACGAAACGAACTGCGGGGGGAAATATTCACAACCCCTTAGGGTAGAAGGAGTGGCAACGATAGATTGAAGGCACGTTATTTGATGGTAATATCACGATTAAAGACTAAACGTAAGATTCTTGAGGCAGTCTCCCGAATAATCTCGGGACGATTGTAGAAGCCAGCATTCACCTGACTCTGTACTTGTCGCAGCCGTTCTGTATTCTGCACCTCCTGAACTCGCTTTGCTTCTTTCGATAATTCCAAAATATCTTCTTGCTGTCGCGCCTGCACTTCCGAGGCCGGATCTTCGAGTGCCACTTTTTTGTCCTTGGGATTCACTCCAACCTTTGGCGCTTGCAATGGCCCTGATGGAGAAATGCGATCTACCATTTTGATTATCCCTGCTGTCTGTTTTTCTCTTGATATCGTAATACCTGCTTCTGTTTTTGCCGCTGCAACAACTGCTGTTTCAATAAATTTATCCTTTGCCCAAGTTGTTTCACGATTTTCCGGTCAATGTCTTGTATAGTATCGACTCGCTGCTTCCAAACTTTAATCTGCTCTGCTGTCCAAGGAACACCAGAGTGAAAAATTGCTGCTTTCAATTGCTGTAGGACTTCCTCTCGCTGTTGATACAAGACCTTCGCTCGATCCAGCGAAATTGCACGCTCACCCTCTACCCATTTAACAATATCGTGAGTTAACTGTTCCACCCGAATAAGCAACTGCTCAACGTTTTCAGACGCGAGCATCAGTAACTAACCCTTCTCGAACTTTGCCCAAAATATATTGGGCAATCTTGAGAGATTGTTCTGGGGGTAATTGCACAATGACGTCTTTTGTTTCCGTATCGATAATCCGCAGAACAATCTTCTTAGTTGCTTTATCAACCATAAACTGCACCATCCGATCCCGCGCTAATACTTGCTGGAGTTCTTCAGCAATTTTCGAAAAATCCAACGATGGCTGAGCAGAAGCGGACACTGTATCACTCTGTCCTTCCCGCGATACTCGCTCTCCCCGTGCTCGCGACAGTCGCTGCTGCTGCTTCTGTGTCTCTGATACAACAGTTGGCTTTTGAGGCTCTAACTGTACAGCGTCTACTTCAGAAGGAGCAACAACTACCAAGGGCGGAATCGTCTCAACTTGAACCATCGATGATGCTCCCCTTTATGATAGATTCCCCACGCCACTGTTGAGATTAAAATTAGCTAATCCAAAAGAAAAGCTCGACAGTAATTGCAACTGCTGCTGCGCTTGGATATACAGGTTCAGCATCGATGTATACTGATCGGCTACATTTTGCAATTCATCGTTGAGCCGTTCTTCCAAAGTATCAATGCGCTCATTGATATTCTCAATCTGAGAGGATATGCTTTCCTTACGCGCAGTCAGCAATCCAGAATCACCGACAAACGAGGAAACTTTGGCATCAACTGCCTGAGCAAAATCTTCAAACAACTGGGCAACAGCAGCGGCATTGGTACTCACGGCGGTTTCAAACGTGTCCATATCAGAGATAGCCAGTGTTCCATCATCGTTAATGGTAATGCCCACATCTCGGAGATATTTATATGTGCCAGTGCCAACGGCACTGCTTGCCAGCGTCCGAAGATCAGTCTTGAGCACTCGGAGGGCAAAATCGCTTTGGAGAATGCTGTCATTACTTTCCAACTTTTTCAACACATTGTTGTAAGCATCCAGCAGTGGTTGCACATTGTTTTTGACACCTTCAGCATTTACAGAAACATTCATCGTCACGTCCGGATCACCGGGATCCTGAGCTTTCTTTAAGGTGAGCGTAACCCCTGAAAGTACATCATTGACCGTATTGGCTTCACGAACGATCGTAATTCCATTCAATTCGAACTCCGCATTCAGATCGGCTGTATCAGCAATCCCGTATCCAGCTGCCGAGCTGGTAAAAGTTGTCCGATTTGCGGGATCAGCAAACAATGATGTAGTCATTCCCAAATTCGCCAATACCCCATCCGGATCAGTAAAAGTGATCGCATTGCTCTGCCCGGTCTCCTTTGCCGTTAATGTTAACCGCACCGTGGAACTAGTATCCTTGACGGCGGCTGCTGTCACCCCAACATCACTGGAAGCATTAATCGCATCCGCAATTTTCTGGATCGCCTGTTCAAACGTTTCAGTTCCATCAAATGTGACGCTAATAGTCGTTGAGGAACCATTCACAATCAGATCGAAACTTTTTGTTCCCGCTGAATATCCACTGGCATCGGCAGCCGTTTTTTGATCCGATACTAAGAAATCTGCACTGGCTAATCGATTGACGCGAATGGTATAGAAGCCAACACTGGCTGATGAGGTTGCAGATGCCGTAATTACACTGGCATCAGATACTGTAACGGCTTTCGCCTGAAATTTGGAAATACTGGTATTGGTGTCACTAAAAACGGCCAATTGCGATGACAACCCATTCAGATCCGATAATAGGGTGGAATAAAATGTCGAACGCTGCTGTAACTGTGTTCGCTCATTTCTTAGCGTATCAATGGGTTGACTCCGGCTCTTTCGATATGCCTCCAGCAGTTGTTCTAATGGGGTCGTAGATTCACTACCGCCTATTCCTGGAAGTGTGAACAAGTTTGCCATTGCCTATCACCCAGTGTTTGTAGGTACTTCACTGGTCGCCCTGTCATCTTCTAAACGAAACGCTTGCGCCCAGGCATCCCGCAACTCTTGAATAATGTGTAAAGCTTCATCAAAGCGCCGTTGCATTACCAACCGCTTGCAATAATCATACAACTGATACAGGCGGGTTGCCGGTTCCTCGTACTCAAAATTTAAAGCGTTGATCAATGCATCCAGTACTGCATTCATTTTCGGAATATCTCGCCGCTTACACGCCACGATAAAAAGATCATACGTTTTGAGAATGATTTTCTCTCGACTCCACTGCAGGACTTCTTGCTCCAGATATCCACTTACCAAATTTTTTCGCGCTACAGACTGCTCCATCAACAACATCCCTGTTGTTTACCACTTCCACTTACCACACTCATTATCGACGCTTTAAGCAGCTGCTCAAGAAATACAGAAGCGGGGAAGCTGGGTTAACTTCCCCGCTGAAGTTTATCTCTTACACTAACAACTGCAGAAATACCTGCGGAAACTGATTCGCCTGCGCCAGTGAAATTACCGAACTCTGTTGCAGGAATTGAGCTTTGATTAATTCCAGTTGCTCCAACGCAACATCGGCATCTTCAATCCGAGAAATTGCCGCGTTGTAGTTGGTAATCTGGGTTTGCAATGCTGCTTCCTGGGAATCCAAACGATTGGTAATTCCTCCAATGTAAGCAGCAAAATTAGTAATGTTATCCAGCGCAGTCGCCAAACTGGATAAAGTAGTAGAAATCTGTGTCGAAGAAAATATGCCAAGGTCACTGGCACTGACCGCATTCAAACTGGTAAGATCCAAGCCAGTTACGCCAGCAAAATTCGAGTTTCCTTGAACATTCAAATTCACAGCAAAGCTGTTCGCAGTTGTCAAATCAATTCCAATGGTAATCAACGTATTATCTGCTCGGAATCCAATTACGAAATCGGCAGAAAACGTATTCGCTAATAGCTCTTTGCCACCGAAGACGGTAGAATTCACAACCGTCTGGATCTGCTCAGCCAGTCGATAAGCCGCTTGTGCCAACGACACTTTTTCATCAGTTCCTAAGGCACCAGAAGCTGCTGACGACGCTGCCTCTTTAATCTTAGTTACCAAACTACTAATATTATCCAACCCATCCATAGCGATTCCCGTCACATTCTTCGCATCGCCGACCGCATTCAAAGCGGAACGGAGCGAGCCAACTCGAGAGAGCAATGCGCGGGAGGTAATATATCCGGCAACATCATCTGCTGGAGAGTTAATCCGCTTCCCTGTGGAAAGACGCAACTGACGGAGCGCGATCTGCTGATTCGCTGCCTGCAAGGCATTATACGCGTTCTCTGCGGGCGTATTTGTTCGAATTCGTCCACCGCCAAAGATCGCTAATGGCATTCTGCCACCCTTTCTTTGATTCCAGGCTACGGCATCCTGCCGAGTCCATTATCCTATTGCTATAATTCGGACGTTTTGTTGGGAACTTTAATTTTGACTCCTCTGCACGGTTTTCCCCTGCGAATTGCTCCCTGCCCACTGTTGAACACGTTGCTCAGATACTGGTATCCCTACCAGTGTGCGAACGGGGGAGGAGTCGAACCCCTATGGGTACAGCCTACCAAACCCTAAGTCTGGCGCGTCTACCAGTTCCGCCACCTCCGCTTTACACAAAAATATCCCACAAAACACTCATTTTGACCATTCGTCACATTCTCCGCAGCGCTTCGGCTTTGGGTCCATCGAACGAAGGGAATGGAGATGAAGATCCGGAGGAAACAACTGGAAGAGATGATCTTAGACGGAGAATCCTCAACGCTCGAATTCAAGCGAAAGTTCACCACTCCTGAAAAGATTGCCCGTGAAATGATCGCTTTTGCCAATACCAGCGGTGGCTACTTGTTGATTGGGGTTGACGACGACCGCTCGATTATTGGAATAGAAAGTGAAAAAGAGCAACTGGAACTGCTCCAATTTGTTTGTGACTTCTATATTGATCCGCCAATGCATTATCAAACCGCTATTGTGGAATTGAACGGCAAAGACATTTTGGTAATTCACATTCCCGAAAGCTCTTGCAAGCCTCACCGCTTGGTTGAGCATCCTTATCAAAAGCCCCATCAGCGAAAGGTGTTCATCCGGCAGAACGACAAATCCGTTATCGCCACTCGCGAAATGGTCCGGTTCCTGGAAGCTCAATCACGGGAAGACCGGGAAGAACTGCTGTTTGTGATGGGAAATAATGAGAAGCTACTGTTTGCCTATTTGGACCGCCACGAGCGCATTACTGCCAAAGAATTTTCTCGCCTGGTAAACATCTCCGAACGGCGCGCAGCACGAAAACTCTGGCACCTGGTGCGTATTGGCATCCTTGCTTTTCACCAAAACAATGGGCAGGAATACTATACGTTCTTTGACGACCCTCGCAAATCGGGCAGAACAATCAAACAGAAGTGAAAAGGACACATAAGGAATGAATTTTCTCAACCCTGCCGCTCTGCTCGCCCTGGTAGCTGCCGGCATTCCCATTGTCCTGCACCTGCTGAATTTGCGAAAATTACGGGTAATGCCGTTTAGCTCCACGGCTCTGCTTCAGGAACTGCAAAAATCACAGATCCGGAAACTGCAATTGCGGCAACTACTGCTTCTGATTCTCCGCACGCTCCTCATTATATTCCTGGTACTAGCAGCCGCCCGCCCGGTTGCAGAAATTTCCCTGCCGGGACTGAGTGCTCAGGCATCCAGCAGCACGCTGATCCTGCTGGATAATTCCTTCAGTATGGAAATTGCTGATCCGCAGGGAGAACGATTTCAGCAAGCCAAAGATGGGGTTGCGCAATTTTTGCAAACGGCATCCGGCAATGATGAGTTCGCCCTTTTGTTGATGGCTGATCTCTCCAACCAGCGATGGGAAGAATTCACCCGCGACCGCTCCGTTCTGTATACCGCTTTGCCCACAATGAAAATTGCGTACACAACAGCGAAGCTCTTTCCCGCCCTGCAAAAGGCGGCAGCGATACTTGCAACCGCGCAGAATATCAACAAAAACGTCTTCATCGTATCCGATTTTCAGCAGGTAAATTTCGCTGGTTTGCAGGATTCCGTTCACCTGTTCAGTGAGGACACCCATATTTTCCTTCTACCTATTGGCCAGAGTCACAGCATTGAGCAAAACATCTCGATCGACACGGCGATCGTGCTGACCCGAATTTTTGAACAGTCC
Source organism: Candidatus Kapaibacterium sp. (assembly GCA_015490805.1). Lineage (GTDB taxonomy): Bacteria > Bacteroidota > Ignavibacteria > Kapaibacteriales > WFXC01 > WFXC01. The sequence continues at coordinate 150,770 of WFXC01000014.1, forward strand.
AAACCAGTCAATGTTCAGGTCCGGCTTCGTAACCACAGCGATGCACCAGCCGAAAACGTCGTTGTCAGTATGCTCTTCAACGGACAGCGGGTCATCCAGCGTGCAGTCAACATCCCGCCCAATGCAACCACCACCATCGAATTATCGGCCGTACCGACAATGCGGGGAGCAATCCGGGGTATTATCGAGGTAGAAGGCGATGTCCTGGATGCCGACAATCGATTTTTCTTTGGATTTACGATACCGGAACACCCTCGCATTGCGCTCATTGGACAGCCTGACGAACGGCGCCTGCTCCATCTGGCATTGCAACCAGACACCAATTTTCAGCAGTTACAGGTTACTCCCGTAACGCCTGAGGAACTGCCGACCTTAGACCTTTCGCAGTTCGAGGTCCTGTTCCTCATCGATATTCCCCGCATTACTCCATCCTTAGCGGAGCAATTGCGCCAGTACGTGCTGGATGGAGGAAATCTCGCCATTTTTCCGGGACCCAGGATCGATACATCGAACTATAATGCGGTGTTTCTTCCTGCGCTGGGATTGAGCTCAGTCCATCTGCGACAGTATGGAAGAAATCACCCGGCACGGTTCAGCAAGCTGGATTTGCATCATCCCTTGTTTGCCGGCGTTTTCCGCGGCACCACGCAGCAACAGATTCCCGAAAGTCCGGAGATCTGGGAGGCAGCTATGGTTGCTGGAGAGCAAAGCATTATCAGCCTCAGCGACGGACCATTTCTCTCTGAAACCCGGCTTGGCAATGGTCGCATCCTCTTTTTTGCGGTCCCCCCAACGACGGAATGGAGCAACTTTCCCCTGACCGGTATTTTCGTCACCCTTGCCTTTCGGACTGCTCAATATCTTTCCGCAACGGAGATGCTGGGCGCTCAATTTCTGGTTGGGGAACCAATCCAATTGCTCCTTCCCCGAAAAGCAGCGGCAGCGGGCAGCGTCACGCTCATTGCACCCGATAGCTCACAAATGAAAGCGCGAATTTCCCAATTGCCCGAAGGAGCTGTGTTGTCACTTCCACCATTCACAACGCCGGGCACCTGGCTGGTCACCACGCCGGATGGCAAATTACTGACGCTTTTATCGTGCAATGTTCCTGCTGCCGAGTCGGATTTGCAACTTGTAGCTTCGGAAGAATTACCCAAACAGTTTGGCACCGTGATCAATCCTGAGAATGTCCACGTTCTCCAATCGGCGCAACAATTACGCGCTGCGCTGCAAGCCGGTACATTGACCTCCGAATTGTGGAAATTATTTGCAGTGCTGGCACTTATATGTGCTGTGGCGGAAATGCTCATTGCGAAAGCCTGGCGTGATGAGCTTCCCGACTAATCCCTCAATCTTTCTACCTTCAATAGCAGCTCAGATCACCCTACTCCTCCGAATCGGCTGCTGGCTCCGACACAGTGGAAGTTCCGTCTGCCACGATCGACTCCGCTGGATGGTCTGCTGCCTGCCGATTTTCTTCCAGTGCCCGCCGTAGCACCGCCGGAATCGGCACCGGCGTTCGCGTCTGGATATCCACTGTGACCATCACGCAGTACCCTTTTGCCAGCAACTCATCACTCTGATCTCGCCGGACAGCAAAGCCCAGCTTATAGGACGTAGTCCCGATATGCTCTGTCCACAACTCAATCCGGAGTAAATCATCCAGCAAGGCTGGCTGCTCATATTCACAATGGAACACCCGCCGCACAGGATACACTCCCCATTGGTCAAAAGTTCGCTGACTATACGCCATATTGTACGTGCGCAGCCATTCAGTTTCAGCAATTTCATAAAACCGAATGTAGTTGCCAAAGTACAAAATGCTGGCATCGTCAACATCACTCCATCGAACTCGCTCGGTAATCGCAAACATCCGATCACTTCCGTTTGTTCAACTGTCGACGGTATAAAGACGCTGCTATCCGTGCTGCTGTGGTTTTTGGCATCCACTGGGAAAACCGGGCAATCCATCGGTTCAACGCACCGGGAATAATGAGTGCTTTGCCGCGCTCCAGTTGCCGCATTGTGTACCGAACTACGGTCTCCGGATCCATTAAGCGCAACGGAAAGGGTGGACGGTTCGACATCTGCGCAGTGTCAAAAAATCCGGTCGCAACTGGTCCGGGACAGCAGCAGCTTACCTGAACACCCGTACCATCCAGCTCTGCACGCAGCGCCAGTGCAGAATGTAATTGCAGCGCCTTCGCCGCAGCATACACATTCAGAAAAGGCACCGGTGCAAAAGCAGCCGTTGAGGCAATAAACAGAATCGTTGCTGGCGGCGCTTCCAGCAGCCGTGGCAGAATTCGGCGGGTAAAGCACAAAGGGAACAGGTCGTGAACCGCTATTTGCTCCTCGATACTCTCTTCGGGCAACTGATGAAATGCGCCAAATGCGCCGAACCCCGCATTGTGAATGATCAACCGCGGCACGATTTGCACAGTATCCAGCCACTCCATCACGTCTGCTACGGCAGACGGCTGCGTTAAATCACACGACAGGGTCAAAACATCAGCAGCATACTGCGTCCGTATGTGATCCGCAGCCTTTTGCAAACGCTCCGCTGACCGGCTTACCAACAACAAGGCATCGCCTCGCTGTGCGCAGTAGCGTGCAAACTGGAATCCGATCCCGGAGGAGGCTCCTGTTATGAAGACATATCGCTTTGCAGCCATCCACTGGCTCCTTTTTGTAAATACTGCTGCACCGCTGTTGCTGCCAATACCCCACTATAGGCGGCACTCTCAATCGTTGCCGGCAATCCAGTTTGAATCCAATCACCTGCCAGAAAGACGTTTCGCAACGGCGTCCGAACCGAAGGACGCTGCAACTGAACAGCTGGTGTGAACACTGGCGTTGCTTTTACTTCCTTCATCACTCGAAAGTGTGCTGGACGCACGGACGGCGGCAATCGAAAAACAGATCGGACCTCTTCCCAGCAGTGTTCGACCAACTGAGGAACAGGGGTGGACAGCAGATCACGGGCAGCACTGATCACCAGAACCAGCGACGTTTGAAACTGCGAACTTGTCTGAAACTGGAGCCGCTGGCGATGGAACACCCATTGTACGATTGTTCCTACCAACGCAGTCATTGGCGGCAAAGGCAACTCCTCTGCGAACCACAAGTATATGCTGAAAATCGGCGAGTAATCCAGAGGCGGCACAGTAATCGGCACACCCAGTTTTTGCAAAGCGTATGGCGGGACAGCGAGCACCACCACATCTGCCGGCACTATCTCTCCCCCTCGAAGCTGCACCCCTGCGGCGCTGTCACCATTCAAACACACCTGTCCCACCGCAGCTTGCAGCCGCACCGCTCCACCATACCGCTGTATCCACGATGTTACGGGTGCTATCAATGCACTCAGTCCCCGGCGAGGAATCACGAACGCTCCTTCGTACACCGACCCCAGAAATGCCTGCTGCACAACCGTTCGCAAAAGCGACACATCGACATCGGATGGTTCCGCATTGAGGGTTGCAAGGATCAGCGGACGCCAGAAGATCCGGTACAATGCTGGCGTTTGCCGAACTTTTCGCAGAAACTGCTCACAGGATTGCCCGGCAGATGCACTGGTTACCAATTTCGTAATCCCATAGATCAGGCGCCATCGATCGGGAATGGAGAGCAGCGAGAAACGCGCCAGCGCCCGGAGAAACCGAGCGGCTGCGGGCATTCTGAGTCCGGGCGATAACACAGCAGCTTTTCCTTCGACGGTTCGAAAACGGATCTGCCAATCCCGCCACTGATACAGCCATTGGGAGGTTCCCAGATCAGCCAGCAATTGCAGCGTCGTCTGATAGCATCCCATCAACAGATGCTGTCCGGTGTCGACCTCTTCCCCCGAAACACGATCTACAAGGGAACTGGCGCGTCCCCCTAAGACCGACCGCTGTTCCAGCAACAATACCTGACAAATGGGCGCTAATTTCCACGCTGCCGCTATCCCAGCAATCCCGCCACCAACAACGATGCACCGCACAACTGCTTCCTTCCGAAAAATAAAACGACAGCAAAAACGGTCATTTGAAGCTTTGTAGTGTTCAACACAAACGTGCATTGAAGCGGACGTGGCGGAACTGGTAGACGCGCCAGACTTAGGATCTGGTGGGCTGTGCCCGTGGGAGTTCGACTCTCCCCGTCCGCACACTGGTAGGGGCGCCAGCATCTGAGAAACGTGTTCAATAAATGCAACAGTTGGATGGAGTACCAAATTGAAGACATCAGCCAGACACTCAAACAAATTACCGCTCATTTCACCGCAGAAGAACTGAAGCCGATGGAGGAAAAAATCCTGCAATCGTTGCAGCAAACCGTCAACATTCCGGGCTTCCGCAAGGGCAAAGTGCCATTAACAGTTATTCGCCGCAAATTTTCCAATCTGGTGCACAACGAACTGCTGGAAGAAGCGATAGAATCAGCGGTTCAGCAGGTTCGGAATGATCATCCCAACTGGACATTTGTCGTTGCTACCAACATCGTGGAGCACAAGCATTTAGACAACGGAGATCTTCAGCTCATTTTCAACGTGGAAGTGATGCCCGAAATCGAGCTGGATGATCGTTACAAAACGGCTCTCACACTCAACGAACTACCGGCAATTCAAGAAGGGGATGTTGATCAGACGATCGAAGACATTCGGCAGCACTACGGACATTTAGAAACTCAGGAAGGAGCAATCGATTCAGAATCGATTGTCACGCTGGAATTGCAGAAGCTGGATCCCAGCGGATTGCCTATCATCGGAGAGAAGCCAGCCGAGCCTCTCCAGTTGCCAGTAGAAGCCATCTCAGACGAGAACCTGAAAAGCCAGATCGTGGGTAAAAGCAAAGGCGATGAATTTGTGTACACTTTTACTTCTCCAGAAGGAGAATCACAGCAGTATCGCGTACGTATTACGGAGGTACAGCGCACAAAGCCAGCAGAATTAACGGAGGAGAAAATCGCTGAGATCACCGGCGGCGCTGCCCACACACCCGAAGAACTACGGGATCACATTCGGCAAGCCTTAATTACCCAGCGAGATGAACAACAGCGCAAGGTTTTCGAAGCCCAAATCCGGGAGCAACTCTTAGCACTGTATGGCGATGCTATTGAAATTCCACCGCGCCTGCTCCAGACCTGGATGAAAGCAATTGCAGATGATCAGAAAGTTGATCTGGCGCAGCTCACCCCGGAGCAACTGGCGCAATGGCAGAAGGAATTAGAGCAACAAATCAAGTGGATCTACATCCGATCTGCCCTTATCAACAAAGAAAACATCACGGTGAGCGAGGAGGACTGGAATAATCTGGTTCTTCCCATTGGCGAACAGCAGTTGGTCAAATGGACTGATCTGCCAGAAGAAATCAAGGCGCAACTGCGCCCAGAACTTAAAGACTCGATCATAGTCCGCAAACTGATGGATCGTCTCATTGAATTGGCAACCATCTCGCAGCAAGAATCTCAGGATGACCAAACGCAAGACGACCAAACGGAAACTGAACAATCGGAGCAATCTTCCGAAGAGCCTATCGCAACGGAAGAAGAACAACAAACAGCAAGTTCCACAGACACAACAGAGACACCCAATGCATAACCAATTGGTGCCAATTGTTATTGAGCAGACCAGTCGCGGTGAGCGATCATACGACATTTATTCCCGTCTGCTGAAAGAGCGTATCATTTTCCTTGGTGCGCCCATTGATGATCACGTTGCCAGCTTGATCGTTGCGCAATTGCTGTTCTTAGAGAGTGAAGATCCGGAAAAGGACATTTACCTGTACATCAACTCTCCCGGCGGGAGTGTCAGTGCTGGTTTAGCCATTTACGACACGATGCAATACATCCGCCCCGATGTTGCTACCATCTGCGTGGGAATGGCCGCCTCGATGGCACAGGTGCTGCTCTGTGCTGGTGCGAAAGGAAAGCGGTATGCACTGCCTCACTCCCGCATTATGATGCACCAGCCTATTGGCGGAACGCAGGGAGCAGCGGCGGATATTGAAATTTACACCCGTGAGATGCTCCGCATTCGCGAAGAATTATTCCGAATTATCAGTCTGCACACCGGTCAGCCGCTGGAAAAAATCCGGAAAGATGCTGACCGCGACAAATATATGTCCGCCCAGGAAGCGCTGGAGTACGGCATTATCGACAAAATCCTGGAAAGTCGGAAGCAAATACGGGCTGAAGTCGAGCCGGATACTTCAGAAGCCGGGTCAACAGCCGATGATGGGGAAGAACAAACATCGGGTGAGAAGTAACGATGCCGACGCGATCGTCATCGGATCAGACGGACATTCGGTGCTCTTTCTGCGGTCGATCTGCTGCAGAAGTGGGGAATCTTATTGCGGGTCCGGGCGTGTACATTTGCGACCTCTGCATCGAAAAGTCGAACGAGATTCTCCAGTCCCATCGACTGGTCCAACATCAGGAATTCGTTCAGAATATCCAGTTGCCGAAACCGGCAGAAATCAAGGCTATTCTGGACGAATATGTCGTGGGGCAGGAAGAAGCCAAAGTCGTGCTGTCCGTGGCAGTATATAACCACTACAAACGGATCCAGGCACAGGACTTAGCCGGGGATTTAGCAGACGTCGAAATCGAAAAGAGCAACGTTCTACTGATCGGTCCGACGGGCACCGGCAAGACCCTGCTGGCGCAAACCTTAGCGAAGATTCTTCAGGTGCCTTTTGCCATTGCTGATGCTACTACTCTCACCGAAGCTGGATATGTTGGTGATGATGTTGAAACGATCATTGCCCGTCTGCTCCAGAGTGCTGACTATGATGTAGCCCGGGCAGAGCGGGGAATCATCTATATCGATGAGATCGACAAAATCGCACGGAAAAGTGATTCCCCCAGTATTACCCGCGACGTCTCCGGCGAAGGAGTGCAGCAAGCCCTGCTCAAACTTCTTGAAGGTACGATTGCCGGCGTCCCACCGCAGGGTGGACGGAAACATCCAGAGCAACCGCTCATTTACGTCAATACCCGTAACATCCTGTTTATCTGTGGCGGTGCTTTTGAAGGTCTGGAAACGATCGTTGCGCAGCGCTTGCAGGCAGGGAGCATTGGTTTTATGGCGGAACCGCATCGCCGAATTGAAGAAAAGTACACCCTGTTGCATCAGGTAGAGCCGGAAGATCTGCTACATTACGGTTTCATTCCGGAATTTGTGGGGCGTATCCCCGTTGTTGTCGCGCTCCATCCGCTGGACACCGACGCAATGGTACGCATTCTGACCGAACCGAAAAATGCTCTGGTGAAGCAATACAAAAAACTCTTCCTAATGGAAGGGGTAGAGCTGGAATTCGAAGAAGCAGCACTGTATGCCATTGTTGAAAAAGCGCAGCAGAAGAAAACTGGAGCACGGGCGCTGCGCAGCGTGATGGAAGAAATTATGATTCCGCTGATGTATCGCATACCGGAAATGGAAGGACTGCAACGCTGCGTTATTACCGAAAATGTGATTCGAGAGCAAGCTGATCCGGTCTTTATTTTTCGACAGGATTCCGAACGCCCGCGTAAAATGGCACACGCCCAGCGGGCGTAAAGAGAAAGAACTTCCGTTTGGGGGTGCTCAACGGATCCGTTGGGCTGAGAATAGACCCCTTGAACCTGATCCGGGTAATGCCGGCGCAGGGAAAACGGAAGAAGTTGTCCCAACCTCTTCCTTTTCAACGGGTATCCCCAAACGGACCTCAAGCAAACACGGTATGTTCAACCAAAACAAAGGTGCACAAATGGCGAGGTCCGTTCAAAAGCAACTTGTGATCTTTCTCCTGACGCTCTGCTTTGCGTCGCCTTCTCTTGCACAGCAACAACAGCAGCAGAAAGCCGACACGGTCAGAAAAGTGTACCGAATGCCCAGCATCACGGTCACAACATTGCGGGCGGAAAAGCGACGCGACCCGGTGCCAATCGAGACGATCCGTCGCGTCGAGCTCCAGCAGCGATACACAGTCCAGGATTTCCCCCTGTTGCTAAGCGAAGCTCCGTCCATCTTAGCGTATTCGCAGAACGGTAACGGCATTGGCTATTCTTTCTTCTCGCTTCGGGGTTTCGACCAGCGGCGCGTTGCGGTCTTCATCAACGGCGTGCCGCAGAACGATCCTGAGGATCACAATGTTTACTGGATCGATCTCCCCGATCTGGCTGCCAGCACTTCCGAAGTGCAGATCCAGCGCGGCGCTGGACTGGTAGACTACGGCGCCGCTGCTATTGGAGGAAGCATCCACATCAGCACCCTGGATATCAGTCAGATCCGGGGCGTTCATCTGAAGTATGGTCTCGGTTTGCAGCAATACTTTTCTCCCTTTGCTCAGAAAGATGTCCTTGCACAAAACGTGCAAAAATATTCCATTGAAGTCGGCTCTGGATTGGTCGGCAATTTCGCTGTGTACGCCCGACTCTCCCAGATTCTTTCTAAAGGATACCGGCGCCACTCGTGGGCTAATCTCAAAAGTTATTTTCTCAGTGCTGCTCACTTCAGTGAGCGATTTTCGACGCAAATCAACATCTTCGGCGGTCCCTTAGAAGATGGACTGGCATACACCGGTATTCCAAAATATTTCCTGAAAGATCGCATCAAGCGGCGCGAAAATTATTCCTACTGGGAAGGCGATTCTCCCGAAACCTTCTTCGGCATCTTGCGTCGACCGCAGGAAATCGAAAACTTTTCACAACCTCACTACGAAATTCTCAATGACTGGCAAATAACCGACAATCTATCGCTCAAATCGATCCTGTTCTACTACACAGGCGAGGGATTCTTTGACTTCGATGGTTCGTGGGCAGATGCTCAAACGCTGCGCATCACTCCCGAAAATGGATTCCCGCCCAACGTTACCATTTCCAACGCAATTATCCGTGCCTTTGTTGGAAACAAGCACGGCGGCTGGATTCCCCGACTCCAGTGGCGCCACCAGAACGGGCAACTCACAGCCGGCGCCGAAATTCGCATTCATCGATCAGAACACTGGGGCAAAGTGCGATATGCTGACGGGTTGCCGAAAGGGTACGATCCCGATTACAAATTCTACAGCTACAATGCGGGAAAGGATGTTTTCTCGATCTTTGCCCGTGAACAGTATCAGCTTACTGCCTCCACGCTCCTATCTGGCGATATCCAGTTTGCTTACAAAGCCTACCGATTATTCAACGAGAAAGCGGGCAAACAGTACACCCGATACTTGACAGTTGATGGTGACACCATATCCGGTGCCGGCACTATCTTTTTCATCCCCTATTTCTTTGTCAACGGTCGGCTGGGCGTTCGGCATCAGATCAATCCCTCGCTGGATCTGTTTGCCAGCATTGCCATCACCCAACGGGAGCCGCAGCGACAGTCCCTCTACAATGCAGCCGGATCGTATTACGGCGAACGCCCGTTGTTCCAGAGCGACACCAGTGGTGGGCTCACACGATATGATTTTTCAAAGCCGCTGGTCAAGCCGGAGAAATTACTGGATATAGAACTGGGGGCATACTACCAGGGCACCAGATTGCAACTGGAAGCCACTGCGTACTGGATGGAATTCTTCGACGAATTAGTGAAGCAGGGACAGTTGGATATTTTTGGTCGCCCCGTCTATGGCAATGCGCCGCGCACCCGCCACATCGGCATAGAGCTGCACGGTGGCTGGACTATTCCGCTGTCGGCTGGACAATCGCTCCAGCTCAAGGGGAATCTTTCCCTCAGCCGGAATCGGCTTGTTGACTACACGCATTACGAAAAGGACACAGCTATGGTGCTGGACGGTAATCCCATTGCTGGCTTTCCGGACCTGCTGGGTAACCTCCGCCTTACTTATCGAGCCGTCCAGTGGTGGATCAGTGCCCGCATCCAGTATGTCGGCGCGTTCTACACCGATAACTTCAAGCGGGAAGATCGGAAAAACGATCCTTACACGCTGGTGCACCTAGAGGGGAGCTACCAATTCGATCTTGCCCCTTTGCAATACCTTCGGCTCCGTCTGGCGATCAACAATCTTCTGAACACCCTCTACTCCAGCTTCGGCGAAGGAGCTGAATTCTTTCCCGGTGCCGAACGCAACTTGTACTTCGGCATCGAGATTGGGTGGTAGCACACACAGGGGAAGATGTTCATTCTCAACGCCCCTTGCTGTATGCCCTGTGTCGCTGTCCATCCACAGAAGTTTGCAGGGTACATCCCTGCTGTGCACGATAACCTCGACTCCTTCGTTTATCCGCCCGTGAAGGTTGATCCTCCTGCCTCTGGCACTGTGATCACCCTTCCGCGTACAGAGTTTCAGTTTCACAGAAGGATTCTTTCCATGAACGCAACGGTTTACGTCGGCAACCTGCCGTATCGCCTTCAGGAAGAGCAGTTAGCCGAAGCATTTCGCCCCTACGGAGAAGTGATCTCCGTCAAGATCATTACGGATCGATTCAGTGGTCGCTCTCGCGGCTTCGGTTTCGTCGAAATGAGCACGCCTGAAGAGGCACAGAACGCTATCGACAATTTGAACGGAACAGAACTGGGAGGCAGGACCTTAGTCGTTGCTCCCGCCAATCCGCCGAAACACAGCGATCAATCAGCATAAGCACAGCATTCACTGTCTGCTGCCCGGTGCATCCCTGGTGATACACCGGGCAGTATTTTATCATCCCTCCCCGAACCCTGATTCCCGATACTCCAGCGAAATTTCTCTGTTTTCTGCACCTCCTCCTTAAAGCGGTTTCATCCATGCGCTCTACTGAGAGTGCACTCTTTAGGATGCATTCTTTGCCGACTCAAGTCGGCACTCCTTCAGCGCTGAGAGCGCACACTTCATGTGCATCCTCTGCCGGCTAAAGTCGGCGCTCCTTCGCTACTGGGAGCGCACACTTCAGTGTGCATCCTCTGCCGATAAAAGTCGACGCTCCCGGTCACACCTCCGCCTTCCGCTACCGCATCACTACCACTGGCACCGTCACCTTCCACCACCGATGTTGCAGCCGCACATAGTACGTCCCATTGCTCACCCCTCGCAGGTCTACTTCTTCCCGCTCCCCGCGCTCTTTCCACTCCGCCGGACGCTGCCATACCACCTGCCCCATTACCGTTCGCACCTCCACCGACCACCTGCCTTCCTTCGGGTACACGATCCAGAACCTCCCCCGCGTCGGATTCGGATACACCATCCTGCCGTGCGTCTGCAACTCCGCTTCCTGCACCCCCACCACTGATGCCCAGCTCTTCCACAGCAACTGCCACCAGTTGCTCACTTTCCCATCTGCTCCTTCCGCTCGCAGGTACACCACGACCTGATCCTTATTTGGCCGCACCCACAACCCGATCGCTGTATCGCTGACCACCGTGTCCAGCACCCGCTCCGGCGGCTTTTTGGCAAGATCCGACTCGGAACTATCATCGTACATCACCACTCGATACCGGATCGCTCCCTCCACCGGCGACCACCGCAACCAGTACGGCACTTCCTTGACCGTCTTCGTCCGAATCTCCCACCGCCACATCGGACCGTAATTTTCAACCGTATCGTACACCACCCGATGCTGTCCCCATACCCACGGTCGCCGCAACAGTTGTCCCGGACGGTAGATCACTGCGTATTCGATCCCTCCGACAATGATCCGGTCGGTATCTCCATACTGACAGCTTCGGAACGCACTGCCAAAAAACAAATCCACTTGCGCCTCAGCGCCGGGAATCAAATCCACTGCCTGTTGCTCCCAGTGTTTTCCCCCATCAGTGGTCATCCAGATCTTGTTGCTCGATCCCACCGCAATCCCTCGCAACGTGTCCAGAAAGTCGATCTGATAAAACGCTCCAGTAAAAGCAACATCCCGTATTCTGCCCCACGGCACTACCAGCGGCAGCGTATCCAGTAACCTCCGCACTGCTTTCCCTCGATCCCGGATTTCAATAATCACATCCTTTGCCACGACATCTCCCCCGGTCGGATAGTAATTGGCACACACATACCACCGGTCCAGACTCACTGCGTCCATATCCATAACGTTCAACCAGGTAGGCGACCACCCCCACTGCTGCTTCGCAATCGTGTCAATGTTCATTACCGACCAGTGCGCTCCATAGTCCGTCGTCCATCCGATATTTGCATAGTTTTGCACAACCCATATCCCTTTGCCCAGTATCTTTATCTTGCTCACGCCCCATCCTATGCCCGGCGCTGTGTCAACGCGTCTCCAGCGGTCCTCCGTATACAGGATCACGGGGCTGTATACCCGTTCTCCCTGCGCACTATCGTACCGGGAAATCACCGCTGTTAATGCTCCTGTGGCGGAATCCAGCATCTCCAGATCAAACCCGTGCACTTCCCATCCTCCTCCGACGGCGCTATTCAGATCCAGGGTGTCCCACTGCTGTCCCAGATCATCACTCCACCAGAGGATCGTTTGGCTCGAATACGCTGTCGGTTCCCGATCCTCCTGATACAACCGTCGGAACACTCCATAGATTCTCCCGCTCCCATCCCATTCCAGGTCGATGAACCGCGCTTCTTCTCCCCGCCGATCGACCAGCAGCACCGAATCCCAGTGCCGACCATAATCGGTGCTCCGCAAGATGCCACCAAGGCGATCGGGAAAAAATGCCGTTGCCAGAAAACAGGTGTCGCGCCCTGCAAAAGCCACAGCAGAAACATATTTACCCGGCGCATACGACCGATAGAGGGAATCGACAAAAAATCGCGTCGCTTTTTTGTATGCTGGCACCACATCCGGCACGTACTGCGTTTCCCAATCCGTTGTCCACTGTCCCAGAGCAATCGCTGCTGCAATGATCCAGAGTATCAGTGTCCGCATCGCTCTGCTCCTTTTTTGTTTCTTTGCTGCGTCTATCCTGTTCCACTGACGTTGATTGTTGCGCCACCCTCACGCTCAAAAAGAAAAACGATCGGGAAACTCAGCGAAAAAATCGACAACAACAGTTGGAAAGCAAAGTACAAGTAGGATCTGCCCCAAATGCAGCATGCCCCGTTCCGGCACGTCCGTGTTGCGTATCCTCGCATCATCAGCGCTCCGGTTTCAGCACGCACCGAATGTACAAATTCCTCTGGAAACAACCAAACAATGAGCAGAGGTGAGAAGGAACTTTCAGATGGTGTGGCGGGGTACAGGTTGCAGTGGATATCCACCGGGAGCGCACGCTTCTGTGTGCATCCTTCACCCTTTGCCGACTGAAGTCGGCGCTCCCAGTCCGTTGGGAGCGCACCCTTTAGGGTGCATTCACCGGGAGCGCACGCTTCAGCGTGCATCCTTCACCCTTTGCCGGCTAAAGTCGGCGCTCTCAGTTCGGCGCAATCCTGCTGGTTGCCATCACCTGCACCCGTAGGGGCGACCGGCCGGTCGCCCCTACACATTTACGCCAGTGCCTCCTTTATCATTTGCCGGCTGAAGCCGGCGCTCCCGGTTCACCGGGAACATTTCTTTTGTTACGGCGTATCTCAGTAATACCACAGAAAGCGGGAGTAGTCGGGCGGGCGTTTTTCCAGAAATGCGTCTCTGCCTTCGCGCGCCTCTTCGGTCATATAGCCCAGGCGGGTGGCTTCACCGGCGAACAACTGCTGTCCTACCAGCCCATCGTCAACCAGATTAAAGGCATATTTGAGCATACGGATCGCCATCGGACTTTTTGCATTGATCGCTGCTGCCCATTCCAGGGCAACTTCTTCCAGTTGCTCGTGCGGCACGACCGCATTCACCATCCCCATCTCATACGCTTCCTGCGCCGTGTAGGTTTTGCCGATGAAAAATATTTCCCGCGCACGCTTCTGCCCAACAATACGGGCTAAATACGCCGATCCGTACCCTGCATCGAAGCTGGCAACATCTGGATCCGTTTGCTTGAACAACGCATGCTCGGCGCTGGCAATCGTTAGATCGCAAACGACGTGCAAGCTATGCCCACCGCCGACAGCCCATCCGGGGACAACGGCAATGACAACCTTGGGCATAAAGCGGATCAACCGCTGCACCTCCAGAATGTGGAGGCGCCCCATTCGCGCCCGTGCCGCTGGATTCTCTGCGCTCCCTTCGTATTCGTATCCCGATGCTCCTCGGACCCGCTGGTCACCACCGGAAGAAAATGCCCACTTCCCGTGCTTTTTCGACGGACCGTTACCGGTCAGCAAAACACATCCGACATCCGGCGTCTGCCGCGCGTGATCCAGTGCCGTGTACAGCTCGTCTACCGTCTGAGGACGAAAAGCATTCAACACCTCAGGACGGTTAAAGGCAATGCGAACCGTACCGTGTTCTTTACACCGGTGATACGTGATGTCTTCGAACTGAAACTCCGAAACTTCTTCCCACCGCGCCGGGTCGAAAATTGCCGACACCTTTTGCGTCGCCATCGTCGTCTCATCCTCTCTCATTTATGAAACTCCCTGGTTGTTCAGCCAGCACACCTGTGACAAAAATTGTTCGACAAGTTGCGCAAAGCGCTCCGGTGCTTCAAAATGGATGGTATGTCCAGCGCCGGGAACAATCTCGACCCGCACCGAAGCATTGTGCAAAGCCGCCACGCGCTGGGCGATAGCTACATACTTTGCGTCCTTCTCACCGGCAAGAAACAGCACCGGCAATGTCGTCGCTCCCAGCCACTGCCAATAGGAAGGCTGATGGGCAACGCTCAGCACTTTCAACGCTATTGCTAATTGCAAAGGATCGTTGTCACGGAATCGCCGTTCCATAAGCTGCTGGAACACTGGATGCTGGCGGAGAGAAGCAAAGAGTGGCTGGTCATACCACCGCTGCAGAAATTGATCGAAATCCTGAATGGTGAGCTCCAGCGCCCGTTCCAGATCCTGATGGTAGCGCTCCAGTCGTTCCAGTTCATCATCAATGCCCGGCAAAGCAGATTCCACGATCAGCCCCCGCACCTGGTACTTCATCACCTCCGCTATTGCTATCGCCAACCGTCCCCCCATCGAATAGCCGAGCACCACTGGTGGTGGTATCGTTAAAGCATTGAAAAGCCGGATCATTTCCTGTATCACGTTTTTCCAGGGGTTTTTTTCCAGATCACCCCGGGTTTTACCGTGTCCCGGCAAATCTACCGCAATGCAACGGGTATGCTCCGACAACCGCTGCATCAGCGGGACCCAATCTTCTCCCGTTCCCATAAAACCGTGCAAACAGACCACGACACAGGAGGAATCCGGGGAACCTGTCTCCCAAACGTTCCACTCAAACTCTTCAGTTTTAATCGTGCGTTGCTTTACCATCGTTATCCTGCTGCCCTAACTGCTTTAGTGTCTCATACCACCGTATGCTTGCATCAGGATCAATTTTCACATCCAGTAGCACCGACCGCTTCGCCTGCATCACTGCTGGAAGTTGCTGTTCCAGTGCCGCCAGATTATCAACCGATCTGTAGGCTAACCCGAAAAGATGGGCAACATCGGCAAAGTCGTACGAGTGCGGTGCGACAAACAGGGTAATCTCGGTACGATCAACTGGAGGAATAACCCGCGTAAAAATCTGCCCACCGCCGTTGTTCAGCACCACAACCACCATCGGATGCGGTAGCTGCGTAAGGAAGTGAAAACCATTCAGATCGTACAAAGCGCTAAGATCGCCAATGATAGCAACCGCTCGCTTTCCCGGTGTCAGTGCAGCCCCTGCGCCGGTTGACACGAGCCCATCAATTCCGCTGGTTCCCCGATTGCTCACGATCACTGGTTGTCCCACTGACTGCTCAACGAAGCTATCAGCATCCCGAACCGCGATGCTATTGCCCAGCAAAAGGATTTTCTCCTCCAGTGGCTGTCGAAAAACCGTACGGATTGCAGTTGCCTCCGTCAGCAAAGAATCTGACAATGCCCTTTTGAACGGTGCAATCACTTTCTGGATCCACTGCTGGCGTTCAGCAAACGACGGACGATCGGGGATGTTGAACGGCACGGCGGAAGTCTGTGGGATCCTGTAGTGCCGCATTCGCTGCAGCGCCGGATTGAACTCCATTGGTACAGATGCCAGATGAAGCATTTCTGCTGTGCGAGTTGTCAGCCACTGGAGTGTCCGCTTCGATGTCAGCCTGCCTCCGATCCACAGAATCCGATCCGGCTGCCATTGCCAGAGGGAAGGATGTAACAGAGCCAGATCGAACAACGGCAACTCGCGCCGCAGCTTTCCTCGCAACCCCGATGTAATATCCACAACTGCTGGTACCGGAAGCTGCCCGCACATTGCCCGCACCGCCGTTTGCTCAAACGGTGGTATGCCACCGATGATCACAACGGGATCCCGTGCTGTTGTCAACCAGTGTTCGATTTCCCGATGCACCGCCTGCCAATCAACGGGTGCATCCTGCCACTGCTGAAAAGCAGAAGGTTGGTTTCGCCACTGTTCAAATGCTGGCGAATTCAGCATCTGAAAAGGTACCGGCTGCAAATGCAGTGGCTCGCGGAATTGACAATTCAACTGCACCGGACCCGGCAATGGGAACTGGGCAGCTGCTACTGCCGTACTGACCAAATGCGCAATAGCAGCAGCATCTACCTGCGTATCCGCCGCTGGAATTGTCCCCTGCCACCGAACGACCGGTGTCAGAAACGCGTATTGATCGATCGTCTGATTCGCTGCCCGATGATGCAACTCCCACGGGCGATCGGCGGTCAGCAGAATCAGCGGGGTCGGATCGTAGCGAGCTTCCAGCGCAGCAGGGAGAAGATTTGCTACCGCCGTCCCGCTGGTGGTGACCACAACTGCTGGCTGCCCCGTCGCTTTTGCCGCTCCCAGCGCAAAGAAAGCAGCAGAGCGCTCATCATAAGCAGAGACAACCGTCACATCCGATCGCTGCTGCAATACCCACAGCAGCGGCGCAGAGCGATTTCCCGGTGCAACCACAAAGAGGCTGACACCGTTCCGCACAAGCTCTTCAACGATCAACGTTGCAACCGCCCTGTTCGGATTCTCTACCTGCATTGGTTACTCCGAAGCGTGATCTATCCACGCAGCAAATGTCGCCAGTTTATGCTCCAGTTCCTGCCATTCCAGATCCGGATCGGATGTCAGCACCAATCCAGCACCGGTATAGAACACACCGATGCGTCCCATCAACAGAAACGAACGAATCGCCACGGCAATCTCACTCTGCCCAGCGGTTATCCAGCCAACAGGTGCTGCATACCAGCCGCGGGAGTAGGGTTCAAGCTGCCGAATCAGTGCCAGCGCTGCCTGCCGGGGTGTTCCACCAACTGCTGGCGTTGGATGGAGGACATCGATCAAATTGAAATCATCGATTTCCGGTTTCAAAACTGCTGTGACCGGTGTTTGCAAATGGTACAGATGCGGCAACGACAGCAGTGTCGTTTCCCCAATCGTTAAGCGTTCACTGAAACGGTGCAGAGCCTGTCGCAATGCTGCAACAACGTAAGCGTGCTCCTGCTGATCCTTACGACTGGAAAGCAATTCATTGCGGACTCGCTGATCGCTGACCGGATCGCGGTGACGGCGGCGAGTGCCTGCGATCGCCCGCGTCCAGAGCTGCCTGCCAGTGCGCACAAACAAATGTTCCGGGGTAGCACCACAGAATGCGGCCGTCGGCGCCGGCTGGAAACAAAAAACAACAGCAGCAGGAAACCGCATCCGAAGGTGCTGAAGCAGTCCTGCGGGTCGAGGCGTCTGAGCAAACTCCACCATCGTCTGCCGTGAAAGCACCACTTTGTGCACCCTTCCCTGCGCGATTGCCTGTCGAACAGCGAGCACCCGCTGTCGCCATCCGGACGCATTCGGCTGGTGGCATACCACCGTCGCTGTCGGCATAGCTGGCGGATGATCCCCTCTGATGCGCTGCCACTGCGTGAAAAATTGCAGCAAATCTTGATAAGCGAAGCGGTCTTGCTTCGAAAAGACAAACCGCAGCCGCAACCCATTGGGAGCTTGAAATACAAGGAATTGCGGAATAAACCACCGCTGTGTACCAAAATCTTTCCACGGAAAATCCCGGCAACACTGCTGATCGAATCCCATACCGCCGACCAGCATCAATTCGGGATACTGCCGCAGCAATGCGGGTAAGACCTGTTTTGCTTCTGGCGTTAAAGGCTGACGAAATTCCAGCACTCTGCCCGCTGCCACAAACTGGCGTTGCGTTTTCGCACTACTCCAGAACAGCTTTGGATAAATTTCCAGCGCATCATACAGTGCCGGCAAAGGCGCCGGTGGAAGTGCAATTTCCAGAACATTCCATCGAGGAATGGGAACCTGCTGACCGGGTTGTCTATTCGATGTGCGATCTTTCCAACCACTCCGGATTTCCTCGGGAACAACTGCCCTTGCCGATAGCATCATTAACGCAACCCACTCTGCCCATTTTTAAAAATCCGCAATATACCGGTTTTCCTGCAATCCGGCGGCGCCGGAACGCCAGCAAAGTGGGCTATGGCATAGCAGAAGCTCAAAGGAGAGGCTACCACCGTCCATCGACAGGCACACCCTTTTCCGTACGCACGATATCCTGATGAAATCCGGTGCTCCTAAGCCGGCTCCCTCCGCCAGCGCCCCCAATCACCGGGAGCACACGCTTCAGTGGTGCATTTCTGCCGGCTGAAGCCGGCGCTCCCAGTTCGCTGGGAGCGCACCCTTTAGGGTGCATTCTTTGCCGACTCAAGGGTGACGGGCAACGGACGGCAAGTATGTTGAACAAGCCCTTTAGGGTGCATTCCGTGCCAGCTGAAGCCGGCGCTCCCAGTTCGGTGTTTCCAGCAGAGGACAGGTGCGAAAAACCTGCCCCTACAAATTTCCAGCGAACCCGTAGGGGCTGACCTGCGTGTCCATCCGCTTTCTACACCCGCAGGAACGCACAATAGCCCCCATCGGGCGAAGCACCGCTTCGCTCCTACACATTTATCAGAAACACACGCCTCAGCGTGCATCCTCTACCCTGTGCCGACGAAAGCCGATGATTCCAACTGCCGGGAGTCCACACTTCAGTGTGCATTTTTGCCGACTACAGTCAGCGTTCCCATTAACGTGCCAGCGAAAGTCGGCGCTCCCGACACCCTGCGGTGTGCAGCAGGCGCACCTACGACGGTGCGCCCCTGCAACTTTTCTCCGGAAAACTTAGATGTACAGCGAAGAGTTGAACGACGGACGGTGTTTCTTGACAATCGGATGTTCTTCGCCCAGCAGCCCAAAGATAGCCAGGCAGGCAATGCGGGCACTATCTTCGTTATAGTACCGATTTTCCCGAATCGCCTCGATGAATTTTTCCAGTGCTTTGTCGTAATCGTGTTGCTGCAGCGCCTGAATGGCTTCCAGATACAGCTCTTTGACCGGATCATCCGGTAATTCCTCAGGATTGGCGGCAGCAGCATAGAGATCAGCAAATGTCCGGATCGCTTCCGCATACGGATACAGTGGAGAGTCGATGTCGATATCTGCCACCAGTTCCTTGGCTGCCTGCGGCTCCGTTTCCAGTTGCTCAAAAGCGTGGAAAATTTTTATTGCCGGATGTTCTGGCGTTTCCTTCTCCACTTCTTCGGCCGCCTTTTTAGCTTCCTCTTTCTTCCCCCCCATCCACAGGGACAGCGCATTCCGCACTGCTTCAGTCGTCGGATCGGGAATGGCACTGTCCAGCCACTGGCGAATCAGGGGTTCCGGCAAAGCGCCGACAAATTCATCCACCACTTCACCATTGACAAACAACTTGACCGTCGGAATTCCCCGAATCCCATACTCCATTGCGACATCCTGATGAATATCCGTATTGACCTTGACCAACTTCCACCGATCTTGCTGCTCCTCCGCCAGGCGCTCTAACACCGGACCAATAATGCGGCAGGGTCCACACCACGGCGCCCAGAAGTCCACAACGACCGGCTTTTCATAACTGGCTTCCAGCACATCTTTCTGGAAATCCTTCACTTCGTACTTCGAATCTTCCGCTGTCAAATGGAACATTGACTTTTCTCCCTTTTTGTACCACTTGCTTTGCATCCCCTTTAACAAAGGGCAAAGAACGGAAAGGAATGCAAAAGTATTTGCAACATTGTCACAAAATCCAGCTTATGGTTGCCTTCCCCGCCGTCCCGGCAGGCTGAGGAGAAAAGAGCGGTTGCGGTGTAAAATCGACAGCAGGGAAAAGCGTCAAACAAAAAGTTAAAGGACAGGTAAACAAAAAGGGCAGCGCAATGTATGGTGGCGGCTACATTCCCGGATCTGCCAGCCCACAGGAAACACCGAAAGAAGATCCTGAAAAGTTAGCGGAATTCGAAGAAAAAATTAACCGTGGGGAAAAAATTGAACCTCACGATTGGATGCCGTACGAATACCGCCGGCAGCTTATCCGAATGATCGAGCAGCATGCTCATTCGGAAATTATCGGTGCCCTTCCGGAAGGAACGTGGATCACGCGTGCGCCGGGTTTCAAACGGAAATTAGCCCTGATGGCAAAGGTGCAGGACGAAGTTGGACACGCACAGTTGCTGTACAGTGCCGCTGAAACCTTAGGCAAATCGCGGGAGCAGATGATCAATGACCTGCTCAGCGGCAAATCGAAGTACTCGAATGTTTTCAATTACCCTGCAAAAACCTGGGCAGATGCGGCGATCATTGCCTGGCTCGTCGATGCCGGTGCCATTATCAACCAAACCACGAACTCCAAAGGATCGTACGGTCCCTACTGCCGGGCGCTGGAGCGCATCTGCTGGGAAGAATCCTTCCACCTCCGCTATGGCTATGATACCGTCGTTGCGCTGGCAACCGGAACCAAAAAGCAGCGACAGATGGTACAGGATGCTTTGAATCGCTGGTGGCGACCCATTATGCACTTTTTCGGACCTCCTGATAAAATCTCTGTCCATACGGAAAAGCTGGTACGCTGGAAAGTGAAGCTGGCAACCAATGATGAAATGCGCCAGCAGTTTCTCAATATGTACGTTCCGAAAATTCGCGAACTGGAGTTGGAAATTCCCGATCCCATTTTGCATAAAGACCCCGAAACGGGGAAGTGGGTGTATTCCGATCCCGATTGGGATGAATTCTTCCGGGTCATCAACGGCAATGGTCCGTGCAATAAAGAGCGCCTGGCTGTCCGCAAAAAAGCAGAAATGATGGGACAGTGGGTGCGGCGAGCACTGCATAATCCACGACAACAGTACGTTACTCCACTGGCATAGGGTGAGAACTGAGAGTAAGTAGCTAACGCTTTGAGAATCCGAGGAAAAAGAGAACTTTATCGGAAAGTTGGATAAAGCTGGAGCTGCAATGAGTGATTTCATCCAATCCTTAGATCCCCGTATCGTTCGTTTGCAGGTACGCGAAGATCAGCCCTTTGAGCCCAAGGAAGCAGGGGATCAGTGGGAAACGTACGAGGTTTTTCATCAGGCAAAAACGGGCGCCCGCTTAATTCACGTTGGATCGCTCCACGCTCCATCGCCTGACTTAGCCTTAGTTTTCGCCAAAGAGCAGTATGGGCGGCGATCAACAACAACCGATATGTGGGTTGTCCGCACCGCTGATATTTTTACCCTTCACCGACAGGATATCGACATATTTGAAACGGCACAGGAAAAGCTCCACCGGGAGCCGCAAGGGTATATGGAAGTGCGCAAATACATCGAAGAATTCAAAAAGCGGCAACAACAGGAAGGAACCAGCGATGGATCCGAAGCAGGAAGCCATTAAAGAACTGTTGATCAAAATGGCGGATGACCAGTTGATCATCGGTCATCGCCACTCTGAGTGGATCGGGTTAGGACCAATTCTGGAAGAAGACATCGCTTTAGCCTCCATTGCCCAGGACAAAGTGGGACAATCCTACACGCTCTTTCAATTGCTCCACGACCAGTTTGGCACAGCAGATCCTGATACTATGGGATTTCTCCGTGCGGAGAACGAATACCGGTGCTGCCATCTGGTGGAATATCCCAACGGAGAATACGACTTCAGCCTCATCCGCCATTTTCTCTTCGACCACGCCGAATACCACCGTTTCGATATGCTTCAGGGATCGACATTTGAACCGATCCGCGGGATTGCCCGCAAATTCAAGAGCGAAATCAAGTACCACATCCTCCACGCTGATGTATGGGTGCGCCGACTGGGAACCGGAACGGAAGAAAGTCACCAGCGAATGCAGGCGGCACTCGAAACCGCTTTTCCCTTAGCACTTGGCATCTTTGAACCCTCACCATATGAACAGGTGCTGATTGAGGAAAATATTTTCCCCGGAGAAGATGCGTTACGCCAGCGATGGCTTGAAACAATTCAACCGATTCTGGAAGAAGCATCGCTGCAAATGCCGGATCCTTCGTCGGTAGAACCAGCTTACGGAGGACGGCGCGGCTACCATACGGAGCACCTGGCTCCGCTATTGGAAGAAATGTCCTGGACCCTGCGGTATGATCCGGAAGCAGAGCGATGGTAACGGAGCAGGACGTCTGGAAAGCGCTGGAACAGGTCTATGATCCGGAAATTCCGGAGTTGTCCGTCGTCGACCTGGGAATGATCCTTTCGGTGGACGTAGCGCCGGACGGCAAAGCCGTTAAAGTGGTGTTTACCCCCACATTCGCTGCCTGTCCGGCTATTCCTGTCATCAAGGAAGACATTGCAGCAAAAATTCGGGAATTACTGCCAGTCGAGTCTGTCACCGTAGAAGTGTCGTATGACCAACCGTGGAACAGCAACCGGATCACGGAACGTGGCCGACAGATTTTAAAGCAGCGCGGCTTTGCTCCACCACCCCACGTAACAGCGGAAATCGAGTTAGAAGTTCTGCATACGGTACCGTGTCCCTACTGTGGAAGCACTAACACTGAGTTGCAGACCCCGTTTGGACCCACCCTTTGTCGGGCTATCCACTATTGCCACAACTGCCACCAATCTTTTGAACAGTTTAAGCCGGTTGTATAAGCCCACTCCCGCTTACACTCCCGGGACGCGTAGAGCTCAAGCTGCGCGAATCTCTTACAACACCACAATATCTTTGCCCACCATTGACCGGAGCTTTCAGCCACACCGGATTTCGCTAAACCAGATAAAACTGATCCTTGAAAATTCTCCAGCCTGACATCTCAGAATGATCAGGTCACGCTTCTTCCGGTACAGCACTATTGGTCAATGCAGAGCGCCGTTCTGCTCCTCTTTCTTCAAAGCTTGGTCAATCCCTCAAAAGATCGTAAAATTGCAATCTGGAAGAGCGAGACGGGGGCAAGAGAATGCAAATGCAGCACAGGACAACCTCGCCAGCGGTACGGCGTTTTCAATACCGTCTCAATCGGTGGTCTCTCTTAGGACTCTTTGTGCTACTGGTCATCCTGATTGTGCTGTATGTTTCCAACGTTTTAGCCATCCAGCAGCGGGCTCGGGAAGTCAGTCAGTTGCGGGAGCAGTATCAGGCACTGATCGAAGAGAACGAACGGTTGCAACAACAGGTGTATCGCCTCCAGGCGCCTGAGCGCATTCAGCGAATTGCCAGAGAGCGCCTGGGTTTACAGTTCAGCACACATCCACCGAAGGTCATTCCAGTTCAGCCGTGATGGAGTCTACCGAACGTCATATCGCTGCACCACCGGAGCCGCCGATGCGGCGGTGGAAAGTATGGAGTCTTGCGATCTTCTTCCTCATTTTCCTCTTCTTCCTCTACCGACTTTTCGACCTCCAGGTTCTCAGTGCCAAAAACTACCGGCAACGGTTAGAGCGGCAGGCTTACCGGACGGTGCCGGTCCCGGCAGCACGGGGCAACATTTACGACCGTCACCATCAGTTACTCGCACGCACCGTGCTCCGCTTAACGGTGGCAGTCGATCCGAAACTATTGAAAAAGCCACAACAGGTTGCGCAACTGCTCCACCGGTTTACCAGCCTTCCTGCCGATTCCTTTCGAACGCGGATTGCACAGGCAGCACACCGCCGTTACGTCGTGCTGGCACGCAACCTGCCGCTGAGTGCGGACACGCTCTTTGCCGCCCTGCACGATCCGGGTGTGATTCGGATCAAAACCCCTGTACGCTTCTACCCCTTTGGTCCTCTGGCAGTCCAGACACTGGGATTTGTGGATGCTCAGGGCAAAGGACAGACAGGGATTGAACAGCAGTACGACTCACTGCTCAGAGGGACCGACGGGTACCAAACATACCTGCGGGACGCCTTAGGTCGCATGATTCCCGATCCGGCTGGCCCCAGCAAATCACCGCAGAATGGCTATTCTCTCCGGCTCACGCTGGACTATCGCATCCAGCAGATCGTGGAACAGGAACTCATTGCCGGCATTCAGAAAGCAGCAGCCGCTGCTGGCACTGCTATTGCGATGGACCCTGCCACGGGCGAGATTCTGGCAATGGCTTCTTACCCCCACTTCAATCCCAACAATCTGCGCACTTTCTCGCCAGCAGGGGCAAAGAACCGGGCAATTGCCGATATTTACGAACCCGGCTCCACCTTTAAAGGAATCACCGCCGCAGCGCTTCTGGAAGAAGGAAAAATCACTCCCTCCGATTCTGTTGACGGGCACAATGGAAAGCTGCGCATTAAAGACCACGTTATTCGCGATGCTCACCCGCTGGACAAAACAGACTTCCGCACCGCGCTGATTTACTCCAGCAATGTGATTTTTGCCGAGCTCTCCAGACGCCTCTCTGCAGAGCAGTTCTATCGCTACGCTCGAGATTTCGGCTTCGGTTTGCCTACCGGGATCGATCTTCCGGGCGAAGCGCGCGGCATTTTGAAAAAGCCGGGCGAATTTGATGCCGCTGCCCAGATGTTTATGGCATTTGGCTACGGGCTGGCGGCAACAGCACTGCAAATCCTCAATGCTTATGCGGCAATTGCCAATGGCGGCACTCTTATGCAGCCAATGGTTGTCCGGGCAATCCTGGATGAGGAGGGGGAACTGCTCCATACGTTCGCCCCGAAGGAAATCCGGCGCGTCATTTCAAAAGAAACGGCAGACACTCTTGCCCATCTTCTGGAACTGGTCGTTGAACGGGGAACTGGACGAAGTGCCCGAATTGCCGGCATCCGCATTGCTGGCAAAACGGGAACGGCGCAGCAACTCATTAACGGACGATATTCTCGACAGGACTACACCAGCTCCTTCGTAGGATTCTTTCCTGTCGACACTCCCAGAATCGCCATCATCGTAATGCTCAACAAGCCGCGTCGCGGATATTACGCCAGTCAGGTCGCAGCACCCATTTTCCGCAAAATTGTCCGGAAACTCATTCCCCTGCTGCTTCGCTCGCCAGTCTCCACTGCTACCTTCGCGGCTGATACGACCCGCTTCCGTCTTCCTCCTCTGTATGGACTCACGGCACAGCAAGTAGAGCTGACTGCACAACTTTATGGACTCCGTTACCAGCCGCTGGGCTCAACCGACGGAGTTGTCATCTGGCAATCACCGCTTCCGAGCAACTTCGTCCGGCGCGGTGACCTTCTCCGACTCCGTTTCTCCGCCGATGTTCCATCAGATTCCCTCACAACCGTGCTTCGCCGCCTCCGCTGGAAACATCTTCCCCTCCGCCAGGCACTGACCTTAGTCCAGCTCACCGATGCGATCCCCGTCATTCACGGCAGCGGGCAGGTCCGCCGCATCCACTGGACTCGCCGCAACGATTCCCTCTTTTGCCATTTGTATGCTTCACCCTAAGGGCTTAAAGAGGCTCTCGTTCTGATGGAAGCCAGTGCTCACCGTTTCGTGTGTATCCACCGGGAGCGCACGCTTCAGCGTGCCTGGGAGCGTACACTTCAGTGTGCATCTTTGCCGGCTAAAGCCGGCGCTCCCAGTGGGGCATTTTCATCAAAAGCAGACACGCAGGTCCGCCCCTCCATTTATCCCTCATCCCACCTGTAGGGACGACCCGCTGGTTGCCCATTGGGCGCAGCAGCACTTTACCCCTCCATATCACGCCGGGAGCGCACGCTTCAGCGTGCATTTACTGGAAATGCACCCTTTAGGGTGCATAAACATGCCGACTAAAGTCGGCGCTCCCGGTAAGCCGGGAGCGCACACCTTAGCGTGCATCTTTCATCTTTTTCTGCCGATTGAAGTTCGCGTCTCCAGCCCGGTACCTTCCGTAAAGAGAAACACCAGTGAGGTCCTCCGACCCGGTACTCCTGATGCTGCACTTTCCTACTCAGTCTCAGCACCTGCTACGGGGTTACTCCCAGCGTGCTGCTCAACTGAAGAGAGATCGCACGGAACGGCGCCAGATTCGCCAGCACCTCTGTGTAGTAGTAGTTCAGCGCATTGCTGACGTTGAGCACTGCCTGCATCGGCACTGGCAGCCAGGAGGAAAGATCCACGCGGCAGCGGAGATCCACGACATGGGCGTCAACGCGTGCATCGGCATCGGGAATGATCCGCGCCACTTCCTCATCCACTGTATCGAATTTTTTCTGATACCGATACTCCCCTTCTACCCGCACCGCTGGAAGCAGTGGCAGAATGAGTCGGCTCTGCAATAGCCATCGGGAGCGATATTTCAGAAAACGACGTTGAGACAAATCCCACGGATCCACTGCCAGCACGTGCAGTTGCAGCCCCAGCCATCGATGTGGCAGCCATCCCTCGATCGATGCTTCAATCCCGCGCACAACCGCACGCTCAACGTTCACAAACTGAATGACCGCTCCCTCCAGCAGCCGGGGTTCTACCAGATTGGTCAGCCAGTTGCTAAAGGCGGTCAATTCCGCTTTCCACAACTCATCCTGCCAGAACCATTGATAGGTAGTCCCAAGCTCCGCACTCCAGTTTTCCTCTGGCTTCAGCGCTGGATTTTCTTTCACCAAAAACGGTCCATAGCGCAAACCACTGAACCGTTCCCCCATCGTTGGAATCCGAAAGCCTTTACCGAGGCTCAAGCGCCATTGCCAGAAGTCAGCAGGTTGATACACAACGCCAAGTTTCGGACTGAGTTCCGATTGCCGGGAGCGAGGAACATCCAGCAATTCCAGATCCCAGCGGGCACCAGCCGTCACCACCCACGGTCGATGCTGCCATTCCACCTGCGCGTATCCCGCCAGCAAACGTTGATTCCGCCTGCCTACAAAACTTTCTCCGATGCGATTCCAGATCCCCTGAAATCCCCCCGTGATTGTCCACGCATTCCCAACGGTAGCAGTGAGCTGCTCTTCCACATTCCACGAATTTGCCGAGGACTGGAAATCTGTCACAGGCTCTCCATTGGCAACCGTTTCAAACGCGGTTCGATACAAACTCACTTTCAAATCCGAAACAATCTGTGGGGAAAGAAGGTACTGCCAGTGGATGCCACCAAACATTTTATCCGAAACCACTCGCTGATTGGTATCCACCGTTTCCGGCGGCAGCGTTGCAAAGCGCAAGCTTCGCCAGTAGACCCAATCCGCCCGATCGTTCGATGCAAAATTGCCGATGATGCGGAGCTGATGCGCGTCAGATTTCCACTCGACTTTTGCAAAGCCGCGATAGCGGCGGGAATCATAGAAAGCGTGATACCCTTCATCGGTATCGTAGCCGCCAGCCGCCAGCAATGCCCACGATTTCCACCGCCGGGCATACGCCAGATCCACCGAGGCGAACAGCGGTGGCGAGGATCGATACTGCCATTCCGAATACTTCGGTAGGGAATATCCACCTCCCTGCAAACGGAATCGAAAGATGGGACGTTCGCTTTCCGGCGACGCCGTGACAACATTCACAACGCCGCCGAGTGCCCCGCTGCCATACAGGGCGGACCCTCCTCCCTTGATAACCTCCACCTGTCGGGCAACGAACAGCGGCAGCGCATCGAATTTTACGTCTCCTCCATCTCCTGCCAGAAATGGGAAGCCATCCAGCAGCACAAAGGTCCGCGATCCGATCCCCAGCGCAAAACCAGACGTTCCCCGAATATTGACCTGATCGCGGGTTACATACACACCGGGCACATACCGCAAAACCTGATCCAACTGCGTGTGTCCCCGTAATTCAATGTTCTGGATTCCCACCACCGACACACTGACCGGCACTTCCTGTGCCGATTGCACCCGCTTACTGGCAGCAACAACAACTTTTTGCAACTCGATCGTCGCCTCAGCCAGTGCAATGCGCAATCGGAGTGTATCACCGGAACGAAGTTGCAGCGGCTGGCGATAGCTGCGATAACCGATCGAGCGCACAATCAGCACATCCGATCCTGCTGGCACATTGGCAATTACAAATCGTCCATCCGGTTGCGTTACTGCGCCCCGCTTACTCTTTTCCAGATACACCGTTGCTCCGGGAATTGGCCGCCCGCTCTGCTTCGCGACAACGATCCCCGTCACCACCGCCTGCGCCCATCCAGGGAGGCTCAGCGTCCAGTACAGTACAACAAGAATGCCCCATTGCCAGCGTTTCATCATCATTCACTCAAATGGTTGTGGTGGAAGATGTCGAAAATCAACCCGCATATCAACCGATTCCACGACCGTTTGCGGAATCACCGGAATCTTCCGCGGCACTACCGTATCCTGGCTGAAACTCCCATAGACCGCCGCAACCCACCAGTCTCCAAACAAATTCGGACCATACCGCCACGCAACAGCGACATAGCGAAGGGTATCGGGAAACGGCGCCTGCAACAGAACTTCATACGTGGCACTATCGACAAAGCGGGGCAGTGTATCGGAAAAGAAAGCGCGTCCCGCCAGCACCTCTGCAATGATCCCTGCTGAATCTTCAAACGGGAAGCGTTGAAAAGCAACAACCCGCAATTCCTGCACACTATCCGGTGGGGGCCAATCACTTACAAAGACGACGGTTCCTCGAATACCGGTTGGTAGCTCCGGTGGCGGCGGTGCCAATCCCTGATCGCAGCTCAATAGTACGAAAAGCAACGACGGTATGAGCCAAAAACTTTTCATCTCATTCCAAATTTACACTTTTTCCAGCAAATGCGAAATGTCCCCGATCCAGTTCTCGCGCCACCAAATCCGGCAAACCCCTCCTCTGCCGGACGCCATCGCAAGAACCGGCAATAATTTCCGTCTTCAGGCAATTCTGGAGTAATCCAGCGAGCTGTTTCACAAATTAGCAGGAAAAACGATGTTCAAAAAACTTTTCCAGAAAAAAGAAGAAGCTGCCACCGATCAGGATACACTCCGGTTTAAAACCACGCTGAGCTGCCAGGGATGCGTTGCAACCATCACTCCCTTTCTGGAGCAGTTGGACGGTATCGAAGAGTGGTCGGTCGATCTTACATCCCCGGAACGGATTCTCAAAGTTCGGGGCACAGTATCGCCCGAAGCCGTGATCCAGAAACTGGAAGAAGCAGGCTACAAAGCCGAGTTGTTATCCTAAGATTTGAAGTCCTCAGATCGCGCAACGCCATTATCTGCGCACGGAACAATAAACCTCCTTCTTACCAGCCACAAAGCGTGTGGTAGCCGCAGGGAAAAGTACAGCTTCATCGCGTTTTCCCCGGTCCAGTAGCACCGGACAAACATTTCAGGGTGTCGTCATCCTGTCGGGAGCGCGTGCCTTCTGAGCGTATTCGTTTCTGCCCTACTTCACCACCCACACCGGCACCACTTTCATATGCCGCCCGCTCCGCAAACGCACAAAATGTAATCCGCTGCTCAACCCCTCGGTCCCAAGCCGCACTTCTCTCCACCCCGCTTCCTGCTGCCCCCTCGCTATCACTGTCTCCTTCCGCCCATAGCTGTCGTACAGCACCACCTCTACCGCTCCGCTGAGCCCGATCCCGTACCGTATCACCACCTCCTCCCCTTCCTGCTTCGCCTCCAATCCGTACTCCTTCCCCAGCCGGATCTCCCGCACGTCCCGCAAACAGTATTCCCCCAGGCGCACCGTGTCCGCTCCCGTTCCCGCTTCCACACACACCGCCCGATCCCCAACGTCCACACTGCTTACCTTTACCTCGACCGCTTCCCGATCCGTTCCACCATATACCCCATACCACAGCCGTACCACTTCGCCACTACCAAATCCTCCCGACCGCTGCCCCGCAAGCCGCACCGTCCCCATCCCTTCATCTATCACCTCCCACTTGCCTTCCATTGCCTCCAGCCGCCGATACCCCAGCACTCTTCCGTCCCATTCCAGCTCAATCTGCAATGCCTCCACCTTCGCTTCCCCGCTGCTATCCGCATACATCACCC